>JAGBCQ010000017.1 GCA_017937925.1 Paraprevotella sp. | reverse complement strand
CAGAACTTGCTAAAGCTCTTGCTGAATACTTGTTCGACGACGAAACATTGATGACACGTATTGATATGTCAGAGTATCAAGAGAAATTCAGCGTGAGTCGTTTGATTGGCGCCCCTCCGGGATACGTTGGTTATGATGAAGGTGGTCAACTGACCGAAGCTGTAAGACGCAAGCCCTACTCTGTTGTCTTGTTCGACGAGATAGAAAAAGCACACCCCGACGTATTCAACATCTTGCTACAAGTTCTTGACGATGGCAGACTGACGGACAACAAAGGGCGCACAGTCAATTTCAAAAATACCATCATCATTATGACAAGCAATTTGGGTAGTGGTTACATACAGAGTCAGTTCGAAAAACTCACAGAGAGCAGTACGCCTCAGTATCGAGAATCACTGATTGAAGAGACCAAGGAGGAAGTGATGAACATGCTCAAAAAGACCATTCGTCCGGAGTTCCTCAACCGTATAGACGAAACCATCATGTTCCTACCTTTGAATGAGAAGGAAATCAAGCAAGTGGTTCGTTTGCAGATTGGCGGAATAACGAAAATGCTGGAAGACAATGGCATCACGTTACAACTGTCTGAGAATGCTCTCAACTTCCTCGCTCATGCCGGTTACAATCCTGAGTTTGGAGCACGCCCTGTAAAAAGAGCGATCCAACGCTATTTGTTGAACGACTTGTCTAAGACTCTTTTGGCACAAGATATCGACCGCACACGTCCCATCATGGTAGATGCCACATCAGATGGTTTAACGTTCAGCAACTAAACATTCTGAATATTATAAAGAATCCCGCTTACTATTGCGTAAACGGGATTTTTTATTCTCTTACAAACGTATTTTCTTTTTCGCCATTTTTGACTCGTTGTGCAAACGGTCAAGGGCAGTCACCACATAGGTGTACTTTATCTTTCCGTCATCATATGGTAATTTGTAGAAAGTATTGGAGGTGATGGCCACGATATTCTCGGCATATTTTAGGTCCACCTTCTCGCCATCCACGAAACGATAAATGACATACTGACGGGCTTTATCCATTTCCTTTTTACCACGTGGCGCATACCAGAACAACATATATCCGTCCTCCGTCCAGATAGCGGTCAACTTACGCACTTTTTTCGGAGCTTTCTTGTCTATCCAAGGCATTTCAGGTTGCAGAGCAGGATAACGATGATATTTCTCACGCAACATGGTACCATAATTACCTTTATTATCCACCACCGCTTTAGCATACCATTGACAACTTCCTTCAATATTAGGCAAGGTGCGTTGCAATTTCATCTTACGTTCCATTTGATGCTTTTTCGGATCAACAGGGTCGGCTTTTGCTACGGTCCTATCCACATCCTGACCGATTATCAACGGACGTGACGAAGCATGTTCGCTCCACCAACGAATCAGCGTATCATAATCAGCAGCCGAATGTCCTATCTCCCAATAGACTTGCGGTATGTTATAGTCCACCCAACCTTCATCCACCCATTTCAGTACATCCGCATACAGGTCGTCATAGTTTTGCAATCCTCTCGTATTGCTACCTCTTTTAGGGTCATTCTTCATGTTACGATAAATCCCGAAAGGAGAAACACCAAACTTCACCCATGGCTTTATCTCATGCACACAATCATACAATTGACAGATGAATTTGTTCACATTATCCCTACGCCAATCACCACGTTCCATACCTTGCCCATATTTTGCATAAGTCCGATCGTCAGGAATAGGTTTACCGCCATCCGGATAAGGATAGAAATAATCGTCTATATGTATTCCATCCACATCGTAGCGTAGCAATATGTCTGTCACCACATTACAGATATAATCCCTGTTCTCCGGTATTCCGGGATCCATAATCAACTGCCCCGCATATTCAAAATAACGCTCAGGATGACGGAAGTACGGATGTGTCTTCGCCAATTCTTTCGTTCCTTTTGTCTTGGCACGGTAAGGGTTAATCCACGCATGTAACTCCATACCCCTTGCATGACACTGTTCTATCATCCATTGCAAAGGGTCCCAATAAGGTTGTGGGGCTTCGCCCTGCTTACCGGTGAGATAACGGCTCCACGGTTCAAAACTGCTGGCATATAAAGCGTCGAACTCAGGGCGCACTTGAAACAATATTGCATTGATACCACATTTCTGTAGTTCATTCAGTTGATGAGTAAGCGTACTCTGCATTTTAGCCGTGCCCATATTCATAAACTGATAATTCACACACTGAATCCATGCCCCACGAAACTCACGTTTGGGCGACAACTGCGCTGACAGTCCGAGACTGCACAACGACAGCAACAAAACAAATAATGATTTCTTAGTCATTGCGAATGATATTTGTGTACAAAAATACAACAAAAGGCTTATGTAACGCAAACAATCATCTGCTTTTCTTACGTTTTCAATTTAACTTGAATAAAAATCCCTGAATCTTATCTGCCTATTCTGACATCATTTCCGTTTCTTTATCGTATCTTTGCCTATTCATAATACCATCGGCTCATGAACGAGAACATACAAATCAAAGGTGCAAGGGTCAATAATCTGAAAAATATCGACTTGACCATTCCACGCAACAAACTGATTGTCATCACAGGACTTTCCGGTTCGGGAAAGTCTTCCCTGGCATTTGACACACTGTACGCAGAGGGACAACGACGGTATGTTGAGAGTCTGTCATCCTATGCCCGACAATTTCTCGGACGCATGAGCAAACCGGAATGTGACTACATCAAAGGCATCCCCCCCGCCATTGCCATTGAGCAAAAAGTGAGCAGTAGGAATCCACGTTCCACCGTTGGGACATCAACAGAAATCTACGAATACCTCCGTCTATTATATGCTCGCATCGGCCGTACTTTCTCCCCCATCAGCGGACAAGAGGTCAAGAAACATTCTACAGAGGACATCGTACAGTGTATGCTCTCATACACCAAAGGTACTCGATTTACCGTTCTCGCCCCGATATTGATTCGCGAAGGTCGTACCTTGTTACAGCAACTTGACAGCGACTTCAAACAAGGATTCTCACGCATTGAGGTCAATGGCGAAGTGGTTCGTATAGAAGATTTCATGCAGGAGTTAGGAAAAGATCCAAGTATCAGTACCGCCACACATACTATCTATTTACTCATTGACAGAATGAGTTGCGACGACAGCAAAGACGCCATTGCCCGCTTAGTAGATTCCACCGAAACGGCATTCTACGAAGGAAACGGCGAGTGCCTGCTGCGCTTTTACCCCTCCGGCATCACGCATAGTTTCTCCATGCGTTTTGAAGCCGACGGCATTACCTTTGAAGAACCCACCGACAACCTTTTCTCATTCAATTCACCCATAGGAGCCTGTCCCGTTTGCGAAGGATTTGGAAAAGTAATGGGTATTGACGAGAAATTAGTCATCCCCAACTCGGCACTCAGCGTATATGACGGTGCAGTTGTATGCTGGCGCGGTGAAAAAATGAGCGAATGGAAGAATGAATTTTGCCGTAGGGCAGTCAAGTACAACTTCCCGATATTTGAACCATACTACAAACTGACTCAGGAACAGAAAGACCTGTTATGGCACGGTGCGAACAACGACAGTTCGTCAAAAGAAGAAGTGAGCATCGACCGCTTCTTCAAGATGTTGGAAGAGAACCAATACAAGATACAATACCGTGTCATGTTGGCACGCTACAGAGGCAAGACCATTTGTCCTAAATGCCACGGTACACGTCTCCGTCCCGAAGCCGGTTACGTTAAAATTGGCGGACGCTCCATTTCCGATTTAGTGGACCTATCCATTGTTGAACTGAAACGTTTTTTCGATCAGTTACAACTGACTGACCACGAACAACAAATAGCCCAACGACTGATGACAGAAATCAACAATCGCTTGAATTTCCTTTTAGATGTCGGATTGGGATATCTTACATTGAACCGTTTAAGCAACACCCTTTCCGGTGGAGAAAGTCAGCGTATCAACCTTGCCACCTCTTTAGGCAGCAGCCTTGTAGGTTCGCTATACATCTTGGACGAACCGAGTATAGGACTTCACAGCAAGGACACAGACAAACTGATTGGAGTATTGAGACAGTTGCAAGCACTCGGCAACACTGTGATAGTAGTCGAGCATGACGAGGAAATCATCAGAGCAGCCGACTATATCATCGATATCGGTCCGAAAGCCGGACGCTTAGGCGGTGAGGTTGTCTTTGAAGGCGACTTGCAACAGATACTAACCGAAAAACCACAAGAGACACAAAGTTATACCGTAAAATATCTGACAGGACAGGAAATCATTGAATGCCCCACAAGTCACCGGCCATGGAGCAATTACATCGAAGTCAAGGGCGCACGCGCCAACAATCTTCGAGGTATTGACGTGAAATTCCCGCTTAATGTCATGACGGTAGTCACCGGCGTCAGTGGTTCCGGCAAATCCTCACTCGTTCGCGACATCTTCTACCGTGCCATGAAACGCAATTTTGACGAGGTAACCGACCGACCGGGAGAGTTCGTATCATTGGAAGGAGACCTCAAAATGGTTCGCAACATTGAGTTTGTCGATCAAAACCCTATCGGTAAATCAACACGTAGCAATCCTGTCACTTACGTCAAGGCTTACGATGACATCAGACGCCTTTTCGCAGCGCAACCGCTCGCTCAACAAATGGGATTCACTGCCGGATTCTTTTCTTTCAACACCGAAGGCGGAAGATGTGAGGAGTGTAAAGGCGAAGGCACTGTAACAGTTGAAATGCAGTTTATGGCCGATTTGATATTGGAATGTGAGTCTTGCCATGGCAAACGATTCAAGAGCGACATCCTTGAAGTGAAGTTTCAAGGACAAAACATTTACGATGTGCTTAACATGACCGTCAATCAAGCCATAGAATTCTTTAGTCAGCACAACGAGAACAAGATTGTCAAGAAACTGCAACCATTACAAGATGTCGGACTTGGTTACATTAAATTAGGACAATCCTCAAGCACACTTTCCGGTGGAGAGAACCAACGTGTCAAGTTGGCGTACTATATCGGAATGGAAAAGACGGAACCAACAATATTTATCTTCGACGAACCTACCACAGGTTTACACTTCCACGACATCAAGCGTTTGCTTGCAGCCTTTGACGCTCTTATAGAACGTGGGCATACGCTCATCATTATAGAGCATAACATGGATGTCATCAAATGTGCCGACCACATCATCGACCTCGGACCGGAAGGCGGCGCTCAAGGTGGTAATTTGGTCATCTGTGGTACGCCCGAGGACATCGCAGCCTGCCCTTCAAGCCACACGGGGCAATTCCTAAAAGAAAAATTAGTTCGCACCAATCCGTAACATTATATTGTAGTTGGTGTACTTGTCATCTCGAACGTGGAGCTGTGTCAAAATAGAAACACGCTATTAAAGTTTCGTGTTCATTCCAAACCGAAGGGAGGAATCTCAACATTGACACATGAGATTTCTCGTCGCTTCGCTCTGCCGGGATAACAAATTTGCGGGCTTTTGTGGAGTTAATATCAAACGATAGTTATATCAACACAAAAAAAAGGACGTGCATCTTTCATCATGTGAAACAATGCACGTCTTTTATTTCCAAGTCAAAGCGAGCCATGCTCGCCTCGTCTTACTGAGCTTGCTCTGTTGCAGCCGGTGTCTCAGTTGCCTGAGGAACTGCCGGAGCAGTTTGCGGTGTTTGACTAGCGCCAAAGCCCGGCAAATTGTTAGCGTTTGTAGCTTGTTGTTCAGTTGCCGCTTTCATCATAGCCGAACCTTCAACGGTTGCAGTCGGGATGAAATACACAGACAGAATGCTCAACACAATGATACCCACTGCCAAGCCCCATGTAATTTTCTCAATAATATCGGTTGTCTTACGAACACCCATAATCTGATTTGACGCAGAAAAGCTGGAAGCCAAGCCACCACCTTTAGACTCCTGAATCATTACGACCAGACACATCAGTACCGCAAGAATCACGATAAAAATAACTAATAATGTGTACATTTTTAAGAGTTTTTATTTTTGTTGTTTATTATCAATTTCTCCAAGAAACGAATTTGGTCTGCAAAGTAACGATTTTTTTTTGGATATTTCAAACTTAATCTTCTTATAATTTCAATCGCCTTTGTATATCGCCCTTGTTTTATGTATATTTTTGCCAATGTTTCTGTGAAATAATCCTCATTCTCATCAACACTAACATCCTCTATCTGCGGAGTCTGCAGTTCCTCGTCCGGTTGGTCGGACAGCACAATGCGCTTATCCCCCTGGTCAATATAACTATCTATCAAGTCCTGATGATGCATGGTAGGTGTCGCCTCAATCCTATCCAATGTTCCTTCCGTCTGCATCAGATAAGCAATATAATCGGTCGAAGCATCCGCCTTGACTCTGCGTTTCGGTTTCTCCTCCGGGATATTAGCCAAGAATGAGTCTATCAATGAACCGGTACGTTCGGGCGCACTCTCTTCGCGCTCCACTTTCGCTTGATGCTTCTTGACCGGTTCCACCTTATAATTATCGCCTTCTATCAACATAAACAATGTCGTGCGGTCGGTCAAATAAATAGATGCCTTACGCAGTTCCTTATCAAACGCCGCATCGTGCATCTGATAAAGGTTACGCAAATACAATAACCGCGCCGGTTGAAAATAAGGATACTCCTCCACCAACCTACGCAAGTTTGGGAGCGTTTCCCTGTTCAACATCTCAGGATGCTTGATATATTCGGACAATCTTGATTCCATTTCCTTTAAAGTCTAGCATTACCAGTTTGCCACTGTAGCATTGAATATTTGATCCACAATATCCTTAACCATCTGGGTCACCAACTCCTCCTGAACGGCATTCAACTGCAACGACGAATCGTACTGTGTGGTTGCGCTGAATCGTTGCTCGAAGTCCTCATCGTGATTTTGGTTGTTTACGAAACGTACATTCACAGTCATCTTCAACTGCGTTTGAGCCGAATAACCATCAGCTGCCACCGCCTTGTTAAACTGACTGTACTCCACAATTTCACCGGAAATCTGCAAATCACCATTTCGGTTCACCTGTCTCAACTTGGTCTGACGCGCATAAATATCCGTCAGTTGATTGTTGAAGATAGCCTGCATCGGTCCCCACACATAGGCGGAGCGGATGGGGAATTGGGATATCTGTATGGTCTTGGTCTTCGTATAATCAATGGAAGCCCCATTAAATTTATATGAAATGGAACAAGCCATCAACACGAAAACCAGGCACAAGGCGCCCAACAACTTTCCTTTATTCATCAAAGTCTTTATCCAATCCATATTCCTTTATTTTACGATAGAGTGTTCGCTCGGAAATTTTCAAATCTTGAGCAGCCAATTTCCGTTTTCCTTTATTCTTCTCCAAAGCCTTTATCACCATCTGACGTTCCCAGTCGTCCAACGACAATGTCTCCTCGATATACTCCTCCGGCGTTTGGAATTCCTCGTCGTTTTTAGAGGTATGCGCCACCGGATAAGTCACATCTTGATGGTAGTAAGTTATCGGACGTTCTTGTTGTGACGACTTCATCGGCACTCCGGTCATGTCTGCCGCCCCTCTTTGCGACTGCATCTGCTTCTTCAGTTCCATCACGTCGTTTCTCAAATCGAACAGAATCTTATAAAGAATCTCACGTTCATTCTCAAAACTATGCGATTCGTTTCTCGTATTCACAGGGACAATGTCATGCGATGTCGGTGTGTCGGGCACATAATCATCCAACACCTCCGGTGTGATGACACGCTCAGGCGAAAGGATAGAGATTTGTTCTGTCAGGTTCTTGAGTTGGCGCACATTTCCCGGCCAAGGATATTTCTTCAAACGCATCTGCGCTGCTTCCGTCAGTTCCACCGGCTCAGGCATATTATATTTTTCGGCCGTATCCATGGCGAACTTCTTAAACAACAACACCACGTCATCCCCCCTCTCACGCAAAGCCGGCATTTTAATAGGGATGGTGTTCAAACGGTAGAACAAGTCTTCTCTAAAACGACCGTCGCGAATGGCTTTCGCCATATTCACATTCGTTGCCGCCACGATACGCACATCCGTCTTCCTTACTTCGCTTGACCCCACACGGATATATTCTCCTGTTTCCAGCACGCGCAACAAACGGGCCTGTGTTGCCAAAGGCAACTCACCCACTTCGTCCAAGAAAAGCGTTCCGCCATTGGCAGCTCCGAAATAACCTTCACGCTCTCCCACCGCACCGGTAAACGCGCCTTTCTCATGACCGAACAATTCTGAATCAATTGTACCTTCCGGGATAGAACCGCAGTTCACAGCAAAGTATTTTTTACTCTTCCGCAAACTATTGTCATGGATGATACGTGGTATCGCCTCCTTTCCTACTCCGCTTTCACCGGTAATAAGAACCGACAAGTCGGTCTTTGCCACTTGTAAAGCGACATTCACGGCATGATTCACTCCTTCGGAGTTTCCCACGATACCATATCTTCTTTTTTGTGCTTGAACTTCTGATAAATTCATAGATACTTAAAACAAGATTGCGGGCAAAATTACATAAAAGCAATGGAATAATCAACGAAAAAGGAAGAATAATATAATAAGGTACAAGACCGTAAACATAAAAGGATTGAGAAAAATTAAAAAAAAATGATGTTTTACCCAACAAGGGCAAAAAGGACAAGGCTTTTTCATTTTTTTTAGTATATTTTTGTAGCGAAAAAATCAATGATTATTGAAGAGTTGAATCAAAATATTCATGGTTGACAGATAATAACATCTTATATCTAGAAAGGTCATTAATAAATACTACGAAAATAAAAGAAAAGCCGAAAGGCCTAATTTATAAATAACTTAAATTATATTATTATGAAAGTAAAATTAATTTTAATGGCTCTTTTGGGAGCTTTAGTATTTAGTGCATGTAAAAATGAAGGCGAAGCATATAAAAATGCAATGTCTTCTAGTGATGTAGAAGTATTAAGTCAATATTTAACAGAGTTTCCTGATGCACCGGCTGAACATTTAGACAGTGTAAAAAGTAAGTTGGAAAACGAGAAGTATAATATGACCATATCTTCCAATGACATTGAGATTTTAAGCCAATTTTTAGCTGATTTCCCCGATGCACCGACTGAACATTATGATAAGGTTCAAGCAAAAATGGAAGATTTAGGTGCCCAAGAAGAAAGTTATTCTATAATAACAACAAGCGCCGATATTGTAGAGAAATTCACACAAGCTGAAACTTACATGAAATTATACCCCAATGGCATTTATGCTAAAGAAGTTCAAGAGTTCATTAACAAAGAAGGTGAAGCTTATAAAACAGAGTTGGAAAATCGTAAAAAAGAGCAATATGATGCGCTATATGGAGAATTGGTAAGAGAATCTATAGAAGGTTATAAATATATAAGTGACCGTTATACATTATTTTTCACCGTACCTGATTTTAATGGTAAGGGATACGTTTGTTGCAAATATGCTTCTTATAGGATAGCTCCATACCAAATATCATCCAATGGCGAGATGACAATAAGCAAAGGAAAAAGTGTAGAATTTAGTATAAATACAGATCTAGTAAAGTACTATAATAGCCTAGGTCTTGGAATTGAATCCATAAAGAAAGATGGCTATAAAAAAGTAAATAATAATTATTGGTATAAAGACGCCACCTTTGATGGTATTGAATATGCTAAAATAGATTATTTCGGTAGAACTTATGCTAACTATATGTCTAGTAGAGGAAGAGAATTTTATGAGAAAGCTTTATGCAGTGAAGATGAATACAATAAAGTAATGGAACTTATCAAGGCTTGTTTGCCTACATATCAAAAATATTGATTATATTTTTAAAAAATCCGTTTTTTTGCTGTATTGCCCCTTTTGGGAGAAGAAACACAACCTAATAAGAATACAAATTCTCACAAAAATGGCGGACGTCCGCCGTCGCGACGACAGACGTCTTGCGTTTTAACGACGAACGTCCGTCATTTTCACAACGAAAGTACCTTGATTTGGGAACTAAATTTCTCTGAAACTACTCTCGCGCGCGTACGCGCGCATTTACAATAGCGTTTAAATCATGTTTCATGTTTCATTTTGTTCCGAAACCCCTTTGTAGATGCGGTTTTCAGAGTGAAACATGATGTTTCACCATATATCACAGATTTTTCATTGGATTTATGAGCTAATTGATTGCTCTTGAATTGCCAATTTTTATTAGAATCAAACCGATGGCTATCCATACCAATTCACGAACACGAATCAACAAACTGGCATAAACACCATAAGCTCCAGACAAAGATAACCCACCGACTGCCAAAGCAAAACCACCCTCACGAGCCCCCATACTCATGGGGACAAAAAAGAAAAGATTGGAGAACAAAGAGGTAAAAGCTTGCAACAGCACACAATCCCAATACGACACATGGTCTGTGAGTATCATCAGAATGAATTGTATCTCAAGACAACCTGCCATTCGCACGGCAAATTCAATGAACAGCGACAAGTAGAAGGTCGTTTTACGTTGCGCATGCAAGGCTGCTATCTGTTCATCGACCTTACGGATGGAAGCTTCCTTGCTGCTGATAAAACCTTTCAATTTGGAACGCAGACCGGGAATATGGGAAAGGATGCGCAGAGCTTTCATCGCCAAACCGTTCTTATATCCTTTCATAAAGAAATATATACCGAAAGAGCAAAAAGCAACGCATATCGCCATGAATACCGCCATAGCGACTGACATCGTACTGCCATACAAAAACAAATAAAGCAGTACTGAAAAAGACCAAAAACAAAAATGAGAAAAAATGTGCATCATGGCAAACAAGATGACGCTTGAGGTGGCTTTCGCCGCACCGACATAAGGCGTCAGTTCCATAATGCGATAGGGTTCACCGCCCAACAGTCCCACCGGTGTTACATAGTTTAACGCGAAACCACTGATGGTATATTTATACACCTTTTGATAAGGTACTTTGGGTGCAGAGCCATCATTGATGATGACGGACCACGACCAAGCGTTGCCCAAATACAGGAATATCCATAGCGCAAGCACGGCAGGAAACCAATAACCTGCACGACGGATATTGTCCCATAAATCGGCATACGACATATCTGATGTCAGAAGCATGATGACAATAGCCACCACACCGACACCTAAAAAGATGTTGCGGTAAAGAGGTTTCATCCTACTCCTCGGCAGTATTCAGTTTCAGTTTGTCACTATCGTCGCGGCGGTCGTGATAGAGCTTTTGAAGTGGATTGGCATACGCTTCCTCATAACGCTGACGGTTACGATAGATATCCAACGCCGTATAGATGGCTTGACGCATGGAGGCCTCATCTGCCTTACCTTGTCCGGCTATATCGTATGCTGTGCCATGGTCGGGCGAAGTGCGAACTATTGGCAAACCGGCAGTGTAGTTCACACCACTTTCCATCGCCAATGCCTTGAAAGGTGCCAGACCCTGATCGTGATACATCGCCAATACGCCATCGAAGTACTCATAAGTCTTGTTGCCAAAGAAACCATCGGCAGCATAAGGACCGAAACACATGATACCCTCTGCTTCCATTTCTTGCATGGCAGGGATGATAATATCTTGCTCCTCACTGCCTAGCAGACCATTGTCGCCGGCATGCGGATTCAAGGCTAACACGGCTATGCGTGGTTTGGAAACATTGAAATCCTTTCGCAGTGTCTCATAGAAGATGCGAATCTTATTCATAATCGCCTCCTTCGTTATGGCTGAAGCGATGTCACGAATGGGCAGATGAGTGGTGACCAAAGCTATGCGCATCACATCGTTCATCAAAATCATCAAAGCCTCTTGTCCCTCTCCTACCCGTGCCTGGATATATTCCGTATGTCCCGGAAAACGGAACGCATCACTTTGAATGGCAGACTTATTGATTGGCGCGGTAACGAGGACGTCGAACAGTCCTTTCTTGTAATCGGCCATTGCTTTTTCCAATGCCAGCAGGGCAGCCTTACCACTCTCTTCCGTAGGTTGACCGAAATCAATCTTCACCTCATCGACAATACAATCCACCAAATTCAGACGACCGTCCACCATCTCTTTCGCATCCTGTATCGTAACAAAATTGGTGGTTAGTTCCATCGCCTTACGATGATAGGTTGCCACCTTGGGCGAGCCATAAATGACAGGGGTACAAAGTTCCAACATGGTCGGTTCGCTGAAAATCTTCAAAATGACTTCATATCCGACTCCGTTTATATCTCCATGTGTAATACCTACACAGATTTTCCCATTTTTCATAATTTATCTTTGTTTAGTTCTTTTCTTTATTGACCACTACCTCCAATTCAGGCATGGTGGCTTTCAATTCACGAGCCGTCTCTCCCGGTAAGCATAATGTGTAGAGCGAGCCTTCCAAACGGCGTATCAAACCGCGTTTCATCTTTTCGGGGGCGAAGACAAAGCCTTCGACCACAATCACACGGTTGTTGTCTGTATCTACGCGTGAATGACTGACAAAAGGGCCACCCATACCATCGTTTTGCATAATCCACAGTCCGCGCATCTCCATAGCATATTGGTCCTTGATAACTATGGGCTTCACTGAAGTGCAGAGGGTATCTGTCGCCATATACATATACGGTTTGGCTCCGGGAATGTTAGCTTTCATCACTGAATCTCTCTTGGCTATCACATAGGCTTTATTGAACGTCTCCGGTCCTTCATAAGGATAGGAGTACATACAAATGTTGACCAACGACGAAGCACCATCGGACGAGGTCCAGAAAAAGTCCTTACCTTTTTTATAACTTTTGATTTCGTTCGGTGCCCAGAACTCACAACCAAAAATCTCATTGGCTAGTTGCGATACTACTGTTGAATGTTTCTTCTCCAAATCGTCGGCCAAACGGTTCATCTCTACCTTACCGAAAAAATCGATAATATCCTGAGAATGTTGTTTCATATATGACGCAAAATCCGCCTCACTAGGGCTTTGTATCGTCATCACGACTTGCGGATGGGCATATACGTCCTTCGCATACTTGATTTTTGTTTGAGAGTACTGCGCCGCATCTATTTCTACCTTTATGATATTACGGAAGATGTTCAGTGTCCGACTGAACCGACGCGGGTCGGTCTGCGAGATATGGAACGAGCGTTCGGGCTGCGGCAATCCCGGCACATCTGTGTCCAGTACGTCGAACAAAGCTCGTCCCGCCGGACGTTGCCACATGGAATCGTCAATGACCACCATTACCTCGTAAGGACGACCACTTGACGATGGCATCATAAATGCCTCACCGCATGAAGCAGTCAATAAAGAGGCGACCACTAATATCAATACGTTAAATACCAGTTTTTTCATAATCCTTATGTTATGTTTTAAATATTCTGTCCTTGTTGCTTAGCGGTGCTCAACAGTCCGCATGCCGCATATATATCCTGCCCTCTCGATGCACGGATGGTTGAGAACAGCCCGTGACCGGTCAGATAATCGCGAAACTTCAAAATGCCTGCGTCGGTGGTTCCTTTCAGTTCCACATCGGGGATGGTATGGAAACGAATGAGGTTCATCCTGCACTCCAAACCATTCAACAACCGCAACAACTCTTTGGCATGGGCCATCGTGTCGTTTACTCCCTCGAACATGATATACTCGAACGATAAACGACGCTGATGCGTGAAATCATACTGGCGCAAAAGGTCCAACATTTCCTGCAGAGGATAGCTGTTCTCCGCCGGCATGAGTCGGGCGCGTTGTTCATGGAACGGGTTATGCAGACTGATGGCAAGATGACATTCGCTCTCGTCAAGGAATCGCTTCAATCCCTTTCGCAAACCAACCGTGGAGACCGTAATGCGCTTGGGGCTCCAAGCATAGCCATAATCGGCTGTCAGCAGTTCGGTGGCACGCAACACGTTGTCCAAATTGTCAAAAGGTTCTCCTTGCCCCATAAAAACAACGTTGGTCAGCGTGTCCTTCTCCGGCAACGAGTATATCTGATTCAGGATGTCCGTCACTGTCAGATGTCCTGCAAAACCTTGTTTTCCCGTCATGCAGAAACGGCAATTCATACGACAACCGACTTGTGATGATACGCACAACGTAGCACGGTCGCCGTCGGGGATATAAACGGTTTCAATATAACCACCCTCTTTAGTGCGATACAGATACTTCACCGTACCATCGACCGAGCGTTGACAATCAACAGGGGCTGAGCAACCTACCTGATAGCGTTCATTCATCAAAGCACGGTTTTTCGCCGAAATATTGGTCATATCATCAATACTTGACACGTGTTTACGATACAACCACTCTGCCATTTGCTTTGCTGCAAATGCCGGCATCCCCATGTCGTGCGCCACTTGTTTCAGTTCCGACAGTGTCATGCCCAACAAAGATTGTTTTACGCCTTCGCTCATCTCCATATTTATTTATTTGCAGACAAAGTTAAGGAAAAAAAGACAAAACTTTCACAAGATTGGACTTCTATTGCTATATTTGCAAGTATTAAGACTTTTTTAAGTATGAAATCAACACAACTTTTACCTCGCATAGACTGTTTTATTCCGTCAGGAACGGAAGCGGATTGCACAGCATTGAGTCAATCGCTGCAAGCCGACAGTTTTGTCAACCACATATTCCAACTGATTCCCGAAGGTAGTCAAGCCTCATTCTGCGAAGGGCAACTGCCTATCAAAAATATGTTCAGCACCGAAACGCTCAAAGCTATTGGCGAACATAGTGAGGCGGATTACTGCCTGATTTATTTCAAAAATCTGCCCCTCACATTAGGTTACCATGCTTTGGAACGACTCATACGGGTTGCTGACGACACGAATGCCGTCATGGTATATGCCGACCATTATGCAATAATGAATGGCGAAAGGTGCAACAAACCTCTGATTGACTATCAAGCAGGCAGTTTGCGCGACGATTTCGATTTCGGTTCGTTGGTGTTGGTTCGTACCGAGTGTCTGAAAGCATATCTCAAGCAAGAGAATGTCAACAATTACCAATTCGCAGGGTGGTACGACTTCCGTTTGTTCATGAGTCGGTATGGCGAGTTGCTTCACCTCAATGAGTATTTATACACTGAAGTGGAAACCGACCAACGCAAAAGCGGAGAAAAGAACTTTGACTACGTGGACCCGAAGAACAGGCAGGTTCAAATTGAAATGGAAAAAGTATGTACCGAACATCTCAAAACAATTGGCGCATACTTAGCTCCTAATGAGTTTGACGACATCAAGTTCGATACGGAGGATTTTGAGATGGAAGCGTCCGTTGTCATCCCGGTAAGGAACAGAGTCAAAACAATAGACGATGCGATTCAAAGTGTGCTGTCACAAGAAACGAATTTCAAGTTCAACCTTATCATTGTCAACAATCACTCTACCGACGGTACGACCGAAGCTATTGAACGTTATGCCGACGACAAGAGAGTGGTTCATATCATTCCCGAACGTAACGACCTTGGCATTGGGGGGTGTTGGAACACCGCCGTACATCATGAAAACTGCGGACGCTTCGTCGTACAGTTGGACTCGGACGACCTCTACAGTTCACCGAAGACACTCCAACGCATCGTCGATACATTCTATAAAGAGAAAGCGGCAATGGTCATCGGCTCTTACCGAATGACTGACTTTTCGTTGCAGACGCTTCCGCCGGGACTTATCGACCATAAGGAATGGACACCCGACAACGGTCGTAACAATGCCTTGCGCATCAACGGGCTTGGTGCGCCTCGCGCTTTCTACACTCCTATTCTGAGAAAGTTGCAGATTCCCAACACGAGCTACGGTGAAGACTATGCATTAGGCTTGTGTTTCTCACGTTTCTACCGCATCGGACGCATCTACGACGAACTGTACTTGTGTCGCCGATGGGAGGGCAACTCCGATGCCGCATTGAGCATCGAGAAAGTCAATGCGAACAATTTCTACAAAGACCGGTTACGCACCATAGAGGTACAGGCACGTCAACGCTTGAATCAGTATTGGAAACATTCGCTGACCGAAGAGGACATGGACAACTTCTTTGAACATCAAATGACGGAATGGGAAGAGGCACGTCTGAGATTTGAAGACCTTAAGAAGGTTCAAGTCAAAGAGATAGGTTGCGAAGACCATAATTTGGCCGCTCAATATAATCCGGCACGCATCGTTTCGACCGGTGCGAGCATCACCAAAAGAGCCATCGCCAAGCGACCATGTTTCCTTTGCGACCTGAACCGACCGGAGGAACAAAGCGCATTGCCGATTGACGGTGATTACCAACTTTTGGTCAATCCTTTCCCTATCCTACCGAAACACTTTACCATACCGACCCGCAGACATACGCCACAAACCGTATTGCCACACTTCAGCGCTTTACGCAACATGGCATGGGAAGCTCCGGGCTATCTGTTCTTTTACAACGGACCGGTATGCGGTGCATCAGCACCCGACCACATGCACTTCCAAGCCGGTCAGCGCGGTGTGTTACCCCTTGAACGCGATTGGAAGAACTACGAAATGGCATTGGAAAAAATCTATCCTTTGCAACCCGGGCAGGAAGAAGGTATGGAGGAGATTTTGGCACAGAACCCCAATTGCGGACTGTTCCTTTTGAAAAATTACGTATGCCCGGCATTCGTCATACTGACTCGGCCGGCAGAACAACCTTGCTTGCTTTTTGAAAAGCTCCATCACGCCTTACCGCTATTTGACGGAGAGAGCGAACCACGCATGAACATATTGTGTTGGCGACAGAGCTGGTCGGCCGGACGTGAAGATGAATTGGTCATCGTCATCTTCCCACGAAAGAAACACCGCCCGGCATGCTATTTCCCAAGTTCTGCATCGCAGTTGCTCATCAGTCCGGGAGCTTTGGATATGGGTGGACTGATTATCACGCCTCGCGAAGAGGACTTCCAAGAAATAACTGCCGACAGAGCAAAAAGTATCCTACAGGAAGTAACTTTGAACGAAAAGGAACTGAGACCCGTCATTGAGAACCTGATAGGCGAAGAGGGCGAGGACAAGAACGACACATCAGACCACGATAAAGAAAAGGAGACTTTCGAACCGGATGTCAACGTAGGTATCATGAGTGGCGAACAGATTCACTTCTCATTGAACGCCACCTATTCAGCCAAAGGCAGTCTTGTTAGAGGAGAACAAACCGTTGAGTACTGCGAAGGCGGTATCCTTTGGAATGGAAATATCTACAGAGAACTCACTTTCACGCCAAAAGAGAAATTCGCGTCATTCTCGCTCTACGACGTGACCATCGGTATCAACTTCCATTGGGAACGACAAGAGACACAAATATTCAGCGGTACACTCAAATTGGTAGTGGAAGAAGAGAAAATTGTGGCTATTAACACCCTACCGGTAGAGGACTACCTCATCAGCGTTATTTCCAGCGAAATGAGCGCATCATCATCGTTGGAGTTCCTCAAAGCGGCAGCGGTCATCAGCCGCAGTTGGTTATACGCACAAATAGAGAAACGGAAACAGCTCAGCGCGCACGACAGAGGGTTCTTCTCATTTACGAAGACCGACACCGAACTGATACGTTGGTACGACAGAGAGGACCACACCATCTTCGACGTGTGTGCCGACGACCATTGCCAACGTTATCAAGGTATTACCCGCGCAAGCAACGAAGCAGTGGTAGAAGCTGTCAAAGCCACAAAAGGACAGGTTTTAATGTATGGTGACGAAATTTGCGACGCTCGTTTCTCAAAATGTTGCGGTGGCGCGACCGAAGAGTTTGAATATTGTTGGGAAGACAAAAAAGTTCCGTACTTAGTCAGCATACGGGATGCTGAAGAACAAAATACTCCCAATCTTTCCAACGAACCTGAAGCGCAGAAATGGATAAGGAGCAATCCTAATTCATTCTGCAATACTACCGACGAGAACATTCTGCATCAAGTACTGAACGACTATGATTTAGGAACTCAGAACTACTTTAGATGGGAAGTCAGATACACTCAAGACGAGATATCTGAGCTGATTAACGAGAACTTAAAAATGGATTTTGGAAAGATTCTTGACTTGATTCCATTAGAAAGAGGAAAGGGCGGACATTTAAGTAAGCTCAAGATTGTAGGAACGAACCAAACGCTTACGATAGGAAAAGAACTGGAAATACGACGTTGCCTAAGCAAAACTCACCTATTTAGTTCTGCATTCGTTGTTGACAAAGGTCCTTATGAAGATAATATACCGACGTCATTTGTACTCCTTGGAGCCGGTTGGGGACATGGTGTAGGTATGTGTCAGATTGGCGCAGCTGTCATGGGAAGCAAAGGATACAAATACGATGAGATATTAAAACACTACTACAACGGCGTTAACATTCAAAAAAGATACTGATGAAGAACATTAACCCGTGGGCATGGATTCCCTCGCTATACTTCGCTGAAGCATTGCCTTATGTGGCAGTCATGACCATATCGACCGTCATGTACGAAAGATTGGGACTATCGAATGCCGACATTACATTCTACACTAGTTTGCTCTACTTACCATGGGCCATCAAACCCCTGTGGAGTCCGTTCATCGACTTGGCAAAGAGCAAAAGATGGTGGATACTCACCATGCAAATATTGATTGCCATCAGCATCATTGGCATCGCATTCTTCATCCCCACAGCAGGATTTCTGATTCCTACGCTGGTATTCTTTTGGATTATGGCTTTCAGCAGCGCCACACACGACATCGCTGCAGATGGGTTTTATATGCTCGCACTCAACCCACATGAACAGACGCTTTATGTGGGCATACGCAGTACGTTCTACCGCATTGCAACGATTGCCGGTGGTGGACTACTGATTATGTTGGCAGGAACATTGGAGACTTTCACCAACCGCATAGGTTTGTCTTGGAGCGTGACATTCTATGTTCTTGCTTTCTTCTTTGCCATGGTAGCCATTTATCACTTTTTCTTTCTGCCTCGCGCCAAGAGGGACACCACCAAAAAGACCGATAATATTTTCTGTCTGTTGCGGGACTTCATACAAACTTTTATTTCATTCGTCAAGAAACCGCAAGCCATGGCTGCCATGTTATTCATGTTGCTATACCGACTGCCGGAAGCACTGCTCCTTAAAATGACCAATCTGTTCATGATAAAGCCTATCAGCGAAGGTGGATTGGGACTCTCCACACAAGAGGTGGGCTTCGTACAAGGAACGGTAGGCGTCATGGGGTTGACACTGGGCGGTATCATTGGCGGCATAGTAGCCTCACGCGACGGTTTGAAACGCTGGTTATGGCCGATGGTCATCAGCATCACCATTCCTGATTTGGTTTACGTCTATTTGAGCTACTTCCAAACACAGGATTTCCTACTTATCAACATACTTGTTTTTATCGAACAGTTTGGGTATGGTTTTGGGTTTACAGCCTATATGCTCTTCCTTATATATTATTCTAAAGGAAAACAAGAAACGTCACATTATGCCATTTGTACGGCATTCATGGCACTGTCCATGATGCTGCCGGGCATGGTGGCAGGCGACATACAAGAACGTGTGGGGTACTTCAACTTCTTCCTCATCGTCATGGTGTGTTGTTTGGTGACTTTTAGCGTCACTGCATTATTGAAGATTGACCCGAACTTCGGTAAAAAAGAACCATCATGAACAAAGGGATGAATACATATACACTCGTGGCCGACGCCGGTTCAACAAAGTCCACATGGTGTCTTGCCACCCTTCAGGGCAAAACAAAACTCTTTCAAACGGCGGGTATCAATCCTGTAACGCAGGATGAAACGACCATCAGCGACATCATTACCAAAGAGTTGGTTCCGCAACTGACAAAGCACGTCAATATTGAAGATATCCGATTGAATATCCACTACTATGGGGCGGGATGCATTCCTACATTGTGTGAGAAAATGCAAGTGTTGCTTACTTCAATCTTTTCGAATAGTACAGTCACCGTCGGTTCGGACTTGTTAGGTGCGGCACGTGCCGTTTGCGGACACGAACCGGGCATCGTTTGTATTTTAGGTACAGGCGCGAACTCATGTTATTACGATGGTACGGACATCACTCTGCACACCTCTCCTTTAGGTTATATCTTGGGTGATGAAGGCAGTGGGGCTTATTTAGGGAAAAGATTGGTCAGCGACTTATTCAAAGGATTAATGTCCGAAGAAATTTATCAGGAGTTTATCAAGAAATACGATTTAACCGAAGCGGAACTCATCCGGAAAGTATATAGAGAACCGGGTGCTAATTTTTACTTGGCATCGTTCACACCATTCCTTGCCGAACATCGACGTCACAAGGAGATTCACCAACTTATCATTTCATGTTTCAATGACTTTTTCAATCGAAACATCAACGGTTATGGCGCACAAGGCGGAACGGTGAACTTCGTCGGAAGCATCGCCCTACACTTCCGCGACGAACTGGCAGAAGTGGCGAAAGCACATGACTACACCATAGGTCGTATAGTGCAAAGTCCAATAGAACTCATGACCCGGTATCATACCGAGCCGTTTGTTGCATCAGAGTAAGTAAAATTACAGTTTTATACAGATTTTATTAAAAACATGTTATAAAGCATATAAGAACATTTGCACGGCGCACAAATTGGACTTACCTTTGCACCGTTATCCTGAAAACAATCTTTTTACCTTAAACAAAACTAATACCTAAAAACAATAGACAACGGGTCGCTGTGAAGCGGCCCGTTGTCTGTTAAGGACAGCTAGTCAGCTTAAGAACTACATTCAAAAAGTCTTTGTCCATAGAAAATATCATTATTTCTATGTTTTGTCACAAATCATTCGTATATTTGTCTCCGTTAGAATGTACTAGAATGTCACGTGAGGAAAAGAACAAACTCAGATTTGTCATAGCACTTATTACCGAATTTGCGAACAAATACGGAATAAACGAAAAACAAGCATATAACTATATGGTTCGTTTCAATGGCATGTCTCATATTCTTACGTATTATGACGTGATTCACACATTGTCATTTGAAGACGCCATTGAAAGTGCAGGTTATATATATTCGTTCTTACAAAATGAATTAAAATTCTGCGATTACCGAAGGTTGTAACCACCAAATACTGCAGACAAGCAAAAACATCATCCAAGAAATACTATCAATATAAAACTATATGGCAAAAGCAAAGAAACATCAGTGGAACTACGAGAACTTAGGTGGTTCTACACGAGTTAAAATTACCAGTGGAGCGGACATCGCCCACCTCAACGAGTTAGACCCAAAGATGTGGACCGTTTTGGCTTGTCCCACAACCGGACTTGAAATTGACGAAAAGAGTCTGAACTACTTGGATAATGACGGGGACGGACGCATCCGAATCAATGACATTACAACTACTGCTCAATGGTTGACAAGCGTCATTAAAAACGACAATGACCTACTCAAAGAAGAGGATCATATCGACATTGAGCAACTGAATCAAGAGGATGAGTGTGGCAAAAAGCTATACAACTCTGCCAAACAAATATTAGCCAACTTAGGGAAAGAAGGGACTGTCATCACATTGGCCGACACAGCCGACATCGCAGCCATCTTCGCTAAGACACGTTTCAATGGCGACAGCATCATTACCGAATTTTCTACTGATGACGAGAAGGAGAAAGCTGCTATCACTGCGACTATCGCCAGCGTAGGAAGCGTAACTGATAGAAGTGGCGAGAACGGCATCAATGCCGAACTGATTGAAAAGTTCTATCAAGCATTAGCCGATTACAACGCATGGCAGGAAAGTGCTGTCGAAGCTCCATACGGTGCTGATACAGACAAAGCGATAGAAGCATACGAAGCATTAGACGCAAAAGTAAAGGATTACTTCGTACGTACCCGATTGGCATCATTCTCACCCGAAAGTTCTGCCGCGCTCGACGTTCAAGCATCACGTATTGAAAGCATCAGTGCCGACAACCTTACCGGAAAGACGGAAGACATTGCAGCATACCCTATTGCACGTATCAACGACAAACCGGAACTGGCTTTGAATGCAGCAATCAATCCTGCATGGGCAAAAAGTTTTGAATCACTCATCGCAATAGTAAAGCCCAAAGGTAAAGTGCTTACAGAGGAGTCATGGACTAGCATCGGCGCATCCTTTGCAGAATACACCGCATGGAAAACCGCTAAGAAAGGTGCTGAGGTAGAAGCATTAGGACTTGATTCGGTAAAAGCATTTATTGCCGACGACAAGAAACAAGCCTTGCTGGACTTAGTCGCTCAAGACGCAGCGCTTAAGGAAGAGGCAGACAGCATTGAATTGGCAAATAAATTCATGCACATATACCGCGACTTCTATCGTGTTCTACGCAACTTTGTGACTTTCCATGATTTCTACAATAAAAAGAAAGAAGTGAATGCCATATTCCAAAGCGGACGCCTTATCATTGACCAACGTGAATGCAAACTCTGTATGAAAGTGGCTGACATGGGCAAGCACAACACCATGGCACCGGCAAGCGGTATGTACCTTGTGTACTGCGACTGCACCACTAAGAGCAAACCCGGCAAATTGAGTATTGTAGCCGCGATTACAGTAGGTAGCGTAGGCGACCTTTTTGTTGGTAAGAATGCCGTTTATTATGACAACAGCGGATTGATTTGGGACGCTACCATTACGAAAATCATTGAGAACCCCATCAGCGTGGGACAGGCATTTTGGTCACCCTATCGCCGCATGGCTAAAACCGTTGAGGACCTTATCAACAAAAACGCAGCGGAAAAGGACAACGCCATGATGAACGACATGAATTCCAAGATTACTGCCGCACCGACGGCAATTGCTACTGCGCCAAAAGATGAAAAGACGGCAGCAACACCTGCCCCGCCGTTCGATATTGCCAAATTCGCCGGTATCTTTGCTGCTATCGGTATGGCTGTCGGTATGATAGGTACAGCACTTGTTTCTATTGCGCAAGGCTTCGTTAGCTTAAAATGGTGGCAAATGATTATGGTATTCGTCGGCATCCTGCTCCTCATTTCCGGTCCGGCAATGGTATTGGCATGGTTGAAACTGCGTCGTCGTAACATCGCACCGCTGCTCAACGCGAACGGTTGGGCAATCAATGCTTCGTCTAAGATCAGCATCCCATTCGGAGAGACTCTGACCGATACTGCCAAGTTCCCGAAAATGAGACTCAAAGATCCTTATAAGAAAAGAATGGCAACATGGAAAAAGTGGTGCATCACGTTAGTTGTATTGGCTATTGCAGCTACAGCACTGTGGCTGACCAACCTACTGACTTGCATAAATCTGCCGTCACCACTACCCTATTATAATAAGGTGGAAGTAGAAGTGGTTGAAGCGACAATGGGCGTCGAAGCAGAATCTGCAACCGACTCAACCGCTACTGTTACTCCCGACTCTACAGCCATAGGACAATAACATAATGACTTAGACATAAAAAAGATTCCATCGCAATCAAATACGATGGAATCTTTTTTATGCTTTAACTAGCGTGCCTTACTGATATACACGAACATAATCAACCTCGTAGCGAATGGGCCATGAGGCGCCTGAAACCGGTCCGCCATTATCTCCACCTATCGCCAAATTCAACAGAATGTAATGAGGTTGTTTGAAAGGATTGCTGCCTTTGCCTATCGCGCCATTAACAGTCTCAGATAGTAATGTTTCATTGAGCAATTCATCATCTAAGTACAAACGGATTGACTCTTCGGTCCAATCCATCCGCCATACATGAAAATCACTCGCCCAATCAGGGTCTTTATCCAAGAAATGCGTCATTGGTGTCGCTTTACTATCCCAATGGGCATCCCATTGTTTATCCTTACCCCATGCCACATTGGCCATTATCATAGGTTGACCTTTAATGCGGTAGAACTCCATGATGTCAATCTCTCCACAAGAGGGCCATTCCATATTCGTTCCCAATGTCCAAATTGCAGGCCAAGCCCCCTTTGCCACCGGAATACGGGCACGCACTTCCAAGCGTCCATAGGTAAACTCAAAATGTCCTCGTGTATTGATGGAAGACGATGTGCACTCTATCAACGGACGCGACCTACGCCAATCCCGACGTCTCTGCTCACGAAATAGAGGGTTCTCGCGTTGTTCGTTACGTGCCTCTATTACCAAGAGACCATCCTTACAATAAGCATTCTCCTCTTGATACCATTGCAATTCGTGGTTGCGTACGAACCCTTTTTCAAAGCGCCACTTGCTACTATCGGGAGCGCCTTCATAGTCGAATTCTTCACTCCATACCAACTGATGTTCTTGCGACCATATAGGTGCTGTGGAAGACAATAAAGTCACCAAAACGATTAAAAATGCTTTCATTCCTCGTTATTATATACAAGGTTACCCTTAGTTCGTATTAGTTTAGTTCTTGTTATCGCTTAAATGGACAATATGCCCAATACATTAATCAGCTCCTTCTTAACCGGTTTGTCGCTCTTAATGGCATTGCAGAAAGGCACATAGACAATCTCATCATTCTTAATACCTATCATGACATTGCGTTGCCCTTCTTGTAGGGCGGTAATGGCTCCCACTCCAAGACGTGACGCCAAAATACGGTCGTAGGCGCTGGGCGAACCACCCCGCTGGAGATGACCTAATATCGATACACGCACATCAAACTCAGGGTATTCTTTTTTCACACGGTCAGCGTAGTACATCGCACCGCACTTAGGGCTTTCAGACACAATAACCATACTGGAACTCTTACTCTTACGTACACCACGACTGATAAATTGCTCCAATTGGTCGGCATTCGATGTGTCTTCGGGAATGATTGCAGCCTCCGCTCCACTTGCTATCGCACTATTCTGAGCCAAGAATCCGGCATCCCGTCCCATCACCTCAATGAAGAAAATACGTTCATGCGAAGTGGCGGTATCACGAATCTTATCCACACACTGCATAATGGTATTGAGTGTGGTATCATAACCTATTGTGAAATCTGTTCCGTTGAGGTCGTTATCGATTGTTCCCGGCAGTCCAATACATGGAATATCAAACTCTTCCGCAAAAATACGAGCTCCTGCCAAAGAACCATTTCCCCCGATAACAACCAACGCATCTATGCCCTGTGCCTTCATGTTGTCGAACGCCACCTTACGACCTTCCGGAGTTAGGAATTCCTTACTACGTGCCGTCTTCAGAATGGTACCACCCCGTTGGATGATATTGCTCACATTCTCAGTCGTGAATTCTTGGATTTCATTATTGATTAGTCCCTCATATCCTCGATAGATAGCCTTTACCTTTAACCCTGCCGCAATACCGGCGCGCGTTATCGCACGGATAGCCGCATTCATGCCGGGAGCATCTCCTCCCGATGTCAATATACCTATACAATTTATCTTTGCCATGTCTTTAAAATGATTATTAGCGTAGCACAAAGATACAAACAAAAACATAGAAAACATGACACACATTAGATTATTTTAATCAAATTGAGGACGTTTCACAAAGGTTAAAACATCGTAACTCATTGAAAATTCCCTCGTTTTTTATTGCAGAGCATCACAAAAAACCGTAACTTTGCGCCCGATTTATTATCAACATAAAGTCTAACATTGTTAAATTTATTATTATCAATTAATTAAAATGGCAGAATTAAAGAACGTAGCACCGTTGGCGGACTTCGATTGGGACGCTTATGCAAGCGGTGACGCACAAAGCAACGAGAGCCGCGAAGCACAAGAAAAGGCTTATGACAGCTCTTTGAACAAAGTAAACGACCACGAAGTGGTTGATGGAACTGTAATCGCGATGAACAAGCGTGAGGTTGTGGTTAACATCGGTTTCAAGTCTGATGGTATCATCCCTACAAGCGAATTCCGTTACAATCCTGATTTGAAAGTTGGTGACACTGTAGAAGTGTACATTGAGAATCAAGAAGACAAAAAAGGTCAGTTAATTCTTTCTCACAAGAAGGCTCGCGCTTCTCGCTCTTGGGATCGCGTTAATGAAGCTCTTGAGAATGAAGAAATCATTAAGGGTTACATCAAGTGCCGCACTAAGGGTGGTATGATTGTTGACGTATTCGGTATTGAAGCATTCTTGCCGGGTTCACAAATCGATGTTAAGCCTATCCGTGACTACGACGTATTCGTAGGTAAGACAATGGAATTCAAGGTTGTAAAAATCAACCAAGAGTTCAAGAACGTAGTTGTTTCTCACAAGGCTCTTATCGAGGCTGAGTTGGAACAACAGAAGAAAGAAATCATCAGCAGACTTGAAAAAGGACAAGTACTTGAAGGTACTGTTAAGAATATCACTGCCTACGGTGTATTCATCGACTTGGGCGGCGTAGATGGTTTGATTCACATCACTGACTTGTCATGGGGCCGCGTAAGCGATCCGAAGGAAGTGGTTGAACTTGACCAAAAGATCAACGTTGTTATCCTTGACTTCGATGATGAGAAGAAGCGCATCGCTTTAGGTTTGAAGCAATTGACTCCGCACCCATGGGATGCTTTGGACGCTGACTTGAAAGTTGGTGACAAGGTTTCAGGTAAGGTTGTTGTTATGGCAGACTACGGCGCATTCATCGAAATCGCTCCGGGCGTAGAAGGTTTAATCCACGTTTCTGAAATGTCATGGAGCCAACACTTGCGTTCAGCTCAAGACTTCATGAAAGTAGGCGACGATGTAGAGGCTGTTATCTTGACATTAGACCGTGAGGAGCGCAAGATGTCTTTGGGTATCAAGCAACTTAAGGCTGACCCATGGGAAAACATCGACGAAAGATACCCTATTGGCTCTAAGCACACTGCAAAAGTTCGCAACTTCACTAACTTCGGTGTATTCGTAGAAATCGAGGAAGGCGTTGACGGTTTGATTCACATCTCAGACTTGTCTTGGACTAAGAAAATCAAGCACCCGTCTGAATTTACTCAAATCGGTGCTGAAATCGAAGTTCAAGTATTGGAAATCGACAAAGAGAACCGTCGCTTGAGCTTAGGTCACAAGCAACTTGAAGAGAATCCTTGGGATGTATTTGAAACTGTGTTCACTATGAACTCTATCCACGAAGGTACTATCGTAGAGATGTTGGATAAGGGCGCTGTTATCCAATTGGAATATGGCGTTGAAGGTTTCGCTACTCCTAAGCACTTAGTCAAGGAAGATGGTAGCCAAGCTCAATTGAACGAGAAATTGCAATTCAAGGTAATCGAATTCAACAAGGAAAGCAAGCGTATCATCTTGTCACACAGTCGCATCTATGAAGATGTACAACGTGCTGAGAAAGAAGCAAAGAAGGCTGCAGCTCCTAAGAAAGCCGCTAAGAATGAAGAAGCTCCTGCAATCCAAAACCAAGCAGCTTCAACTACTTTGGGCGACATTGACGCTTTGGCAGCTTTGAAAGCTCAAATGGAAAAAGGTGAATAATAAAATCACTTTATAATAGAGAAAAAGAGCGATGAATTTTCCATCGCTCTTTTTTTTGTGTACTTTTGTCTATACATTATTATATATGGAGAAATTTGAAGTTACAATACTGGGATGTGGCTCAGCACTGCCTACAACGCGCCACTTTGCAAGTTCACAAGTCATCAATATACGTGAGAAGTTATATATGATAGACTGTGGCGAAGGTTGCCAGCTACAATTCAGACGATCTAAACTCAAATTCTCGCGCCTTAACACCATCTTTATATCCCACCTTCACGGTGACCATTGTTTTGGGCTATTGGGACTTATCTCTACACTAGGGTTATTGGGACGCACTGCGCCATTACACGTATATGCCCCCAAAGCCTTTGAGTCGCAACTAAAAAGCCAATTGGAGTTCTTCTGCAAAGGTCTCGGTTTTGAAGTAACTTTTCATCCTGTTGACACCCAACAAAGTAGCGTTATTTACGAAGACCGCTCTGTCACTGTAACGACACTCCCACTTCACCACAGGATTGAATGTTGCGGATTCCTTTTCAAAGAAAAACCACTCCTTCCCCATATCCGCCGGGATATGATAGACTTTTACAACATTCCCACATACAAAATAAACTATATCAAGAACGGCAAAGATTGGGTCACGGAAGACGGAACAATTGTACCTAATAGCAGATTGACCCTACCGGCTGAAACACCACGTTCATACGCTTACTGTTCTGACACAATATATATACCTGAATTGTCACAGTATCTGCAAGGTGTTAGTTTATTGTTCCACGAGGCGACCTTCTCACAAAAAGATTTGGCACGTGCCAAAGAAACATTCCATACCACCGCTGAGCAAGCTGCCACGTTAGCGAAAAACAGTTTGGCACAGAAGCTTTGCATTGGACATTTCTCCGCACGATACGAAGACGAGAACGTGCTATTAAAAGAAGCGCAGCAGGTTTTCAATAACACGATTTTAGCGAAAGAGAACCTCACTATAAAGCTTTAAACAAAAAAAGTTCATCTTTTACACAATAATATTTGTTTCTTTCGTTGAGATATTCTATTTTTGTTTTTGAGAAAGCAAAAGTGGCACAACAATGAGAATAACTATACTTCTATTTTTTTCAGTATTTTTGATGGGATTCTCTGCTATGACTTTCGCGCAGTCGGATAAAGACAACGTGGAAATGCAGGTATCCGCAACAAGCATTGTTGTAAATGGCGCAACAATTTCTATTCACAATGCCGATGGACAATTGTTGGAAGTATTCTCTTTAACAGGCAATAAACTAACATCTATTAGAATAGAAGGCAGCGAGAAGAATATCAACTTGCCATTGAAAAAAGGGTGTTATATCCTAAAAGTCAATAACGTTGTAAGGAAGATTTCTATCCGTTAGCCAAAGACGATACAATGTACTTACGACACATCTTTCTCATTCTCATTGTTTTTTTCTTGTTTTCTTGTGGAGAAAAGAACAAACCCGTTCAAGAACTAAGTCTAGACGACTTCTCATCATGGATTGATACAGACTATAGACTTTCGGCACGTCAAATCCGAAAAGAAATCAATTCACAACAGAAATCCGGGAATCATAATATGTACACTGATGAGTATGTCAACAAATACTACTCACAACCGAACGAATATTTATGGATAACACCAACCGGAGTTTCTGCTAAGGCTGATAGTTTGCTGTCCTGTCTTGAGAGAGTCACGAACGATGGTTTACCTCAAAATATCCTTCAGATTGAGTTGTTGAAAAGGAATATTGAGCGCATCCACAAACTTGAATTCAAAAACCAAGAAGACAATATCAATCAAGTTCTCGGACAAACAGAATACCTCTTAACAAAATCCTACATAAGATTTGTGTGCGGGGAGCGTTTCGGCTACATACGTCCCGATTTGGTATTTAACAGGTTGGAAAAAGCAGATCAAAAGCCAAAGACACCATTTACAAGACTTTATGATGTCGCCACAGAAAAATCCGATAGTAATTTTGTAAGTAATGCCTTAAAGCAAATCAAGTCGGACAAATTCACGACTTACTTACAAAGCATTACGAACAAAGATGATTTATACATGCGATTGGCTCAGACATTCAAAGACACAACAGACACGACATTCCGCAAGAAAATCATCGCCAACAGAGAACGTTGTCGATGGAGTGTCGAAAAGCCTAAAGATAAATTTGTTTGGGTCAATTTGGCGGCCATGCGTCTATATGCCATCGACACAGAAGAAGACTCTCTCGAAATGAAGATATGCGGTGGCAGCACCAAGCATAAAAGTCCGCAACTTATTAGTAGAATTGAACGAATTGATATGAACCCCTATTGGAACATTCCGTTCAACATCATTAAGAAAGAGATTGCACCTTCACACGCTCAAGACACTGCCTATTTTACTAGGAACAAATACCGCATCTTTGAGAAAGAAAGTGGCAAAGAACTTCATCCAAAAGACGTCACCAGAAGAATGCTTCTAAGTGGAGACTATCGTATCAGACAAGACAATGGAGATGGCAACTCACTAGGAAGACTAATTTTCAGATTCCCCAATAATTTTGCGGTATTCCTACATGACACCAACAACAAAAGCGCATTCAAACGCGAACGCAGGACAGTCAGTCACGGTTGCATCCGCGTAGAACATCCATTAGACTTGGCAGTTTTTCTACTTGACAAGCCTAAAGATGAACAAATAGACAAAATAAGGACTGCTATCGGTCTTCCACCACTCGATCCTGAAACTGAGATAGACACAACCTCGACAAGTCCGAAATTAGGAATCATGAAAGTTGAACCAAAAATTCCTGTATTTATCACTTATTATACACTCTATCCCAATTTAAAAGGCGAGTTAATCAGCTATCCTGACCTGTATGGATATGACGAAGTGATTCTACAAAAATTAGCATCTTATTAAACCTTGTCGGACATAGGAGTGTCCAAACATAAAACAAGCAGTCGTACATGCTCATTGAAGAGGAAGACCAAATCATTCAAGACTTGAAACAGGCGGAACGCAGACGTAAAGCGTTCGAACATTTGGTAAGTCAGTATAGTCCTCAACTATACAGACAGATTCGTCGCATGGTTTACGGTCATGATGATACAAATGACATTCTTCAGAACACCTTCATCAAAGCATGGACTAATATAGAAAGTTTTAGAGGTGACGCCCGCCTAAGTACATGGCTCTATAAGATAGCCTTGAACGAAACCCTTAATTTCATTCATCGTGAAAAGGAGATGAATGCGATTGACACAACAGATACGTCCATCGCTAACAGGCTGATGGCTGATGAATATTTTGACGGAGATGAAACCGAGTTACAACTGCAACACGCCATATCTCTCCTCCCGGAAAAACAACGCATCGTATTCCAAATGAAATATTACGAAGAAATGAGATATGAAGAAATGAGCAAAATATTAGACACCAGCATAGGTGCATTGAAAGCCTCATACCATCATGCTGTAAAAAAAATTTGCGAGTTTTTCAACAACAACGATTAAACCTTTTGAATGACATTTCATCAAATAATTAAAGAAGAAACCTGATATGAAAGAAGAAGATATCATCCGAAAGAAATGCGGTTCTAAAAATCCATTCTTAGTTCCGGAAGGATATTTTGAGAATTTTACCAGCAAAGTCATGGATGCTTTGCCTGAACTTAAAACATCCCCAAAGACGGTCAACAAAGAAATGGGTCACGCAAGATGGAAACGCATCGCCATATTTGCAGCGGCAGCAGCCATCTGCGGAGCTATGTTTATGGGAATATTACCGCAATTGTCAACTATGCAGGCTCCTACCCCATCAACAATACAAGTTTCTCAAACGACAGAACTCAATGCTATTGACGAGACTTATATTGAAGATGCTCTCGACTACGCAATGGTCAGCAACCACGAGATAGTACAATATTTATCTGAAGCATATTAAAAACTAACGTATATGAACAACAAAAGAATCCTTATACTGTTACCCATCATGCTGATGATGTGCAACGTTTCTTTGATGGTTTATTCGCAACAAAAGCATTTCTCTCCTCAGAATTTCATCAAGGATATGGAAAATTTCATTACCAAAGAGGCATGCCTCAGTTCAACTGAAGCAAAGACATTCTTTCCTATCTTTCATGAAATGCACAACAAACAACGCGAGTTGAATCATAAAGTCATACAGTTGAAGAAGCAAAATATTCCGACGACTGCTGACGACAAAGAATATCTTAATATCGTAAAAGAAATCAATAAACTTAAGATTGAAACGGCAGAGATCGAGGACACTTATTACAAGAAGATGTGCAAGGTCGTTCCGGCAAAGAAGGTATTCTCTGCGATGAAAGCCAAAGATAAATTCCACCGCAAAATGTTGCAAAGATTTGACGAGAGAAGACGAAAAAAGTAACAACCTTTCGACAACAGCGTCATTTTTGTTTAGACTTAATTTATTACAACCTTAATTTACACACACATGAAACACAAGATTTTCACAACCTTGCTAGGTGGAGTTATGCTCCTGCCACTTTCGGCGCAAGAAGAATCACCAATCCAATTACAAGTTGACGCTACACAACAAATTGGAACGGCAAAAGCGACATTCAACGGAACAAACATTGAGGACTTAAACAACCAGACCAATGGCGGTGTTTTCAGTCAATTGATTCACGGAGAAGCTTTTGAAGAAAATGTGGACGTTGATTTTCTCAACCTTCCTTCTCATCAATACGTACAAGTGTATGTCGTATTGGACGAGAACCGTACACCGCATTTCTTATCAACGGCCAACGCTTATACACGTACATCCTGGAACAACCTTAATGACAAATATGACTTCAACTCAAGAGACCTCATTGATAGTTACTATAGAGCCACTCAGCCGATTCGCCGACCGGCAAGAGACGGTCGCCCTGAAGAAGTACGTCCTGCACGTCCCATGAAAATTGGAGACCTGAACTTTTATGGACGTTTTGTTATTTACGATAGCATCCCGGCGAACTATCAAAAGATATTGCTTGACCGCATAAACGGCAATGAGCAAATCAGTAGATATTGGAGTAAAATAAAAAGTGAGAATGCCAATGGCAAATACACCCTAAAGCGTGGCGATGCCTATATGGGACGACAAAACCAAGTCATAACTTATATTAGTGGCAATGGGGAAGTCGGTATTTCTAATGCCGGACTTAACAAACAAGGCATCCACCTTGTAGCGAACAAACCATACGATGGTATCCTACGCGTCAAATCAAATAGTGGTACAGAAAAGATCTATATATCATTGCGCGATAGTAATGGTAAGATTATTGCTGAGAAACCATATGAAATTCAAGGCAACGGTACGTATGAAAAGATTACATTCGAACTTACTCCCTCCGCAACAGATTCCAAAGGAAGCATTGGTATCTCATTAAAGGAACCAGGAGAAATAGAATTGGGATTTGCCTTTATGCAACCCGGAGAATGGGGACGCGTCAATGGACTTCCGGTACGCAAGATGATGATTGACGCATTGAAGAAACAGGGTATCAGCGTCATTCGATACAATGGTTCTATGGTTGATGTTGGTGTGGACACCTACCTCTATCGATGGAAAAAGATGATTGGTCCTATCGACGAACGTCGCATCTGTTTCCGTAACGGTTTCAATCCTTATGCCACACATACATTTGGCATTATTGAAATGTTACAAGTAGCCGAAGCTCTTGGTGCGCAGTGTATGATTGGCATGAACATCAATGAAACTTACGAAGACATCAGAGATTTCGTAGAGTATGTAAACGGAGACGTCAACACCAAATGGGGCGCACTTCGTGCTAAGCATGGCCATCCGGCACCTTTCAACCTTAAACATATTCAAGTACATAACGAACAACACATAACTAAAGGGTACGTTGAGGGTATGAAGAAATTCGCCTCTGCGGCATGGGAGATTGACCCGGAAATGAACATTGTGACATCACTCAACATCGGTAGTAACCCCCGTAGTTATGCTGTCGGCACTAATGAATACGAACTGTCTAAGGAGATGTTTGCATGGTTTATAGAGAAAGGGCAAGCCGATAAACTCGGTTGGGACCCTCATTATAGTGGAGCAATTCATTTTGCAGATAACACCGTAGGTTTTGAAAACGAAATGGGTATTACCATCCAACGGGCATTACAAAAGGATTTAGGTCACAAACTGACCCTTTATCCAATGGAAGAAAATGGTTCTCGTTGCGATTGGGATCGCGGCTTGGCGCATGCACACAATTGGAACACCCTTCAACGATATGCCGATTGTTTTGAATGGCTCGGTACTGCCAATACCATACAACCACATCGACAGCATTATATGTGGGATCAAGGACGTGTTCATTACACAAGTGATGAAATCTGGTTCCAACCATCAGCGCATGAAGACGAGATGATGAGTAAAAATTGGTTGTTCAATGTACTCAAAACAAGTAGCAGTTCTGAAAAGATACTTGACATCACGGCAAAAACCAATGACAAAAAGAGCGAACTATCCGTTTATGTTGTCAATCTCTCCGACCAACCTCAAGAAGCAGTTATCAATATCGACGGCTTTAAATATAATTCCAAAGCACAAGTTTGGACGCTCGGCGATTGCGCTCTAACTGATTACAACACCGTTGAAGAGAAAAACAAAGTTGCTCCTAAGACCTCTACAATGAAGATGAAACGCAAAAATACGAAATATACCTTCCCTAAATTTTCATATACGGTAATCACCTTAAAGAAATAAGGGAATCTGTTTTAGGAAAGTCTGAATCAATCTACTGAGCAATACTATATCGTTTCAGTAGATTGATTTTTTTGTTTAACAATGCGAATCTCATATCATCCTCAAAGTTCATCCTAAAAAAGAGGGACTTTTTGATAAAATCGAATCAGAATGCGTATTTATTTCGTAACTTTGACGTCATAAAACCAAAGCAACGAAATACCCGCATATATGATAACTACAATCATTATCCTTATCATTTCTGCCATCTTCTTTGTCAATGGCAAATTACGTTCAGACATCGTGGCCCTGTGTGCGCTTCTTGCCTTATTGATATTCAACATCCTTACTCCTGAAGAAGCGCTTTCAGGCTTTTCCAACTCCGTGGTAATAATGATGGTCGGATTATTTGTTGTTGGCGGAGCAATTTTTCAAACAGGCTTGGCTAAGATGATTAGTTCCCGCATACTAAAACTTGCGGGTAAGAGCGAATTACGCCTATTCATCCTTGTCATGATTGTCACTTCTGCCATCGGAGCCTTTGTGAGCAACACCGGAACAGTAGCCCTCATGCTCCCTATCGTTGTCAGTCTTGCGGCAAGTGCCAATATGAGTGCCGGTCGTTTATTGATGCCATTGGCCTTTGCCAGCAGCATGGGAGGTATGATGACACTCATCGGTACTCCACCCAACCTTGTTATACAGAATACACTTATCAATGCCGGTTTTCCCGCTCTTTCATTCTTCTCATTCCTACCCGTCGGACTTATCTGTGTAATAGTAGGAACATTAGTGTTATTGCCTTTAAGCAAATGGTTTTTATCCAAAGAAAAGCGAAACACGGACAAACATCAACACGCCAATAAGTCATTAAAAGAATTAGTGAATGAGTATGGTCTGTCCGATAACTTATTCAGACTGCGCGTGACTCCGGAATCTATCGCAAAAGGTAAGACCATCATGGAACTTAACGTGCGTAGAAAGTATGGACTGAACATACTTGAAGTAAGACGCGCCCAAAACTCACAAAGTAGATTTTTAAAACCGGTCACTCAGAATTTGGCTCAACCCTCAACCGTCATTTCCACAGATGACATCATATACATAAAGGGTGATTTGGATCATGTCAAAACGATGGCTTCTGATTTGCGATTGGAAATTTTGAACAATCAGACTAAAGAAAGTCAATCACAGAACGACCAGACGCTCGACTTTTACGACATCGGCATTGCTGAAATTGTCCTAATGCCCGCATCCAGAATCATCAACAGAACCATTCAAGAAACGGAGTTCAGAGAAAAGTACAACGTCAACATTTTAGGTATTCGACGTAAAACGGAGTATTTATTGCAAAACCTTGCTGAGATTCGCATTCTCTCAGGAGACGTCCTACTTGTACAAGGTACGTGGAATGACATTTCTCGTTTGAGTAATGAAGATGAGGACTGGGTAGTCCTTGGTCAACCACTTGCCGAAGCTGCAAAGGTAACATTAGACTATAAAGCCCCTATTGCAGCAGTCATCATGATAGCAATGATTGCCATGATGGTATTCGACTTCATCCCCGTCGCACCCGTTACCGCTGTCATGATAGCCGGCATACTGATGGTTCTGACAGGTTGTTTCCGCAACGTAGAAGCCGCCTATAAGACCATAAATTGGGAAAGTATCGTACTCATTGCTGCCATGCTCCCAATGTCGTTGGCATTAGAAAAGACAGGTGCATCTGAATATATTTCCAATTCTTTAGTAAGTGGACTAGGTGCATACGGTCCCCTCGCACTCATGGCTGGAATCTATTTCACGACGTCACTCATGACCATGTTTATCAGTAATACAGCGACTGCCGTTCTATTAGCTCCGATAGCCTTACAAAGTGCTCAACAAATTGGCGTCAGTCCTGTACCATTCCTTTTTGCTGTAACCTTGGGGGCAAGTATGTGCTTCGCATCCCCATTCTCAACGCCACCCAATGCTTTGGTCATGCCGGCAGGACAATACACCTTTGCCGATTATATAAAGGTAGGACTACCGCTTCAAATCATTATGGGTATTGTCATGATTTTTGTCCTTCCATTGCTTTTCCCTTTCTAAGTCTTCATCTAATCTGACGAAGAAACCTTAACAGATATATAACAAAATAGCAGCCTCATCGGAATGACGGGACTGCTATTCTTTATTTAATTTTACGATTCACTACACTTTATTTCAACTCTCCCTTTCTCTCCAAACTTTTGGCTTCATTCCAAAGGGCATCCATTTCGCCAAGTGTCATATCCTTTAACGTTTTTCCCTGCTCTACAGTCTTTCGCTCCACATAATTGAACCTTCTAATGAACTTTTTATTGGTACGCTCCAATGCATTGTCGGGATTGATGTGATAAACTCGTCCTACGTTAATCATACTGAAAAGGAAATCGCCAAACTCATCGGTCGCCTTTTCCTTATCATCCTTATCCAACTCAACTTCCAGCTCAACCAATTCTTCTCTCACCTTATCCCAAACCTCTGTGCGTTTTTCCCAATCAAAGCCAACATTTCGCGCCTTGTCTTGGATACGATAAGCCTTAATGAGTGCAGGTAAAGCATCAGGGACTCCACCTAAAACGCTCTTATTACCATCCTTTTCTTTCAACTTAATCTGTTCCCAATTCTGTATTACTTCGCCCGCCGTTTGCGCTTGCGCATCGCCATAGACATGGGGATGACGGAAGATTAACTTATCTGTCAACTTGTTACAAACGTCTGCAATGTCAAAATCTCCTTTCTCACTCCCTATTTTAGCATAGAAACACACGTGCAATAGAACATCTCCCAATTCCTTGCAGATATTGTCCTTATCGTCCTTCATCAAGGCGTCACACAGTTCAAATGTCTCCTCTATCGTGTTAGGGCGCAGACTTTCATTGGTTTGTTTTCTATCCCATGGACATTTTTCTCTCAAAGTATCCAGTACGTCCAAAAAACGCCCAAATGCTTCCAACTTCTCTTCTCTCGTATGCATTTTCTACTTATTTTAGTTCATATTCGGACATCCTTTTCAATCCGTTCATGGTGCACAAAGTTATTGAATTGGCGCAACATTAAAAAATAATAACATGAAAAACCTTCTGCCATAAACACCGCTTTCATTTCTTTGTACTATCTTTGCGACAAATAAATATATAAAGAAATCATGAACAAACTATTCTACGACACCATGTTGCTGTTGCAAGATTGGGGTGTTTCAAGCGAACACGCAGAATGGGCAACGCGCATTGTTATCCTTATGGGCGTTGCACTTATATCATTCATCATCACATTTGCCACACATAAGTTCATCATTCCTGTCATACACACACTGACAGCAAAGACAAAAAGTACATGGGATGAGAATCTATTGAACGACAATGTTGTCAAGAGTTTCAGTCGTATCATTTCACCGATTATTTGGTATTGGAGTTTACCTTTCGTTATTCCCGATATGCCATCATTACTAAGCGTTGCACAGAAATGTTGCATCGTTTATCTCATTGTTGTCATCTTGCGTTTCATCAGTAATTTCCTGACCTCTTTGTACGAATTGGGCAACGAAAAGGAGAGTATGCGCAACCGCCCATTGAAAGGCATTTATCAAACCATCAACCTGATTGCCATCTGCATCGGTGTCATTCTAATTATCAGCACCTTGATAGATAAGGATGCCACTACCATTTTGGCAGGACTTGGTGCATCGGCAGCCGTACTGATGTTGATATTCAAAGATAGCATTTTAGGTTTGGTTGCCGGTATTCAACTCTCAGCCAACGACATGATGCGACCGGGCGATTGGATAACAATGGCCAAATACGGAGCAGACGGAACTGTCATAGAAGTATCATTGACCACCGTCAAAGTTCAGAATTTTGACATGACCATCACCACCATTCCACCTTATGCACTCGTCAGCGATTCATTCCAAAACTGGCGTGGCATGAGCGATAGTGGCGGTCGTCGCATCAAGCGTTCACTTCTCATCGACCTTTACACCATACGTTTCTGTACTGAAGAAGAGGTAAAAATATTCATGGATAAAGGATGGTTGGACGAGTCTGATATAAATAGTGGCAAAGAAATTGTCAACTTATATGTCTTCCGAAAATACATACAACAGTACTTGCAAAACAACTCCGACATCAGCAAGGATATGCTTCAATTGGTTCGTCAGTTAGACCCCACCAATGAGGGTCTTCCTATTGAGTTGTATTGTTTTACAAGCACGACGGATTGGGTTGCATACGAAAGCATACAGAATGAAGTCTTTGAACATTTGATTGCAACTCTTCCAAAGTTTGGTTTGCGTAATTTCCAACGTTCTAGCGGTTCGGAAACCAAACTGCTTTCATCATTGCTTGAGACTGAAGATTAAAACAAAAAGAGGGTGTGACGCATCACACCCTCTACAACACAAAGGAAACAAAACATCCCAAATCAGATTATGACCGTGGGATGACGGTATAATAATAAGGTATTTGTATGATAAACGATGCGGTGTCATCCGAAAACCTTACCGGAATCATTTCACTCCATTTACCCGATTCAGGTTTTAGTTTACAAGTACCTATTATCTCAGCGGTATAACCTTTTAAGTTACAAGTACAACTTAAATCTGCAGTCTCTTGTTGTCCCATCAAATAGGTGGTTCGGTGCCATTTCAGCAACTCTATTATTTCTGTTTTTCCGATAGTGAAACGTGGTGCGTCATACCCTGTTTTACTCGGGACATAGGTATGCATCACAGCAGTCCAATTGTCGGGCGCATCCATACTCGCATAAATCACCGAACGCAACAAAGAACAATCTTCAAAAATATGTCCTCCAAACTTAATCTTTGGCGATAGGCATACCACTTTTTTCAAGTTACAGCAACCTGTAAAGGCACCCCATCCTATATATTCTACCGATGGCGGTATCACGATGCTTTCCAATTTATCACATCCATAAAAGACGCGCCATGACAGACTTGTTACCGAAGCCGGTATTTCAAACTTCTTTAGTCTCTTACAATCTTGAAACGCATATGCCGCAATGCTTTTAATAGTTGAAGGCAATACAATTTCAGTTGCCGAAGCACCGGCAAAAGCCTTATAACCACCTATTGCCGTCACTTTGAAATTCAAGCTGGAATAAGTTATCTTTTCCGGTATTACATATTTGCGTTCCTTTAAAGAAACGGGACGCATCAGAACAGCCTCATCACCATTCAGTTCATAGAAAAACGCCCCTACTTGTATCTCCCTCGCATTCATATTGACACAAGCCGACAGCATGACAGTAGCGATTACCGTTACTTTCTTCAACCATTTGAATTTAAACATATTCTTATAAGAGTTTTTATAAAACAACATCTAGCGTCGGCAAACTCCCCAACCGACTCTCAAATTTACTTTCCTCGAATACATATATATAACAAAGGCGGGGAATCTGTACCGTCACCCGTCCCGCGATTCGAGGCCTTCGCATTGCCCATCTTGCCAGTCCGAGCAACGCAGAAGCCCACGCCGATATGTCCGTCACTAATGGTCACACTACCGCATGACACATTAAGGTACCAATTAACATACCCACTGAACATCTACCGTTGCTTTGTCTTTAGCAAGATTTAGAGTTTGCGAAGTTCCGAATCGCTAAGAACAAAGCGCTAAGTAAACGCCTTATCATATATATGCCCACCCCTCCGCCTATTTAGAAAAGGCATCGGCGCGACATTCTCAATGCAAATATAGATGATTTTAAAGAACAAGACAAGCATTTAAGCAGAAATAAATTGCTCGTTCGCATAAGTTGTGCGTAAATAAATACGCCATACGCCCTACTTCTTTACATTTTTTCCGTAACTTTGCACTTTCCTAAGAACAAGAAAATAAAACATCATATAACAAATGGAATTAGCAAGTAAATACAATCCTGCCGACGTAGAGGGCAAATGGTACCAATACTGGCTTGACAACAAACTTTTCAGTTCTAAACCGGACGGACGCGAACCATACACCGTAGTCATCCCACCACCCAACGTTACGGGAGTGCTCCACATGGGACATGTCCTTAACGAAACCATCCAGGACATTCTTGTTCGTCGCGCTCGCATGGACGGGAAAAATGCTTGTTGGGTGCCCGGTACCGACCACGCATCCATTGCTACAGAAGCCAAAGTCGTAAACAGATTGGCAGAAAAAGGCATCAAGAAAAGCGACCTCACCCGCGAAGAGTTCTTGAAGCATGCATGGGAATGGACAGACGAACACGGTGGTATCATTTTGAAGCAGCTCCGCAAGTTAGGCGCAAGCTGTGATTGGGATCGTACAGCATTCACTATGGACGAAAAACGTAGCGAAAGCGTTATCAAAGTCTTCTGCGATTTATACAACAAAGGACTTATCTACCGCGGTGTCCGCATGGTGAATTGGGACCCTAAAGCACTTACAGCACTTTCCGACGAAGAAGTTATTTATAAGGAAGAGCACAGCAAACTTTATTACCTTCGCTATATGGTTGAGGGCGACGCAGAAGGACGCTATGCCATCGTTGCAACAACTCGTCCCGAGACCATCATGGGCGACACAGCAATGTGTATCAACCCTAACGACCCGAAGAACACCTGGTTAAAAGGGAAGAGAGTCATCGTACCATTGGTAGGTCGTTCCATCCCTGTCATTGAGGACGATTACGTTGACATCGAGTTCGGTACCGGTTGTTTGAAAGTGACTCCTGCCCACGATGTGAATGACTATATGTTGGGCGAAAAGTACAACTTGCCTTCTATTGATATTTTCAACGATAACGGTACGCTGAGCGAGGCTGCCGGAATGTACGTCGGTATGGACCGCTTTGATGTCCGCAAACAAATCTGCAAGGATTTGGATGCTGCCGGGTTATTGGAAAAGGTAGAAGATTACACTAACAAGGTAGGTTGCTCCGAACGTACCAATGTACCCATTGAGCCAAAATTGTCTATGCAGTGGTTCCTCAAAATGGAACACCTTGCCAAGATTGCTTTGGAACCCGTAATGAAAGATGACATTAAGTTCTACCCTGCAAAATACAAGAACACTTACCGCCATTGGATGGAAAACATCAAGGACTGGTGTATCAGTCGCCAACTTTGGTGGGGACACCGCATCCCGGCATACTACTTACCCGAAGGTGGATTTGTAGTGGCTGAAACCGCAGACAAAGCCCTTGAATTGGCAAAAGAAAAAACAGGCAATGCCAACCTTACACTTGCCGATTTGAGACAGGACGAAGATGCCCTTGACACATGGTTCTCTTCATGGCTCTGGCCTATCTCTTTATTTGATGGCATCAACAACCCCGGCAACGAGGAAATGAAATACTACTACCCCACTGCCGACCTTGTAACCGGTCCGGACATTATCTTCTTCTGGGTAGCCCGCATGATAATGGCAGGTTATGAGTATGAAGGACAAATGCCATTCAAAAACGTATATTTCACCGGAATCGTGCGCGACAAGTTGGGTCGCAAGATGAGTAAATCATTAGGAAACAGCCCCGACCCATTGGATTTGATTGAACGTTTTGGCGCTGACGGTGTCCGCATGGGTATGATGCTTTCAGCTCCTGCCGGTAACGACATATTGTTCGACGATGCGCTTTGTGAGCAAGGACGTAACTTCAACAATAAGATATGGAATGCGTTCCGACTTGTTAAAGGATGGCAAACAGCTGACATCGAACAACCGGAGAGCGCAGCTATAGCTACTCGTTGGTTTGAAGCCATGCTGAAAACAACGGCAGCCGAAGTTACCGATTTGTTCGGCAAATACCGCTTGAGCGAAGCGTTGATGGCTGTTTACAAGTTATTCTGGGACGAGTTCTCTAGTTGGTATTTGGAAATGATAAAACCGGCATACGGACAACCAATTGACCAAAAGACATACGATGACACATTGCGTTTCTTCGACGTACTATTGAAGTTATTACATCCGTTCATGCCGTTCATCACCGAAGAGTTGTGGCAACACATTTACGACCGTCTTCCCGGCGAGAGCATCATGATTTCTCCGCTTCACATGGCAGCCCCCACAGAGGAAGATACCGCACTGATAAGTCACATTGAGAATGTAAAGAACATCGTTTCAGGCGTGCGTACCGTTCGCAATCAGAAGAACATCGCTCCCAAAGAGGCATTGACATTAGAAGTTGTAGGACAGAATCCCGAAGCAGACTATGACAGTGTAACCAAAAAAATGGCAAACCTCAGCGCCATTGACACCGTAGCACAAAAAGGTGAAGGTACTGCTGCGTTCATGGTGGGAACTACGGAATATGCCGTACCACTTGGCAATCTTATCGACGTAGATGCCGAAATAGCCAAGCAAGAGGCTGAGCTCAAGCATTTGGAAGGTTTCCTTATCGGTGTTCAGAAGAAACTCTCGAACGAACGCTTCGTTGCAAATGCTCCTGCTGCTGTCGTTGAAATGGAACGCAAGAAGCAAGCAGACGCAGAGAGCAAGATTGCCGCACTCAAAGAGAGTTTGGCTAAACTGAAGAAGTAAGTCATCTGACATATAACAAAGCGAGGCAGTGGATACACCGCCTCGCTTTGCTTTATAAATCCAACTATGGGATGGTAAATTTCAATCTTGCCTCCCAATTGTATTTTATAGGCACTACGCTATTGGGTCTGTATTCAAGCCAATAATCGCTATATATGGTGATACTGTTATAGCCCTTTTGTGCCTCGTATCTCACACCTTTACCACCATTCGCATCGGGATTGGAACAATAAATGCCTCCATAAACATAATATTTACCTGTGGAAGGATTATAAGTCCATTCTACTCTATCTGTCTTCCCATCAATATATTGAGCATAACTATCATAACTTAGTCCCGGACCGATAACATCTATCGTTGCATTTACCGTTCCAGAAGTTACAGTTGTCGTATTACCTGTGTTGTCTGTGTTGTCGTCTGTATTATCGTCTGTATTATCGTTACCACCACCGGAATAAGCATCCTGAGTGATCACGATAAAAATGCTACCTTCAAGACCAGAACCGTAATAAGAACTATATTCTATCTCTATCTGTTGGGAACGTGGACTTGAAGATAAATTAAGATCTACATTCACTTTATATTTATTGGGATTTTCCCAATCATAACCTATTGATATAAATCCATCAGAAGGAGTTGTCACATTGAAGTAACCCACGCCTTGTCCGGTACTATTCAATTTTCCGCCATGCAATCTCGTGAATATCGCTTCAAGCTCAAGACCATATTCTCCTTTTTGATAGGTACAATTATACTTATTGTTTGACACATAAGTCAAATTCGTGCTTTTAATAGCAGGGACTACACTGGTAAACAAGTAGACTTTGCCTACCTCAGGTAACAGATTCTCCCCTCCCGGTTTGTATAAACAATAATTGTAGTAGTCAAACAATTCCCCATCCAACTCATCTCCATCCTCACGTATCACCAAGGTATTGGCAGTCAATTGCGTCAAGGTCAATTCGTCCCATGTTTCTTCTTCGTCGAATTCTCCATTTTCATCATAAAAAACGACTTTTAAGACTGCATTGTTTCCTTGAACAAATAATGTTCCACTGAATGAGGAATATTCATCGTCCCCTTCATACCATCTTCCTGTAACACTCATGTCTCTGTTGATGGTGATACGTTCAAGATACTCTTCATCTCCTTCTGGTGATTTTCCCAACCAACTTCCGTAAATATTCTCCAAATTCATCACACCAGATGAGCCTCCGCCATCCGGATCTTCAACTCCGGGAGGTTCAGGAGTAGGAACGTTTTCTTCGGAACACGAAGAAACCAACAAAAGCGAAATAAACGCTATTGCTAAAAAATTCAACTTTTCCATAAGATTTAATTTTAAGTTAGTTTTTATGTATAATAGATTGTATTCCCTCAACGGTCCGGTTGGAGAAACAATCGTCTTACTCTGCAAGAAGATTCTTCAAAAAATCGTCTAAATCCTTATCTAGCCCTTTCAACAACTCACCATCCAAAATAACGGTGTCATCATCCACTAAAAACAAATCGGTCAACGTTTCTTTCTCATCATCTACCAAAACAAAAGAATAAGGTTTGAGGATAGAAAGAGATTCCATCGTTTCTTTCATACCTTGAATACACTGCTTAAGAATCGGTGCTACTTCGCCATAAAAATCTTCTTCGGGCGATTCAATCCACTGCTCAACGACACAACGCGTCAACTCATCGTCATCATCATTGAAAGCGAGCAACTCTCCCGAGTCAGCCTTCACTTGCAAATGAATATCTGTCAACATCAAATCCTCACTGCCCTGTGGGTACTTAGATGCTACTTTTTTTAATGCACGTTCTATCTGTTGAATGGTTTGCAATGTTGCTTTCATAGTTGTTTTAATCTCCACTTTTGTTTTAGTAAAATCAAAAGTACAAAAAAAAAGTTAAAAGCAAGAGAAAACCAAAGAAAAAGGAAGACAAGAAGATAAAAAGCGCTCTCCGGAGGTAATAGAAAGGGACTTGCAAACAAAAGCACTATCTTAAAAGGGACTTTTCAAAATGCGAAAAATCCGAACATTTTATACGACTGTCTTTGAGTTGGACTGAAGGTATTATAACAACCTACTGAGGTTGACAAAATAACGGACTGATGTCATCCAAATGACAGACGTCCGAAATTTTAATGGCGGACGTCCGAAAAAATGATGTTCTCAGTCTTAAAAAGCGAAACAGCTATCTCGCTAATAATCAATCAATAGTAAGAATATAAAAAGAGTTCTCAAAGTGTCCGCATTACTATGCGTCACACTTCAAGAACTCTCCCTTATGTAATAAATATATTTTACAATCCGCGACCGTGACAGTTCTTAAACTTCTTACCGCTACCACATGGGCATGGATCATTACGTCCCGGCAATTTATCAGCTATTATCGGTTGTTGCTTACGAGGACCACGTGTGTCTTGATGAGCAGCTGCCTCTTGATTAGGATCGGTCAAGTCAGAACGTGACTCTACATAACGTTCCTTACGAGCTGCTTCCGGTGCAGCCTCACGTACCTGTTCCGGATTCTGCATCGGTATTTGTCCGCGCATCAACACGCTAACCGTCTGATTATTGATTTTGTTCACCATGTTGTCGAACAATTTTACGCTCTCCAACTTAAAAATCAACAACGGGTCTTTCTGCTCATAGCTTGCGTTCTGCACAGAATGTTTCAACTCATCCAACTCACGCAAGTTCTCTTTCCAGGCCTCATCAATGGTGTGCAACATGATGGCTTTCTCAAAAGCTTTCACTATTGAGCGACATTCTGTTTCATACGCTTCCTTCAATGGTGTAGAAACCTGGAACACACGACGACCGTCTGTGATGGGAACCATAATATTCTCATACATCTGTCCTTGTGTCTCATACACTTGCTTGATAACAGGTTGCGCAACGGATGCCAATAAGTCCATTTTCTGTTTGAATCGGTCCATTGCCGCTTGGAAGGCTTTCTCGCACAAATCATCACGTTTTACATCGGCAAACTCCTCTTCTGTGAATGGTACTTCCATAGCCATTATTTCTATGTAAGCTTCCTTACAACCTTGATAGTCGTTGTTTTCTATGATATTAACCGTGCGATCCCAAATCATGTTGGCGATGTCCATACCGATACGCTCACCCATCAAGGCATGACGACGCTTCTCATAAACTACAGTACGTTGTTTATTCATCACATCATCATATTCCAACAAACGTTTACGCACACCGAAGTGGTTTTCCTCCACTTTCTTCTGAGCGCGCTCTATGGCATTACTAATCATCTTATGTTGAATCATCTCACCGTCCTCAAAACCTAAACGGTCCATGACTCTTGAGATACGCTCGCTTGCGAAAAGACGCATCAATTTATCTTCTAACGAAACAAAGAATACGGATGAACCCGGGTCACCTTGACGACCGGAACGTCCGCGCAACTGACGGTCCACACGACGACTCTCATGACGTTCCGTACCGATAATAGCCAATCCTCCGGCAGCCTTCACTTCGTCGCTCAACTTGATGTCAGTACCACGACCAGCCATATTGGTAGCAATGGTTACAGTACTGCTTTGACCTGCCTTTGCAACGATGTCCGCTTCCTGCTGGTGAAGTTTGGCATTCAACACGTTGTGAGGAATCTTACGCATACTCAACATCTTGCTCAACATCTCAGAGATTTCGACAGAGGTCGTACCGACCAATACCGGACGACCGGCCTTAACCAATTCCTCTATCTCTAGGATGACAGCCTTGTACTTTTCACGTTGTGTCTTATACACGCGGTCGTCCATATCATTACGAGCAATAGGACGATTGGTTGGAATTTCCACCACATCGAGTTTATAGATATCCCAGAACTCGCCTGCCTCTGTAATCGCCGTACCTGTCATACCAGCCAACTTATGGTACATACGGAAATAGTTTTGCAACGTAATGGTGGCGAAAGTTTGCGTTGCTGCTTGAATCTTCACATGCTCTTTTGCCTCAACAGCTTGATGCAGGCCGTCGCTCCAACGGCGACCGTCCATGATACGACCTGTCTGTTCATCGACAATCTTCACTTCGCCATTGATGATAACATACTCATCGTCACGGTTGAACATGGTGTATGCTTTCAATAGCTGCTGCAAAGTATGCATACGCTCACTCTTGACTGCAAATTCCGAGAACAACTGGTCTTTTTTCATGACTCTCTCCTCGTCGGTTATAGAGGTATCAGCCTCCAATTCCGACATTGCTGAGGTAATGTCCGGCATGACAAACAAATCGGGATCGGACGCATATTTTGCCAACCATGCAAAACCTTTATCCGTAAGATCAACGCTATTCAATTTTTCATCTACAACGAAATACAACGGTTCGACTGCTTCCGGCATACGTTTGTTGTTATTCTCCATGTAGATTTCTTCCGTCTTCAACATTCCCGACTTAATACCTTGTTCAGATAAATATTTAATCAACGGTTTGTTCTTGGGAAGAGCTTTATGGCTTCGATACAGTTGCAAGAATCCTTTTTCTACTTGTTCCTTATCTCCTGACGCAATCATCTGTTTGGCTTCAGCCAAATATCGTGTTGCCAACTGACGTTGCTCACCTACCAACTTCTCCACCAACGGCTGATATTGTTCAAACAATTGGTCATCGCCCTTAGGCACGGGACCGGAAATAATCAATGGCGTACGAGCATCGTCAATTAACACAGAGTCCACCTCATCGACAATGGCATAGTTGTGTGCGCGTTGCACCAAATCCTGAGGATTGGTAGCCATATTATCACGCAAATAGTCGAAACCAAACTCGTTATTCGTTCCGAATGTAATATCTGCCAAGTAGGCTTTACGACGCGCCTCGCTATTGGGTTGATGCTTGTCAATACAATCGACACTCAATCCATGGAACATATAAAGCGGCCCCATCCATTCAGAGTCACGTTTTGCCAAATAATCGTTCACTGTCACCACATGAACACCGTTACCGGTCAAGGCATTCAAGAATACGGGCAACGTTGCAACAAGGGTCTTTCCTTCACCCGTTGCCATTTCGGCAATCTTACCTTGATGAAGAACCACACCACCGAACAACTGTACATCATAGTGAATCATGTTCCAAACGGTTTCATTGCCACCAGCCGACCAATGATTGAAATATACAGCCTTGTCGCCATCTATCTCCACAAAATCATATTTCGCAGCAAGTTCTCTATCGAAATCATTTGCCGTCACCACCACCGTCTCGTTATTCGCGAAACGTTCCGCAGAGGATTTGACTATGCTGAACACTTTAGGCATTACTTCGTTCAGTGCCACCTCATAACGTTCCAATACCTCCTTCTCAAGTTTATCGATTTGTGCAAACAAGGATGCACGTTCCTCAATAGGAAGTTCCTCCACTTGGGCTTTTAATTCGCTGATTTTTTCTTTGATGTCGTTGGCTGAAGATTGCACATAATTCTTTATTTCCTGTGTCTTGGCACGCAAGGCATCATTGTCAAGTGCCTGTATTTCAGGATAGGCACTCTTCACCTTCTCCACCAAAGGCTGAATGGCTTTCATGTCGCGTGTGGACTTATTGCCGAACAGCTTGCTTAAAAATTTATTTATATCCATATTTAAATATTACTTTATTTCCTAGTTAAAATGCTTTTACACAATGAGATTGTGCAAAGTTAAACAAAAAATGTAAAAGAAAAGAGAAAACTTAGAAATATACTCCTTTAACGTACAGCCGACAAAGGAGCCGCAGAACAAGCATTCGGAGCCCGTATGCGCATGAAACGCGCCAATGTTGGAGCAATGCAATCCACCGTAACCGGTGTCTTAATCGTTTCGGGGCGGACATTATTGCCCAAAAGACATATAGGGAAACTAAGATAAGACGCACGCACCTGTGTCTCTTCAAACGTTTCCTCGTTCAGGACTTTCCATCCCGGTGCTACTTCGATAAAAATATCACCTGAACGCATTTGATTGAAACTGTTACGTAAACGCCCGATTCCTTCAGCCCCCGAAGAAAGTGCCAAACGCTGTGACGTAAAGACATCCCTTACGCCTGCCATTTGAATGAGGAATGCTTCGCAACGTGTCAAGACATCGCCTAAGTTAAGTTGCTTGTCTTCAATAAGTTTTTGGTTGAGGAATAGTTGAGAACCAAACTCTGTCTCTACATACTGTCCTGCGCCATACACCGCCATCAAGTACATATTGAGTAAAGCTGATGCGCGAGTTATGCTGAACGTACCCGTTGGGATTCGGAATTTTGACAGGTCTGTTATTTCTCCATCGGTATAACCCGTAGAGGTCAGCACCAACAAGTAATTGTCTGTTCCGACTTTCGCATCCAACATCTTCATCAAATTAGCCAATTCGATGTCAAGACGCACATAAGTATCCTGCAACTCCACTGGTACTTCTGATACCGGTTGATGATTGAACGTACCGGCATAATATGTAATAGCGAGGAAGTCCGTCACTACATCCTCACCAACTTCGGTCGTATTCAAACAATGACGAACAAAATTGTTCACTTCAGCATTGACACATGCGCTGGACTTAAAGGAACGATAGCGACGCTCGTCAGAGAATTTATGTTTGAATCCCTTGCTCTCGTAAGGAGAGATAAAGAAGTTGAAATTACCTACAAGAGGACTGATGGGCGACCAAGTCATACCGGCAATACGACCGGGCAAGCGGTCTATTTCTTCATCCGCCAATGCCCAACCGGGATAATCACCATAATAAGAAGTGCAACTCCACTGTCCGGTAACATCGTCTATCCAAAAAGCTGCATCGGCAGCATGTCCTGCCCCCAAAATGGCGGCATCAGCTTCGGGGGCAACGCTATAAACCAAAGCCCTACCACCGGTTGCTACTTTCAACTCATCCGTAATAGTTGAAACATTCAGTGTAGTCGCGGCATAATGCGTGTCGCCACCCCAACAATCGTATGAAACATCATCGACACAATAAGCCGGTCGCAACGTCTTACGGTCCATCCAACGATTTCCCACGATTCCATTGTCATAGGGCACCGTGCCTGTCATCACACTTGCTACTGCCGACGCCCGATCTACATTCGTAAACGGATAGGCAGCATCAGCATAGATACGCCCTTCACGCAGAATTTTATTAAAACCATCATTGCCATATAGCGTTGAGAACGCCTCCATGTAATCAGCCCGCAGTTGGTCTATCATCACATTGACCACAAGACGTGGAACGGGATGCACGGTCTGGGCTTCTAGATTAGCCCAAGCCAACGCCATGATTAGTGGAGTAAGGAAACGATAGTTTTTCTTTCTTAACATCTGCTTGTTTCTTTTTTGTATCGTACAATGTAGCTACATGAACGACAGCACAAAACTAACGCCAAAGGTACAACGAGAACACAGAAATCCTGCGGTATTATAGGAGAAAAAAGTATAAAAAATATTAAAACAAGCGCATTAAACGCATGATACCTTGTCTTTTTCCCCTTTATTGCACACCACACCACCCACGGCATCGCCAACAATGGTAAAGGATTGAACACCCATACCTGCCAATTGGTAGCCACTGTCGGGTGGACCGAGAAGAAAAATAAGAAAGTCACGACTACACCTATAATACCGGCAAGCGTCATTACGATAGCGTCCAACCACCAAAAGCAAAGATGTCTCCTATATTCTACTAAAGTCAGAGTGATAACAACAACGACCAAAAGCCATACCAAATGACTCGGATGAGGAAGCAATGAAGAGGCCTTTGGCACTTCATTTTTCTTGACAACTTCATATTTTGAGAGTACGAAAGGGCGTTCATTTCCAACAGAGTCCCTAATCACTGCAGCGTCAGCATATCGCAACAAATAAAAGGGGGCGAACATTTCTTGGCGCTCATCAATGTCAACATCGGCACCGGCGCCCAAACAAATATCATTGCCCAACTCCGTCCATGGGTAATTTGCCGATGTATATTCATGCAAAATCCGGCGATAGGTACGAACGGAGTCAGACGCACGATAAATCACATTGCCTTCAATCGCATTCTCTATAACATCCCGCGCTCTGGTTGTACAATTATCATACAAAAAGTTATACCTGTATTCCCTGTTTTCGGGACGCATATTTTCCAAAAGGTAAGCAAATAAGCGTCTTTTTTCGTCCGGCATCATATTTATCGTTTGCTGATAAACCGAAGAACCGCGTTCACGATATTCGGAAGCAAAATACATGAATGGAATAGCACCTATTTGATAATCACACTCCCCTCGTACAAAGCGCCAAACAAAATATGGCTGTCGAAAACTAAACGTCCCATAGTTGAACACCCAATCCTCGCCTGTAGTATAGTTTTTTATACGAATGGCCGTGTGACCGTATAAAGAATAGACTTCACTACCGGGCTCACAAGTCATCAGACCAACTTCTAACGAATCGCCATGCGTCGCACCAAACAACATCGGCAGATTCAAAAAACAAAGAGTAAAAAAAACGAACACAAGACATACCTTACGCCTTTTCTTCTCCTTATTATATTTGAGTTTCAAAAAACTTTTCACGAGTCTATACATTCTTAATGAAAGTTCTAACCTTGATGCGTCTCACAAAAAGAACATTCTTTTCATTTCACACCAATTATACTCGCAAAGATAACACTTATCCTTATAAGAAAAGAAAGAGTACGGTACTTTATTTTCTCTAACTCCACACACATTAAGCCATGACACACTTGCCAACCCACTGAGGAAACCTAAGAAATCTTTTCAAACATTCCGTTCGTAGGATGAATAAAAACCTATATCTTTGCATCGTCAAATAAGTTAAGACAGTGAATCTGATTATTGATATAGGAAATACGTCTGCCAAATTGGTTGCATTCAAAGGCGACACCATTATAGAAGAAGTTAGAGTCCCCAACACTGACTTGGAGGGTTTAGCAGTATTCTTCAACAAGTACCCCTTCAAAAGAGGCATCGCGAGTTCCGTTATAGGTTTTACTCCTAACATCAACAAAGAATTAGACAGGTTGAACATACCTATATTGCGATTGAGTTCAAACACTCCCACCCCCCTTGTCAACGATTATCGCACCCCCGAAACATTGGGAACGGACCGGTTGGCAGCTGCCGTTGGAGCATATACACGTTTTCCTAACCATGACATCCTTATTATTGATGCCGGCACATGCATAACTTATGAATTTGTAAACAAAGCCGGACATTATAAGGGCGGAAGTATTTCGCCAGGATTACAGATGCGCCTCAAGGCTCTTCACGACCTTACTGCAAAATTACCACTTGTAGATATTGAAGGCGAGGTGCCTGAAATAGGATATGATACAGAAACATCTATCCGCTCCGGTGTCGTCAAAGGATTGGTTGCTGAAATTGAGGGCAGAATCAATGCTTTTCTTGAAAAGTATCCTTCGCTTTTGGTTTTTTTAACGGGCGGCGATATTTTTAACTTTGATAACAAGATAAAAAACCGCATCTTTGCAGACAAATACATTGTCCCTAAGGGATTAAATAGAATCTTAGAATATAACAATGAGTTATTATAAACACATTATATGTATGTTGCTATTGGTAGCAACATCTTGTTTGTATGCACAAACCAACGGAACAAACTCACCATATTCACGATTTGGATTGGGGCTATTAAAAGAGCGTTCACAAGGTTTTAACAAAGGCATGGGAGGAGTTGCTCTAGGTTTTAGGGATGGTAGACAATTGAACAGTCAGAACCCGGCTTCTTATTCAGCCATTGATTCTTTATCATTCATCTTTGACGTAGGAATGTCATTGCAAAGAACAAGTTTTAAAAGCAACGGGCAAAGTACTAGTGCACATAATACGGCATTAGACTACATACACGGAGGATTCCGCATACGTTCCGGTTTAGGATTCACTTTCGGATTTATCCCATATTCATCTATTGGGTACAACTTCTCCGAAAAAAAATACATCAACTCGTCTTTTAATAGTGGGAATCGAATAGAACAGAGTATTACCTATTCCGGAGACGGCGGTATTCATGAAGCATTTGTCGGACTAGGATGGAATCCGGTAGCAGACCTTTCCATCGGCGCTAACATCGGTTATATCTGGGGAAAATACGACCAAAGTATCGTACAATCATTTTATGAGAATGGAAAGGAAATGGCTTCCAGCAACGGACTACGTAGGGACATTGACGCAGATCTATCATCATACAAGATAGACATCGGTGCGCAGTACCCTATTAAAATAGGTAAGAATGATGTATTGACATTAGGTGCAACATACGGCATCGGGCATACAATCAAATCTCCGGCGCATTGTTACAATTACATCAACTCCGGCGACACGACTCAAACCCACATTGAAAATGCTTTTGAACTCCCGATGTCATTTGGAGGAGGTTTGTCATGGAGCCATAAAGACCAATGGAAAATCGGTGTTGACGTGACACATCAAAGATGGGGAGAATGCAATGTTCCACAAATCATCGGAGATAAATTTGTCAGTACAAACGAGAACTATCAAAATCAGACTAAAGTAACAGTCGGCGGAGAGTTCCAGCCGGACAAATATAGCAACAAGTATTTAAGACGCGTGCGATATTGTTTGGGAGCATCCTACTCAACACCATATTATAAGGTAAATGGTTACAATGGGCCACAAGAGTTCAGCTTGTCCGCAGGTTTTAGTTTACCTGTATCCAACAACCCATCCAGTCGTTCATTGGTAAATGTCGCTTTTCAATGGGTGAAAGCAAAACCTGAACATTCATCTTTAATAACAGAAAACTATCTCAGACTCAATATCGGTATCACGTTTAACGAGAGATGGTTCATGAAGTGGAAGATTCAATAATGCAAGAAGCAAGACAAACAAATACGTCCTTTTTAAGACAATTTACACAGATTGCAGCTACTTTATTCGTAACTGCTATGTTTGTTTTATCTTGTTCGTCCGAAGAAAAGCAACGTGCTGAAGCCATCAACGAAAACGACTCTTTACCTTTCCTACAATCGTATGGCATTTCAACACTGATTTCCGATTCCGGCGTCATTCGCTACAAAATCATCGCAGAGCAATGGGACATCTACAATACGACGAACCCACCGCTATGGACATTTGTCAAAGGCATCTTTATGGAGAAATTTGACTCCACTTTCCACGTTGATTGGTACGTACAATCAGACACTGCCTATTGCCATAATCAGAAACTATGGGAATTACGAGGAAGAGTAAATATCAGAAATCAAGAGGGGACCGTATTTACAAGTGAAGAGCTCTTTTGGGATATGGACAAACATGAAATGTATTCAAACATGTTCATGACTATTCGAAAACCTAATGAATTTCTGCAAGGATATAATTTCAGGTCGAACGAACAAATGACCCGCTACACAGTAACGAATGCCAATGCGGAAACGCCATTCAAAAATGATAGTAAAGCGACTGAGAGCGACACTACAGCAACACGTCCCGCACCCACAAAAAACCGACAATCATGACATTAACTATTATAGAAATCATTATCATCCTCCTATTCTCGGCTTTTTTCTCCGGGATGGAAATCGCTTTCGTTTCTTCCAATAAGCTTAGGGCGGAATTGGACAAAAACAATGAAAACTTAACATCTAAGATTCTTTCTATATTTTATAATCGTCCCAACGACTTCATATCAACAATATTGGTTGGTAACAATATCGCATTGGTCGTTTACGGTATTTTGATGGCAGAAGTTATCAATACGTTCCTGTTAGAGCCCATCAACATCCATAATGAAGGTGCACAAGTTACATTACAAACGCTGATTTCAACACTCATCGTTTTAGTAACCGGTGAATTCCTCCCTAAAACCTTATTTAAAGTCAATCCCAACCTAATGCTTAGGACTTTTGCAGTCCCTGCATTCATCATCTATATCATTTTATATCCAATCTCTAAATTCACGAGTGCTTTATCGCGAGGCATTCTACATTTGTTTGGGTTACAGATTAACAAAACTGCATCAGAACAAGCATTTACGAAGATTGACTTAGACAATTTGATTCAGTCAAGCATTGAATCAACTCAAGACGAGAAGCGAATAACAGATGAAATCAAGATATTCAGGAATGCCTTAAGTTTTTCAGAAGTTAAGGTGCGTGACTGTATGATACCACGAACTGAGATTGAAGCGGTAGAAGCCTCTGCTTCAATTGAGACATTAAAGAGTTTGTTCATTGAAAGTGGTATCTCAAAAATCATCGTGTACGAAGAAGACATCGACCATGTCATAGGGTTTATTCACTCGTCAGAAATGTTCAACAACCCAACGGACTGGAGCAAACACATCCGCGAAATTCCTATTGTACCTGAGACCATGCCGGCACAAAAACTCATGCAGAAATTCATGCAACAGAAGAAATCTATTGCTATTGTTGTTGATGAGTTTGGCGGTACATCCGGTTTGGTTACATTGGAGGACTTGGTTGAAGAAATATTTGGTGAAATCGAAGATGAACACGATAATACAAACTATATCGCAAAACAAATCAACCCGAACGAGTATGTTATCTCCGGTCGATTGGAAGTTGAAAAAGCTAATGAATTACTGAATATCTCACTTCCAGAATCGGATGAATATGTCACGGTAAATGGTTTGATACTTCACCGTCATCAAAGTTTCCCCAAACTCAACGAAGTTGTGAAGTTTGACAATTTGGAGTTTAAAATAATCAAAAACACAACGACAAAAATAGAGCTCGTTCGACTGAAAATTGCGGAATAACCATTTTTTAAGGCAAATATACCCCATATATGCAAAGAAATTCGTAACTTCGTGCGCTTAAAACGTAAAAAAGAAAAACAATATAAAAACATCTAATCAATGGCAACATTACAAAAAATCAGATCAAAAGGTCCATTGCTGGTTATCATACTCGGCTTGGCACTTTTCGCATTTATCGCAGAAGAAGCGATGCGTTCCATTCAATCTGCTACCAATGAGAGCAGACAACAAGTAGGAGAAGTTTACGGTGAAGGTGTATCCGTACACGAGTTTCAAGACTTAGTGGACGAGTACCTTGACGTTGTGAAATTTACAAGTGGTAACTCAGCTGTCAACGATGAGCAAATTGCACAAATCCGCGACCAAGTATGGAGCGCTTATGTCAACAATAAACTTTTAGAAAAAGAAGCTGACAAACTAGGATTGACAGTAACTGACGCTGAAATTCAATCTATCATTACTGCCGGCACTAGTCCTTTGTTGATGCAGACTCCGTTCAGAAACGAACAGACAGGACGCTTTGATGCAAATCTTTTGAAGAAATTCCTCGCAGACTACGAAGCTATGAAGAACAACGCTCAAATGCCACTGGAGTACATTGAGTATTACAACGGACTTTACAACTTCTGGATGTTCATCGAGAAATCACTTCGTCAAGAGACTCTAAATGAAAAATATCAAACTCTTTTGGCAAAGTCACTTTTGACAAACAAAATCACAGCCAACGCGGTATTTGGTAATCGTACTAACGAAAGCGACATTGTTATCGCAGCACTTCCTTACTCAACAATCAACGACAATGACGTTCAGGTTGAAGAAAACGATTTGAAGGTTAAATACAACCAGCAAAAGGAAACATTCAAACAACTTGCCGAAAGTCGTGACATTAAGTTCATCGATATTCAAGTTAAAGCAAGCGCTGAGGATAAAGCAGCCTTAGATAAGGAAATGGAAGAAACTGCTCAAGCTTTAGCTGCCGGTGGCGACATCGCTAAAATTGTACGTGAGAGCGGTTCTACAATCTCATACAGCGTTTTACCTGTCAGCAAGAACATTTTCCCAACAGATATTTCAGCAAGTTTTGACACCTTGGCAGTAGGCGAAATAAAACAACCTTACTTTAATGCAGGTGACAACACTATGAACATCATTAAGATGAATGCCAAAGTAACCGCTCCTGATTCTATTCAACTTCGTCAAATTCAGGTAAGTGGTGCAGACATGGAGGCTATTGAAAAGACTGCAGACAGCATAATGACAGCATTGAACAGTGGTATTGCTTTTGACTCTATCGCAAAGAAATACAACCAAACAGGAGAAAAAACTTGGATTACTTCTCGCGACTACGAAGGAGCTATCATGAGTGAAGATAACTTGAAGTTCATCAAAACTATCACTAATGCGCCTATCAACAAATTTGAGAAAATTGACTTTGCACAAGGTTGCATCATAGCACAAGTAACTGACCGTCGCGCTATGATAACCAAATATGATGTAGCTGTCATAAAGCGTCCGATTGAATTCAGTAAAGAAACCTATGCTAAGGCATATAATGACTTCAGTCACTTTATTGCCTCTAACCCGTCTCAAGAAGACATTGAGGCTAATGCACTGAAAGAAGGTTACAATCTTCAAGAGCGTAAAGATATGTTCAGCAATGAACACTCTGTTGCCGGAGTAAAGAGTACTCGCGACGTTCTTAGATGGGTATTCAATGAAGATACAGAAGTGGGCGACGTATCACCTCTCTACGAATGTGGCAACAACGACCACATGTTAGTGGTTATACTAACCGGCATTCACAAAGAGGGTTACCGCAAATTAGAAGATGTTAAAGACTATTTGACTCAAGAGGTCATTAAAGATAAAAAAGCAGAACTTCTCATTGAGAAACTAGCTAACGTAAAGAGTCTTGCTGACGCTATGAAGGTTGAAGGTATCGTAACAGACACCATCAAGCACGTTACATTTAACTCTCTTACTTTCATCGTTAAGACTGGTGCAAGTGAACCTATCATAAGTGCTATCACTGCAAAAACAGAAGTAAACAACTTTGCCGGTCCGGTGAAAGGTAATGGCGGTGTATACACCGTACAAGTAATCGGTAAGAACAAAACAGCTGAAACTTTCGATATCAAGAAAGAAACTACCCAACAAGAAACAATGAACTTACGTGGTGCCAGCCGTTTCATTAACGAACTTTACGAAAAAGCAGAAGTAGAAGACAACCGCTACATTTTCTACTAAGAAGAAATAAACTTTGTAAATATACGATATGCGCTTTGAACAGCAGTTCAAGGCGCATATCATTTTTATGAGTAAATGCACTAACTGAATAACTTTTACGAATACATTATCATACACCTTATTATATGAGTGTGGGCTATTAGTTGGTGCATTAAAAGAAGCATAGCGCGCCACAATATTTTTAAGGATTAGATTATTACTTTATGAAAACAAAAAAGGTTGAGCAATAACTCAACCTTTATCCTATACTGACAGATTCCTCTGTCAAGTTCTTAGTTGTTCTCAGGACGCAACTGACGAACTGTTTCTGCTGTGCGCCACATTTCACTATCGTGCAATGCTTTCAGCTCTGCTTCCAACTTAACGCGATAGTCAGGTTTAGAGTTAGAATCGATAGAGATTTGAGCCTCGTTACCTGTCACTACACTATGGTACAATTTCTCAACTACCGGTTTAATCGCATCATGGAAAGGACCCATCCAATCCAAAGCACCACGTTGAGCAGTTGTTGAACAGTTTGCGTACATCCAATCCATACCGTTCTTTGCGAACAAAGGCATCAATGATTGTGTCAACTCCTCTACAGTCTCGTTGAAAGCTTCTGAAGGAGTATGTCCGTTCTCACGTAACACCTCGTACTGTGCCAACAACAAACCCTGAATAGCACCCATCAAAGAGCCACGCTCACCAGTCAAGTCTGAAGTTGCCTCACGCTTGAATGTTGTTTCAAACATATAACCAGAACCGATACCGATACCAAATGCCAATACCTTATCCAAAGCCTTACCGCTTGCATCTTGATAGATTGCATAAGATGAATTCAATCCACGACCTTCAAGGAACATCGTACGCAAAGAAGTACCTGAACCCTTAGGTGCAACCATAATAACATCAATATCCGTTGGAGGTACCACACCGGTGCGATCGCTCCAATTGATTGCGAAACCATGAGAGAAGTAAAGTGTTTTTCCTGCAGTCAAATAAGGCTTGATTGTGGGCCATAATTGCATTTGCGCTGCATCAGAAAGCAACATACAAACGATTGTACCTTTTTCAGCAGCTTCCTCTAGTGAGAACAAAGTCTCACCAGGAACCCAACCATCGGCTACTGCCTTATCATAAGTTTTTCCGGGACGTTGTCCAACGATTACATTGAAACCATTGTCGCGCAAGTTGCATGCCTGTCCAGGACCTTGTACTCCATAACCTAAAACCGCAATGGTTTCATTCTTTAAAATTTCACGAGCCTTTTCCAAAGGAAACTCTTCACGGGTCATCACTGTCTCGATAACACCGCCAAAATTAAGTTCTGCCATTTTATTTTTGTTTTTATGCGACTGTGTCGCGTTTTTAATAATAATTCGTTTTGTTACTAAATCAATTGCAAAAATACAAAATTATTTGGTTTTGCCTAAGTTTCGTAGCTATTTGTTAACAAAAACCACCTTACTACGGCAAACCAATTCACCTTCGGGCACCTCTCCACCGACATTCTTGCGCACTTCGATGTCAAATGTGCCATCCTCTACTTCATCGCGATAGAAACTTAACGTCTCTCCGAAGTAAGTTTCAGCAACATAAGCCATTTCAAAGCGTTTAATTCTTTTATTGTTATACCAATCTTTAGAGAATAAATCAAGGATATGTTCTATGTACTTAATACTATTAACATGACCATTGATATCTATATCACTGTAATAAGTTTCTATTGTTCGCATTGGCATCGCACTCCCAACCTTGATGCGACTCGGTTTCTCTATCGGACAACTTTTTTCTGTTTCTATATAATCTACGATATTTCCGCCGTGTAATGTCAAAAGGTCTGCTGGTTTGCGTGTATCAATATTTATCATCGCCCAAACTGAGCGGGCATAACCGCATACATTATTGTCCTTGTCGTAAACTGCGAAGTTACGATCCGTGAACAAACGATACACATTCTCTACCCACGTTTGTATCGTAAACGTTTCATATTGGTTGGGGAGGTCATTCAACTCTATTGCCAAGCGCGACAACACCCAAGTAAAATTACTTTCATTTATCTCTGCAATGCCGAAGCCGCGCTCTTTAGCATGATAGCCAGCACAATTCAAGAAATGATTACCGAGCACTCCTATCAACAACTTTCCTGAGAAATCCACATGAAATGGTTCTACTTGTAAAGTATATGAACCTACTTTTTCCTTCATCTTATTGCTTGTTTAATGTTGCAAACGCTTTCTTTCTCGCTCTGTCAAATACTCGTCAAGAAGTTCTACATAACTCTTAGTGATACAAATTCTTCCTGAACGTACAAACTGAAGAATAACACCCAATTCGTTTAAACTATTATACAATGAAAGTATATCTTCAGTAATACCGGTCTTTTCAATTGTTGCGTATGTCGGATTAACTTCAACGATGCGAGCATCATGCAAACGCACTATCTTACTCACCGTAGCGTCCTCAAGCATTTTAGGCGTTGAAATTTTCAGTAAGGACGTTTCCAATATAAAAATCTCGTCATCAGTAAAATAGTTTGCTTGGAGAACATCTATCTTTTTCTCAATCTGCTTAGTCAGCATCTTTGCCATCTCCTCGTCACAATAACAAGTGATGGTGTATTTATGGACACCCGGCGTTGAGGAAGCACATACATTCAAACTCTCTATGTTAACTTGACGACGCGTAAATACCGCTGTTATCTGACTGAGCAAACCGGCTATATTCTCTGAGTAAATCAATATGGTATAAAGTGTTTGCTGCTCTTGCTGAGTACAATTCGCCTGCGCTCCATTACACTTACCGCATGTATTGCAGTCATTATGTTGTTCTGCCATATCTTTTATGATTTCGTTCTAATTTAATTTTCCACTTCCAACAACATATCATCCACATCCGCTCCGGGAGGTGTCATCGGAAGAACATTATCCTCTTCCATAACGGCACATTGCAACAGGAATGGGCCGTCTGTCGTTATCATTTCTTGTATTGCGTCATTTAGGTCTCCTCGTTCAATAACCGTGCGCACCGGAATACCATACGCTTTTGCTATCATTTCGTAATCCGGATTAGCCATAGGAGTAAACGAATAACGATGATTGAAGAACATTGCTTGCCATTGGCGCACATTACCAAGATAGTTGTTGTTAAGAAGAATTATCTTAACAGGTGCTTGCTGCTCCATGATGGTTCCTAACTCCTGAATTGTCATTTGCAAACCGCCATCTCCACAGAACATACAAACCGTTCTTTCAGGCGCTCCAAATGTAGCACCAATCGCTGCAGGTAAGCCAAATCCCATAGTACCACAACCACCGGACGTGATTGTGCTACGTCCCTTCTTGAATCTGAAGTAACGACAACCAAACAATTGATTTTGTCCAACATCTGTAACCAATACAGCCTCGTGATTAGTAGCTTCGCTAACTTTTGCCACAACTTCTCCCATCAAAAGCGGTCCTTCACTTGGTTCAAGTGCTTTCTTTATTACCTTATTATATTCTTTTTCTGCGTATGGTTTGAACCCGTCAATCCAACTTTGATGTTTTGTTTCTTCCAAAAGTTCTGTAACAGCAGCCAATGTCTGCTTGCAATCTCCTAAAACAGCGAGATTAACCTTTACGTTCTTGTTTATCTCAGAGGGGTCAATTTCAAAGTGAATAACTTTAGCTTGTTTAGCATAGTTTTTCAAATTTCCTGTCACTCTGTCATCGAAACGCATACCGACAGCTATCAGCAAATCACACTGATTGGTCATGACATTTGGTCCCAAGTTGCCATGCATACCCAACATTCCCATATTCAATGGATGGTCAGAAGGTAATGCAGAAAGACCTAACATCGTACAACCGGCAGGTATCTGTGCTTTTTCTAAAAAAGCTCTCAATTCTTGACGAGCATTTCCTAGCTCCACACCTTGTCCTACTAATACGAACGGTTTTACGGATGAATTTATCATACGCGCTGCCTGACGCACCGCATCCATGTCAATTTCCGGTACGGGATTATAGCTTCGGATGAAATCCACTTGTTGTGGTTCATAATCTACCATTGCTGTTTGTGCATTTTTTGCAAAGTCAAGAACGACCGGTCCCGGGCGTCCGCTTTTTGCTATATAAAAAGCACGACTCACAGCCCAAGCAATATCCTCTGCACGACGAATCTGATAGCTCCATTTAGAGATTGGTTGAGTTATACCCACGACATCGACCTCTTGAAAAGCATCCGTTCCCAACATGGACGTACCCACCTGTCCGCATATTACGACCACCGGTGTTGAATCAATCATTGCATCTGCAATACCTGTAATCGTATTCGTTGCTCCCGGTCCGCTTGTTACTATCGAACAACCAACCTTACCAGAAACACGGGCATAACCTTGCGCTGCATGCACAGCTCCTTGCTCATGTCTCACCAAAACATGATACAACGTGTCTTTATGATCATATAATGCGTCATAGACTGGCATGATTGCACCTCCGGGATATCCGAAAAGTGTTTTCACACCTTCATTTTCCAAAGAGCGCATCAAAGCCTCCGCACCTGTTATTCTTTCTTTTGCCATAGTCTTTCATTTAGTCTATAATACGTACTCCACCTTTATCGGCAGAACTTACCATTGATGCATACGCTTTCAATGATTTAGGTACAACACGATTCCTTTGCATTGGGCGTTGCGGACGTGCAGCCAACTCTTCGTCGGTCAACTTCACGTTAATACTTCTACTAGGAATATCTATTTCTATAATATCACCATCCACAATTTTACCGATATTACCGCCGGCAGCCGCTTCCGGTGAGATATGACCGATACTTAATCCTGACGTTCCTCCTGAGAAACGTCCGTCTGTTATCAATGCACATTCCTTACCTAAATGACGGCTTTTCAAATAAGATGTTGGATATAACATTTCTTGCATACCCGGACCGCCCTTAGGACCTTCGTGAGTAATGACAACAACATCGCCACTTACTACTGCTCCGCTTAAAATATCCTCACAAGCATCCTCTTGCGAATCAAAGACTTTTGCCGGGCCTGTAAAGTGCCATATACTTTCATCTACTCCTGCAGTCTTCACAACACATCCGTCCTGAGCTATATTCCCAAACAGTACAGCCAAACCGCCATCCTTGCTATAAGCATTTTCCACGCAACGGATACAACCATTCTGTCTGTCTGTATCCAATTCGGCAAAAGTATTGTCTTGAGAGCCCATCTTGTTACTAAACACCATTCCGGGCGCACTGCTATAGATACGTTTGGCTTCCGAATCAATTTCTGCATTTGTGATGCAATACTTATCTATATCTTCTCCTAGAGTCGTACCATTCACACGGTTACAAGTCAAATCCAACAAACCTGCTTTCTTCAACTCTGCCATAATATTGAGAATACCTCCGGCACGGTTGCAATCCTGCATGGAATACTTCTGCGTGTTAGGCGACAACTTGCATAAGCAAGGTACTTTTCTACTCAAGGCGTCAATATCCGACATTTTGAAATCAACACCGGCCTCGTTCGCTACCGCCAACAAATGTAATACGGTATTAGAAGAACCGCCCATTGCTATATCCAATGTCATTGCGTTCATGAATGCTTGACGTGTAGCAATACTTTTCGGAAGTACACTTTCGTCACCTTGCTCATAATATTTATAGGCGTTTTCTACCACCAACTTGGCTGCATCTTTAAACAAACGGATACGATTGGCATGTGTTGCCAATATTGTACCATTACCCGGCAAAGACAAACCGATAGCTTCAGTCAGGCTGTTCATTGAATTAGCTGTAAACATACCGGAGCAACTTCCGCAACCCGGACAAGCACAACTCTCAATTTTCTGTATTTCTCCATCCGACACGGACGTATCGGCGCCTTTAATCATTGCCGTAATCAAATCCGCATTTTCGCCATTATATTTATGCGCTTCCATCGGACCACCTGAAACAAATACCGTAGGGATATTCAATCGCATACTAGCCATCAACATTCCCGGCGTAATCTTATCGCAGTTGGATATACACACCAAAGCATCCGCCTTATGAGCATTTACCATATATTCCACACTATCGGCAATAATATCACGTGATGGCAATGAATACAGCATACCATCATGCCCCATAGCGATACCATCATCAATAGCTATAGTATTGAACTCTGCCGCATAACAACCCAACTTTTCGATTTCGGCCTTTACCAATTGACCTATCTCATGCAAATGGGTATGTCCCGGAACGAACTGTGTGAAAGAATTGGCTATTGCAATAATGGGTTTTCCAAATTGCTCATGCTTCATACCATTAGCTACCCACAATGCGCGTGCGCCTGCCATTCGACGCCCCTCAGTACTCTGAGCGCTACGTAGTTTGTGTTTCATCTTTATCTTTATTTTATGTTTGTTTGTCTAAATGTGCAAAATTACGCTCTTTTTTCATACTCTACAAACGTTTTGTACATTATTTACACCTTATATATATAGTAAGAACAACAAAAAACAAGCGACTTACCCATATTCTTATGCAAGTTCTCTAGTACAAAAGGCTCTATTCGTCACATTTTTCGGAGATTCTAATGTACAAAACCGTTTCTTTTCTCAATAAAATACTCTATCTTTGTGCCATATCTATAAACTAAAAGAAATTTATATATGGACACGACACCAAACAAGTACATTACAGTTGCATACGAATTGTTTACAGACAACGACGGTAATAAAGAACTTATCGAAAAGGCTCCTGTTGAGCATCCGTTCCAATTTATTTCCGACATGGGAACGACATTGGACGCTTTTGAGGCTCAAATCAAGCCGTTAAAGAAAGGCGACAAATTTGACTTCACTCTGACAGTTGAAGAAGCTTACGGAGAATATGAAGAAGAGCGCGTTCTGGAACTGAGCAAGGACGTATTTAAAATCAACGGTCATTTTGACAAAGAACACATTTATCCGGGTAGCGTTGTACCTTTGATGAATGCAGACGGAGCACGTTTCAACGGGACCATTACCGAAGTCAAAGAAGATACCGTTACGGTTGACCTAAACCATCCACTAGCCGGTAAAGAGCTGAATTTCGTAGGTGAAGTTACCGAACATCGCGACGCAACAAAAGAGGAGATTCAAGGAATGTTGAACATGTTGAGCGGCGAAGGTGGTTGCGGATGTGGTTGCGACAGTTGCGGTGGATGTGGCGACGACTGTGGACACGATGGTCACCACGACGGCGGATGTGGTTGCGGACATTGCCACTAATCTGAACAAGTAAGATATAAAGTAACGCTCACAAAAACAATCAGCATCGTATGAGCAATACGTTTGGTAATATATTTAGATTGACAAGTTTCGGTGAGAGTCATGGAGCAGCCATCGGTGGAGTCATCGACGGTATGCCCGCAGGCATACAAATTGATTTGGACTTTATTCAAAAAGAGTTAAATCGTCGCAAACCGGGACAGAGTAAACTCACCACAGCTCGCAAAGAAAACGATGAGGTGGAGTTTTTATCCGGCATATTCGAAGGTGTCACAACCGGATGCCCTATTGGTTTTTTGGTACGTAACACGAATCAACATTCCAATGACTATAGTAATATCAAAGACACCTACCGCCCATCTCATGCCGATTATACATACCAGCAAAAATACGGATTACGGGATTACCGAGGCGGTGGACGCTCCTCTGCTCGCGAAACGATTGCAAGATGTGTTGGCGGAGCATTGGCAAAACTCGCATTACAACAATTAGGCATAACGGTTCAAGCCTACACTTCACAAGTCGGCAACATCCGTTTAGAAAAGCCCTATACATCTTACGATTTGTCAACGGCAGAAAGTAATGATGTACGTTGCCCCGACAGCGAAGTTGCCGAGCAGATGACAGCTTTAATATCTGAAGTTAAAGCTCAAGGCGACACTATCGGAGGCATTATCACATGCGTCATTAAAGGTTGTCCAGTAGGACTCGGTGAACCGGCATTCGGTAAATTACATGCTGCTCTTGGCGGAGCCATGCTGAGCATCAACGCTGCAAAAGGTTTTGAATACGGACTAGGATTTGCTGGCGTAACGCAACGCGGTAGTGAACAGAATGACATATTTGAGAATCAAAACGGCGTCATTCATACTCGAACGAATAACAGCGGTGGCATACAAGGAGGCATCAGCAACGGAGAAGATATTTATTTTAATGTCGCCTTCAAGCCCGTAGCCACTTTGCTCATGGCACAAGAAACAGTAACTTTGGATGGCACACCTACCACCCTCACTGCACGTGGTAGGCACGACGCATGTGTACTTCCTCGTGCTGTCCCCATTGTAGAGGCCATGGCTGCCATGACGATACTGGATTATTACTTATTGAACCAAACAACCCACGTCAAAAAATAGGAATGTAAAAAGGCGATTCATCTAAGAAAAGAGGTAATTCGTAGATTTTATTACATTTTGATTAAAATATTACATAACTTTGAACTGTTTATAAAAAACGTTGTGAAACATTGAAGATAGCTTAGTTAAAAGTTTAGTTTAGTTTTTGTGTTGTAATCCCCTTTCATAGTGGTGAAAGGGGATTATTTTTACTAAATGCCCGACGAGTAGTATAAAAGAAGTTAAAAAGCGTTTCATAAAAACTCATGCTAACAAATGTCTGTTTAACTTTGCAGTCATGGAGAGATGGATAAAATCAATATTGTTTCTTTTACTTGCCATAAATGCTGTTTTCTTATCGGCAAGCACTCATCCTGCGCCCACCCTTGCGGATGATGGAACACATACCACCATTCTCCCTAAAACAGAAGAGCTAGATACCGTTGAACAGACGCTGTTTTCAGATGGAGAATATTCTCCAACCTTACAAATTGAACGCATCCCAACCCATCGTTTAGCTTCTTCATCATTATCGGCGCTCAAAAAAGGAATTTCACATTTAAAAAAAATCATTTCTTGCTTTGCTCAGGCGGAGCACTACAAACAATTTGAAATTTCTACTCCCTTTTACTGTTTTCCTGTTTGCAGATATTATGTATTCGCTCTGCAACGTTTACTGATTTGACCTTATTTTAAGAATTTTATTTTGCGCCAAGAGAAGTGCGAATGCCTCCCCGTCTCTTTAAAATCTAGTCAATGAACACGAGGGACATCTTGACGTATTTTCTTATTATTCATTATTATCAAACAGTAAACATATAAAACCAATGGAAAATCAAACTATATCAAACAATACACGTCCCAACTCTCAAGATATTATCAAAGTTTTGGACAAAAAAAATATTTTTATCTCCGTATTATCCATCATAATAGGTGGTGCCATCTTCGCCACAACCTTTACCATTCAAGACAAAGACAGCATGCTGCCACTTATTCTCATGACTGTGGGTTGTATTATAGCCTTATACGGTATATTCCGCTGCTTAGGAAAAGTTTACAAAAACGTGTATCAACTCACAGGAAGCTCTATTAAGGAATATACATTATACTTTGAAGAAAAACATTTGAAAGCTCTCCAAAACGGCATCAACACACTTGACTTCTCATCAGAGGTTAAGCCACAGAAAGACAATAACGCCACAGTCAGATTGGACATCCTCATGTCAGATGACCAACAGTTCGCTCAACTACAATTGATGAAGTATGAAAACTACATTTTTCATCCGGCTACAGACATCTATTGTTTCCATTCACCGGAAGTCGTTAAAGTCATAGAACTGATGAACAGGCATTAAGAAAAATAGTTCAAAATAATCTCCGAAAATTAAAGATATAACGGGATGTTATTCGACTACCGTTATATCTTTTTTAATAACATTCTTTTAACTTTTTGGCAATCAAGTGTTAGAAAACATAATCAAAATAACACCCTTCCTACTTGTTTTGTGCAAAAAATCTAAAAAACAAGCCGAAAAATTTTCAACTTATTGATAAAATTGTACTTTTGCGACGTATGACAAAAGTCTTAAAGTTCATATTGCCTTTACTACTGATTTTTGTCGCCGAACAAACTTCAGCAAGAATCTCTGACAAGAACATTGACAGAGAGCAGAAAAGTACAAGCGAATGGGGCAACAATCAAGATTCCTCAAACGACTTTAAGCGCGATTATGAATTCCCATGTAATGAGTACTCCACAGAAAACACCTCAGAAAGAGGAGAATTCAGTCGTCCGACACGCAATCATCAACATGTCTCACAACTATCATTCAAAAAAATATCGTATCGGATTTATATCCAAACAAAACACTTTCCAACGGTTTGCAAAAACAAACCGTACTACATATCAACCCCATTTGACTATCAAACCTCCTGTGAATATTATGTATTCGCGTTAAGGCACATTATCATTTAGCCAATAGGATTTAGTCTTGTAAAAAAACATGAAACGCGCCGTAATTTTTAACGGCAAGCACCACTATTGTTTATTTTCAACTAAAACCTATTTATTATGATAAGTCAAACCTTAACTTCAGAATATATGTCACACGATTTATATCAAGTTCGTGACAAGTCAAGTGCAGCACAATTCATTACTGCTCTATTCTTCATCATTTCCGGATTTATTATAGCCGCATCATCTTTTGCCGTTACAGATTATGGTATCATGTTCCGACTGTTTATGATGACTATGGGAAGCGTAATAGCCGTATATGGATTGGTTTTATGTTTTAAAGGTTCCGATGAAAATGTCGTTTACCCTATTCAAGACTCTGTAGAGGAGCATCATTTATACTTTGACAAGGCACAGAAGAAAACACTGATGTCCATTATCAATGTAGATGGTATTCCCGATTGTATCAAGCCTACGAGTTCTTATAGTGGGATAGTTCGTTTAGATATCTATCTGTCAGAGGATTGCAAATTTGCTACCTTGCAACTAATGCAATACAAATCCGGTTTTTTCTGCCCGCTGACCAATATACATTATTATTCGGACGAAGATGCGAAACGCATATCGGACTTGCTCGAACTATACAATAAAGATTGATTCAGGATTAAAACATCGCTCGCTCCGGCATTATAACACTCTATGATGCCGGAGCTATATTTTTTTAACCAGTTCTTAATACTCAATATCTCACATTGACATTTTGTCAAAACGTCAAAAACAACATTTCGCCAGTGTCACAAAACGTGTACTTAGCAACTTTGTTTATAAAGAAACGATTCTCAGTCATCGGCATTTTGACATTTTGTCAACTATTCAAGAACTTTTCTTACAAAGGAAAATCCCGACAGAAACATTGGACGTTTCATTTTTATTATCAATCTATCTCACACCCTATCAACGCTATCTTTTTGCTTTCTGAAATGAAGCTATTTTTAATAGCAAATAATGTAAAATGGGCAGAAAAAGGAGGTCCGTAAAACGCCATCAGTCACAAATTTTCACGCCGGACTGATGTCATTCAAACGTAAGACTGCCGTCAATTTGTTTTTCTCTAGCCGAAAAGTCTTTCCCAAACGGTTAAAAACCGCGATTAAATCGTCTCTTTTTGAATATTTCTAGAATAATAATACTCGTTTTGAAGCCTTTTCGCAATTATCTCAACCTTTTCTCATTTATCTAATCACACGTTAGTAGCACTTTTCCTATCATTCTGTTCGGAAATAACATTTTCATCTGACATTTGTTAGAAAAAACTCTTACCCAAAAACGAAAAGTAAAAAAAGAGGCTATAGCCTAATACTTACTTTAAAAATATCCGTATATTTGCAAAGCAAAGAAAAACAAACTAATAACTATAATCCGATAATATGAAAACTAACAAACTGAAAATCGCGTTGCTCGCAGCGCTAGTTTGGTCGACTTCTACATTTGTTGAAGCTCAAAGCAAGCTTTATCCCCGTTTGTTCGACCTCCAAGAAGTGAGTTTAGACAATGGTATGTTCAAATACGCCATGGAGCTGAACGATAGTGTACTTTTGGAATACGATGTTGATCGTTTACTGACACCCTACTTCCGTCAAGCCGGCATTACGTCGTGGGAAGCTGCTCATCCGAACTTCCCCAACTGGGGTTCCGGAAATTTCCGTTTGGACGGTCATGTGGGAGGTCACTACCTTTCTGCTTTGGCTCTCGCCTATGCAGCATCGCAAGATGAAACCATGAAAGCCAGAATGAAAGAACGCATGGACTATATGGTGGACAAAATGGACGAATGTCAAAAAGTGTTTGATAGCAACACCAATGGACTGTATGGTTACATCGGAGGTCTGCCTGACAATAACGTTTGGACCGGTATATACAATGGCAACTTGACAGCATACAATAACAACCGTGGTAACGTACCATTATACACCATGCATAAGGTTTACGCCGGTTTCCGTGATGCTTGGATGTATGGCGGTAACGAAAAAGCAAAGACTTGTTTCTTGAAACTTTGTGACTGGGGTATCAACTTAATTTCCAACATTAACGATGCTACCGTACAAAGCATCCTTGACACAGAACATGGCGGTATTAACGAAATGTACGTAGATGCTTACCAAATGACGGGCGACGAGAAATATCTGACTGCAGCCATCCGCTATTCGCACAAAACGATGGTAACTAATATGCAAACGGTCAATTCAACATTCTTGGACAACAAACATGCCAACACGCAAGTACCTAAATACATAGGATTTGCTCGTTTGGCACAAGAGGATGACAAGAGTACCGCTAGTACAGTCAATACTTATCGCAAAGCTGCCAACAATTTCTGGACTGAAGTGGTCAACAACCGTACCGTTGCCATCGGTGGTAACAGTATCAGTGAACACTTCCTACCTGCATCACGTGGTTCTGAATATACTACCCACCCTGACGGACCGGAAAGTTGTAACACCAATAACATGATGAAATTGACAGAGGACCTGTTTGCGGACAAGCAAGATGCCAAGTATGCCGATTTCTACGAGCAAGCGATGTTAAACCACATCCTTTCAACCCAACACCCGCACACAGGAGGTTACGTTTACTTCACAAGTCTTCGCCCACAACATTATCGTATGTACTCACAAGTAAACCAAGGTATGTGGTGTTGTGTAGGTACAGGTATGGAGAACCATAGTAAATATGGCGAGTTCATTTATGCACACTCTCCCGAAAATGACAGTTTGTACGTCAACCTCTTCGTAGCAAGTACGCTGACAAACGAATACTTCAGTGTGAAACAAGAGACTCAATATCCGTATGAGGAGCAAACAAAACTAACCATTGAAAAGGCAGGAAATTACGTTATGGCAATCCGCCACCCACAATGGTGCAAAGGCGAATACAAGATTCTCATCAATGGTAGCGATGCCAATGTCAATTCTACCCCCGGAACATACGCATACATCAATCGCTCATGGGCTGAAGGTGATGAAATCATTGTTAAGATGCCTATGGCTTTAGAACTGGAGGCTTGTCCTAACAATACCAACTATGTAGCCTTCAAATACGGTCCTGTATTATTAAGCGCTATCACTAGCACTGAAAACCTTACCGGACAGTTCGCCGGCGAAGGACGTATGGATCATGCACCATCACAAGGCGCACAATTGAGTTTGACATCAGCTCCTATGCTTATTGGCAATCGTGCGGACGTGTTAAGTTATGTTGAACCTGTAGATAAGAGTAAATTACACTTTAAACTGAAACCGGGACTTTACAATAGCGAACGTTTTAATGACCTTATCCTACAACCCTTCTTTACCGTACATGAGGCACGCTACATGATTTATTGGAATCAATTGACTCAAACTCAATGGGACGCTATTAAAGAAGAGGTTATCGCTGAGGAACAAGCCATACAACGCCTTCAGGATCGTACACTCGATTTCGTAGCAACTGGCGAGCAACAAAGCGATGCCGGACACGTATTGCAAGGTGAGTTTGGGAAAGGCGCTTACTCCGGTGAGTTCTATGTTGACGCAGCCAACGGCAAATGGTTCAGCTATCAACTTGCCACTCAAGGAGTCAAAAATGATGTCGCATTGATGTGTCGCTATCACTCTGCCGATGTAGGACGTAAATCCACCATTTACATCAACGGCAAAGAGTTCAAGCAAGTGAACATAGAGTCTCAAGCCACTGCAGGTTTCTTCAATGTTGAGTACTATATCCCTGAAGAATTCTTACTAGACGACCAGGGTGAGGTCATGGACAGCATCACCGTGAAATTTGCTGCCGACAGAGGTACAATGGCTCCCGGATTGTACTACTTGCGCTTGTTAAAAGAATATCGTTCTATCCAACCATACACTTTTGCTTGTTACCATTGGAAATCTGCCGATGCCAATCGTGTCAATACAGTAGAGTACGACAGAGAGGCAAACACTATCAAGGTGAATGGTAAAGCCGGCAGCAACAACATCGCATTACAAATGAACCCCGTCTATGACGACAGCACCTATATAAAAATTGAGCAAAAATATTTTCTCATAAAAGGTACATCGTTGAAGACCGGTACGGGAATGTCTTATCTATGGTGGCTCAACGGTGCAAACCATGGCTCTCAAGTAGCTGCCACCTACGAAGGTCAGAACGACAAGGGTGAAACATTTATCATTTGGGACACGACCGTCGGCGGATTAAATGACTACATGAAAACCGACAGCATCAATATCTCAACACATGGTAATGCCATGTCCACCGTATTTGGTATCACATCAAGTGCAGCTGACTACAGCGCTGTCATTTCAGACATAGGTTTTTATTCCTTGACCGAGATGCTTAACAAATATCCCGAAGTCGGCGACTTTTGCAAAGTAAACGTATTTACGGAAAATGACGAGACCTACAAATACACAAAAAGTTACCAAAATGTATTCGTAAAAAAGAGTTTTAAGGCGGAACAATGGACCGCCTTATGCTTTCCGTTCAATATCAGCAAAAGCGTTTGTGACGGTTTGTTCTCCGGCATTAAGAAGTATTACGGTATGACGAAGTCAGATGAGGGTACGTTGACACTTTACTTCAATGACTTTAATCGTATTTTGAAGGACTCCTTACTATTAGTCAAAAGCAAGGAGGACATGGACAACATGGAATTTACAGCCATCAAGATGTACTCTTCCGAAGAGCCTAAGGCAAAAACAAATGGTAACATCAACATTCAAGGCACCTATACACAACATAACCTTGACGGTAATACCTACACATACAACGGAGAAACGTTTGAAGCAAATTCCGACGCAGAACAAATCAACGGACTTTGTTTCTACATCCAACTAACGGATGAGGATATGACTACCATCAAAGAAGTTACCATCTCATTCGACCCTATGCCTGATGGTATTCAACAAATAAACGGTGACGTAAAAGCCGTTGATGTTTATAGTATCAATGGTATAAAAGTGGGCGAATTTGATAAGAATAATTCTTTGCAAGGACTTCCTAAAGGCATCTATATTATAGGCGGAAAGAAAGTAACCAATTAAACATTGGTTATAACAATACAATAAGAGAGGGGCGCAAATTTGACATTGCGCCCCTCTTATTGTATAATATCGTATGCATTAGAAGTAGAATCCGGCACCAATCTTCAAGCCTACTTTACTGCCATCCGAGAAGTCATTCAGACTCATGTTGTAATACACTGCCGGTTCAATGGTAATGAAACGGTTGATGTAGAAAGCATAACCCACTTCCGGGCAAAGATGCAAGTTGTTTATGCTCTTTGTCGCATGAGCGTACTGCAAGCCCAAACCTAAATAAATTCCGTTTTGAGTAAAATAATAGCGTCCGCCTGCTCCTATTTGGAAATTGTCTGTATAACGAGTATGGTCGTAGCCAACGTTACCGTACAACATCCAAGCTTTTTTAATGAAATAACCTGCTGTTACATCCAAACCTAACGTAAACTTTTCGGCTGAGCTATAAGACAAACCTAAACCCGTAGCTGAAGCTGACACATACTTTGTGTTTTTCTCAAACTGAGCGCTTGCTGAAACTGTCGCAACTAATAGCAACAAAGATAACATCACTTTTTTCATTCTTTCAATTATTATAAGTAAAACATCAGCAGACCGACTTATAGCCTATCTGCCATAACAACTCTAATCTTTCTTATTATCCACGTCATTGTATTTACCTGACATATTCTCTTTCTTCCGATATAAAAGCCACAATGCTATAATTACAACAGCATTCGTTCCTACCGTTAAACAAATTTTATCCAACGACATATTTGCACGAGGTATCAAGTAGGCGTACATCGCTATGGAATACAATGTAAAGCCCAACAGCATCAACGTGGATTTTCTTATTCTTTTGTTTCTCATACGACGTCCTGACTTCTATAAATCTTCAACCATCTGACAAACATTCCCAAAAGGGCTATTGTCACGACGCCTCCTATCACCGTTCCCAAAAGCTGTGACAAGCTAAATCCTTCGGGAGCAACCATAATATAGGTCGTACAAATCATCGTCATGAATAAAGCCGGTAACAGTGAGATATAAAAATTCTTCTTGTTCTTAACCAACCAAACTGTAACAGCCCATAATGTAAAGATTGACAAGGTTTGATTGAACCATGCGAAATACCGCCACAATATATCAAAGTTGACATTCATAAGGATAATCGCAACAACAAAGAGGGGCAGAGAAATAAGTAATCTACGCCAAACCTTATCTTGCTTATACTTCAAGAAATCGGAAGCAATCAAACGTGCGCATCTAAATGCGGTATCACCGGACGTTATCGGAGCTGCCACAACACCTAAAATAGCAAGTATTGCACCAACCGTTCCCAACCAGTCCTGACAAATCGCATTAACAATAATCGCCGGGTTTGACTTTCCTGCCGGAGCCATCATGGTTGCCAAGTTTTCATAACTACCCGCAAATTTGATAGCGGCAGCAGCCCATATCAAAGCTACGATACCTTCCGTTATCATTGCGCCATAAAATACCCGACGACCCAACTTCTCATTCTTCATGCATCGTGCCATCATCGGACTTTGCGTAGCATGGAATCCGCTGATAGCTCCACATGCTATCGTTATAAACAACATAGGGAATATTGATAGTTTACTTGGATGATGACTTTCAAATGCCGAAGTAATCTCGGGCATCCAACCATCATGAGTAAAAATCCCCAATAATACTCCTAACGCCATAAACAAGAGAGCAAAACCAAATATAGGATATATACGACCTATCAGTGCATCAATAGGCAACAACGTTGCTAATATATAATAAACAAAAATAATCAAGCTCCAGAACAAAGGAGTTCCCCAAATGCCCCAACTATCAGTCATAGAAGATAATAGTCCCGCAGGAGTTGTCACAAAAACCGTACCCACCAAAATCATCAAAATCAGCGAAAAGACACGCATCACCAAACGAACTCCGGAGCCCAACTCATCGCCCACCACTTCCGGCAGACTTGAACCGCCTTTTCGCAAGGAAATCATACCGGACAAATAGTCGTGTACAGCTCCTGCAAATATACATCCGAAGACAATCCACAAATATGCAGCCGGTCCATAAAGAATACCCAATATCGCACCGAATATCGGTCCGGTACCGGCAATATTCAAGAACTGAATCAAGTAAACCTTCCATGTTGGCATCGGTGTATAATCCACACCGTCCTGCATGGTGTAACAAGGCGTCTTCCGCTCCGGTTCAACTCCAAAAATCTTTTCAACTATCGCTCCATATATAACATACCCTAATATTAGGACAACAAGAGCCGTACAAAACGTTATCATGACCTATCTCCTTAATTATAATACGCAAATTTAATAAAATAGGACATAACTGCGTTCATTTAGTTGCCAAACTTTTAGTTTATAACCCGAAAATCTTAACTTTGCATACGAAAGCGGACATTTGAACCAATGAAAAGGATTTTCGCAACCATAATAGCTTGTTGTCTGAGCATTGTCATACTTCTGTCTCAAACATTAACGAACGTCATACCGGAATCTCCGAAACGAGAAACGAGAGCGGTATGGCTTACCACTTACAACAGCTTAGATTGGCCCTTAAGCAAAGCGACCTCTTCAAACGGACGTATGAAGCAGCAACAAGAGTTTTGTGAAATATTGGACCGCTTGAAAGCCATCAATATCAATACTGTCTTATTACAAACCAGAGTTCGTGGAACAACGATATACCCGTCAAGCATCGAACCTTGGGACGGTTGTCTAACCGGCACCATTGGGAAGAATCCCGGTTATGACCCTTTGGCGTTCGCCATAGAAGAATGTCATAAACGTGGCATGGAACTTCACGCTTGGGTTGTAACAATCCCTTGTTTCAAAATCTCTGTAGCCAAACGTATGGGTAAGAATTCAGTTCTAAAGAAGTATCCAAAAATCTGCATCAGACACAATGATAGTTGGTATCTCGACCCGGGACAACCGCAAACGGCAACTTACCTTGCCACCATTTGCAAAGAAATCACACAGAACTACGATATTGATGGTATTCATTTAGATTACATTCGCTATCCGGAGAACGCCAAACGGTTCAAAGACAATAACTCCTATCAGAAATACGGCAAGAAGCAAAAGAAAGATTCATGGCGCCGAAACAATATTACGCATTGTGTGCGTACCATTTACAATACAGTAAAAGCCGTTAAACCATGGGTGAAAATCAGCAGTTCTCCGGTGGGCAAACACGAAGACCTAACCCACTATTCTTCCTATAATTGGAATGCCTATTCGGCTGTTTACCAAGATGCGCAAGGCTGGCTACAAGAAGGTATTCATGATATGCTGTACCCTATGATGTATTTTCAAGGCAATCATTTCTATCCTTTTGCGATTGATTGGAAAGAAAATGAACACGAAGGATCTGTTGCTCCGGGTTTGGGCATTTATTTCCTCAGTCCGCAAGAAAAGGATTGGCCGTTGGAAACAATAAGCAGAGAACTTCAATTCATCCGTTCTATCAAGTTGGGAGGGCAAGCCTTTTTTCGATACAAATTCATAAACGAGAATCATAAAGGTATATACGACTATCTGAGAAATACATTTTATCCTTATCCCGCCTTACCTGTCCCGTGCAACAAAATAGACAGTATTCCGCCAAGCATTCCGCAGACACTCAAGAAACAAACAAAAGGTTGCGAGACACAACTCTGTTGGCAACCGTCCGCTGATAATACCAAAGGGACTATTGTACGCTACAATATATACGCATCTAAAACCTATCCTGTTGACATAAGTCTTGCACAAAATCTCATTGCTACCAACTTGGATTCTTGCCATTTCAGCATTGACGGACTACATTGTGATGCACACGGATTCAATTTTGCCGTGACCGCAATCGACCGATTTGGCAACGAAAGTGTAGCGACACAGTTATTAACTGCCGAAAAATCAATATACCAAAGTACGAAATATTTTTTATGCAACGACGGAAGTACTGTTTCGTTGCCGGAACAAGATTATCCATTCGTTGTGATAACAGACCTTTTCGGACATATTGTACAAACAGGAACTTACAATCAGAATTATAACATCAGTTCATTACCGAAGGGGATGTATGAAGTTAGGACTCTTGGTAAGAAAGGACGAACCATCCGCATTGGTTACTTTATGAAATAAAAACCTAACCTTAGTTTTTACGCTCATGCGCCACTACTAATTCAATATTCCCCAACTCTGCGGCTACTTCGGAATATGAAGACCCATAACTACCTATTATTTTAGACGTTTGACTAAGAGCAAACAGGTCCACAACACCACCAATCATTCCTTCAAGCGAATCACGATTGAGTTGTACGTGATTGGTTAAAATACGAGGACCATATCTTTCAATCATCGTCTGTTTGACTGTCAACTCATCTGTAGCCAAGAAAAACGTTACCGTATCATCCTTATCAATTTCTGCATCCATCAGTTCAATAAACTTTGATAATGGCGATTGCGTTTTAGCCGTCGTATGGTCGGTACCTCGAATATGTACCCCTACCGTTTTTGAATTAAAGGACGACGTGATTTTTTCTAACTTTTGATTTACTGCTGGTGAGGGTTTAAATATAGAACTCAAGCTATCATAATCACACATAATATAACAAGAGTAAAGTAATAAGGCGCTCTTATAATTCAGTAGAGGGAAAATGTCCCCTCTACGGTTTTTATCAAAATCATATACCACTTGATCATAACAAATCTTCTGCAAAATATAAGGGATTTTAAAGTATCTCCTCATTTTGGTTTTATACATCAAGTTCTGATTTTCTATAAGTTTTACATCATTTATTCGTAACTCAGCAAACAAATCCGTAAACTTCGCTCTACAATCCGGTGTTACATTCCAATAAACATTGGCTTTTGCTCCCGTTCTCTGAGCTATCCGAATGCCTGATGCAATAGCCCGCATCCTGTTACACAATCCTGCGTGTGGTATTATTGAGACCTTCTTCATATATCTTCTTTTTTAGGACACAAATGTAACATATTATACGTACCAAGACAAAGAGATAAAGAAACAATTCACATCCCGACTTATTCTTTTATTAGTTCTAATACCTTATTGATTACCCTCATTCACCGGATTCTACTATCAAAGCTGCTCTATAATGTGATGACTCTGTTACAGGAACAAGCGGGAGGTAGCCTTTTTGTAGTTTCCCAGACTTTATAATAATTGGTTCTTGCTTTAATTTTAAAACATGGTCCTGATATAATTCTGCACTTTCTTTATAATAATCAATACGAAAGATGCCCTCCGTGCCTTTCGGCAACAAGTTTGACAACTGTACAGCAACCCATCCCATTGTACGACGCATATTGACTTCCACACATGGATGCACACACCAACTTCCACGACCTTCGACTTCACAAAGCATCATATCTACTCCCAAATAACCTTCGTAAACACTTCCGAACCGTTGCCTCAGTTCTTCTTGTAAACATTCTCTAACATCCTCAAACATCGCTGCCGGAATATAGCGCATCAACCATTCAACGTTCATTTCTTCCGAAGCAACCCGATTACCCATATAAGTACCTCTTTGAGTTGTAAGGAATAAAGATAGTCCGACATATTTGACTTGTCCTTTGCCATCGGAATAAAATTCCAAAGCAAAATCATGCTTTCGGTTATACAATGGTTCAACTACCACTGCGCCTTGTTCCCTCAAGATTCTTTGACACCATCCGGAAAGGGGGGATACGTATTGCCCATTTCCCAATCTTAACCCTTTACCACTTCCCGACCAAGGCGACTTTAGGATGGAACGTCTCCACCGTCTTACATGTAACGAAACATCCTCCTCATCTTGACAATAAAAAGACTGACCGCAAAGTCTCTCTCCCCGTTTTTGATACAACCTACTATCATCTTTTAAAATATCTGACAACAGACTTACCGCATGCCTACGATTGGATAAATCTCTATAAACATTCAGCTTATTGTTGTCCGGGAGAATACTTTCATGCACTCCGGCCGCCATAAGCTTTCGCACCAGCATCGGGCTCCATCCCCATGGCCGTACTTGTGAATAAACCGACTTTAGTGGCGTACAAACACATTCTATTTGAGGGCATAAATCTGTTATCTGCTTCTTCCACTCACAAACACCTTCTAAAGACTCCAAAAACACTGCATCTCCTTCGTTCGCCCACCACATCGGCAAACAAGCCAAATCTTTTGCCATCAGTCTTGCAGAGGCAGGAGGAATAAAATTCGGATTAAAACAAGCCAATGCCAAATCGTTCTCAGGGTTAAAAACATGCAAATCCATGTAACAAAAGTAGAAAAAAGAAAATATTTTGCCAACTCCACTTTGCAATTTTATGCTTTTAAGCTATCTTTGCACGATAAGTATATAGCAAGAATGGAATCGTTTTTCAGAACACACGCTTATCTTGTAGAACATACAAACGCTCCGGTCCGTAGAGCTTTAATGGACGAGATTGATTGGAGCCACCGTTTGATTGGCATTAAAGGCACACGCGGTGTTGGGAAAACTACGTTCTTATTGCAATATGCTAAAGAGAATTTTGACGTAAAGAAACGCGAATGTCTTTACATCAATATGAATAACTTTTATTTTCAAGGTAAGGGTATTGCCGAGTTTGCCGAAGAGTTTTATCAATCAGGCGGAAAGGTTCTTTTAATTGACCAAGTGTTCAAACATCCCGATTGGAGTTCTGAACTCAGAAAATGTTACGACAATCTGACCCATTTAAAGATTGTATTTACCGGTTCAAGCGTTATGCGCTTGAAAGAAGAGAATCCAGAATTAAACGGATTGGTAAAGTCATATAACTTAAGAGGTTTCTCGTTCCGTGAATTTCTAAATTTACAAACAGGCAACGACTTCAAAGCTTACACATTAGACGAAATCATAAACAATCACGAAAAAATTGTCCGTGAGATACTCCCTAAGGTTAGTCCTTTAAAATATTTTCAGGACTATTTGCATCATGGATTCTATCCGTTCTTTCTTGAGAAGCGTAACTTCTCTGAAAACCTGATTAAAACTATGAACATGATGCTTGAAGTGGATATCTTGTTGATTAAACAAATAGAACAAAAATATTTGGCAAGACTGAAAAAACTGTTCTACTTGCTTTCTATTAATTTACCCAAATCACCTAATGTCAGTCAGTTGGCAGATGATATAAAAACATCTCGCGCCACCGTCATGAACTACATCAAGTATTTGGCTGACGCACGACTTATCAATATGATATACCCCGCCGGCGAAGAGTTCCCCAAAAAACCGGCAAGTATCATGATGCATAATACCAATTTATTATATACGATTTACCCACGCAATTTGGACGAACAGAATGTATTGGAAACTTTCTTTCAAAATACGATGTGGAAAGACCATAAATTAAATAAGGGCGGAAAGGGTTACTCTTTTGTCGTTGATGGAGAAAGGTATTTCACGATTACCACAAAAAAGAATCACAAAAAAGATAAGGAAATAATATACGCCAAACATAACATTGAGATAGGACAAGGAAACGAAATACCATTGTGGTTATTCGGATTCCTCTACTAAAACAAACATATATTTTATCACTATAATAATAAAAAGATTATGGCAAAAGAAAAAAAATTCATCACGTGTGATGGTAACCAGGCAGCAGCACATATCTCGTATATGTTCTCTGAAGTCGCTGCTATCTACCCCATCACGCCATCATCTACCATGGCAGAATATGTAGATGAATGGGCAGCACAAGGTCGTAAGAACATCTTCGGCGAAACAGTATTAGTTCAAGAAATGCAATCTGAAGGAGGTGCAGCAGGTGCCGTTCATGGTTCATTGCAAGCCGGTGCCTTAACATCTACTTACACAGCCTCTCAAGGACTGTTATTGATGATTCCTAATATGTACAAGATTGCAGGTGAGTTCTTACCTTGCGTATTCCACGTATCTGCTCGTACATTGGCGTCACACGCACTATGTATCTTCGGCGATCATCAAGACGTTATGTCTTGCCGTCAAACCGGTTTCGCTATGTTGGCTGAGGGTTCTGTACAGGAAGTTATGGACTTGGCAGGTGTCGCTCACTTAGCAACTATCAAGAGTCGCGTTCCATTCTTGAACTTCTTCGACGGATTCCGCACCTCACACGAAATCCAAAAAATTGAAATGTTAGAAAATGAGGACTTAGCTCCGCTTATCGACCAAAAAGCATTAGCAGAGTTCCGTAGTCGTGCCTTAACTCCGGAGAAACCGGTTGCTCGCGGTATGGCTGAAAACCCGGATACATTCTTCGCTCATCGCGAATCTTGTAATCCTTATTATGAAACAGTTCCCGAAGTGGTAGAGGAATACATGAATAAGATTTCTGAAATCACAGGACGTAAATATGGTTTGTTTGATTATTATGGAGCAGAAGATGCAGAACGCGTTATCATTGCTATGGGCTCTGTAACAGAAGCTGCCCGCGAAGCCATTGACTACTTGGTTGCACAAGGTGAAAAAGTCGGTATGGTATCTGTACATTTGTATCGTCCATTCTCTGCTAAACACTTCTTGGCTGCAGTTCCAAAGACAGCAAAACGTATCGCTGTTCTTGACAGAACTAAAGAGCCCGGTGCTAACGGCGAACCATTATATTTGGACGTTAAAGAATGTTTCTATGGTGCCGAGAATACTCCGCTTATCGTAGGTGGTCGTTATGGTTTGGGTTCTAACGACACCACTCCGGCACAAATCCTTTCTGTATTTGAGAACTTGACTTTGGCAGAACCTAAGAACCACTTCACTATCGGTATCGTAGATGATGTCACATTCACATCACTTCCACAAAAAGAAGAAATCGCCTTAGGCGGTGCCGGTATGTTCGAAGCTAAATTCTACGGTTTAGGAGCAGACGGAACAGTAGGAGCGAACAAAAACTCTGTAAAAATCATTGGAGACAATACTAACAAGCACTGTCAAGCTTACTTCTCTTACGACTCTAAGAAGTCTGGTGGTTTCACTTGTTCACACCTCCGTTTCGGTGACTCTCCTATCCGTTCAACTTACTTGGTTAACACCCCGAATTTCGTTGCTTGCCACGTACAAGCTTACTTAAATATGTACGATGTAACTCGTGGTTTACAGAAGAACGGTACCTTCCTTTTGAATACCATTTGGGAAGGTGAAGAATTGGCAAAGAACTTGCCTAACAACGTGAAGAAATATTTCGCGGACAACAATATCACTGTTTACTACATCAACGCCACTAAGATTGCTCAAGAAATCGGATTAGGAAATCGTACCAATACCATCCTTCAATCAGCTTTCTTCCGTATTACCGAAGTTATCCCCGTTGATTTGGCTATCGAACAGATGAAGAAGTTCATCGTAAAATCATACGGTAAGAAAGGTGAAGACATCGTTAACAAGAACTATGCAGCTGTTGACCGTGGTGGTGAGTACAAGCAATTAGTAGTTGATGCATCTTGGTCTAACCTCCCGGCTGATGAAAAGGCTGAGAACAACGATCCGGCATTCATCAATGAAGTGGTTCGTCCTATCAATGCACAAAATGGTGATTTATTACCGGTTTCTGCATTCAAAGGTATCGAGGATGGTACATGGCCACAAGGTTGTGCTGCTTATGAGAAACGTGGCGTAGCTCCATTCGTTCCGACATGGAATCCTGATAACTGTATTCAATGTAATAAGTGTGCCTACGTTTGTCCTCACGCTGCTATCCGCCCATTCGTTCTTGATGCAGAGGAAATGCAAGGATTCAATGCTCCGGCAATTGAAATGAAAGCACCGGCAGCCATGAAGGGCATGAACTTCCGTATTCAAGTCAGCGTAATGGACTGCTTGGGTTGTGGTAACTGTGCCGATGTTTGTCCGGGTAATCCTAAATTGGGTAAAGCCCTTGAAATGGTTCCATTGGCAGGCGAATTGGATGAAGCTGACAACTGGACTTACTGTACAAAGAATGTTAAGAGCAAACAAGATTTGGTTGACATCAAGAGTAATGTTAAGAACTCACAATTCGCAACTCCATTGTTCGAGTTCTCAGGAGCATGTTCCGGATGTGGTGAAACTCCATACGTGAAGTTGATTTCACAATTGTTCGGTGACAGAGAAATTGTAGCTAATGCAACAGGATGCTCATCTATTTACTCCGGTTCTATTCCATCTACTCCTTACACAACCAACGAAAACGGTCAAGGTCCTGCATGGGCAAACTCTTTGTTCGAGGATTTCTGTGAGTTTGGTTTGGGTATGACTTTGGCCAACAAGAAGATGAAAGCTCGCATCGTAGATTTACTCGGCGAATGTATGGCTAACGAGAATACTCCTGCAGAATTTAAAGAGGCTGCACAAGCATGGTTGGATGGCAAGGAAGACGCAGATGCTTCAAAAGCTGCGGCTGCCGTTTTGAAACCAATGATTGAAGCCGGCGCAGCAGCTGGTTGTCCGTCATGCGCTAAATTGAAAGACTTAACACACTTCCTCGTAAAACGTTCACAATGGATTATCGGTGGTGACGGTGCATCTTACGATATCGGTTACGGAGGTCTTGACCACGTGATTGCATCCGGTGAAGATGTTAACATCCTCGTTCTTGACACTGAAGTTTATTCTAACACAGGAGGTCAATCATCTAAGGCAACTCCTCTTGGTGCTATCGCTAAATTCGCTGCATCAGGAAAGCGTGTACGCAAGAAAGACCTTGGTATGATTGCTACCACATACGGATATGTTTATGTTGCACAAATTGCTATGGGTGCAGACCAAGCACAATGTTTGAAAGCAATTCGTGAGGCTGAGGCATACCCCGGACCTTCTATCATCATTGCATACGCTCCATGTATCAACCATGGTTTGAAGAAGGGTATGGGCAAGAGCCAAGCTGAAGAAGCTGCAGCTGTAGCTTGCGGTTACTGGCACTTGTGGCGTTACAATCCGGCATTGGAAGAAGAAGGTAAGAATCCGTTCACACTCGATTCAAAAGAACCGAATTGGGAAGGTTTCCAAGAATATCTTAAGGGCGAAGTTCGTTTCGCTTCTGTAATGAAACAATATCCTGCAGAAGCAGCTGACCTCTTCCAAGCTTGCGAAGACATGGCAAAGAAACGTTACCAAAGCTATGTCCGCATGACTAAGATGGATTGGACTAACGAATAATCTTTATTGATTAGCATAAATAAATGGCGGCTCTCGGTTGAGGGTCGCCATTTATTTACCAAACACGCCTTATTTCCAATCGTCTATTACAAACTCGAATATATAATCATTCTGAACATTTTCTATCAAAATAGGCATCAATATTTTCATTTTTTGCCCTATATATAAAGGAGCAAATTTATTTAAATCTTTTTTTGTTTTATAATAAGATGGTATTAAATTCGCTTCACCCCAACCTCCAAAAGAGAAACCATTATAGGGTTTATAATATACATTATCTACAGGCAACAACATATCTGATATTTTTGTATTTTTAGCTAATACTGTTGACACCTGTGATCTACTTCTGTCTGCATATTTTACCCCAGCATGGATTACTCGTCCTGATTTATTTTCAATATCTACATAACTTATGTCATCCCAATTAATTTTAATTGTATAATCAGATTTGTTTTTTAATTCAAAATTAAATCTTGACAAACTCACAAACCATGTTATTTCAATATAATCATCTTCATAACGATATTTTGTAATATTTCCATCGTCATATGTTACAACTTTTGTCTCACCAAATTGTTTATTAACCGCCTTTGGACATTCAACTGTTTTTAGGCTTACACTATATACAGCTAAATGTGAAGTACATGAAGTGTTTAAAAAGACACAAGCAGTTATAAATATTATTAATATTTTTTTCATAAATTATTATTATTACAGAAAAGCGTGTAACCATTCATTACTTGTTTCTACGTTTGGTTACCGCCAAGTGACCAGCCACACTTACAAGCACGAATGGTCCACGCTCTATTGGAACGTGAACATTCAACGCTTGTTCTTGTGTGACGAATATTGGCGGTATTCAACGTAGATAAGAACAAGAGCTAAAGCTCAACTCTATTTAAATATGAAAGAACGCCTTTCCTTGGGTTAATTAATTGCATATTACCTAATACATAAGGAAAGTTCCCATCAAGAAAACTACAAAGCGTTCATTTGCATTTTATTTCATCTATACCTCCTTTCTTGTGTTTATATTCTATATTACACATACAAAGGTAATAAATTTATACTAACACGACTCTTTTAAGAGAAAATATTCCACATATATTTATTATCTCTCTCATATAAAAAAAATGGTAGTTCGCTAATAACAAGCGAAACTACCAAATTAGAATAAATCTATATTATAAGTCACTCAAACGATTCAATTAAAATACGTTCGGCATCCTTTTTAAATTGCAAGCGACTATACTTTTCAGCCCTACAAATAGCACAACTACATGGAGTACTACAATCCTTGTACTTCTTCGCCCACTTTTCTTTGGCAAATTCAAACCAATGTGGATGTTCAATACAATTGCCGTTTTCGTCCCATACAACCATTTGCCATCCTGCAAATTTCAGCATTCGTGCTTTAAATACACGATTCTCTTGGTATCTTCTCCAAGCTTTGTTTCTTTTTGTTTCCATCGTCTCTATCAATTAGGTTTATAATGAACGATGGTTTCATTCTCTCAATATAGTTTGCAAAAGCATTTATACAATATATGAAATAGGTCATTCGATTTTGAGATTGTCTGTCCATATCTTCATTTACATAACGATTCACATTTGTAAAAATAAACAATTATCACGAAACGATGGTAGATTATCTTCTTTTTCTCGTGAATGAAGAGTTATTAAGCAATTTTACTTACTCTCATTTAGTTTTAAACATCAACACCACCGAGAACTTTCAAAATTTCATTTAAACATTAACGGTACAAATCATTAGTAAAATAAAAAACCGTTTTCTTTCTGTTTAATTCAGTTTACACTATCTTTGTACCGAATTTAAGCAACATTTTAATAAAAAGAATTATGATTGGAACTATTATTTGGCTTATTGGTGTTATCCTATGCATCAAAGCTGTATTGGAAATTTGGAAGTGGGATATTGATTCTGTAAAGAAGTTATTAGTTATCATCCTCGTATTATTAACCAGCTGGGTGGGTTTAGCTGTTTACTATTTCTGGGGACGCGAGAACTTAGAAAAAATGTTGAAATAAGACAAAGAAAATGGGAACTCATCAAGTTCCCATTTTTTATTTTTCCCACTCCGGATTGAGTTCTTTTAGACGATGTCTTATCAACATCAAATGAGCTATATAACCACTAAAAATTACAGATAAGCCACCATTCTCCTGTTGTGCTCTGATTAACTGCACCAACGAACTTACAGTCTTAGGCAAATCCAAAGAAGAAGTGGATTTATTTATATTCAAGGTCTTTGGCAGTTGATTCATTTTATCATCAAACCACGCCAATACATCATTAACTTCTTCTTCTGAATAACTATCCTTAAAAAAATCTTTATCCTTTAGTTCCATCATTACATCATTTTTCATTCTTAATCATTAAAGGTGTCAACACCTGTTCAGCACATGCATACCCTTCTTCGTATAAAGCTGTCAATCGTTCTGAGTTCTTCTCCAATCTATCAACCTTCAACGGAGTAAGCGGACGAATGACTATTACCTTGCCTTCTTCTTCCAAACGTTCAACCAATTCCAATTGCTTGTTATAACATTCACAACGATGACTTAACGCCACTCGAAGACGGGGATATTTCCTATATATAATATTAGGTATACGAACATCCGACTCGGTTTTTCTGTAACCTTTATTTCGAGTAAGCACAACCACATTCTGCTCAAATCCCAAACTCATGGCCCTTTCAACAGGTATTGAATCAACAATTCCACCATCTAACATGGGTTGTCCATCCACCTCAACAATCGGACTCACATAAGGTAAACTACTCGAAGCCTTAACGATTTGCATCATACGTTGGAAATCATCTTTTTCTTCTAAATAGCATGCTCTACCTGTCACACAATTTGTCGTCACCATCTCAGCTACACACGGATTCGCTCGATATGTCGCAAAATCGAACGGTATCAAACGTTTAGGGAAATCCTCATACAACAACTTTGTGTCAAAAATACTTCTTTGAGTCAATAGGTACTTAAATCCAATGTATTTATACTTCTCCAACAAATCTATATTACTAAATTTGGCACGACCGCGTTGACGACTGATATATGACAATAAATTACACGCTCCGGCTGACACTCCTATCGCATATGGGAACTCCAAATGGTGGTCCATCATCCAGTCCAACACGCCACACGTGAAGACGCCACGCATCCCGCCACCTTCAAGAACTAATCCGGTTTTTTGGTTAATCTCCATAATAAATTCTAAAAACACGATAAAGATAATGAAAATCCGAGTTAAAAAGCGTATTTTTGCATACTTTAAATTTGTTACACCCTAAATCCGTTGTTATGTTATTTGAAAAAGGAATATACACAGCACGTCGCAAACGTCTTAAAGAACAAGTAAAAAGTGGTATCATTTTGCTATTCGGTAATAATGATTCACCTGTAAATTACCCGAATAACAGTTATAAGTTCAGACAAGACAGTAGTTTTCTATATTTCTATGGTCAGCATCGTGAAGGTTTGGTCGGTGTCATTGATATAGATAATGATCAAGAATATTTAATTGGCAATGATATTGACATTGAGGACATCGTTTGGTGTGGAGCCGTTGATTGTGTTGCTGAACTTGCTGCGCAATGTGGTGTAGCAAATAGTGCTCCTATGAGTCAACTATCCACGATTGTCAAAGATGCTACGGAGAAGGGAAGAAAAGTTCATTTCTTACCTCCTTACCGTCATGACCAAATGATTCAGATTATGGATTTGACCGGTATTCATCCACGTGAGCAACGTGAAAAAGCATCTTTGGAACTCATCATGGCAGTAATCAACCAAAGAGCAGTAAAAAGTATTGAGGAAATAGCAGAAATTGAACGTGCTTGTGCCATCGGATACGAGATGCACACCACCGCTATGCGTATGTGTCGTCCGGGAGTAACAGAACAAGAAATTGCCGGAACAATCAGTGGCATTGCGGCATCAAAGGGATGCATTGTGAGTTTTCCCGCTATCTTAACTATGCATGGAGAGATTATGCATGGCAATCCCTCACCCCGTCCTTTGGAAGCAGGTAGATTGATGTTATGTGATGCCGGTGCTGAAACAAACGAGAATTATTCTTCCGACCACACACGTACAACTCCTATCAGTGGCACGTTCTCACAAAAGCAAAAGGATATTTACTCTATCGTTGAAGCGTGTCACGACTATGCAATTGAAGTTGCAAAACCCGGTATCAAATGGTTAGACGTACATTTGGGAGTAGCAACCTTGATGACAGAACGACTGAAAGATTTAGGATTGATGAAAGGCAACACAGCCGATGCTGTACAAGCCGGAGCACATGCCATGTTTTTCCCTCACGGATTGGGACACATGATGGGAATGGATGTGCATGACATGGAAGGATTAGGCCAACAATATGTCGGATTCGACGACGAAGTACGCCCTTCAACACAATTCGGGACCAACTGTTTGCGTTGTGGACGCAGACTACAAGAAGGTTGGGTCATGACCGACGAACCCGGTATTTACTTCATACCCGCCCTCATTGACGAATGGCGCAACAAAGGTATCAATAAAGAATTCATCAACTTTGACGTGGTGGAAACATACAAGAATTTCGGTGGAATACGTATTGAAGATGACATTTTGATTACTGCTGACGGATGTCGTGTTTTAGGTAAACATATTCCGTACCACCTCAATGAAGTAGAAGAATTCTTAGCACAAAGATTAGATTAATCACTTTAAATAATTTCAAAATGAAGAAACAATTATTGTTATTAGCCTTGGGATGCTTCACATTAGGAACTTTTGCCCAAGAAGAAGAAAAAAAGAAAGAAGAGGGATTTGAATTTACCGTAGTAAAAGAAAACCCTATCACTAGTATTAAAAATCAGAACAGAGCAGGAACCTGCTGGTGCTATTCAACACTAGGTTTCATCGAAGCTGAATTGCTCCGTATGGGGAAAGGAGAATATGATTTTTCTGAAATGTACATCGTTCAAAAAACTTATTTAGACCGCGCAGACAAGGCGGTACGCACTCATGGTGATGCGTCTTTCTCACAAGGTGGTTCTTTCTACGACGTACTTTACGGAATGAAACATTATGGTTTGATTCCTGAAGAAGAAATGCGTCCGGGCGTAATGTATGGCGACACTCTCAGTAATCACACAGAGTTATCAGCTGTGAGCGATGCTGTTGTTACAGCTATTGCAAAAGGTAAACTTAACAGTTTGCAAACAGATGCTAACAACGTTCCTCTTTGGAAGAAAGCCGTTGAAGCTATTCACGACATCTATTTAGGCAAAGCACCTGAAAAATTTACATACAAAGGAAAAGAATATACTCCGATGTCATTCTATGAATCAACAGGTTTGAACGCTGATGATTACGTTTCTTTGACATCATATACCCACCATCCTTTCTATAGCCAATTTGTTATTGAGGTTCAAGACAACTGGCGTTGGGCACCTTCTTACAACTTACCTATTGATGAGTTGATGGAAGTATTTGACAATGCCATCATGAATGGTTACACTATTGCTTGGGGTTCTGATGTCAGCGAACAAGGTTTCACACGTAATGGTATTGCCGTAATGCCTGATGTTGAGAAAGTTCAGGAATTAAGTGGTTCTGATATGGCACACTGGTTGAAATTGAAACCGGAAGAGAAGAAACTCAACACCAAACCACAACCTCAAAAATGGTGTACTCAAGAAGAACGTCAAAAGGCGTACGACAACTGGGAAACAACCGATGATCATGGTATGATTATCTATGGTATCGCTAAAGACCAAGACGGCAACGATTACTATATGGTGAAAAATTCTTGGGGCAAGAGCGGTAAGTACGAAGGTATTTGGTATGCTTCCAAAGCTTTCGCTCGCTATAAGACTATGAACATCGTTGTTCACAAAGATGCCCTTCCAAAAGCCATCAAGAAAAAATTAGGTTTGAAGTAAACTTCTTTAAGAAATCACCTTACTAAAAGATAAAAGCAACCGCAGTTTTCAAGAAAAGCTCTGAAAACTGCGGTTTTCTTATATATTTTTTCTACTTTTACATGACGTATTGTGTGTACTTACATTTTACACGCATCTCCGAGATAGAAATAAAAGAAGAAAAACTATATATAATGAGTTACGAATGGAAATTAGAAACTCCCATACCAAAAGAACAGGAAGCGGCTAACGAGCTAGCTAAAGAGCTCAACGTTAGCCCCATAACAGCAAGTTTGTTATGGGAGCGCGGCATTACGAATGTGACCGACGCGAAAAAATTTTTTCGTCCCTCACTAACTGATTTACACGACCCATTCTTACTCCTGGATATGGACAAGGCAGTCGATCGTCTGAACGATGCACTAGGCAGTAAGGAACGGATTATGGTTTACGGAGATTACGATGTAGATGGATGCTCTGCCGTAGCATTGGTGTATAAGTTCTTACAACAATACTCATCCAATATAGATTACTACATCCCCGATCGTTACGAAGATGGATATGGAGTTTCCAAAAAAGGAATAGACTACGCTTACGACACACAGGTCAAACTTATTATCGTGCTGGACTGTGGTATCAAAGCCGTTGAGGAAATTGCGTATGCCAAAGAGAAAGGTATTGATTTCATCATTTGCGACCATCACGTGCCGGATGACGTTTTGCCGCCGGCTGTTGCTATCCTTAATCCCAAACGGTTTGAATCAACCTACCCCTACCCTCATTTGTCCGGTTGCGGAGTAGGATTTAAGTTCATGCAAGCCTTTGCTATAAGTAATGGTATTGAGTTTTGTCAGTTGATTCCGCTTCTGGATTTATGTGCAGTCAGCATCGCATCCGACATTGTTCCTATCATGGGCGAAAACCGCATCCTAGCATATCACGGATTGAGACAACTTAATGCCAATGCCAGCGTAGGTCTAAAAGCCATCATTGACGTTTGCGGTCTGTCCGACAGAGAACTGACTATCAGTGACATCATCTTCAAAATCGGGCCTCGCATCAATGCGTCCGGTCGTATGCAGAATGGCAAAGAATCAGTTGCTCTTTTGATAGAAAAAGATTACAATAAGGCACGGGAAATTGCGGAGCAGATTGATAAATACAACGAACAAAGAAAGGATTTGGACAAGTCCATGACTGAGGAAGCCAATAACATCGTAGATAAATTGTACAAACAAGATGACCAACATTCTATTGTACTTTTCAACGAAGAATGGCACAAGGGGGTTATCGGTATCGTGGCATCACGCCTCACAGAAATCTACTTCCGCCCGGCAGTAGTCCTCACGCGCACTGACGATTTGGCAACCGGTTCGGCTCGCTCCGTTTGTGGTTTTGACGTGTATAAAGCTATTGAGAGTTGTCGCGATTTATTGGAGAATTTTGGAGGTCATACATACGCCGCCGGACTATCCCTAAAGGTTGAAAATGTACCGGAATTCCGTCGCCGTTTTGAAGCATACGTAGAACAAAACATTTTACCGGAACAGACTTCGGCCATACTGAACATCAACGCTCGTTTGGACTTCAAGGACATCACTCCAAAACTCATGCACGAACTCAAAAGATTCCAACCTTATGGTCCTGAAAATGAGAAGCCTCGTTTTTGCACGCTTCATGTGTACGACTATGGAACAAGCAAAGTGGTAGGACGCGAACAAGAGCATATCAAATTGGAGTTGGTAGATAACAAGAGTAACAATGTCATGAATGGAATAGCCTTCGGACAGAGTTCACAAGTTCGATACATCAAAACCAAAAGTTCATTCGACATCTGCTACACCATTGAAGAGAACACGCATAAACGCGGAGACATTCAGTTGCAAATAGAAGACATCCGTCCTTCAGAAACCGATTAGGAGAAACGATATGGACGATCTCTATCTATCCACGCTCAAGAAATACTGGGGATACGATAACTTTCGTGGCATTCAGCGCGACATCATTGAAAGTATCGGTAGTAGGAAAGACACACTCGGTCTGATGCCTACCGGTGGAGGTAAATCCATAACGTTCCAAGTACCGGCTTTGAGTCAGGACGGCATCTGTATCGTCGTCACACCGCTCATTGCTTTAATGAAGGATCAAGTCCGCAATTTGCGGAAACGAGGTATCAAAGCTGCAGCCATTCACTCCGGTCTATCTCATGAAGAAATCATTGTCATGTTAGAAAACTGTATCTTTGGCAACTACAAATTTCTTTATGTGTCACCCGAACGATTGGCATCCGAGCTTTTCTTAACCAAACTTCGGCACATGACCGTCAGCTTCATCACAGTTGATGAAGCGCACTGCATTTCACAATGGGGATACGATTTCCGACCTTCATATACCAAGATTGCAGAGATTCGACAAACCCTTCCGAATATCCCCATATTGGCTCTTACAGCGACGGCTACCCCTGAGGTAGTAAAGGATATTCAACACCAATTAGCTTTTCAGGAAGAGAATGCGTTCAAAATGAGTTTCCACCGTAAGAATCTCTCTTACGTAGTACGCAATGCTGACGATAAAATAGGCGAACTGATTCATATCCTGCAAAGTGTAGCAGGTTCTGCAATTATATATACACGAAGTCGGAAAAACACACGAGAAATAGCAGAATTGTTAAGTCATGAAGGTTTCACTGTGACATTCTACCATGCCGGGCTCAACGATGCAGAGAAGGATTTGCGCCAACATCAATGGCAAGAAGACAAAGCACGTATAATGGTTGCCACCAACGCATTCGGAATGGGTATAGACAAGCCGGATGTTCGTTTGGTCATACACATGGATTTGCCCGATTCCATCGAAGCTTATTTTCAAGAAGCGGGACGTGCTGGGCGCGACGGACAAAAAGCATACGCCGTACTACTTTTCAATAAGTCCGACCGTACGAAACTCATGAAACGCATCCCGGACACCTATCCCGACAAAGACTTTATCCGTAACATCTACGAAGATATCTGCTACTATTTACAAATAGCTATGGGCGATGGATATAACGTCACTCGTGAGTTCAACCTAGACGAGTTTTGTCGCAACTTCAAACACTTCCCCATACAGGTCAACAGTGCTCTAAACATCTTGTCACGAGCCGGATATATTGAATATACCGACGAACAGGACAACGCGTCACGTATTCATTTCCTACTGAAACGCGAAGAACTGTATCGACTCCGTGAATTATCGCCGGATAAAGAAAAAATTCTCCAATGCGTACTAAGAAACTATGGAGGTGTCTTCAGTGATTACGTTTTCATTGACGAAAGACGTATAGCTACCCTTACTCAACTCAGTCCCGACCTGATTTACCACCAACTGATAGACATCAGTAAATCGGGCATCTTACACTACATCCCTCACAAACGGACACCCTACATCACTTTCAGTTGTAAACGGATAGAGAAAGAACGAATCTTACTACCGCCCGAAGTGTATGAGCAACGTAAGGACGAGTTCAAAAAAAGGATTGATGCGATACTCTATTATGCAGAAGAGCAAGAGTTCTGCCGCAGTAAAGTGTTACTACACTACTTCGGTGAGAGCAATTCTGCCGATTGTCATCAATGTGACGTCTGTAAGACCATACGGAATCACCCTTCAAACGACAGAGAGAAAAGAGCCACCATAACCACTCTCATCCTTGAAAAGTTAAATGACGGATGCCCTCATCCATTCAGCGAACTTATATTCCCCAACTACTCTCGCGAGGACATCAGTTCCGTTCTTAAATACCTTTTAGAAGAAGAACGAATTGGCATTAAAGACGGGTTGTTATATTTGGCATAACAAAATACGGGTTGCCATTCTATATTTATTGAAAGAAAAAATCATTCAGATTTTTTCTTATCACTCTATACTTTTAATGTTAGAAATGAACCGCCTTATATACAATGAGGTGTAGCATAAAAACGCATAATCTCTAAGTAAGAGAGCAACCAATCAAATGCAAAAATATGTAATTTATTGCTATTCACAAAGATTTACATATAAAAAAAACAACTATTTGTTCAACGTAAAGTAAAACGTAAAACAAATGATAAACATTTTAATTCTCAACACCTTTTATCTAAAACATTTTTCAAGATTGGTTGCTCTCTTACTTAGAGTTATAGAATTTGAACATTGAAAAAGAACTTAAAACTAAAACAATTATAGAGTTATGACTACCATTAAAACAACCTCAAAAGGACTTTTAAAAACACTATTCTTAGCATTTCTTACCGTCTTTACATTCTCTTGTTCTAGTGAGAATGAATACGAGATTTTCTCAACCATCAATGGCACTGTAACGGACTATGAAACAGGCGCTCCACTTGTCAATGCCAGCATCTTACTCTCCCCTGGAGAAATTACTAAAATAACAGATAGCAACGGCAACTTCACTTTTGAGAATTTAGAAGCGAAACAATATAATCTTACCGTACAAAAATCAGGCTACCAACCTAATCGTAAGATTGTAACAGCTGTCAGCGGTGAAACTATCACCATACAAATTCCTATGACTAAAATTCCGCAATAATACACCTTATTATATATAATGACAATGAAAAAGATAATCTATGCACTATTAGTGCTTTTGCCTTTTATGGCTTGTACAGAGGACATAATGGAAGATATCAAAACCGGTGATATAGCCGGTAGTGTATCAGACCAAACAACAGGCGAACCTGTTGCAACTGTTAATGTAGTCCTTAACCCTGGAGGCAAATCCACCGTGACAGGTAGTGATGGAAGTTTCAGTTATAAAGATTTAGAGCCCGGCAAGTATTCACTTGAAATAAACAAGGAAGGTTATCTTAATAACTCAAAGGAAATTATTGTAGCAGCAGGAAAAGTATCGGACGCTCATCTGCTTATAGAACGTAAACCTGCAAAACTAACTACTGACAAAGATTTATTAGATTTCGGAAATGATAAAAGTCTAAATACTCTTTCGTTTAGCCTTGTCAACCCAGGTTATCAAGACCTTGCATGGGAAATAGAAGAAAATTGTGAATGGATTACGGAAGTAAAACCTACTAGTGGGACACTAAAATACGGTAAAACAGAAACCATTGTAGTTATTATTGACCGAAACAAATTGGATGGTGGTGATAATAAAACAGTTCTTGTCATAAGATCCACCAATGGAAATATAGAAATCCAAATCACTGCTATTGGAGAATATACTATTTACCCTTCACTTGAGATATTTGAAGCTGAAGAAGTCAAAGCCTTCTCTGCGATACTGAAAGGAGAAATAAAATTCCCAGGCACACCGGAATATACTGAACGTGGATTTGTTTACAGCCTTGCTCCTATGCCAACATTAGAAGAATGCGAAGCAAGGGTAACTGTTCCTAAAAACGAAGACAATACATATAATTATACCATAAAAGAACTGACATTAGGTGCTACTTATTATGCCAGAGCCTACGCAAAAAACAGTAAAGGCGTTGGATATAGTTCTCATGACATCAACTTCACGACAAGTGCGGTTGCACCAGAAGTTGTAACTAAGACAATTATAGATATCAATTACGACAAAGGTGCCGCCACATTACACGGAGAGATTATCAAAGAAGGCGAACCTCCATACAGCGAAAGAGGGTTTGTATATGGGACCTCTATCAATCCTACCATCAATGATAACAAAGTAGTTAAGGATGGAACAGGTATTGGTGCGTATAGCAGCTATGTAACCGGTTTGCCAACAGACGTTACATTCTACGTTAGAGCATATGCAAAAAATGAAGCCGGGATTGTTTATGGAGAATCTGTAGCCAAATCACCGGGAACGGCTTCTGCTAGTACTCTAAAAGTTGATTATGTCAGTGGAGAAGAAGGTGCTGTTATCTGCTATGGCTCAATTATTGAGGAAGGAGAGCCACCATATACAGAACGCGGTTTTGTATATGGAACATCACCCAATCCTACGGTTAACGACAATAAGATAAAAAATGAGGGAGAAGGAGTCGGCTCATTCAACAGTAAAATCATAGGATTAGAGACTGGAAAAACGCTCTATTTTAGAGCATACGTAAAAAATATAGCCGGTGTTGCTTATGGCGAACAAATAACAAAAACTCCTGAAGCACCTACAGTAAAAACCCAAAAAGTGGAGTACGTCAACGGGACTAAAGGTAGCATAACGATGTATGCGACCATCACGAATGTTGGAGCACCGGCATATACTGAAAGAGGATTTGTATATGGGATTTCACCCAACCCTACCATCAATGATAATAAAGTAATAAAAAGTGGGACTGGAACCGGTGTTTTCAGTATAACAGCAACCAATGTTGCCACTGAGAAAACTGTTTATGTAAGAGCTTATGCCAAGAGCGCAATTGGAACGACTTATGGTGAAGAAATCTCTATATCTCCTTCAAAACCACAAGTAAGTACCCAAGAAATAACTAATCTTAATTTAGATAAAGCTACCGCAACGTTCCATGGAACTATCATCAATGCCGGTACACCGACATATTATGAGCGTGGCTTTGTATATGGAACAACGTCATACCCTACTATCAATGATAATAAAATAGTTAAAACAGGAACAGGAACCGGTGCTTTCAGTTGCCAAGCAAGCGGAATACCGACCGACACGAAATTCTACGTTCGTGCTTATGCCATAAACGAAGCGGGTGTAGTATATGGTGAGCAAGTAACTGCATCCCCTTCTTTACCCGTTGTTACTACCGCCGAATTCAAATATTCAGAAACAGAAGACGGAACGGTAACATTCTACGGAACTATAGTCAATGCTGGTGCACCGGCATATACTGAACGTGGTTTTGTATATAGTACATCTCCGAATCCTACCATCAATGGTGATAAAGTCATCAGCCAAGGTGCCGGAGTTGGAACTTTCAATGCGACCGCAAATGATTTACCTACGGGACAAACCTTGTATGTTCGTGCTTATGCCATCAATAATGCCGGCGTAGCATATGGCGAAGAAGTTTCAAGGTCTCCTGGAATGGCAAGTGTTACTACCAAAGAAATCACAAACTTGAATTACACTAAAGGAACTGCCACATTCCATGGCAACATAACGTCTGTAGGTATGCCGGCTTATACCGAACGAGGTTTTGTATATAGCACTTTGCCTAATCCTACTATCGACAATACAAAGATTGTTAAAGAAGGTTCCGGAACAGGTTCTTTTAGTAGCGAGGTCACTGGACTTCCTTCAGAAACTTTATACGTTCGTGCTTATGTTACAAACGCAAAAGGTACGGCTTATGGAGAACAAGTGACAGCAGAACCTACACAAGGCGCTGTTACAACAGGAAGTATAACAAGTGTTGATTTTGCAAAAGGTACAGCAACATTCTCTGGTACGGTTACAAAAACAGGTAATCCCGAATATACTGAACGTGGTTTTGCTTATGGAACAACACCAGAACCGACTATTAATGACAACAAAGTAATTAGTGAAGGAAATGGTGCTAGTTCATTCACATGCAACGTTACAGGAATAAGTGCTGAAAAGTTATACGTCAGAGCTTTTGTAACCAATGTAACGGGGACTGTTTATGGCGAAGTTGTTTCAGTATCTCCTTCTGCTCCTACAGTCTCTACAGGAAATATTTCTAATGTTGATTTTACACAAGGGACTGCGACATTTACCGGATCAATTACAAATACAGGAAATCCGCATTATAGTGAAAGAGGATTTGTTTATGGAACAATGTCATATCCTACTATTTACGACAATAAGATAGTATGCTCCGGCACAGGAGTAGGTACATTTACTAGCACAGCTACCGGACTGCCCAGTGAAAAAATTTATATGAGAGCCTATGCAACCAATTCAACTGGAACCGTTTACGGAAGTAATGTATACGTAGAAACGACGGCACCTTCTGTCGCACCTGCAACTATTAGTAACATAGACTTTGCAAATGGTACTGCCCAAATTACAAGTTCTATTACAAATGCCGGCAATCCACATTATATAGAAAAAGGATTTGTATATTGTACTTCAGTTACAGGTATTGGAATGAGCCCAACAACTAATGATAAAAAAATCATCTGTACAGGAACGGATACAGGAGTGTTTAGTTGTGAAATCACGGAATTACCTGCAAACAGTCGTATTCATGTAAGAGCTTATGTCATTAATTCATTAGGTACTTATTATAGTGAATATACAGAGTGGGAAGACCCTACAAATCCCATCATTTCCACGATGTCTGTTACAAATATTGATTACGAAAAAGGAACTGCTACATTTATAGGTTCTATAATTAATAGTGGGAACCCACGTTTCTTTGAAAAAGGATTTGTATATGGTTCATCACCTAATCCAACAATTAGTGACAACAAAATAGTTAATACTGAATTGGGAATTGGTGAATATAAATGTAATGCTATTGGGTTACCAATTTCTACTGAGAATATATATATACGAGCATATGCAACAAGTTTAAATGGGACAACATATGGTGATGATATAATTGTAGGTCCTGAATATATAGAATTAACATCAGCAAATCTAATGGTACAGACAAAAGACTTAGGAAATACATCATCATACACAGCAATTACACTATGTCAATCATCTTCATTAGGAGGGTACAATGATTGGAGATTACCGAGTAAAGAAGAACTTATAATTATACACAGTAACAAGAATAAAATTGGGAATTTTAAAGAGAAAAAATATTGGTCATCCACTTTATACGAGAACGACTCAAGACGTAGATATTACGTAGATTTTAAAAGCGGAGAAATTTCTGTTGAAAACGCATATAATGATTACTACGTCCGTGCCGTCCGCACCATTAAGTAACAGCATTTAAATATATAAAAACAATGAAAAAGATAATCTATGCACTGTTAATGCTTTTGCCTTTTATGGCTTGTACAGAGGACATTACAGAGAATATCACAACCGGTGATATAGCCGGTAGTGTATCAGACCAAACAACAGGCGAACCTGTTGCAACTGTTAATGTAAAATTGTATTCTATAGATGACTATGATGGAGGCTATGGAGAAGATAATTGGGGTAATTATGAAGAATATTACTATAATGACTATGGTTCTAATTCATACACAGCTATTGCATCAACTGTAACAGGCAGTGATGGGAGTTTCAGTTTCAAAGGATTAAATCCGGGTACATACGAAATAGAGATTGAGAAGAGCGGATATGAATACAACTATTACGAGAACATTAATGTAAAAGTAGGAGAAACTACCCCCATACATATGCTTATTAAGCGTAAACCGGCTATGGTTACTGCAGATAAGGAGTTATTAGACTTTGGAGACAGTAAGAGTCTTAACACCCTATCATTCAATATTGTTAATGACAGTTACGAAGATCTTGCCTGGACCATTGAAGAAAATTGTGAATGGATTACACAGGTAAAAGAGCAGAGCGGAACTCTAAAATATGGCAAGACAGAAACCATCGTAGTAGTTATTGACCGTAGCAAATTAGAGAGTGGAGAGAATACCTCCGTCATTGTCGTTAAATCATCTAACGGTAACACCGAAGTGAGAGTAAGGGCAATTGGGGAATACAAAGCACTACCGATTCTTGAGATTTACGATGCCTCTAGCATCAGAGCATATTCAGCTACTCTTAATGCAGAAGTAACATCTGTAGGAGAACCAGCGTATTCTGAACGTGGCTTTGTTTATAGCACCAGTACGAATCCAACGATTGAAAATTGTATTGCCAAAGTAGCAGTTCCAAAAAATAGCAAAGCAAAGTATAGTTGCGAGATTAAAGAATTAGAGTTGGGTAAAACATACTATGCACGTGCATACGCCATCAGCGGATTAGGTACTACATATAGTACATATTCCACTGCTTTCACCACTGCACCTGTACTTCCAGTTCTTACCACACAAGAAGTAACAGACATCAATTATGAAAATGAACGTGCCAATTTTCATGGAACCATTGTTAGTGTAGGCGAACCGGCATATACAGAATGTGGTTTTGTATATGGAACTTCTCCGAATCCGACCATTAATGATAACAAACGCGCTAAAAATGGTATGAGTGGCACAGGAGCATTTAGTGCTATTACCGTCAATCTTCCGACAGACCAAACGTTCTACGTTCGTGCCTATGCTATCAACGAAGCCGGTGTAGCATACGGTGAAGATGTTGTGGTTGAACCTGAATTTATTGTTTTATCCTCAGCAAAATTGATGGTACAGCCTACTGATTTAGGGCTCGTAAATTGGGATTCTGCCAACCTAATGTGTAATAATTCAACATTAGGGGGCTATACGGATTGGCGTCTACCCACAAAAGAAGAATTGATGGTTTTATACAATAATCGAGATAAAATAGGTGGGTTTACTCATCCTGAATATGTTAAATCATCTTGGACTTATTGGAGTAGTAGCGAGGAGAGTTATAACTACTATTATACTATAAATATGTATTATGGAGATTTAAAACGTGACTTTGGTAGCTATAGTAATTATGTCCGCGCCGTCCGCACCATCCAATAAAATTGTAATATGAGAGAGAGGTTTATCATAGCAATAATGGTTCTGCTCACTTCCGTATCAACGTACGGAAGTGAGGGGGTTGCTACTCCTTCCGTTACGAGCCAAGCAAAGGAACCAACCTTGTATTGTTTGAGCGGTAAATGTTCGGGAGTAGGTACAGATTGGAATACGTACTGCTCTGCAACAAAACTTTCTGAGGCATTAAGTATCATCCATCAACAGGGGAAAAGTAAAATATATTTTGCGATAATAGATACAGCCAATCATTTGTATAATGAAGAGATGGCAAACGAAGTCATCAATACTCTTTGCAATAATCAGCCATACGAAAATGGTGACTCTATAACAAATACGGCAGACTCATACGGGAATCAAGTAATAGTAGTGGCAACAGTAAGTCATCAAAGTGGGAATGAACCATATAAGATAAAAAGCTATGGAAAAGTTATGTCTAATATTTGCTTCTCCAGCATAGAAATAGACTGCGAACAAGCCATATCTTGTGGTGACATCGCCTATGGCTCATTTTCCGCTAAAATGATGCCTAACTTTCCATATATAGTAGCACAACTAAAAGAACTACAATTTACAGAAGACGGGATAATAGAATTCTGTGAAGAATTAACAGAAGAATTAAAAATAATTAATTAATACCTTATGTTTAACTAAAAAACAAACAATCATGAAACATTTTAAATTAGCCTTTATTATTGCATTTCTAATCCTATCAGCATGTAAAACAAAAAAAACGGCAACATCTAATTGGACAATGGATTCATGTATTGAATTAGCCGTTGACTCTTCTGATTATATAAGAGCTTATGGAAATGGTACTAGTTTTAAAGAGTCTATGGCAAAAAGAGAATCATTACTTAAAGCTAGGTATAATATTTGCTATATTATAAAAAAAGCTACAATCGAAGCCATAAAAGGACAAAAAAATGGAGACAGTATTCCTCCGTATTTAAATGGAATTATGAACCCTCCTTGCTTTCTATTAAAAACCAATGTTTATGACCTTTCCAATGGTATGTGTCAAGTATACTGTTGTTTACAAACTAAAATCACCAAAGAAAAGTTGTGTAACAATATCATTGATTCACTTAATAGTAATGGCTGTACCACCATTGATAAAAATTTATTTGTTAAGAATTTTTTCGAGGAAATAGAGAAATCCAAAAAAATGATGGAAAAACAACTTTAGAATGACTATTCATATACAAAGCAAAACTTACTAAATATTTATAATTCACTTATTGTCTAATTTTAAAAATTAATCTTATGAAAAAATTATTTTCAATCGCAGCCGTAGCTGCAACAATCGTACTCGCATCATGCGGTAGTTCAAAACAGAGTGGTATTGATTATCAACAACTATCATTGCTACAACAATTACAACAGATGCAACAAACGCAACAGAATGTAAATGGTGTGCAACGCCCCACCCGTACTATGAGAGAAGCAGAACCGTGCATTGAATTAGCAAACGAAGATTGTAACAAATGGAGAGCATACGGGACTGCTACCTCATACATAGAAAAAACAGCTTTAAACGAAGCTGCTAGAGACGCACGCAACCAATTAGCTCAAATGATGAAAGTTGCAATAGAAGGAGCTGCACAAGATTATGAACAAAATGCAACTGCAAATATAAAAAATTCTGCGGAAGCAATTGGCGAGGCTGTAATGTCTCAATACGTTGATGAAGAAATTGAGAATACAAAAACCATCAAAACGACTATTTACGATCGTTCTGATGGTAGCGTGCAAGTATATGTTTGCATTGAGATGCGACAAGATAAAGATTCTTTCAAGAAGGGAGTAGCTAACACTTTAGCGCAAGATGAAATTATCGGAATCAAAGCAGACAGAGAAATGTTTATTAATAAAATGGAGACAGGACTTGAAGATTACAAAAAACGTAATCGTGGAGAATAAAATGAGAACTTTTATATACATATTAATTATATTCTTTTCAATAGAAACTTTTGCACAAAAAGGAGTTTCAGAAAAAATAAAGCCACAATGGTTGCATAAACTGCCACATCCATCGAACCCGACATTTCGATATGAAACTTATTCATCAACAAGTAATACTTTAGATGGAGCTAGAGAAAAATGCCTTGCTGAATTAATTTCAGCTTCAGGAATGAAGAATGGTGTTGTAGTTATTTCTAATTACAAATCCGAAGAACAATTATCCCAACATTGGAATAATGGTAAATTAGAAGAAAAACTTGATTATAAAAATTTAACAAATACTGAAGCAAAAGGAAAAGAAGTCAAACTTTATGTAGAAAATATTGCTGAATATTGGGAACGCAACGAAAATGGGCAGTATTTCTTAACCAAACTTTATGCTAAATCAGAACTTGAAAACCCACCACTATTTGACGAAGTAGAACTTACAACCAAATATGGTGCACATGGTTTGTGGCGTTCAGCTATAGTTCCTGGATGGGGCCAACTCTATAAAGGCTCAAAGGTTAAGGGAGGTTGCATCATGGGAGGATGCGCTGCACTAATTGCCGGAATTATCGTTACGGAAAATCAGAGATCGGTATATTCTTCAAAAATAACAAAAACACATAGTGTGGAAGTAAAAAGAAGTTATGCCAACAAAGCCGACAATATGGCAATTGGCAGAAATATCTTTATCGGAGCAACAGCAGCACTCTATATCTACAATCTGGTAGATGCCATTGTAGCACCCGGTGCACGCCGTGTCGTTGTAAAGAAGAGAGATGGGACAAATAGAGTTTACTCCTTCTCTCCTGTTGTTACACCTATGGGAGACGCAGGTTTGAGTGCATCTGTAGAATTCTAATATTAACTAAGAGGGTGTATGTTTATATACACTCTCTTTTTATAATAACTAATCACAGTAAAAAAACACCATGAAAAGAATCACATTTATAACCGGTCTGTTTATATTATGCATATGTCAGACGACTTCCGCTCAAACATTCGACGATTACAAAAAACAAATCTCACAGAAGTTTGAACAACATAAAACAGAACAAAGAAAAAAGTATAACGCTTACCGCGATAGTCTGAACAAAGCATTCGCTGAATATATGCGGAAACCATGGGTAAAACATACGGTAAAACCTGCTATACCAGTACCATCGAAACCCAAACCCACCACTCCACCGGTAGCCGAATTACCTGGCAAAGGATTAAACATACCAAAAGGAAAGGAACTGAAGCCATCAGGTATTGCAAATGTGCCCAATAATATCCCGACTCCGGAGGTTAAACGACCCGATGTCAAACCAATAAATATTAAACCTACAGACAGCGGATTCAAGTTCAATTACTATGGAACAAATTGCGCGTTATCACTTAAAGACTCTCATCGCTTTTCGTTAAAAGGCATCTACGAAAATCATGTAGCAGATGCATGGGAAGTTCTATCAAAACCTCACTATGACATCATCATTGAAGAATGTTTGGCTTGGAAGAATAAACTGAATATGTGTGACTGGGGGTATGTAACATTTATCAAAAATGCGTGCAATACATTTTTCGGACCAACGAAGTGTAATGAATCCAAGCTAATGCAGATGTTCTTGCTCACTCATTCGGGTTATATGGTTCGCATGGGACGCATTGACCAACAACTTGTAATACTTTTACCTTCTGAAGAGAGTATTTTCCAATATCCTTACTTCCCTGTAGATGGATATAAATATTATATGTATGACAAGGACTGCTCAGGAAGTTGTTACCTATTGGAATATAAAATACCTAGAGAGAAGAACGTCAACTTTCACCTGACGGGAGAACAAGAGTTTGCCTACGCTCCTACTCCCAAAAGAACATTTACATCTGAACGTTATCCCAACGTGTCAGTAACTGTAGAAGAAAACAAGAACCTGATTGATTTTTTCTCAACCTATCCTTTGGGTAATACCAAAACTGTTTATGCGAAATGTGCCATGAGTGCAGATGCTAAAGAACAACTATACCCTGCACTGCGTAATGCCATTGCAGGTAAGAGCGAAGCAGAAGCTGCTAATATTCTATTAAACTTCGTTCAAACAGCCTTTCAGTACAAAACCGATGGAGAACAATTTGGAATAGAAAAACCTATGTTCACAGATGAAATGTTATACTATCCGTATTGTGATTGCGAGGACCGCTCATTCCTGTATTCTACTCTGATGCACGATTTAATGGGATTAGATGTTGTCTTATTAGAATATCCTAGACACTTAGCTACTGCCGTTGCATTTAAAGACGAAACGATAACCGGACCACATTACGTTATCAATGGCAAAAAATATTTCGTATGCGACCCTACATACATTGGTGCTGAAATCTGTAGAGTAATGCCAATGTACGAAAATACAAATGCCAAGATTATCAAACTAAAATAGAGGCAACAATATCTTATTATAAAGTATTAGATACACTCGTTATTTTGCAAATATAGAATGACTATCTCCCCTCCCTTGCGGAGGGGTTTTTCTTTTTGTTAGGATAACGCACTTTGTCATTTCAAACGTATGTGAGAAATCTCTCCTCCACAACCCTGTCATTCTGACGACCAAAGGGAGGAAGAATCTCTTTCATTTGCAAGCAACAACGAGATCCCTCGTCGCTATCGCTCTGTCGGAATGACATAATAAGAGGATAAATTCTCCCCTCCCTTGTGGAGGGGTCGGGGTGGGTCCAAAAAAAACCGCTCGGTCATGTGACCGGGCGGTTTCTCCCTGAAAAAAGGCGGCTACCTACTCTCCCACTTTGTCGGCAGTACCATCGGCGTGGGCGGGCTTAACTTCTCTGTTCGGAATGGGAAGAGGTGGAACACCGCCGCTATAGCCACCTGAATATCTTTTTTTG
>JAGBCQ010000016.1 GCA_017937925.1 Paraprevotella sp. | reverse complement strand
TTAAAAGCACTTCTAGGTAGAGAATCAATCGCTGCATATTCTAAATCCAATACATCTAAATCTTGTAATAACTTTCCCCGAATAAAGGCATAATCATCTTCCGATAATTTTCCAGTAATGCTTAAATAACGTATACTGTCCTCATCACAATCTGCTATCAAAGATTCCAAACTCGCTGTGCCGTCCACATGAACCGTCACAGTATCACTTTGTGCCCTCATTCCACAAATGGCGCAAAGTACTAATATCGTAGTAATAAATATTCTTCTCATACGCTTTTTATTTTATTCTGTTAAAATCATGCGTTTGGTATCTATTACCTTACCATCGGCTATCAACGAATATAAATACATTCCGGCTGGCAATTCACCTCCGTGCAATGTCACACTTGCATACCCTCTGTCAGTAAGCTTCTTTTGTATCAATTGTTTGCCATTCAGGTCATAAACACACAAAAGGGCGGTAACAACATCATTAGGTAAGGCATATTGAATCGTTGTACTTTCAGAGAATGGGTTGGGAGTATTTTGACTGACAGAGGCTTTTACAACGACCTCCTCTTCAATATCTGTTATCATTCTTCTAGCTCCCACCTCATAGACTTCACCTCCACCTTGCAATACAGTTATCTGTGCTTGTAATTCCTTGATGGATTGCACTAGCAAAGGAATCATTTCGATATAATTAACGAATAATTCGCCTTTATCATTCTCATATACCAAATCGGGATACACTTCTTGCAATGCTACGGCATCCAAACCATAGTGTATTCGTTCTACCTTAGCTTCCGTCAATTCTGTTGTTTTTTGAGTTGATACCGTCGTTGTATCCGAAGAACTTCTACTATTTGCATCTATTGCCTCTTGATTTCTCATATTAAATTGCATGGCTGACAAGCCCGATAGTTTCTCCGTTACTGTGGTATTGCTTGTTCCGTCTATTTCTGACAAGAGTATTGAAGATGTACTACGGGTGTTAGATGTGGCAGAGGGGGAATACAAAGAGCCATATATACCTCCGGTTACTTTAACAGCACCATAAAAATAGCCAGCATATCGCCCATCAATATAAAGACATTCATTATTAACAGAACCAACGATTCCAGAACCATTGTTTACTCCCCGAAGATTACCATACACACCGTAATTATATCCGTTTGTTGCATTTCCTCCATCACCTAGAATTCCATAAGCACGTCCTTTATTTAAAGGTGTCGGATTATAAGTCATGGCATGTAAACCGCATACCATTCTTTCACTATTAAGCTCATGTTCAATTGCCAACTGTTTAAACCAACCATATTGCTCAGTTGGAGTCCCTTGAAAGCTTAACAAAAGTGTTGGATTATTTGAGGTGATACTCACCTTATAACAAGAATCTCCCGCTCCTCCGATTGAAAGTGGCGACAAAGGAGTTTCATTCGTCAACATGGAAACCTTGCCCTCAGAATTCACTTTTATCTGAGCATTGACACTGACTGCGATTGCAGTAACAATAAGAAAGAAGTATATCTTTTTCATGGCTGTAATATTTAATAATTCGCACGAAAGTTAGCAAATTAAATCTATACCGCCAAAAAAGATTGTTATATCACTTCTTTTCAATAATCTCCACGCCATTATCCTTGCGACTTAACTCAACTATGCCGCCTCCTTGCGGGAGATTAAACGAATAAGCCGCATCCTTTTCCGGCATCAACAACATTAAAAAAGCCGACTCTTTAGACGGTATGGCAATCGTTATTTTTTCTGTTTTATATATTCTTTGTTCAAACACAACGCTGTCATTCACTTGCAACTGCACACTGTCGCCCTTGAATGTGTCATCCAAAAGAATCTTATAATCGGATGAAAAGTTCGTTTCGGACGTCCCTTGCGGGAAACACCACATCCAGAAGAACACTACCACACAAAACACCACTACTGCCATTGCCATGATAGCGAACATAAACTCCTTGTTATGATTCAATTTGTTCTTCCTCATTCTTATTATGGTTTCAGTATCTTCTTATAACGTTGCATATCTGACAATATCTCCAAAGCTGCCTTCAGATCCTTATCGTCGCGCAGTTGCTGCTTGATAGCTCCCTTGCGATAGTAATAACGACTGACAATGTCGTTTTCTATCAATAGTTTTATGTCGGACTTAGAACGTTCCAAATCGACAGCCACATTACCAGCCATCTTCTTTGCCAACGCCTCAAAATCAGACTTTGCCTCATCATAGCAACCCTCAAAACGCGCAGCCCTCTCCAATAGTTTCATTATCTCTTCAGTTCGACGCTTGTAAGTAAATCCACTTTCAGATACCAACTTGACAAAATCCGCATAGTCCTCATCAGAAAGAGAGAACTCTCCTGCCGGTGCGATGGTAGGATATTTCGCTACGAAATTACCCACATATTCCAGCAATACATCCGATGCTGCAATGTCATATACCAACGTGGGAAGACTGTCGGGCGTCATTACGATGTCCGGCTTAATACCGCCGCCATCACGCACTTCGCGCCCCGCCTCTGTTTTAAATGCCTTGGTCAAACTATCGGGTAACGTTCCCGCCGAACCGTCAGGATTCAAATGGCGGTAGTCGTAAGCCTGAATACAACGCCCACTGGGGATATAATAGCGACTGGTAGTAACTTTCAAACTTCCATGATAGGGCACTTCACGAATCATTTGCACCAATCCCTTACCATATGTACGTGTTCCGAGAATCACGGCACGGTCCAAATCCTGCAATGCACCGGATACGATTTCTGCCGATGAAGCCGTCGTCCCATCAACCAACACGACCACCGGGATTTCGGCATCGAGCGGTTCTTTTTTGGTATAGTGCTCTGTATTGACCGAAGCCAGTTTCCCTTTGGTATAAACAATTTTTCGTCCTCTTGGCACGAATAGATTGGTCACTTCTACAGCCTCACTCAGCGGTCCACCGGGATTGCCCCGCAAATCCAGCACCAACGAACGGGCTCCTTGTTCCTTCAAATCAATAATGGCACGACGAATATCGCGCGAACAGCCCTCAACAAAACGATCAAAGAAAATATATCCTACATGCTCCGTTACCATGCCATAATAAGGAACGGGAGGCATTACGATATTCTCACGTGTCACTTTGAACACCAACGGTTCTTCAAGCCCCTGACGTTTCACTGACAATTCAAATGTCGTTCCCGGTTCTCCTCTCAGCAACTTACTGACTTCGGTATTCCCTTTTCCTTTGACGTCCTGGCCTTCTATCGTCATTATCACATCGCCACCCTTAATACCGGCTCTCGCTGCCGGACTGTCTTCCCAAGGTTCGACCAACATCACACGCTCCTCCTTTTTATAATAACGAATCACCGAACCGACACCGGCGTATTTACCCGTTGTCATCTCCTTCAATTCGTCCATATCATTCTCAGGATAATATACTGTGAACGGGTCAACTTGTCTCAACATGGCGTTGATGCCCCACTCAATAACCGTATCGGCAGACAAAGTATCAACGTAGAACAAATCCAACTGCTTATATATATCATTAAATATCTCAAGGTTCTTGGATATCTCAAAATTATGATTTCGCTCTTTCTGAGCTGACACACCTACAACGGTGGTCATAAGTCCGAATATAACTACTAACTTTTTCATACCACAAAAGTAATCATTTCCGCTTTATCATTGCAGAATATCTCTAAAACTATTCCCCTAAATGCAGTTTTTTTACTCGTTTCAACATTTTTTTTATCAATATATTGCACAATTCAAAAATATCCTCTACTTTTGCAACGCAATTCGAGGGAACTACTCGGGACTGCTTCAGTAGCTCAGTTGGTTAGAGCACCTGACTGTTAATCAGGGGGTCGTTGGTTCAAGCCCATCCTGAAGCGCAAAATCCCAAAGAATTGCAAACTGCTTCAGTAGCTCAGTTGGTTAGAGCACCTGACTGTTAATCAGGGGGTCGTTGGTTCAAGCCCATCCTGAAGCGCAAAACAAAATGCGTTGCCAATTTCGGTAACGCATTTCTTTTTTATACTTTTCGGCAGTCACAGGTGAGGTGGGATTGAACAGTCCACTCTGTCCATGACCGACAGTTTCCGGTATCACAATATTTCGCCTCATTTTTATTCCTCAATGACAAACATCTTCACTATTTAATGATTCCTTTAAGTATAAAAGTGATAGATTTCCCTATAAAAATAGGGGCATAAAATGATATTTTGCCCGTTATAATGGATTTTCGCCCCTTTATTTTAATTCTTATCCCTCACCACCGGTTTACATCCGCTCTTTCCGACTCGTTTGAATTTTAAACACGAAATTTGCAACGAACAAAACAAAAAGATTATGACACATTATCTAAATTACGTTGAAAATGCCATTAAAAATCATTGGAATTTACCGGCATTTACCAATTACGGAAGAAACACGTTTACATTCGGAGAAGTAGCTGAACAGATTGAGAAATTACACATCATATTCCAACTTCTTGATATTGAGAAGGGCGACAAAGCCACCCTTTGTGCCAAGAATTCCGGAGAGTGGGCCATCTCATTAATTAGTATCACAGCATACGATTGCGTAGCGGTTCCTTTACTCAACGATTTCTTACCGGAAACAGTGCAAAGACTATGTAACCACTCTGATAGTAAAATGATATTCACTGAGGATACCATTTGGGATAAAATGGATGCTGCAGGTTTACCCGACATCAAAATTGCCATCAATACAACGGATTTCAGCATCCTATATGCAAACTATAAGGATTGGACCGTAGAAACTCTTACAAACGAAGTTGAGAAAATTTTCAAAGAGCGCTTCCCGAAAGGAGTCCAACCGGAACACGTCAGTTACCCGACCGGCAACTTAGACGAAGTGGAGTTAATTAACTATACTTCAGGAACGACCAGCGACCCAAAGGGCGTCATGCTAACTGCTCGCAACATCAGTTCAAATATTGAATTTGCTATTACTGAAATACCTTGCAAGACAGGTTGGACCATTATATCTATGCTTCCCCTCGGCCATCTTTACGGATTTGCATTTGAATTCCTATATCCATTCGCATCCGGATGTCACATCTACTTCCTTGGAAAAACACCGACTCCATCGGTACTTATCAAGGCTCTATCGGAAGTAAAACCTTATATTCTTATTACCGTACCACTTGTCGTAGAAAAGATTTTCAAAGGAAAAGTCATGCCAACCTTAAGCAAGCCTTTAATGAAAGTCCTTTTGGCTATACCGGGATTGAACAATGTCATTTACAATTCCGTTCGCAAGAAACTTATCAATACATTTGGTGGATTCTTGGAGCACGGTCTTATAGTAGGTGGTGCCGCTATCAATGAGAAAGTGGAGAAACTCATGAGACGTATGAAGTTCCCTTACACTGTCGGTTATGGTATGACAGAATGTGGTCCGCTTATCGGTTATAGCGATTGGAAAACCTTTGCATTGCGCTCATGCGGACGTCCCGTGACAGGCATGGAAGTTCGTATTGATTCTGAGAATCCGCAAAAGAAGGTGGGAGAAATCCAAGTAAAAGGTGATAACGTTATGATGGGTTATTATAAAAACCCGGAAGCCACCAAAGCCACATTCACAGAAGATGGTTGGATGAAGACCGGCGACTTAGGTGTCATGGACAATAAAGGTAACATATATATAAAGGGTAGAAGCAAGAACATGATTCTCGGACAAAACGGACAGAACATCTACCCGGAAGAAATTGAGGATAAGTTGAACAGTCTGCCACTCGTCACAGAATCCATCGTTGTCAGTCGCTCCAACCGCCTTGTTGCCCTCGTTGTTCCTGACATGGAAGGCTTCAGCAAGTTGGAAGAGAACACCAAAACCATTAACGAAATTATGGATGACTACTTAAATGAAACAAATGCTCAAATGCCTGGCTACAGCAAGTTAAGTGCTATCGAGCTACGTGAAGAGCCATTTGAGAAGACACCTAAACGAAGTATTAAACGATTCTTGTATTCATAATAAGCCCTCAGTCCCGATGAAATCGCATTTAAAAAGGATTTTGTCGGGGCTTTTTTTTATTTTTTGGGGTCATCATGACTCTTTTCTTAAAAGATTTTTGTACTTTCGGCGCACAAAAGGGAACTAAACATTTCAATACAAAATGAATTTCTTTGAACAAATCATACCGAGATACCTTTTAACCAAACGCAACCAAGTGTTGATGGTAACGTCCGCTGCAGCTTTGGCTCTGACATTTATCATCATCTATAAACCATTCGGTTCACATCAATGGGGAGGCAAAGAAATTTCCGGTTTCATGTTCTTTGTATATTCTTTATTGATTGTATTGTTAGGAATGTCTATCGTAGCCCTCAGTCGCGTAGTCATGTTCAAATACACCAAAAGACATGAGATTACTTATTTGAGTTATGGTATTTGGGTGTTTGTTGAATTGGTTTTCATGGCTATTGCCTACACCATTTGCAGTTTCTTGTCCGGTATGCAAAACGATGTATGGGAAGCTTTCAACAAAGCATTGTTCCACACGTCCCTCACGTTATTTATACCTTATATTATTATTATTACCACGTTGACATTACAAGATAAGAACAGACGATTGCGTCAAATCGAGGATGACCTTGACCAAGTAGCCATGCAAAAAGCCGCTGGGAAGGGGCTAATTTCATTCTACGATGAACGTGACGAACTGCAATTGTCAGTAACTAAAGAAAATCTTCTATACATAGAAGCAGCCGACAACTACGTGTGCATTTGGTACATGAAGAACAATCTTCCTAAAAAACTCATGTTACGTAACACCCTTAAACGCACCTCTGAACTTTTGGCGAATACGAACATTATGAGATGCCATCGGGGATTCATGGTCAATATGGAACAAGTTAAGGTATTACGACGTGAAAAAGAAGGATTTTACCTAGAGTTGGGCATCACCAACGTTCCCGACATTCCGGTTTCCAAAACTTACGGCAAAGCCGTGTTGAAGTGGCTCTCCATTTAAGACAAAACTTATAACTATATATAAATAATAAGTGCGCAACCTTTTAGACTGCGCACTTATTCATATTATCAATTTATGATTACTCTTCTGTCGGAGTTGAGTTCTCTTGACGAGGACGACGCTCACGGCGCTCACCTCTCTCAGGACGCTCACGACGGGGACGCTCTACGTAACCCTCAGGTTTTTCAAGCAATACACGACGTGACAACTTGAACTTACCGGTCTTTTGATCGATGTCCACCAACTTCACTTGGATATGGTCGCCTTCCTTCAAGCCGGCTTCTTCAACAGTTTCCAAACGTTTCCAATCGATTTCAGAGATGTGCAACAAACCATCGCGGCCACTCATAAACTCAACGAACGCACCGTAAGGCATGATGCTACGAACTACGCCGTCGTAAACTTCACCCACCTCAGGAACAGCAACGATAGCCTTCACCTTACCTAAAGCTGCGTCGATGATTTCTTTGTTAGCACCGCTCACTTGAACAACACCAACACCATCGGTTTCCTCAATAGTGATAACAGCACCGGTCTCCTCTTGGATTCCTTGGATAATCTTACCACCAGGACCTATAACAGCTCCTATAAACTCTTTCGGTATTGTGATTTGTACGATGCGAGGAACATGAGGTTTCAACTCAGCACGCGGTTCAGGCATACATTCAGTAATCTTACCTAAGATATGCTCACGAGCTTCCTTAGCTTGCATCAAAGCCTTTTCCAAAATCTCGTAACTCAAACCATCGCACTTGATATCCATCTGAGTGGCTGTCAAACCATCCTTTGTACCGGTGGTCTTAAAGTCCATATCTCCCAAGTGGTCCTCATCACCCAAAATATCAGAAAGCACTGCGTACTTATCTTCCCCCGGATTCTTAATCAATCCCATAGCGATACCGCTGACAGGTTTCTTCATAGGTACACCGGCATCCATCAATGCCAATGTTCCGGCACAAACTGTAGCCATTGAAGAGGAACCATTAGATTCCAAGATGTCAGATACTACACGTACTGTATAAGGATAATCCTCTGGAATTTGTCCTTTCAAACCGCGCCATGCTAAGTGACCGTGACCAATCTCACGACGACCTACACCACGCTGTGCCTTTGCCTCACCGGTTGAGAACGGCGGGAAGTTATAGTGCAACAAGAAACGCATCTTGCTTTGATCCAACACATCATCCACCATCTTCTCGTCCAACTTAGTACCCAATGTACAAGTTGATAAAGACTGTGTTTCACCACGAGTAAAGATTGATGAACCATGAGGACCCGGCAGCGGACTAACCTCGCACCAGATAGGACGAATTTCGGTTGTAGAACGTCCGTCTAAACGCTTACCCTCATCCAATACGCAACGACGCATCGCATCGCGCTCTACATCGTGATAGTAACGGTCGATAAGTGCGTTCTTCTCAGCCAACTCATCTTCTGACAACTCGCTGTGAGCCTCAGCATAAGCCAACTTGAAGTTCTCACGAATCTCCATGAATGCTTCACCACGAGCATGCTTGTCACGGTTACCCTCTTGAGCAATCTTGTAAGCATCAGCGTAGCAAGCCTTATGACATTCTTCACGCAACTCTTCGTCATTGATTTCATGACAATACTCGCGCTTGATTTCTTTTCCAACTTCTTTCTCCAACTCTTTTTGCAGACGGCACATCGGTTTGATAGCCTCGTGAGCCACCTTCAAAGCGTCCAAAAGATCTTGTTCGCTCACCTCTTTCATTTCGCCTTCTACCATCATGATGTTCTCTTCTGTAGCACCCACCATGATATCCATATCTGCCTCTTCCAATTGTGCGAACGTAGGATTGACAACATACTCACCATTGATACGTACCACACGAACCTCAGAAATCGGGCCTTCGAAAGGAATATCAGAAACAGCCAAAGCAGCTGAAGCAGCGAAACCTGCTAAAGCATCCGGCATATCAACGCCATCGGCTGAATACAAAATAACATTTACATAAACTTCCGCATGATAATTGCTTGGGAACAATGGACGAAGCGCACGGTCCACCAAACGACAAGTAAGAATTTCATAATCCGAAGCCTTTCCCTCACGTTTTGTAAATCCACCGGGGAAACGACCGGCTGCGGCAAATTTCTCTCTATACTCTACCTGTAAAGGCATAAAATCTGTTCCGGGAACTGCATCTTTAGCGGCACAAACAGTGGCCAAAAGCATAGTGTTGCCCATTGTGAGCATCACGGCTCCATCGGCTTGTTTCGCCAATTTCCCGGTCTCGATGCTGATGGTTCTTCCATCAGGCAATTCGACTGTTTTCTTAATTACATTCATCTGATTTCTAAAAATATTGCATCAATAATTGGGCAAAAGTAAGCATAAATATTGAGAAATCAGGGAATAAAGCGCCAAAAAATACATTCTTAAACGCTTTTTTGTCAAAAAAGACCTTCTTTAAGGCAAAAAAGAGTTCCAACAAGGAAGAAAAGACGCTAAATCAAGAATTAGGCGATTGCTTCTTTAATGAAAATTCAAAACATAAACCACCGACAGAACGATTTGAAGCTACTATCACTCCGCCATGAAACTGTACAGCATGTTTTACAATAGACAACCCCAGTCCGGTCCCTCCTAATTGTCGTGAACGCCCTTTGTCTATTCGATAGAAACGTTCAAATAGACGCGGCAATTGTTCTTCACTAACTCCTCGTCCATCATCCTCAAAACGAATCAGACATTGCTCCGTACTGTTCTCTAACAAGGTAATGTATATATTCTTTCCGCCGGAATATGCCAAAGCATTCTCCGTCAGATTTCGGAAAATAGAACCTATTAACGACAAATTTCCTTCAATACAAACCTTTTCCGGGAAATTGATATGTAAATAAAACCGCTCATCATTCGGCAACATTTCCATTTCATCGGAAATCTCTTCTATGATATCATTTATTATGACTCGTTCCCTTGTAATTAACTGTCCCCCATCTTCCATACGTGTTATTAAAGAGACATCATTTAAGAGCCTTCGCAAACGATTGTTATTGACATAACATCTTTCAATCAATTCTTGCCGTTTCTCCTCATCAAGTTTTATTCCCGACAACAAAGTTTCCAAACACACTTGTATTGATGCAACGGGGGTTTTTAATTCATGATTGATATTATTGGTCAACTGCCTTTTAATACGGATTTTGTCTTGTTCTTCACGCATTGTTGCTTCATGGGCCTTATCTCTATCAGCTACCGTTTGTTGCCACCGTTTATAGAGCCTTATTATATGATTGGAGATTGAACCCAGTTCATCATTAGGGAAGGGTTCGGTTTCATCAAATACCTCTCCATTTTCGGCCTTAGAAGCGAAACGGTTCAACCGTTCTATCGTTTTGCCTAAACGTCGCGTTGCAAAATACGCTAAGACACTCATCACAACACTTATCACTATCATTACCCAAAGAAAAGCCCAGTCCGCTTGTAATAGTTCCCGTAATGAAGCTGAATAAGGGATAGCCGTTCTAATTATAACACGTTCGCCACTCGTTGCCGAATAAAAGTACTGACGACCATCGCTTTTTGACCATCGCCCAATATGGTAACCATACCCTTTTCTTAAAGCCTCCTGCACTTCCGGACGAGTCTTGTGATTATCCAAAGAGTCTAACGGTAACATATTATCATAGACAACAGCTCCCGAAAGAGTGATTATTGATACTCTAAGTTCTTCAAAAGGCATTTCATGCGAAATTATGTATTCTTCATACGGCAATCCCTCCTCAACGACATCAAGGAGTTGACGATTGTAGAGTTGGAGTTGAGCACTCAGCAATTCTGATTTATACTGACCCTCTCGGAGATATTGAAATCCTATAAAACAAGCTATAATTCCCCACGAGAAAGTAAGCAAAAGCAAGAACAAACGCCTATGATATGAAAGTTTAATCACGGAAGCCATAACCGAAGCCGGAACGAGTTATTATATATGAACCATAAGGTTGGATTTTTGAACGCAATCTATTTATATTTACATCTATGACACGATCCAGCACAACAACTTCATCGCTCCAAACTCGGTTTAATATTTGTTCACGCGAACAAATCTTTCCACGATGCGATACCAAATAAATCAACAAATCAAATTCTTTTTTAGTGAGTTTTACTTCTTGACCATCTACTTTGCAACGTTTAGACTCCAAATCAAGACACAAACCTTCAACCTGCATTGTTTGCATTTTCTCGGTATGTGAAATTGTCTTATGTACCGATGACCGGCGTAATACACTCTTTACTCTTGCCAAAACGTTGCGTACTGTATAAGGTTTTGTAATATAATCGTCTGCCCCTATATTGAGTCCCATAACCATATCATCCTCTGTATCGCGAGCGGTACAAAAAATGATAGGAATATCCGCGGTCGAGACATCAGATTTAAGCATCTTTGCCATTTTTATTCCACTGATTTCTCCCATCATAATATCTAACAGAATCAGTGAATAACTCTTCAAGTTAAGCAATAAAGCTTCTTCTGCGCTTCCTGCCACATCTACATCATACCCCTCATTTTCAAGATTGAGTTTAAGGACCTCGCATAGCGTTTCCTCATCATCCACAACTAATATACGCCCTGTTCCCATTTGTCTTTTATTATTTTGCGACAAAAATAAAGAGAAAAACATTGCGTTGTACATCACTTTGAAAGATTTAATAAAATTGTAATATCCTAAACCTATCCTTGTTTTAACGGAATCTTGTCTTTTTTGAAATATTTCTGTAACGTTCTCACTATACTTTTGCAGCGTCTAACTAAAACAAATAAGACAATGAAAACAAAAGTTATTTTAACAAGCTTAATTGCTTGCATCGGCATTAGCGTAAATGCACAAAATGCCAAAATGGAGGAGCCCAAAGGCAAAGTTATTTTACAAGTATTCGGAAACTTCCACACAGGTTTTGGAACTACAAATGACGACCGTGGTTTTGAATTGGATCGAAGTTACCTCGGTTACGAATACAAATTCGGGAAAGGATTAACCATAAAGGGTGTTATGGACGTTGGCAAATCATCGGACGTAAATGATTATCATCACATAGCCTACATTAAAAATGCATTGATTCAATGGAAAACCGGCAATCTAACCCTTAATGGCGGTTTAATCTCAACCACACAATTTAATTTTCAAGAAAAATTCTGGGGATACCGCTATATTATGAAATCGTTTCAAGACGAATATAAATTCGGTAGTAGTGCCGATTTAGGATTGTCCGCTACCTACAAATTTACCGATTGGCTATCAGCCGATGCTATCATCGTTAATGGTGAGGGTTATAAAAAGATTCAAAAATTTGACGGACTGAATTATGGACTAGGAATCACACTGAATCCATTTAAGAATTTCTACATACGTATGTCTGGTGGACTGAACGAAAGTGGCGAAGATGGTAAAAAAGACATCGCGAATTTAGCCACATTCGTAGGTTATAAGCATGAGAAATTTACTGTCGGAGCAGAGTACAATCATTTGTGGAATGCCACTTATTCAGATAATGCAGACCAATATGGTTATTCTGTATTCGCCTCAGCCAAAATTGCAAAATATGCAGACTTGTATGCCCGATTTGACGACCTATACTCTAAAAGCGATTGGAATGTAAAGAAGGATAAACAAGCAGCTATCATAGGCGCTCAATTTAAATTAGGTAAATATGTTAAGGTCGCCCCTAATTTCAGAATGAGCATACCTAAGACTGACCACGAAAAGAACATCTACTCGGCATACATCAACTGTTATTTTGGTTTTTAAAAAAAGTATAAACATCTAATATATTATTATATGAAAAAGATTTTCCAGTCTATTATGACATTAGTAATCGCCTTCGCTACAGTCGCTTGTGGCGGTAATTCAAACAATGAAAATCGTAAGCCACAAGAATTGTCAGGAGCAGGAGCTACATTTCCTCTTCCTTTCTACAATGTGGTATTCGAGGAATATTCCAAAACAAACGGCGATGCCATAGCATACGGTGGTATTGGTTCTGGCGGTGGTGTACGTAACTTACGCGATAAGATTGTTGATTTCGCAGGCAGCGATGCGTTTCTTTCCGATAAAGAAATGGCAGAAATGGCTCCCGTCATTCATATCCCCACTTGCATGGGTGCCGTAGTTCTTGCTTATAACATCGATGGCGTAAAAGAATTAAAGTTGTCCGGTGAGGTCATTGCTGACATTTTTTCCGGAAAAATCAAAATGTGGAACGATGAACGTTTGACAGCTCTCAATCCCGGTGTAAACCTACCCGAAGCGTCAATCATTCCTGTATATCGTTCGGATGGTTCAGGTACAACTTTTGTCTTCACCGATTATCTTACTAAAATCAGTACTGCTTGGTCCTCTACATACGGTGCCGGCAAATCTGTAAACTTCCCTATAGGACAGGCAGCAAAAGGAAATCCGGGAGTTGCAAGTGTTATTCAGCAAACTCCTAATACTATAGGCTACGTGGGATCAGAATATGCTTTCGCTCAAAATATTCCTTATGCTTCCATTCAAAACCAACGAGGAGAGTTCGTTTTACCTTCATCAAAAAGCATCTCCGCAGCAGCATCAGGTGAAATACCGGCTGATACTCGTTGCTCAATTACAAATTCCGATGCAATAGGTGCTTATCCTATTTCTACATTTACGTGGATGGTTATCTATAAGGAACAAAACTACTCCGACCGGACAAAGGAGCAAGCAACAGCAACTCTAGACCTCTTACAATACATTCTTTCGGATGAAACACAAGCCATTACATCAGAAGTGCATTATGCGCCACTCCCTAAAAAGGCAAAGGAATTGAGTCTGAAAAATCTCAAAACCGTTACTTATGACGGAATAACAATACTACAATAACAATATGCGATGAACGATAAACTATATAAAATTCTATTGTTCGTAGCAACGTTGACCATGCCGATAGTGTGCGGGGGCGTCATGTACGCTCTCGTCACTGACGCATACGATGCATTTGAACATTTTGGATTCTTCAAATTTTTAACTTCTTCCGACTGGAACTATACAGATGGTTCCGAGCAGTATGGTGCATTACCTTTCATTACAGGTACGCTGATGACAACTCTTTTAGCTCTTATTTTTTGCATACCTTTCTCATTGCCTGTCGCACTGTTTGTTGGCGAATACTTCAATGGGACAAAAATTGCAGCAATATTAAGTACAGTAACTGACTTGTTAGCAGGCATACCAAGTATTATTTATGGTCTATGGGGATTCTACACATTGCGCCCTTTGATTATGGCATTTGATATTTCTCCTCAAGGCTCCGGGATTCTTACCGCTTCATTGGTTTTGGCGATAATGATTGTACCATACGCAGCATCACTCAGTGCTGAGTTTATCAAAATGGTTCCGAATGATTTAAAGGAAGGTGCGTACAGTTTAGGAGCGACTCACGCCGAAGTGATACGAAAAATCGTATTCCCCGTTGCTGGGTCAGGTATCTTCTCGTCATATATTTTAGCGATTGGTCGCGCATTAGGTGAAACCATGACCGTTACGATGCTTATAGGTAACACTAACAATATCCCTGACTCTATCACATCTACAGGAAACTCGATGGCATCAATTATAGCAAACCAATTCGGAGAAGCGGATGATTTGAGACTCTCTTCACTCATCGCCATCGGACTGGCCCTATTCTTAATAACTGCTATCATCAATATGATAGGTAAAATAATGATTAAACGCGCAAGAATAGCATAATTATGGATAAATTGAAAATCAGAAATCGCTTGGCAAAGGATAAAGCGCTACTATGGACAGTATGTTTATTAGCTACCCTAACAGCAGTTCCTCTGTTTGCTATCCTCGGAGAAGTATTCATTCGTGGCTATAACCAATTATCGTGGTCGTTCTTTACCGAGCCCACACCTACGGCCTATAGAGTCATGAAAGCCATTGAAGCCGGTACTCCCATACCGGGTGGCATTGCAAACGGAATCATTGGAACTATGCTGATGCTCGGTATGGCTGTTATATTTGCTATACCAATTGGAATCCTTTGTGGAGTTTTCTTGGCAGAAAATGCCAAAAATAGATATGCACAAATTGTCAGTTATTTGACTGACTTATTACAAGGGACTCCTTCTGTTATTATAGGCATAGTGACTTATATTTGGGTGGTAGTCCCAATGAAAGGCTATTCAGCCATTGCCGGAAGTATAGCACTTTTTATCATGATGCTTCCTCTTATTATTCGTTCCACTGAAGAGACTTTGAAAATACTTCCTTCATCTCTCAAGGAAGCCGGACTCGCTCTTGGTGGTAATCGCGCCCGTGTAATGCTGAAAGTACAGATCCCCGCAGCTTTTGGCGGAATCTTTACAGGAGTTTTACTTGCTATCTCTCGAGTAATTGGCGAAACAGCTCCACTCATGTTTACTGCTTTGGGGTGTTCGTTTGTTCGTTTCTCTATAGACAAACCCATCTCAGCCGTTCCACTACTTATTTGGGAGTTTTTTAATGACCCCTATCTTCAAGAGTTGATTTGGGGAGCATCACTTTTCTTATTGTTATTTGTTCTAATATTAAATCTTACCGCTAAATATCTTGCAAAAAAATGGAATCAGTAAAACCTATTCTCGAATTTAAGAAGACCTGCGTGTCGTATACCAAACAAACAATGGCTGTAAAATATGTATCAGCAGCTATTGAACGTAATACCATTACTGCTATCATGGGGCCTTCAGGTTGTGGAAAATCCACATTGTTACGTGCCGTAAACCTGATGCACAATCTCTACCCTAACATCCGTGTCGATGGTGAAATATTATTAAACAATGAAAATATCCTATCTATGGAACCGATTGATGTACGTCGCCGAGTCGGCATGGTATTTCAACGTCCCGCGCCATTCCCAACAATGAGTATCTACGATAATGTACTTTCCGGATACACTCTCAATGGTATTCGTTTATCAAGAAACCAAAAAGAAGAGACTGTAGAACATTGCTTACAGAGTGTCGCTCTTTGGGATGAAGTAAAAGATGTACTGAATAAGAAAGGTACTTTTCTTTCAGGCGGTCAACAACAACGGCTGTGCATTGCACGTGCTTTGGCAATGAAACCGGATGTACTATTGATGGACGAACCGACATCGGCTCTTGACCCAATTGCCACCGCTCATATTGAGGAATTAATGCAAGATTTGCAAAAAGAAGTAACTATCCTGATTGTTACTCACAACATGGGGCAGGCAATGCGTATATCATCGAAATCCATGTTTATGTATTTGGGTGAACTTGTTGAATACGGGAACACCAAAGACTTGTTTTCAAACCCAAAGGATGAACGTACAAAAGCATACTTGACCGGAAAAATGGGATAACCGCTATTTACAATTAAAAATTACCGCCTTTATAAAGAACAAACATATATATACACATATAAAAAAGGTTCTTATTATAATGTTAATGGCACAATTCGTGTTATCTTTGCCCAACATTATCAAAATTAAAGGAAATGAACAAAACACTATCCGGTATTCTGTGCGCCATCATATTACTTTGTGCTTGCAATGACAGTAGAGAATTTGAAGTGAGCGGACAAATAACGTCTGCCGACGATGAAACACTCTTATTGGAAGCCATGACACTGAACGGTATCAAAGCTATAGATTCTGTAAAGTTGGACTCTGAGGGCGATTTCCATTTTGAAGTAGGAAGTCCGGCAGGTCCCGAATTCTATCGTTTGCGCATCAAGGAGCAAATCATCAACATCTCTATCGACTCCATTGAGCAAATAAAAGTCACTGCCGACCTGCCCACAATGGGACTTGACTATACGATAACGGGATCACATAATTGCGAGCGACTGAAAGAACTTGCTACAAAACAAATCCACTTAGAGGAGAGTATTAAAAGCATTCTTCGCAACAAGAACATCACAACGGAAGAACAAAGTCGTATCGTCAATGAGAAGATTGTGCAATATAAGAACGAACTGAAGAAAGACTATATTCTTGAGGATCCTGCGGCGCCGTATGCTTATTTTGCCTTATTCCAGTCTATCGGCGGACAACTCTTATTCAATCCTATTGACAACCGCGAAGATATCAGATACTTCGGTGCTGTTGCCACCGCTTGGGAGGCTCACTACCCTCACTGTTTACGGACAGAGAACTTACGAAACATCGCACTGCAAGGGATGCGTAACACCAAACCGCGCGCACCACTCTCTTTTGAAGGACTGAAAGAAACACAAATCTCCACGACCGGCATCATTGACATCAATCTATCCGACAGATTCGGACAAATAAGAAACTTATCTGACATCAAGGGCAAAGTGATTCTCTTGGATTTTACAGCTTACTCTCTTTCTGAATCGGGCGACCGCATCATGCAAATGCGAGAACTTTACAAAAAGTATCAGAAGAGTGGCTTTGAAATATACCAAGTGTCTATCGACCCCAACGAGCATTACTGGAAGACGGCATGCGAACAACTCCCTTGGGTTTGTGTTTACGACCCGAACGGAGAGGAATCCGGCTACATCCGTTCTTATCAAATCTACCGAATTCCATCCTATTTCCTTATTAATAAAAATGGGGATTTGGTGGCGCGCGATGAACAAGTTGAAAATTTAGAGGAAAGCATTAAGCAACTGTTAGGAAAATAAAAAAAGCGTAAAATCTTTGTCCGATAAGATTTTAAAATCTATCTTTGCAAAAAGGAAGAGAAAAACAAGGTAAAAGGGTTCCGGCTGAAACAAGCCGGGATTCTTTTGTTTTTGTCTGTCAAAAAAGATACGAGTATAAACATTAAAAAAAGAAATATCATGGCATACATGTCACAAGAGGGTTACGACAAACTAGTAGCCCAACTCAAAGAAATGGAAACCATACAGCGTCCTGCTGCATCGGCAGCCATCGCTGAAGCTCGCGACAAAGGCGATTTAAGTGAAAATTCTGAATATGATGCTGCCAAAGAGCATCAGGCTATGTTGGAAATGAAAATCAATCAACTGAAAGCCATTATCAGTGATGCAAAGATTATCGATACTTCCAAGTTGAAAGCCGATACTGTTCAAATTTTATCAAAGGTGGAAATGAAGAATGTGAAGAACGGAATGAAGATGACTTACACCATCGTTTCCGAGACTGAAGCCAACCTCAAAGAAGGTAAGATTTCAGTACAGACACCTATTGCACAAGGTCTTTTAGGCAAGAAGGTAGGCGACATCGCTGAAATCAAGATTCCACAAGGAACCATTCAATTGGAAATTGTAAATATTTCATTCGACTAATCCCATGGCAAGCATCTTCAGTAGAATTGTGGCAGGAGAGATTCCAAGCTATAAATGTGCAGAAAACGACCGTTTCTACGCATTCCTTGACATCAACCCCTTAGTAAAAGGACACACGTTGGTCATCCCAAAACGTGAAGTGGACTACATTTTTGACTTAACAGACGAGGAGTTGGCCGAAATGCAAGTATTTGCAAAACATGTGGCATTGGCCATCCAAAAGGCATTCCCCTGCATCAAGGTAGGACAAGCTGTTTTAGGACTTGAAGTTCCACACGCACACATCCACTTGATACCGATGCAGAGCGAAAAAGATATGCTGTTCACCAACCCCAAACTCTCACTGAGCAAAGAGGAGTTTCAAGCAACAGCAAAAGCAATTCTCGATAATTACAATACCAATAAATAAGAAAACAATTAGGGGCGCAACTTTTTGGTTGCGCCCCTAATATTTTTATCTTACAGATGGATTATATAAATTCTTCGCCCAACTTCATTTGAGCATCCGTCATCATTCTTCTCAACGCCGCTCCATCATCTTTAGGACAAATCATCAACACATTATCCCTCTCTGCCACGACAAAACCTTTCAGTCCTTCAATCACCGCCACCTTGCCTTTGGGCAAACAAATCACATTTCCTGCGCTGTCATACAACAAAGCCTCTGTATTGAGCAACAAATTGTCCTGACTATCATGTTGCGTATCATTATGCAACGAATGCCATGAACCCAAATCTGCCCAACCGAACTCGCAAACCTGCACATAAACATTCTCACTCTTTTCCAATATACTGTAATCTAACGAAAGATTAGGCAAGGTATCAAAATGTGGCGGTACGGTACATGCCCCACAAGTCTCTTTGAAACCGACCGTTTCTATCAATCTATCCCGATAGTCAGGTACCAAATCGCTGATGGCCTTAATCATCGTTTTTACATTATATATATAAAGACCCGTATTCCAATAAAACTCGCCACTCTCCATAAAGACTTTCGCAAACTCCAATGCCGGTTTCTCAGTAAAGGATTTCACCTTGGCAAAAGCCCCTTCTTTCATTTCTTCATGAGCCTGAATATAACCATATCCTGTATCCGGACGTGTGGGTTTTACACCCATTGTCAAAAGACAATCTACACGACTCACAAATTCCAACCCCCTCAATACATCTTCGTCAAAGTTTTTCTCTTCAAGTATCAACTGGTCGGCAGGAGACACAATGACGTTGGCATCTTGACATTGATTGGCAATACACGTCGTCGCCCATGCCACACTCGGCAAAGTGTTACGCCTGATTGGCTCTTTCAAGATTCGATTTAACGGAACTTCCGGCAACTGTTCACGCACCAAATCTACATATTGTTCGTTAGTCACAATATATATATGGTCAGCCTCTATAATCTCACGAAAACGTTCGTACGTCTGTTGCAACAATGTGCGTCCTGTACCAAACCAGTCAATAAACTGTTTGGGCAACTCCTTACGACTGACCGGCCACAAACGACTGCCGATGCCTCCGGCCAAGATGACACAATAATTATGTTTGTTCGTTTCCATACCCATTAGATTGTTTAAGTTCCGCTAAGATAATTCTTTTTTCCATACAAAAGCGAGAAATAAAGATTAAAATCACTTAAATAAACATTATCGGGTAGAAAAAGCACACTATCACCTCTCAAACTATTTTTATTGTTTATTTTTTTGATTTCTATTTTCGTCTTTTCAAAAAAAGAATTTTCTTTGCACTGTACGAATCCAAAAAACAAACGTTATGAAGAAACTACGTTATTTCATCTACACATTACTTGCTGTAGCGGTAATTATGACCATCGTTTATAAAATGATGGACTGCGGACCATCTGCCCACCTCAGTGATGACGAGAAGATGGAAGCAATCATCGGTTCCTCCGGATGTATGGATTGCCATTCCGCCAATCCCGAATTACCATTCTATGCCTCATTCCCATTGGCAGGCGATTTGGTACAAGAGGACATTGCAAAGGGATATAAATTTTTCGACATGACCGCCATGTTGAGCGCCCTCAAGAATGGCGAACATATCAGTGAAGCAGATTTAGCTAAAGTAGAAAAAGTTCTTATGAAAGGTAGTATGCCACCCGCCAAGTACTATCTGGTTCATTGGGGAAGCGTTATCAACGACAGCGAAAAGGAAATAGCTCTGACTTGGATTAAGAATTATCGTGCAAAACATTATCCCAATCCGTTGGCAGCTCCGCAATTTGCTAACGAGACGGTGCGCCCCATCCCCGACTCTGTCGAAGTCAATCACGCCAAAGCGCATTTAGGCGAAATCCTCTTCCATGATGTCCGTATGTCCTCGGACAATACCATATCTTGTGCATCTTGTCATTCACTTAATACCGGTGGTGTGGACAACAAGCAATACTCTATCGGTGTTTATGGTCAGACAGGAGGCGTCAATGCTCCCACCGTTTACAATGCTTATTTCAACTTCGTGCAGTTCTGGGACGGCCGCGCTGTTACATTGGCTGACCAAGCAGCAGGTCCTCCATTGAACCCCATTGAAATGGGTAACGACTCATTTGACGAAATCTGCAAGAAGCTGTCAGCAGATGCCCAATTCAACAAAGCATTTACTGCTGTTTATCCCGACGGCATCAACGAGAAAAATATCACGAACGCCATTGAGGAATACGAAAAGACTTTGCTGACGCCTAACTCCCGTTTTGACAAATTCTTGAAAGGCGACAGCACAGCTTTAACTGAAAACGAAATCAAAGGTTACGAGTTGTTCAAGGAATACAGTTGTGCCACCTGTCATGTCGGAGAGAACTTGGGTGGTAAATCCTATGAGTTGATGGGTGTTCACATGAACTACTTTGAAAAACGTGACATAGAACTGACGGACGAGGACCGTGGACGACACAAACAAACCAGTGCCGAACGTGATATGCACCGCTTCAAAGTACCCGGTCTCCGTAACATCGCATTGACAGCCCCCTATTTCCATGACGGAACACAAAAAACTATAGAAGATGCCGTACAAGCGATGGGCGAACACGAAAGCGGTGTTACACTTACTGCCGATGAGAATGCACAAATCACTGCATTCCTCCGTTCACTTACCGGAGAATACAAAGGACAGTTACTTAAAAACGAAGCTTCTGAATAACGTCGTTATACTACATATCAACATCCCCGAAAGCGATTTCAAAGATTCACTTTCGGGGATTTTTGTATAGAAAACCGCTCCTATCAGAAAAAAATACAGCACAAACCTTGCACGTTTAGAAAAAACATTCTATCTTTGCACTCGCAATTGAGAAATCAAGAGCCCAGATGGCGGAATCGGTAGACGCGCTGGTCTCAAACACCAGTGGGGCAACCCATCCCGGTTCGATCCCGGGTCTGGGTACAGATTAAAAGGCTAAGTGATTAATTGTCAGTCACTTATCCTTTTTAATTATCTGATTTTTCCCCACATTTTCCCCACAACTGTCTATTTATCTATTTTAGAAACATATTTTTCCGTAAAGTTATGTAC
>JAGBCQ010000015.1 GCA_017937925.1 Paraprevotella sp. | reverse complement strand
TTGACTACTCTTGAGACAAGAAGAGTATAATATGAAGAGACATAAACATGCTATTACTTTCATTTCATTATCTTAATTCAAATAATAACTTATTACTAATCCGCTTACTAATAGTACAAATGTAGAAAATAAATAAGTTAACTCAAAATTGTATCATACTTCATTATCCAAAATGCTCTATCTCCGTTGCAGTGTGTAAAGACACTATCGATGTATTTATTGTATTCATCAACGGCATCACCTCCATGTGAATAATGCACGTCCATATTTTCAATAAGGAAACGTGCTGCTTGTAGTTTCATCGGTTCATTCTCATAATGCCGTAATACGGTTTCAAACTCACTTCTATTTTTACCGGCATTTTTAAGCACACCGTTTACTCTTAAATCATTGCATGAACAAAAGACTAAGGATAACAAACAGAGTAATAATAATGTTCTCATAGGTATTTTTATTTATTAATTATATTCGGGTACAAAATTCAACTATCTATAGGATTATTCCAAATATTTTTGTTCGCATTTCATCATCAGTATTTAATCGATATACAACTATGTTACAGGCAGTTATAACTTTATGCCGTTTTTTTCTTATTCGCATTTTATAAATAACGTCCTTGCAATCCTCACTTCGGACATCGGAGATAAACAAGAAACGATTTTTTACATCATAAAATGAAAATGCGAATATTCAAACAGATTTATATTTTTATATCTAACTAATATCCAACGTCTTACTAATTTTGAAGACAATTAAAATGCGAATAAAATTCTTTGGAAGATTAAGTTTGTCTGTCTAATTTTGCACTAAAATTCAGCAACTGAATGAGAAATTTAGCGATTTTATACTTTACTGTGTGGTTTGGAGGACACACCATGCTAGATAAAGAAGGCAATTATGAAACGTTTATTATTGAGAGAAATTCTAGTAAATCGGAAACCTCTCAAAATAAAGATTGTGATGTTATATAGGAAATGATAGACAATGTAAGAAAAGTGATTGTAATGCACAAAAATCATGTGATATGGCTTTTTATTTCCCATGCAATGGAATACTTGAAAAATAAATTGGGTTATAAGTTTTTCTTCTATTCAATCGCAATTTGGATATTGTATCTTTCGATGAGATTCATTCACATAGAATTTCATTGGTTAAGAATCATTGGTGAATTGCATGTCTATCTTATCTTAATAGGAGCGCTATTTGTTGTCAGTTTCCTAAATAAAGCACGACGAATTGATGCTTTTTTAAGCGAAATATGTACATTAACTCCTTTGTTTTTCACCACTATAATAGGAGAATTTCACACTAAGAGTGAAATAACATACTCATTTTGCGTCATAGTTGCATCAGCTATTATTATATCCTATTGGATAGAAAAATTCCTCAAGAATAAAAGGCATCAATTAAAAAGAATCATCATACCATTATCGATTGGGATGATCCTACCTATAATTATTACTACAATAGAAACCGGAGGATGGTTATGGAATAATTTTTCAGTAAAATATGCATACGCATTCTCTAGATATTGTTTATTATTTGTTGGCTATACAATTGGAGTAATCTTGCATTATATCAAAGGTAACAAAGTATTGATTTACATTAGCATTCCTATTATATTAGGGATTATCGTTTGGTGTTCTCTATATTTAACGAGATTTATCATTACATACTTTGAATATGGAAGTATTTGGGGAAAAACTGAAAAAGTATTCTCATTTAACGTCACTAATGAACTTGGCGAAACCAAAAATTTTAGTGAATATAACGAACCATATAAAATTTGTTTTATTGATGACATTGTTAATTCTAATGTCTATTATAATATTCTGCGTTTTGAAAAACTCAGCTATACCTATACAAAGTATTCTTTTTGGATACTGAATGTTGAAAGAAAAGAAAATAAAGAAAGAGGTATTGAAGACCCATTTAAGGTACATGCCAATGATCATTATCACGTACCATTGCTTAATGTTGAGAATCCTAAAAAATTTTGGAAGGACTTTGATTTCTTTCCTGAAAGCTCGATAATTTGCATTTTCAAAAACGATACAATCATATACCAAAACAGCATAGAGGAAACACAATTATTTCTTAATGAAAACGTACTAAAATGAAAAACTGCATAAAACTATTACTTCTCGTTGTTCTTATACCTCTCTTTTTTGCTTGTGAGCAAGATGAGGAAAGAGATTTATTACCTAAATGGTATATTGAGGATGCTCTATTCCTAGAAAAAGAAGAAAGATGGAGTGAAGCACTCATTATTTATAGTAGTATGATAACCTCTGCTCAATATTACGAAGATAGTGTAGAGAATTACACAACTGCCTTTTTAAATAGTGGCAAATTATGGCTTAAAATGAATTATTACGATGATGCCAAAAATGATTTTAACGAGTTATTGGTTATTGCAAAACGACATGAGTTAGACTCTGTTCTGTATCAAGCATACCGCAATCTTACAACAATTGCCATATATAAAAGAGATTATGAGGAAGCACTCAACATAGCCACAAAAGCCAAAGGAATTGCACTAAAGCACCAATGGGCAGATAATGAGTATACTGATGGCTGGTATGAGGAATTTACCATCGCCCAAGCTCACCATGAGTTAGAACAAAACAAAGTTCTAACTACTGAGACGATTTCAACACTCCGACAGATATCCCAACAAGACAATATCATATTCAAAAGTGAAGCCTTAAAACTGCTTGCATTATGCCACCCTACAAACAACTCAATCCTTCAAGAATATTTTCTGTTACAAGATAGTATATGGAACGAGAGGTTAGAAGTACATTCACGTCATGCCCAAACAATATGGTTATCTAAAGAGCAAGAGTATCTAAATGATTTGAAATACTCACAAACGTATATCATCATTGCTTGTTTTACCATTGTATTACTACTCTCCGGTTTTTTATATATCACGTTCAGTAAGAGACTTAAATATAATAAACTTAAACACAAAAAGCTACTCAACCAAAAGGCAAATGCAATCAACAACTTAAAAGATAAAATCAATTACCTAAAACATCGAAACATTGAAATTCAAGCACAAATAACTCAAACGAGCATTGAATTAAGAAACGTCCAATTCCATGAAATGAAAATAGGAAGATTCATTCCGACTAAAAGCAATCACAATAAGCTAAATCAGGATGACTATAAGAGTCTATTGACAAATCGAGAAAATATAACCTCTTTCTTAAAAGAAATCAGTTTATGCTTTCCTAAATTATATAATAAGCTACATATTGAAAAAGCGACAACTGAACTCGAACTTATCAAAGCAACATACATTTGTTTATTCTGTTTGGATGTTCGCACGTCCGACATCGCCCTAATGATGTGCGTTCAGAACAACTCCGTGTCTTCCCGAAAGAAAAGACTTAAAGAGGAATTAGAGTATTTGGATGAATTTAGCAACATTCTTACGAAGGAAGAAAATTAAAATGCGAATATAAGAGAACAGAAACATCTTATATATCCCACTATAAAACAATCACTTAGAACAAATACCAGCGTCTTTAAATGAGAACAAAAAAATTTGTTTGCATTGACATCATGTACTTACTTTGCAGTGAAATCATTATTTATAAACATTTAAATGTACGCTTATGAAAAGAAAAACTAATTTTGAAGTTATTGATGGTATCAGAATCTTCTTATGCTCATCACTCATATTTTGGGCGATGGCCCCTCTCAACATGTTGTCTTTTGGTTTTAATACCATTTTATGCGCACTATTATACATTGGGTTGACCTATATCATGTTAAGGAAGTTCATCGGACATAGTTTTGAAATTGCTTTCTTCATAATATCAGGGTTCTTTTGGACAGAGTTATTTATTTTCTTCATTGATGTCAGGGGAACTCTAAATGTCATCATGTCGCCCATTTTTTGGATTTACAGCATTATTCTTACTATTGCAGCATATAAATACAAATCGCCTGCGCTTATAATACTTCTGGTAGCAAGTTGGATATACTTCATCTTTTGGGGACATCTTCAATGGTTGGATTTTAGATGTAAGAACTTAACGTTATATGATTTTTACATCAAAAACATGTAATCATCTTCATCAAAAAATAGTTTATTTGAACTAATGGAAGTATCTTTGCCTCGTAAGAACATTCATATCAATGGAAGAGCATAAGATAAAAGAGTGTTTCTGCAGACTTGAATATGCGGAAACACTTTCCGATCAAGAGGCATTGAGCATTTATAGAGAAGTGCTTGAGTATATTGCGCAACAACCGAACAAGGATGAATCCCACATCGCCATAGCCGAAAAAGCCTATAAAGGTCTTATCGAACTGAGTCGAAGTGAGAATGAATACATTTGGGAGGTCAGCACGCAACTTTTGGACTGTTACGAGCATCTTTTTGACGAGTAGAACTCACTAAATCGCAGTCAGTCCTTTTTCTTCCTCCTCATATTTCGCTTCCTCCTTGCACCTTGTGACTATAGAACCATACAAATAAGTAAGGGGGAAGAACAACAAGCACGAGAACAACTTACCAACAAGGGCAGAAACCATTGTAAGTAAGAATAGAAGGGGAATCAAAATGCCAGGTAGGTCGGACACATCGCCCATAAATTCGCCCATCATTGAAGCACGCTGAGCATACAGAAGAATAACGGAAGGCAACCACACGACACATGACATAGCAAGCGTTAACAGTCCACATACCAACCATACAGCTGAATAAGAACCAAAATAACGATAACCTTCCTTAATCCGTAATAGACTACCGGAAAAACTGCGGTCGTGTGAAAGTGAGTAATCCCATCCTACCATTGTATAAGGTATCAGCACAAATACAAACCAAACGAAGATCAGAACGTAAACCCAAATATTGGCAAATCCCAACCAAACTATTAACGGGACACTGACCAATGCCGTTACCAAAACACCAACCGCAAGGAATAAAAGTACTCTCGGATAGAAACGACGCCATTCAGTCATTGACTGCTTCCATGTGAATGATTGCCATTTGCCGGCTTCGGCATACTTGGAGACCACATGAAACAATTGCGATAAGAAACAACCCTCACACAAAACAAACATTAAAGTCACGAACACCACCGCAAGAATTATATTTGTCAGGTTGAAATCAAACTGTGCTTTGGGTGAAAAGGGCAACGGATAAAGATATGACAATAGCAACACTACTACGGCAAAAAACGCACTACACAACAACGACGGTATAAGGTACTTTGACAAATCAAGAATGTGACGTGTCGGTAACTTTATACCTTGATTCATACAACTCAGGTAAGTACGTACCTTATATATTACCATATCTGTTTTATTGGACTTCTGTTCACTCATACTTTATTGAATTATCATTGTTAGCAACGCAAAAATACCACTTTTTCTGTTCTCTTTGGCATAAAACAAGACATTTAGTATTTTTTTTGTTACTTTTGTGTCACGAATCTTATTATAACAAGCATGAGTGCAGAACAAGTCATCAAATGGGGATTCATCGGTTGCGGTGAAGTGACCGAAAAGAAAAGCGGTCCTGCTTTCAATTTGGTCAGTGGCTCTCAAATCGAGGCGGTCATGAGTCGTAACAAAGAGAAAGCACGCTCGTATGCCGAACGACACAACATAAAAAAATGGTACACGGACGCACAAGAGTTGATTAACGACCCTGACGTGAACGCTGTATATATCGCCACTCCGCCATCGTCACACGCTACTTTTGCTATCATGGCCATGAAAGCCGGCAAACCGGTGTACGTAGAAAAACCTCTCGCCGCAAGTTATGAGGATTGCGCTCGTATCAACAGAGTGTCACAACAAACCGGTGTACCATGTTTCGTGGCATACTATCGCCGAAGCCTACCCTACTTCCTTAAAGTCAAAGAGCTCATACAGCAAGGGGCTATCGGTCGTGTCATTAACGTACAGATACGCTTTGCCGTACCGCCTCGCGACCTTGACTATAACAGCAACGAACTGCCGTGGCGCGTACAACGTGACATCGCCGGTGGAGGGTACTTTTACGACTTGGCTCCCCATCAGATTGATTTGCTCGAAGAATTTTTCGGTCCTATCATCAAAGCACAGGGTTATTGTACCAATCGCGGAGGTCTTTATGCCACAGAAGATAGTGTCAGCGCCAGTTTCCAATTTCCGGATGGATTGCCAGGTTCCGGTTCATGGTGCTTCGTAGCCCATGAATCTGCCAAGACAGACCGCATAGAGATTATCGGCGATAAAGGTCAAATCTGCTTTTCTGTATTCACATACGAACCTATTGCACTCCACACTGAGCGTGGTCGCGAAGAAATATTGGTACAGAATCCGCCTCACGTTCAGTTGCCACTGATAAAAAATGTCGTAGAGCATCTGCAAAAAAAATCGGTCTGCACTTGCGACAGCGTTAGCGCAACATCTGTCAACTGGGTTATGGATCAAATATTAGGCAAACTTTAATATGAAACTCCTTAGTCGTTTTATACTTTTGTTTTGTTTATGCTGCACAACGAGTTTGAACGCACAGACTGAACTGACTGTTTCCTCTATAAATATGGCGGATAGTAGCGCCACGAATGTGCAGAAACCAAAGAAAGATAATTTCATCAAACGCTTCATTAAGGAATTTGACAATATCGACACGACTTTCATTACTCCTAATAAATATAATTGGGCGTTCATGCTTCAAAACACGAATAGCTTTGAGACTTACACCCTGCATAGTCGTGAATTAGGACAGAGATTATCATTCTCACCTAAACCCACTGTTAAGATAGGACCTTACTTTGGTTGGCGGTGGATATTCTTAGGCTATACCTTCGAACTGTCATCATTAGGCGAAGGACAAAAGTCACAAAAAACTGAATTTGAACTCAGTCTGTATAGCTCTATGTTAGGATGCGACTTGATATACCGCAGAACAGGTAACGATTTTCGACTGCGTAAGGTCAGTGGTGTGAGTGAAAAAGCCAAAGAGGTAGAAGGAGAAACCTTTGAAGGTATCAATGTGAATGTTATGGGAATTAACGCATACTACATCTTCAATCATAGAAGATTCTCTTACCCTGCCGCTTTTGCGCAAAGTACGGTACAAAGGAAGAGCTGTGGAACGTGGAAAGCCGGTTTCTCATATACACAGCATGAATTGGAATTCGACTACGCAGCCTTACCCAAGGAACTTACAGACAATTCGGATACTGAGCTTAGTCAGGATTTCAGAATTAACAAACTGAAATACCATAACTTCAGTTTGAGTTGTGGATATGCTTATAATTGGGTGTTCAAAAAGAACTGGTTGCTTTGTGTTTCCGTCACTCCGGCTTTAGGCTATAAGATAACAGACACGAATGTTACTAAAATGGCAACTATCGACAACGAGGATATGCCCAAATTTGATTTCAAAAACTTTTGTTTTGACGTAACGGGACGGGTAGGCTTGGTTTGGAACAATACGAAATATTTTGGCGGTCTGTCAATGATTGTTCATAACTACAATTACCGTCACAAAAAATTGACCATCAGTAATACTTTCGGTACTATCAACTTGTATCTTGGTCTGAACTTCCACAAACGTAAAGCATACCGATGAACCAACCTACTCCGACCGAACGACATCCTTTAAAGCCTTTTCTTCCACCCAATGCCAAAGTGTTGATGTTAGGCAGTTTTCCACCGCAACAAAAGCGTTGGTGCATGAATTTCTATTACCCGAATTTCATCAATGATATGTGGAGGATTATGGGACATTTGTTCTTCGGAGACAAATTGCGTTTTGTCAACGAATCTGAGAAGTGTTTCAAGAAAGAAGAGATTATAAGTTTTTTGAAGGAAAAAGGTATCGCACTTTACGACACTGCCACGGAAGTCCGCCGGTTGCAAGACAATGCCTCCGACAAATTCTTAGAAGTAGTTACCCCCACCGACATCCCTGACTTGTTGCGCCAAATTCCTCTATGCGTGGCGATTGTCACTACAGGACAAAAAGCCACTGACACGTTGTGTAACACGTTTGGCATTACACCACCTCTAGTCGGATGTTCTCAAGAATTCTGTTATGAGGGAAGACAGCTGCGTCTATATAGGATGCCATCATCTTCACGCGCTTATCCCATGAGTATAGAAAAGAAATCCGACTTCTACCGCAAACTATGGGAAGAAGTCGGAATGTTATAGATACTACTTATTTCCTCTTTATTCTTTCTCGGCAACAGGCTCGTCCTTACCGGCTTCTGTCATGTTGCCCGTCACATACAGTCTTACCATCGGCTCTTTGGAGTTGGTCCGCACGGTAATGCTTTTCTTGAAACGTCCGGGATATTTGCCGTGTCCGTTATATGTAATGTCTATTTTCCCTTGTTCACCCGGCTTGATAGGCATTCTTGTATAAGTAGGTACAGTACAACCGCATGAAGCGATGGCTTGATGTATAACCAAAGGAGCTGACCCCTCATTAGTAAACGTAAAAGTACATGACACTACCGGATCGCTCTCGGAGAATGTTCCGAAATCATGTGTCGTCTTATCAAACACTATCTGCGCTTCCTTAACTTCACTCTTATCACTTTTTGTTTCTTTCTGCGCATTCGTTACGCCAACGCTCAACAAGCACGCCAAGGCAAAAACCAGAATCTTTTTCATGTTCTTTATATCTTTAAATTTCTACAAAATTAAATGCTTTATTTCAATTATTACAGCTTTTCTCCGAAAAAATAGGATTTATTAGCACATCACACGCCTTTTTAGTACCTTTGCGACCGAAACCGAATTCAATTATTATGCTGATTTACAACACGACATATCAAGTTGATGACAAAGATGCTGAAAACTTCATCATTTGGATTCATCAAGTATTCATCCCTAAAGCACAAGAAGGTGGCTTAGTTAGCAAAGCAAGACTGACACGAATCTTGTCACATCGCAACGAGAGCGGTGAATGTTTCTCATTACAATTCGAAGTTGAGAGTTCATCCATACTCCATAAGTGGTATAGCAGTACGGGCAACGTCCTGAATCAGGAAATGCTAAAGGTATTTGACAATAATGTAGTGGGGTTCACTACTTTAATGGAAGTTATTGAAGAATCATAACAAATGCCGAAGAATACAAAAACAGAGAAGATTATATTAGGTATCGACCCCGGTACAACCATTATGGGATATGGTGTCCTTCGTGTTTCAGGTCAGAAAGCTAACATGGAAACAATGGGCGTAATTGACTTGAGGAAGTACGGCAGTCCCTACTTAAAACTAGGGCGGATATTTGAACGTGTCACCGGACTCATAGAATCCTACCTACCCGACGAAATGGCAATAGAAGCCCCTTTCTTTGGAAAAAACGTACAGAGTATGCTGAAGTTGGGACGTGCTCAAGGGGTAGCTATAGCCGCAGCCATACAACGTGACATTCCTATTACCGAATATGCTCCCCTTAAAATTAAAATGGCCATCACAGGTAATGGGCAAGCCAGTAAGGAACAAGTTGCTGGAATGCTCACAAAGATGCTTCACATTCGCGAAGAGGATATGCTCCCATATATGGATGCTACGGACGGACTGGCGGCCGCCTATTGTCATTTCCTACAAATGGGACGTCCGGAAACAGAACATTCCTACAAAGGTTGGAAGGACTTTATCAAAAAGAACCCCGACAAGGTAAAAGGTAACATATAATAAGAATATTATGCACAACGTTATAGAAATAGAGAACGGTGTCACACGACATCCGCATTACCGCATGAACAAACCTGTCAATCTTTCCATTGCGGATAAAGAGCAAATCGCCATTATTGGCAACAACGGCAGTGGAAAATCAAGATTGATAGACATCATTATCGGGAAATATCCCCTACTCCTTAACGAAGTGCATTACGACTTCACACCCTCACCATTTAAGTTGGTAAGCGAGAACATCAAATATATATCATTCAAAGATTCCTATGGTGACAATGAAGGCAATTATTATTACCAACAACGTTGGAATCAGCATGATATAGACGAGAATACGCCCACCGTAGGCGCACTACTTGAGGAGGCATACCAAAATGCTCAAAACAATACCGGGTACGGATTGAACGAAACAGAAAGGACTGCTGCCAATTGCTATCGGGACGTTTTGAGAGAACAACTTTACAAAATGTTTCATCTATCCGCTTTGCTGGATAAATACATCATTTCGCTATCCAGCGGCGAACTGCGCAAGTTCCAACTAACCAAAGCCTTGCTTTCTGCACCACGCTTGCTTATTATGGATAATCCATTCATCGGTTTGGATACGGCAACACGCGAACAATTATCTTCCCTACTACGCACTTTGATTTCGGAAACAGACCTTCAAGTTATCCTTATCATGTCGAAGACAGATTATATCCCCGACTTTATCACTCATATAATACCTGTCCGCAATTTGGAAGTTGAAGAAAAGACCACTTGCGAAGCATACATATTAAAACGAAACATACCTTTAACTACCGTACTGGATGCAGATAAAGCGCAACGCATCATAGAACTAGCTTACACGGAAGAACAACAACCTGCTGCGGACGATAGTGGTTACATTCTTAGATGCAAGGACGTAGCCATCAGATACGGCGAACGTACCATCCTAAAAGATTTGAATTGGGACGTCCGTCTTAACGATAAGTGGGCACTGAGTGGCGAAAACGGAGCAGGCAAATCCACTTTGTTAAGTTTAATCTGTGCCGACAATCCACAAAGTTATGCTTGTAACATTGAGATGTTCGGACATAAAAGGGGTACCGGCGAAAGTATTTGGGATATTAAGAAACACATTGGTTATGTTAGTCCGGAGATGCACCGCGCTTATCTGAAAGACATCCCTGCTATTGACATCGTCGCAAGCGGTCTTAACGACACTATCGGACTGTATGTCCGTACCAAACCTGAACAAAAAACAATATGCGAGTTTTGGATGGACCTTTTTGGTATCGCATCCCTTAAAGACCGTATGTTTCTGTCATTATCAAGCGGAGAACAACGCTTATGCTTGTTGGCACGCGCATTCGTCAAGGACCCAGCTCTACTGATTTTGGACGAACCTTTACACGGATTGGACGATTACCACAGGCAATTGGCTAAAGACATCATATCTACATTCTGCCACAGGAAGAACAAAACCTTGATAATGGTAACGCATTACGAAGAGGAACTTCCCGATGTCATTACCCACAAATTACACTTGACAAAGAACATTTAGTTATTCACTATAAGTTTTTTAACGACTAAATGTAACGTGAACCTGTTTTTTCGCTGTGTTTATGCTCTCTGTACTGCTAATTTTCGTATCTTTGCAGTCATCATTAGACGAAAATAGAGAGAAAGAATGGAAGTTGCCATCGTAAAATACAACGCAGGAAATATTTGTTCTGTCATCAACGCACTGAAACGTTTAGGGATAGAACCTATTCTTACTGATGAGCCTGACGTCTTGAGACGGGCTGACCGCGTTCTATTTCCCGGTCAAGGAGAGGCAGGAAGCACAATGACCTACTTGCGTGAACATCAATTGGACCGACTAATCAAGGACCTCAAACAACCGGTTTTAGGCATTTGTATCGGCCAACAACTGATGTGCAGACATTCTGAGGAGAGCGACACCGATTGCTTAGGCATCTTTGACGTGGATGTCGTTAAGTTTCGTCCGCATAAACATGAAGATAAAGTTCCCCACATGGGTTGGAACACTTTGAACAATCTTAAAGGTGATTTGTTCAAAGGACTTCAAGAGAACGATTTCGTCTATTTCGTACATAGTTTCTATGTACCTGTCAACCCGCATACTGTGGCAACTACCGATTATATTCTTCCTTTCAGCGCAGCATTGCAAAGGGACAACTTCTACGCCACTCAGTTTCATCCCGAAAAAAGCGGTAGCATCGGCGAGAAAATCATCAAAAACTTTTTAGACTTGACAGTATGATAGAGTTAGTACCCGCCATAGATATTATAGACGGTAAGTGCGTACGACTGACCAAAGGCGATTATGCTACACAGAAAACGTACAACGAAGATCCCGTTGCCGTTGCTCGTGAGTTTGAGAACTATGGGCTCAAGCGTCTGCACATCGTGGACCTCGATGGCGCCCGTTCCAAACACATCGTCAATCATACCGTTTTAGAACGCATCGCATCTGCTACGAATCTAAAGATTGATTTCGGAGGAGGCATTAAATCGGACGAGGACCTTCACATTGCGTTCGAGTGTGGTGCGAGCATGGTCACTGTAGGCAGTATTGCTGTAACTCAACCGGAAACCTTCATGACGTGGGCTGCTACATACGGTAGCGAAAGAATGATTTTAGGAGCCGACGTAAAGAACGGTCTGATTTCCATCAACGGTTGGAAAGAGGACAGCGGCGAACAACTTATCCCCTTCCTTCATAACTACTTGGATAAAGGCATCAAACACGTACTTTGTACAGAAATCAGCAAGGACGGCATGTTGCAAGGTCCTGCCACCCCACTCTATAAAGAAATCATGAAAGAATTTCCTGAGTGCGCACTCATTGCGAGCGGTGGTGTAAGTGGTATGGCGGACATCATTGAATTAAACGATGCCGGGATACCTTCCGTCGTATTTGGGAAAGCCATTTACGAGGGTAAAATTTCATTGAACGAATTAGCCTTCTGGGCTGAAAAACAAAGATAAGAATATGGCTTTGGCAAAACGTATCATACCATGCCTTGACGTAAAGAACGGACAAACCGTTAAAGGCACGAACTTCGTCAATCTCCGACAAGCTGGCGACCCCGTAGAATTGGGCAAAGCCTACAGCGAGCAAGGAGCTGACGAATTGGTCTATCTAGACATTACTGCCAGCCATGAAGGACGAAAGACTTTCACTGACATGGTAGGTCGTGTGGCAGCCGAAATTTCTATTCCCTTTACTGTCGGTGGCGGTATCAATGAGTTGGCGGACGTAGAACGACTGCTGAATGCAGGAGCCGACAAAGTAAGCATCAATTCAGCAGCCCTTAGAAACCCGAATCTGATAAACGAGATTACAAATCATTTCGGTTCACAAGTGTGTGTAGTGGCTATCGATGCAAAAGAAACCGAAGAAGGATGGTATTGTTTTCTGAACGGCGGACGCATCAAAACGGAACGCACCCTATTCGATTGGGCTAAAGAGGTGTGCGACAGAGGAGCCGGAGAGATATTGTTTACTTCAATGGATCATGATGGTGTGAAAAACGGCTACGCCAACCAAGCTTTGGCGCGCCTTTCGGAAGAACTCACTATACCTGTCATCGCATCGGGCGGTGCAGGACGCAAAGAACATTTCTGCGACACGTTTGTTGAAGGTAAGAGCGACGCGGCATTGGCTGCCAGCGTGTTCCATTTTGGAGAGATTTCGATACCGGAACTCAAATTTTGGCTCAAGAACGAAGGTATTAACGTAAGAATATAAAAAATAACGAACTCAAAATAATATGACCATTGACTTTGATAAAATGAACGGATTGGTACCCGCTATCATACAGGACGCAGAAACGAAAAACGTACTGATGTTGGGTTACATGAACCGTGAAGCATACGACAAAACAGTAGAAACAGGAAAAGTTACGTTCTTCAGTCGTACAAAAAATCGCCTTTGGACAAAAGGAGAAACAAGTGGTAACTTCTTGAATGTTGTTTCCATTAAGAACGACTGTGATAACGACAGTTTACTGATACAAGTCCGTCCTGACGGTCCGGTTTGTCATACCGGTACAGATACATGTTGGGGCGAAACCAACGAGGTCTCTCCTCTCATGTTCCTAAGCGAGCTGCAAGATTTTATTGAGAAGAGACATGAGGAAATGCCGGAAGGTTCATACACCACCAGTCTATTCAAAGACGGCCTTAACCGTATGGCACAAAAAGTGGGCGAAGAAGCGTTGGAAGCAGTCATTGAAGCTGTGAACGGCACTAACGACCGCCTGATATATGAAGGTTCGGATATGCTCTACCACCTCATCGTATTGCTTACTGCTAAAGGGCTCAGAATAGAACAGATGGTCGAAGAATTGAAGATACGCCACAAACCGGGTTGGCAAAAACACTAATCGCCTTATTACAAACACTTATGCGCATCGATTACCAACACGTTGACATAGCCATTGACGAACACATCATCCTGAGAGACGTCAATTTTACTGCCGGAGAGGGAGAGTTTATCTACCTCATCGGAAAGGTAGGAACAGGCAAAAGTTCGTTGCTAAAATCCTTCTATGGAGAATTAGATGTACATTCAGGTAAAGCGATGGTGCTTGATTATGACATGACGGAGATTGAGAGGAAAGAGATACCATCACTTCGTAAGAAACTCGGTATCATATTTCAAGATTTCCAACTCCTCACCGACCGTAACGTTCACGACAACCTTAGTTTTGTGTTACGCGCCACCGGATGGGAGGAAAAGGAAGAGCGAGAAGTTCGTATCCGTGAAGTATTGGAACAAGTGGGGATGCTTGACAAACTCAAAAAAATGCCCTACGAACTATCGGGCGGAGAACAACAATGTGTTTGCATAGCACGCTCCATTTTGAATAAACCCGCCATCATCTTAGCCGATGAACCTACAGGCAATTTGGATAAAGAGAACGGTATGCGCGCCGCATCACTTTTGTATGACATAAGCAAGAATGGGACAACGGTGATTCTAAGTACTCACAACGAACAATTGTTGGAGGCATTTCCCGGCATCGCCTACATCTGCGAGAATGGTTTCTTAAAAATCAAATCAGCAGGAACCGGCAACATTCCGGCGCAAGACATTGAATCAGAAAGTATAAAAGAAGATATAGAAGATAACAACTAAAACATAATCACGATATGAAAGTAATGAAATTCGGTGGAACATCTGTTGGTTCCGCACAAAGAATGAAAGATGTTTGCCAACTGATTACGCAAGACGGCACTTCCAAGATTGTCGTTCTTTCTGCTATGTCAGGAACAACCAACACATTAGTCGAGATTTCCGATTACCTTTACAAAAAGAATCCCGAAGGCGCTAACAACATCATCAACCAATTGGAACAGAAGTATCGCGCTCATGTCAACGAGTTGTATGCCACTGAGGAATACAAACAAAAGACATTGGAGTTCTTGAAGGAGGAATTTGACTATTTACGCAGTTTCACCAAAATCTTATTTACATCTTTCGAAGAGAAGATGGTATTGGCTCAAGGAGAAATCATCAGCACGAATATGGTAACCAACTACCTTAAAGAGTGTGGTGTAAAGACTGTTCTGCTTTCGGCTCTTGACTTCATGCGTACCGACAAAAATTCAGAACCGGACTTCAACTATATCAAGGAAAAAGCAACTGATATATTCGAAGCAAACCCCGGTTATGAAATTTATATCACCCAAGGTTTCATCTGCCGCAACGCTTACGGTGAAATCGACAACTTGTTGCGTGGCGGTTCCGACTATACCGCTTGTCTCATTGGAGCGGCATTGATGAGTGAAGAAATACAAATTTGGACCGACATTGACGGTATGCACAACAATGACCCACGTATTGTCGATCATACTGAGCCCGTTCGTCAGCTCTATTTTGAAGAAGCGGCAGAACTCGCATACTTCGGTGCCAAAATCCTACACCCTACTTGCATCCAACCTGCTAAGTTCTCGGGAGTACCTGTAAGACTTCTCAACACAATGGATCCGACGGCTCCCGGTACAATTATCAATAATGAGATTCAATATGGTAAGATTAAAGCCGTTGCTGCAAAGGATAACATCACTTCCATCCAAATCCAATCCAGCCGTATGCTGTTGGCTCACGGATTCTTACGCAAGGTGTTCGAAATATTCGAGAGTTACAAGACAAGTATCGATATGGTTAGCACTTCCGAAGTAGGTGTATCCGTAACCATTGACAACAAATCATACTTAAAGGATATTATTGCCGACTTGATGAAATACGGTACAGTTACCGTCAACGAGAACATGTGTATCATCTGTGTTGTTGGCGACCTTGCATGGCACAACGTTGGCTTTGAAAGTCTCGCCACCCAAGCCTTAAAGGAAATTCCTGTTCAAATGATTTCGTACGGTGGTAGCAACCATAACATTTCTTTCTTGGTTAAGGAAGAAGACAAAAAACGTGCGCTTCAGTCACTTAGCGATACGTTGTTCAACAAATAATCGAAGTCAAATGAAAGGTTCATTCCCTATAGATAAATTCAGAACGGTGGCAACACCGTTCTATTATTATGATACGGAACTACTCCGACAGACTTTGGATGCCATCAAATCAGAAACCGACAAACACAGCAACTACCATGTGCATTATGCAGTCAAAGCCAATGCCAACCCAAAAGTGTTGCGTGTCATCAGTCAGGCAGGCTTTGGAGCGGATTGCGTCAGCGGTGGCGAAATTAAGGCTGCTTTGGAAAACGGTTTTCCGGCTCACAAGATTGTATATGCCGGTGTGGGCAAAAGCGATTGGGAAATCAATTTAGGATTAGATGCCGGAATTGCTTACTTCAACGTAGAAAGCATACCGGAACTGGAAGTCATTAACGAGTTGGCTAAAGCCAAAGGAAAGATAGCCAAAGTATCCTTCCGAATCAATCCCAACGTAGGAGCTCACACTCACGCCAACATCACCACCGGTTTGGCAGAAAACAAGTTCGGCATTGACATGGCCGACATGGAAAAGGTCATTGAGATTGCCGCAGGCATGAATCACGTTGAGTTCATCGGACTGCATTTCCACATCGGTTCGCAAATTCTTGAAATGGGCGACTTCGTGGCATTATGCAACCGTGTCAACGAGTTACAAGACCAGTTGGAACGTCATCACATACAAGTGCAAAACATCAATGTGGGGGGCGGTTTGGGCATAGACTATCATCATCCCAACGAAGTACCTATCCCCTCTTTCGACGAGTATTTCCGTACTTACCATAAACACTTGAACTTGCGACCGGGACAACAACTGCATTTCGAATTAGGCCGTGCCGTCGTAGGACAGTGTGGAAGTCTGATAACGAAAGTATTATACGTAAAACAAGCGACCTACAAGCAATTCGCAATTGTAGATTCCGGTATGACCGACTTAATTCGCCCTGCATTGTACCAAGCCTTCCATTGTATTGAGAATCTAAGTAATGACGAACCTAAAGAGACTTACGATGTTGTAGGTCCTATCTGCGAGTCAAGCGATGTATTTGTCAAGGCTTTCGATTTGAACCGTTGTCACAGAGGCGATTTGTTGGCCATACGTTCGGCCGGTGCTTACGGTGAGATTATGGCATCAGGATATAATTGCAGAGAACTGCCTAAAGGATATACAACCGAAGACTTTGTATAAATGAGTGCGCTTTGTCCTATAGTAATTGAATATGCTGTCTATATCTGCTTTACGTTGATATGGGCAGCACATTTTATATTCTCCCTCTCTTATTTCAAAGTGGCACGCATCGTCCGCAAACAAAAAGCACAACCATCACCCATATCCAAAGAACCTGTATCGGTGGTTGTCATAGCTCATAATGAGGCTGACAAGTTACGTCGCAATCTGCCACATATTCTTGAACAGGACTACGAACAATTTGAAGTCATCGTTGTGAACAACGCCTCCACCGACGAGACAGAGGACGTTCTCAAATATCTGGAGCTGAAATATTTGCATCTACGACACACTTTCATACCTTCCGGCACACGGAATTTGAGTCCGAAAAAATTGGCACTGACCATCGGTATTAAAGCAGCTCTTTACGATTGGGTGTTGTTTGTTGAACCGGACTGCTATCCACAAACGTCAAACTGGATCAGTGAAATATCAAAAGCGTTTACCGCAAAAACACAAATAGTTTTAGGATGTGCCAATCATACCGAGCATCAGAAATGGCTTCATAGGAAATCATCATTCTACAACTTGTTCCATGAGTTCCAATACCTTACATGGGCTATGACTCATAAGGCATACAGATGTCATCCTGCGAATTTCGCTTATCGCAAAAGCTTGTTTTTGGAACACAAAGGTTTCCTTGAAGATGTCAAACTGCTTGAAGGCGCAGCGGAACTGCTTGTCAACAGGCACGGTACTAAAACCAATACAGCAGTTGTTTTGTCGTCCGAAGCCAAAATGATATGCAAAAGTCCTGACACCAGCGCCAACTGGCAACTGCAACGTGCATTTTACTATGAAACGCGACGCCACTTCAAGACAAAAAACGCATACCGTTTCATGTTCGTGCTAAAACAATTGTTTATCCATCTCTTCTATTGGGCATTTGCAGGTACGCTCATTTGGAGCATCCTACACCAGCAATGGTTAGCTACCGGATTGACGTCTCTGTTCTTCATGATTCTAATCCTGTGCAAGATATACTGGTTCAACCGTTCGTGTAAGGCCATCGGGGAATCGACTTTTTATCTTCCTTTCCTTTGGTTAGAATCAAGAATACTATGGTGGGAGGTCAGTTCGTGGTTCAAACACAGTCGATGCGAGAAACGTATTTTCTACCGCAAAGCTTATTAAATCATTGTAATAACATCATCGTAAAAAGATATTGTCATGCAAGTCAACAATCCCGTTACATACCGCCGACACATCTACTCATTGCAGGTTTTGGGTGTCCCTATCATCATCGGACAACTTGGTAGCATTGTGCAAGGATTAGCGGACACTATCATGGTGGGGCAATATAGCACTTCATCATTGGCAGCAGCGGGATTCGTCAACAACGTCATTACATTGGTCTTAGTATTGGCTTTAGGATATTCTTATGCCATCACACCGGTTGTCGGACCATTCCATGCCAAAGACGAAATAAAGGAAGCCGGAAAGACATTGCGTGCCGGCTTGCAAATAAATGGGATTTTAGGTATGGCATTGCTCATTGTCATGGGCACCTTGTATTTCTTCATACCGATGATGGGACAACCTACAGAACTACTTCCTGAAATACGTCCATATTACATTGTTGTTCTGCTATCCCTACCCCTTCAAACGCTTTTCAACGGATTCAAACAGTTTTTCGACGGCATTGGCAAAACTCAAACGCCCATGTGGATTATGCTGATGGCTAACCTTTTGAACATCATAGGAAACTGGTTACTTATTTACGGTATCGGCCCCTTCCCCGAATGGGGACTTTTCGGTGCCGGTATCTCTACCTTATTTTCAAGATTGGTCATGCTCCTTGCTATATATCTTGTGTTCTTAGTTGGAAAGGACTATAAAAAATATCATATCGGATTTCGCTCTAAGGACTCGGTAGGGAGTCTGCGCCGACAACTGCATCGACTCGGACAACCATTAGCTTTACAAATGGGAATGGAAACAGCATCGTTCTCATTATGTGCTATTATGCAAGGTTGGTTAGGTTCTGCCTCTCTGGCTGCCCATCAGGTCATGACCAATATCGGGTCCATTTGCTTTATGATTTATTACGGAATCGGTGCAGCCGTAGCTGTGCGCGTCAGTCATTTCTATGGAACGAACGACTTACCCAACGTGCGTAGAAGTGCATTTTCTGGTTATCTAATGATTCTTTCCGCCGGTATTGTTTTAGCGGGTTCTATTGCGCTGTTCGCACCTGTAATATGTTCATGGTTTACCGATGATGCAGAGGTGCGTCACATTGTAATCAGCATGATTTTCCCATTCGTGCTGTACCAATTGGGCGATGGTTTGCAAGTCAATTTTGCTAATTCATTGCGCGGTATTGCCGATGTGCGCCCTTTGATGCGCTATGCTTTTATTTGCTACATCCTTATTTCCTTGCCACTCAGTTATATTTTCGCATTCTCACTCAATGGAGGTGCGCAAGGTATTTGGTGGGCTTATCCCGTAGCTCTTACCACTGCCGGTTCGTTATTCTTACGGAGATTCCTCATCAAGACTCAATAAAGAGGTATATTTTACTTCAACATCAAGAGAACAAGAAAACGACCTACTGAGGTCGTCAAACTGACAGACGTCCGCCGTCGCGACGACAGACGTCCGGCGTTCGAACGTCGGACGTCCGTTTTTTCAACTTCTCTAACACATTGATAATCAGCTTCCATTTACACCCCATTTTTTAGTTCTTTTCACATGTATAAATCTCCCCATGAGGATAATGACTAAATCAAATAGGAAAATCCCTATCGAACTTTCGGGTTATTCTTTATGAAAGGCAACGGCAACGGATTAACTTTGCAATACAAACCTTTTAAAACTTAGAATTATGAAGTGGTTTAAGTATATCAAAGTGATGTTGCTCACAGCAACGGTAACAATGTTCACAAGCTGTTACGAGGAAGACGTGTATAGAGGTCAATTGCTATCAGGCAGATGGTTTGGCGACTTAGGTATGATGGTGGACGGTATTCCTGCCATTGGTTCGGACTTGGAGTTTATTCCCGAAGGAATGTACGGTACTCAAGGTTACGGATATGAAACTGATTACTATAGAGGTTACAGAGGACGCATAGAGGTCATTGAATACTACTTCACATGGTCTATCAACAACGGTATCATTTATATGCGCTTTGACAATCCTGACCTAGATTGCAGTATTCGCGACTACTCACTTTCTGCCGACTACTTCGAGGGGTATATGGACGGGATTTATTCTTCATCAAGATTCTCACTGCAAAACTACGACCGCTATTGGTACGATTACGGTTACTACGCTGATAGTTACTGCTATTACAGGAGTATCGCACCGAATGAGGAGGAAACAACCGATACCAATCAAACGCCCCGACTGACAAGAAAAGTTAATATGGCAACAGAAAAGAAATAGATAAACCGAATTGTTTGAACAAGGATTTTCATCAAATAACAACCGCCCGTTTCTCTACAAATTGGAAACGGGCGGTTATGTTTATTTACTTTGTTAAATGCGCTATAGACTCATCCTTGTAACTTTGACATGAACTTTCGGGCATCAACCACAAAACGTATATGTTCCCCCTCACCTATCGTTCCGCCATCATCTTCGGCAGTAATCTTGAACGTCAATTTGCGACCTTCTACTGCTACCAATTTGGCTGTAGCTTTTATCGTCGCTTCCAAAGACGTAGGTTTCAAGTGCGATGAAGAGATGTAACCGCCCACTGTGGTCTGTCCTTCTTCCAATGCATCCTTAACTGCCATCATGGACGCATTCTCCATCAGTGCAATCATTGCAGGAGTTGCCAATACTTCTAAATCGCCACTGCCTACATTGACAGCCAAATGCCGTTGTTCAACATTCAATATCGCAGTATATTCCAAGCCTATTTGCATCCTTAATCTATGCTTTGATTAGTTGGCTGAAGTGAATTCTTCCAAGAAACGTGTATCGTTCTCCGAGAACATACGCAAATCTTTAACCTGGTACTTCAAGTTGGTGATACGCTCAATACCCATACCGAAAGCATAACCTGTGTAAACAGAACTGTCTATGCCGTTTGCTTCCAACACAGCAGGGTCCACCATTCCACAACCTAGAATCTCGACCCAACCGGTATGTTTACAGAAAGAACATCCTTTTCCACCACAGATATTACAACTGATATCCATTTCTGCCGAAGGTTCTGTAAATGGGAAATAAGAAGGACGTAAACGTATTTTGGTTTCCTTACCGAACATCTCCTGTGCAAAGAGAAGAAGCACTTGTTTCAAGTCAGTAAATGATACATTCTTATCGATATAAAGTCCTTCTACCTGATGGAAGAAACAATGCGCACGAGCAGAAATAGCCTCGTTACGATAAACACGTCCCGGACAAATCACGCGAATGGGTGGCTGTTGCTTTTCCATTACACGTGCTTGAACCGATGAAGTATGCGAACGAAGTACGATGTCGGGACGTGCCTCCACGAAGAAAGTGTCCTGCATGTCGCGAGCCGGATGGTCATCGGCAAAGTTCATTGAGGAATACACATGCCAATCGTCCTCTATCTCAGGTCCTTCAGCCAATGTAAACCCTAAACGTGAGAAAATGTCCACTATTTCGTTCTTAACGATTGTAAGCGGATGGCGTGTACCCAAAGAAATAGGATAAGCCGTGCGGGTCAAATCCATATCATCCGCACCGGTGTCTTGGGTTTCTACCGCCTCTTTCAACGCAGCGATTTTCTCTTGTGCCTTGTTCTTTAACTCATTCAGTTTCATTCCTACCTCTTTCTTCATCTCGGCAGGCACGTTTCTGAAATCTGCCATCAAATCATTGATGGCTCCTTTCTTGCTCAAATATTTGATGCGAAGGGCTTCTACCTCATCAACATTGGAAGCTTGCAGTTGTTCCACCTCCGCCAATAGTTCTTGGATTTTAGCTATCATAATATTTACATTTACAGTTCTTTATAAAAAAGCCATGCAAAGGTAATCATTTATCCATAAAAACTTATCTGTTTTGAAAATAAAAGTGTACTTTTGTATGGTTTTATAAGGGATTATATTCATTGTCGGTATGAGAAAACTTTTCGTGTACTGTTTGTTTTTATTGGTATTCCTTGTTTCTTGCCATAACGGAAAGACGAGAACAACCAACAATGATGTTGTGATTGCCATTCCGGATTCGATAGAGCAAAGAGCAGATTCTTTATTACTCATCACTGAAGTTTACCCGATTAACGACGAGTTGCCGATTATGGCAGACGAGTTGTTTGACGACTTTATATTCGAGTTCTCACGATTGAAAAAAGTTCAGTTGGAAAGGACGCAATTCCCATTCCTTATAACTAACGCATCGGACAGCACTTGGATTTCAAAAGAACAGTGGAAACACGAACCTTTATTCTTGAATGAGGACTTCTACGTTGTGTTTTTTGAAAATGAGAAGGATATGGAATTAGAGAAGCGTACAGACTTAAACGAAGTCAACGTGGAATGTATCCTTTTAGATAGCTTGCAGTTACTTTCATACCACTTTGAACGCAATGCGGGGAAATGGTACTTGACAAAAGAACATCGGCAGACATTAGAAAAATCGCCTCTAGGTGAATTTCTTGTATTCTACAACCGATTTGCGTCCGACGATGCCTTCCAAAACAGAAGTATAGCAAAACCTCTACACTACATTACAACCGATGTAGAAAATGGCAATGAACTAGTGAAAGGTACGTTGGATAACGAACAATGGCAAATGTTCAAGCCACAACTTCCTATAGGTATGCTCACAAGCATACACTACGGACAGACATTCAACAAACCTCGAAAAATTACCATGGTAAAACGTGGTATAGCTAACGGACTGATGGAGATTCTTACTTTTAAGAAAAGTAGAGGCAAATGGAAACTGACATCGTTCGAAAATTAAAACACTTATTATGAAAGAGTTTCACGACTACTCCTTATTAAATCATAATACGTTCGGCATAGAAGCAAAAGCAGAACGTTTTATTACATACGATAGCGTAGATGACTTACAACAAGTCATTACACACTTGAACAATGGACTTTCCGACCGCCCTTTACTTCATATCGGTGGGGGAAGTAACCTTTTATTCTTGTCCGATTACAAAGGCGTGATTTTACACTCTCATATCAAAGATATTGAAACACATAATGACGGAAACGACATCTTCCTGCGTGTTGGAGCCGGTATGGTTTGGGATGATTTGGTGGACTACTGCGTAGAAAACGGTTACTACGGATTAGAGAACTTATCGCTCATTCCGGGAGAAGTCGGAGCTTCAGCCGTACAAAACATCGGTGCCTATGGCGTGGAGGCTAAAGATGTTATTCAAAAAGTTGAGTGTGTTGACTTAAAAACTTCCGAAAACCGCATATTCACGACCGAAGAATGTAAATATGGTTATCGTAGCAGCATTTTTAAAAAGGAATTGCAAGGACAATATGCCGTAACTTACGTTTGGTTCAAACTCTCTCGCATATTCGAACCTCATCTTGATTATGGCGACATACGAAATGCCTTGTTAGCTTCAGGTATTAACGAAAAGGAAATTACTGCGAAGCAACTCAGACAAACCATCATAGAAATTCGCCAAGCCAAACTTCCCGACCCTAAAGATTTCGGAAATGCGGGTAGTTTCTTTATGAATCCGATTGTAGAATGTGAAGTCTTTGAACACATTAAACAAGACTACCCTAACGCGCCCCATTATGTCATTGATGAAGCACATATTAAAATCCCGGCTGGATGGTTGATTGAACAATGCGGTTGGAAAGGGCGTTCATTAGGCAATGCAGCTGTACATGACAAACAAGCTTTAGTGCTTATAAATAAAGGCGGAGCTTTAGGAAAAGATATTCTTGAACTATGCAACGTGGTGCGCAATGATGTTAAAAACAAATTTGGCATCAACATTCATCCCGAAGTCAACTTTATCGGAGGAGAAGCATGAAAATCACATTTTTAGGCACCGGAACAAGTACCGGAGTACCATTCATTGGTTGTCAATGTCCTACATGCAGAAGCACCTATTTCAAAGACAAACGTTTGAGATCGTCAGCACTGATTGAAACACCTTCAACACGTATTCTTATTGACTGCGGTCCGGATTTCAGACAACAAATCCTACCCTGTACACACCAACGCATTGACGCAGTCTTGATTACACACGAACATTATGACCACGTTGGTGGGTTGGACGATTTACGTCCATACAGCGTTTTCGGACAAGTCAACATTTACACACTCGAACGTACTGCAGCACAACTAAAACAAGCTCTGCCCTACTGTTTTAGGGAGAACGACTATCCCGGTATTCCACAATTGGAACTTCACCACATCCGTCCGCACGAAAGGTTGAACATTGGCGACATGGATATTACACCGATAGAAGTGATGCACGCTCAACTTCCGATATTGGGATTTCGCATCAACAACATGGCATATATTACGGACATGAAAACAATTGATGAGAGCGAAACGGAATACTTGAAAAACTTGGATTTATTGGTTGTCAACGGACTTAGACACAAGGAACACTACTCGCACCAAACAATAGAAGAGGCCTGTACGTTTGCTCAAAAAATAGGAGCAAAACAAACTTATCTCATACACATGTGTCATCATATTGACACGCATGACGTAGAGGACGCCAAACTTCCGGACAACATACATTTAGCGTATGACGGACTCGTCCTAGACTGTTAAAGAAATATAACATATCTTTACTAGCCTTCCTTTTTATAAGAGAATTGCCTATATTTCGGACGAATATAGTTATATAATACAAAAACGAGTACGGACTATTACCGTAACAAAGTTGTTTTCTATTATTGACTATATTGTTTTTATAAGACTTCAATAGAAGTTATTTCTCCGCCGTCCGATTTCCTGTCGGACGGCTTTGATATATAAGAATCAACACATTAATCCTCAAGCGCTCCGATAATTTCGTTCACGCTCTTATAACCATGACGCTCCAAGTATTCATTGATACCATTGGCAACTTTTACAGTTACGGCAGGATCAATAAAATTGGCTGTACCAATCTCTATCGCAGTAGCTCCTGCCAATAAGAACTCTATAGCATCTTGTGCGTTCATTATTCCACCAAGACCAACAACCGGTATATTGACAGCCTTTGCAACTTGCCACACCATACGCAAAGCCACCGGTTTTACAGCGGGTCCACTCAAACCTCCGGTAGCAATGGAGAGAACAGGGCGACGACGCTCTATATCAATAGCCATTCCCATCAACGTATTGATTAGGCTTACAGCATCAGCACCTGCCGCTTCTACACTGCGCGCTATCTCAGCAACATCTGTTACGTTGGGCGATAGTTTTACAATAAGCGTCTTTTTATATGCCTCGCGTACTGCTTTAACAACTGATGCTGCACCATCAGGAGTCACACCAAATGCCATACCACCTTGCTTCACATTAGGACAAGAAATGTTCAGTTCTATAGCCGGAATATTCTCCAACTCATTGATACGAGCTGCACATTCGGCATAATCCTCACAACATGAACCCGAAACATTCACTATCATATTGGTTTGTATGTCCTTTATCTGCGGATAAATCTTTTGACAGAAATAATCAACGCCCTTATTCTGCAATCCAACACAGTTCAACATTCCTTGAGCTGTTTCTGCCATACGCGGATAAGGATTACCCTCACGTGGTTTCAACGTAGTACCCTTTACAATAATACCACCAATATCCTCAAGGTTTACAAAGTCAGCAAACTCCAATCCGTAACCGAAAGTTCCGGAAGCTGTCATCACCGGATTCTTTAAATCCAATGCTCCTATTTTTACGCTTAAATCTGCCATAATAATTTATTCACATTAAATACCGGACCTTCTTTACATACACACACATGACCCTCATTAGTATTCTCTACGCAACATAAACAAGCACCAACTCCACATGCCATCATATTCTCCAAAGATACCTCACAAGTGATATTATTACTTTTCGCATAGCGTGCCACTGCTACCATCATTGGTTTCGGACCACAAGTAGATATTCTATCAAATCGCTCGGAACTTAATATAGAATGTTGAGTAACAAAGCCTTTCTCGCCTTCCGAACCATCTTCTGTCGTGATATATACGTCACCATATTCTTTGAACATATCAAGTTGCAGAACATCGCAAGCCGAACGACCTCCTAATAAAAAGGTGGGACGACACCCCATCTCGGACATCACTTTACCCATATACAGCAAAGGAGCTGTTCCAACACCTCCTCCAACAAGCAATATTTTTTCTTCAACTGAAGCAGGAAGCGTAAATCCATTGCCTAATGGCAAAACTACATTCAATTTATCTCCTCTCTTCAATTCTCCAAGCTTACGGGTTCCTTCACCGACCTCATGCACCAAGAACCAAACCTCATTCGCTGTTATATCCACGAAATTAATAGAAATGGGACGGCGCAAGAAAGTGTTTTCTGAACCATCAACCTTCAACTCAGCAAATTGACCGGGTAACATTTCCGGCAATGGTGCTTCTTGCGTTAATTTTAATAGGATATAACTATCTCGAAGATGCTCTGCTGAAGAGACTGTCAAATCCAAAATATATTTTTTCATCACTTATTGAGTTTATTTTATCGTAACTTATTACAAAGATAACGAACTATTAGGTTTTGTACAATGAAAAGACTGCTTTTTAAAGCATATAGGTGCGTTTTGGACTAATAACACACTATCCGATTTCCACATTATTATATTAAAAGAAACCGGATAGCAACATTATTTCATTAAATAAGGGGTGACTTAAACTATTTCAGAAATGAAAAATAAGACTAGAATAGCAAAAAGTCATTACTTTGTAAGGATTTTATACCATCAACGACTGAAAACCTCATAAGTTCCATCATCAAAGAAAATTCTTATCTCAGTGATTTTCCGTTGCGGTTTGTCTATATATTTTACCACTTCACGAAGGACGGGAATTGGCGATTCCGAAGGGATATTTCCATCGGAAACGGTCTGACGGGTAGTATAATCGGGCTGCCCATCGTTAAATAAAGTCTTTTGCAGACTGATGTCACCTTCATTTTCCACCTTATTTATATAGATATGCTCATCGTCCTTCTGACTACTATCTAAATCCTGACTTTCACTTTCGGGTGATGATTTATACATATTTCCTTCACCGAACATCACCCAATCTACACTTATATTTGGAAAACGACGATGAATAGCTGCTACATGATTTCCGGTGGGGTTAGTTTTACCATTGAAAATATTTGACAACGTTGCCGGAGAAATCTCTAATGAACGGGCGAAGTCCTGCTGACTCATATTCTCAATGCGCATGATGTGTAAAATACGATCTTTCATAGTTCTTATTATTAACGCTCTATATTTCCACCTAACAATAGGGGAATTAATGGTTCACAAAGATAAAAATAAAAAATGGGACGTCCTACATTTATAAAACATATTTTTGAATTTATTTTTATCAACTTTAAATAAATAAAATTCAAGGTTTATAAATCTTACCGAAGCCTATAGAAATGTATTGTTTGACTTTATAAAGATTTGTCATGAGAGGATATTAAAGTATTTTACATCATAAAATTACTAAAATGCTGATTATTCGCTTATTATATATGGCAATAAGGGGATTTTTATTAAATAACCATCTCATATAGCCTTGCAACTTATAAAAACTTAAACTCCAACGTTAATCATGCAATTATAACTTATTGGTTTTTAACCATATATCTTTTATAAATATTTTTGAATATACTTTAATTTAAATATTTCAACCCAGCGATTTATCAATATTAAACGCTTGTTTAGTTTATTAAATCAGTTTTTATAAAAGAAAATACAATTGTGACGATTTAAAAATGTCATCTCCATATCTAAAGTTTAATAAGTTGAATACACTTCTATAAACGTTAACAAACACTAATATAAACTGAGAAAAATCGTTTTTTCTCAGTTTTTTGGAATATTAAAATATTCTGACCTGAAGTATAATTCACGTCAGAATATCAAAATCTCAGCGTTTAAGAAAAGCGCTAAATGCTTATTAAAAAGGATTATATGTTACTTTTTAACATTTCTAGAAAGACTCCAGAAAAATCAAAAAACAGGGTTTTAATGCAAAATAAAGTGGGTTAATTCGGTTAAAAGAGCGCCAGAATCAGCAATTGTATTACCAATTCCTTTCGATTTTGCATCGGTTTCGCGTATTTTTTCAATTATCTGCATCGTTTTTACACCCGAAAACTTTTTTAAGCCCGGCAGTATATTTTTTCTAACCTGCCATACTGGTTGCTCAATCCACTCAGCTATCCCCTCTTCCGTTTTTATCGGTGAGTAATAAGCAACCATCAGATTACTGAAAAATCCGAACAAAGTTGAAAGCGTAAATTGTAATGAGTATCCTTTTGGATTATCGTTAAAATATTTTACTATCCTATTAACCTTCAACACATCCTTATCTATCAAAGCCGCCAGTAGTTCAAAATTGTTAAAATCTTTGCTTATACCTACATGACGCTCTACAAAATCGGCATTGATTTGTTTCTCCCCTTCTCTTAATGCCAATATCAGTTTGTCTAATTCGCCTGTCAAACGAGACAAATCACTTCCGACATACTCACAAATCATTAAAACAGCATTGGAATCCATTTTTATACCGTCCTTACGCTGTAAATAAGAGGTAACGAAACTTGGTAGTTGGTTGTCATAAAGTCTTTTTGACTCAAACAACACCCCTACTTTCTGAATATCAGCCGCCAATTTCTTTCGTCTATCCAAAACACCGTGTTTATGGCACAAAATAAGAATTGTAGATGGTTGCGGATGAGCTAAATAGAAAGATAACTTATCACGTTCTTCCAATTGCTGAGCTTCACGCACCAATACAACCTGCCTTTCAGCCATCATAGGAAAACGTTTTGCAGCATTTATAACGTCATCTACCGTCACGTCAGCACCATAACAAACCGTCAAATTGAAATCTTTTTCGTCTTCTTTAAGTGCTGAATCAGTTATAAATTCACTCAAACGGTCTATATAATAATCCTCTTCGCCCATTAAATAATAAATGGGCGCATACTTACCGGCTCTGACGGAGCGGACGATTTCCTCGTAAGTTATTCCTTCTTTCTTAACAGCCATCTATACCTTATTATATATTACCAATCAAATTTAAGATGTTTCACAGTCTGTCGTTTGCCAAGTATCAGTCGTAAAGCCTGAATACCTATCGCGACATGCTCCGACGCAAAATTATTCGTCACTTTCTTGTCACTTTCTACGGTTTTTACGCCTTCCGGTGTCATCGGATTGTCCGATACCAAAAGCAATGCGCCTGTAGGAATATGATTGGCAAAACCACAAGTAAACAGTGTTGCCGTTTCCATATCAACCGCCATTGCACGGGTGGCTTTCAAATATTCCTTAAACTGTTCATCATGCTCCCATATACGTCGGTTAGTAGTATATACCGTACCCGACCAATAATCACGCTGAGCATCTCTAATTGCCGTAGAAACAGCACGTTGCAACATAAAAGCGGGCAATGCCGGCACTTCAGGCGGATAATAATCATTCGATGTTCCTTCTCCTCGTATTCCTGCTAAAGGCAGTATCAAATCACCCAACTTAGTTTTTGTTGAGATTCCTCCACACTTACCTAAAAACAAGCAGGCTTTCGGCGATATCGCACTCAACAAATCCATAATGATTGCAGCATTCGGACTGCCCATACCGAAATTGATTATCGTAATGTTATCAGCCGTAGCCATACGCATATTAGCATCATAGCCGGGATGTTCTATTCCCATTTGGTCACAAAAAATATCCACATAATTATTGAAATTAGTGAGTAATACACTCTCCCCAAAGTCTGAAAGAGCATGTTGAGTGTATCGTGGCAACCAATTTTCTACGATTTCCGCTTTCGTTTTCATCGTTTTTACTTATTTTTGTCCTCGATAAACAAGAGGAGTATTCCTTGCAAAGTTAGCAAATGTTCGCATTAAATCTTCCACAATACCCAATAAAAGTAACAAAACGCGACGGACGTCATTTCATATTCGATGATTTACGCCGAAAATTTGTCGCACTCACCCCAGAAGAGTGGGTACGTCAACATTTTGTTCACTATCTTACAGAACAGAAAGGTTATCCTACCGGACTTATAGCCAACGAGATTCAGCTCAACCTCAACGGGACGACAAAACGTTGCGACACTGTAGTTTACGACAAACAAGCACACCCTCGCGTTATTATAGAATACAAAGCACCTCATATCGAAATTACGCAAAAAGTATTCAATCAAATCTCTCGATACAACATGGTGTTGCATGTGGATTATTTAATTGTATCAAACGGATTGCAACATTACTGCTGCCGTATGAACTACAAAGAAAACACCTATGAGTTCCTTCAAGACATACCTGACTACCAACAAATACCTGACGTAATTATTTAAGAAAATCCCAATCGCTGAGAATCGCGTAAAAGTAATCGCCCGAACATTTGGACGAAAATATTAAAATCTCAGCGATTTGGAAATAAATCTTCTTGCGGACTATTTTTAACGTTGGTTCTCACACTTTTAACTTCTTAAATACTGGTAACATACCATCACGTTTCATTTCATCTTTTTTAAATTCACCTTAAACTTATTTATACCATAAAAAGTTGCAAGCGATAAAATAAGCCGTACTTTTGACACATCACAGCAACACTCATTGAAGCTGTACATTTTTTAATTAAGGTAAAAGGAGGATTTGTTATGAAAAAAGTATTTATCGGATTAAATGCCATTATTGGTGGAATAATACCGACTATGGCTTGCACCGGCATCTCACTCACTGCAAAAGACGGAAGTTATGTTCAAGCGCGCACTATTGAAGCCGCACAAATGGCTCTCCCTAGCGAGTATGTCATCATCCCTCGAGGACAAGAACTACGCTCATTCACACCGGAGGACGCAGAAGGCATGAAGTATGTAGCCAAATATGGCGTTGTGGGATTGTCTGTAGTTAGAAATGAATTTATTGCTGAAGGCATCAATGAAGAAGGACTCTCTACCGGCCTATTCTTCTTCCCTGCTTACGGCAGCTATACCGAGTACAACGAACGTTCGAAAGCGCAAACCATAGGTGACCTTCAACTGAACCAATGGATGTTGAGCCAATTCAAAAATGTAGATGAGGTCATGGCAGCTATTCATTCCGTACGCATCGTAGGTCTTGATGCCAATTCAGTGGTACACTGGCGCATAGGCGACGCAAGTGGCAGACAAGTCGTATTGGAAATCGTCAACGGTATCCCTCATTTCTTTGAAAACACGGTAGGTGTCATCACGAACGCTCCCGGATTTGAATGGCACCTTACCAATTTGAACAACTACATCAATCTATTTCCAGGCGACGCACCTAAACAGCGATTGGGAAACCGCACTCTTCGCCCTTTGGGTGGTAATACAGGATTTCTCGGTCTTCCCGGTGATGCGACTCCGCCATCACGATTTGTTCGTGCGGCCTTTTTCCGTGCCACTGCGCCCAAGCAAGATTCCGGTTTTGAAACTGTAAAACAATGTTTCCATATCTTGAACAACTTTGACATTCCTATTGGTATAGAACATCCATACGGTGAGGGACCGGACCTTCCAAGCGCAACTCAATGGACTTCTGCCATTGACTTAACCCATCGGAAAGTGTATTATAAGACTGCATTCAACAATACAATACGTTGTATCGACATGAAGAAAATCGATTTCAGTACGGTAAAATATCAATCACACCCATTAGACAAACAACAAGAACAACCCATTGAAATGATTTCTATCAAATAAAAGGTATATTTGGAGTCTATTTACTATATAAGAGGCGTACTTTTTATCAAGTACGTCTTTTTTGTATGAAAATTCCTGATTTATCAGGCAAAAAAGCATTACCTTTGCAGCAATTTTAATTAAAATCCTTTTAAGTCATGTTTAAGAACTTCTTGGGCTTCCATCTTGTCGAAGCCTATCATGAAATGAAAAAGGCCAAACGACTTGCCGAGGACCGTAGAGTCTCCATGTGCATCAAGTTGGCTGTAGCAATTATCACATCATTGGCTATTTGGTGTATGCCTACCGATTTATTAGGTATTGAAGGATTAACACTGATTCAACAACGCACCATTGCCATTTTTGTATTCGCCACCCTAATGTGGGTTCTGGAAGCCATTCCGGCTTGGACGACCTCTGTAACCGTTGTAGTACTCTTGTTACTCAGCGTTTCTGACAGTAGTTTATGGTTTTTCAGCGAAGGTATTCCCGCTGAGCAACTAGGACAAGCTGTCAAGTACAAGTCCATCATGCACTGTTTTGCAGACCCCATTATTATGCTATTCATCGGTGGTTTCATCTTAGCCATTGCTGCTACTAAAACAGGATTGGACAGTATGCTGGCTCGCGTGATGCTTAAACCTTTCGGTACACAGTCACGATTCGTACTTCTAGGTTTTATCATCGTTACAGGCATCTTCTCTATGTTTTTAAGCAACACTGCCACAGCCGCTATGATGCTGACCTTCTTGACCCCTGTACTCAAGGCTCTCCCTGCTGACGGCAAGGGACGTATCGGTCTTGCCATGGCTATCCCGGTGGCAGCCAATGTAGGTGGTATGGGAACTCCTATTGGTACACCTCCCAATGCTATCGCTTTGAAATATTTGAACGACCCTGAAGGTTTGAATATGAATATCGGTTTCGGTGAGTGGATGACATTCATGCTTCCTTTCACAATCGTAGTGATTCTCATCGCGTGGATACTTCTTTTACGTTTGTTCCCATTTAAGCAAAAGACCATCGTTTTAGATATTAAAGGAGAAGCGAAGAAAGATTGGCGCTCAATTGTGGTATATGTCACTTTTGCTATCACCGTTCTACTATGGATGTCAGACAAGTTCACAGGGGTCAACTCTAACGTAGTAGCTATGATTCCGGTCGCAGTATTCTGCGCCATCGGTGTCATCACTCGTCGCGACCTTGAGGAAATCAACTGGAGCGTTCTTTGGATGGTTGCCGGCGGTTTTGCTCTCGGTGTTGCTCTTAATGAGACACATCTAGCTCAGAAGATGATTGAAGCTATTCCATTCCATACATGGTCACCTGTAGCAATGATTGTAGGTTCAGGATTGATTTGCTATGCAATGGCAAACTTCATTTCCCACACAGCGACAGCGGCTTTGCTTGTTCCAATCCTTGCTATTGCCGGTGGCAGTATGGGTGGCAGTCTTGATGCACTTGGCGGTGTCAGCACATTGCTTATCGGTGTAGCTATCGGTTCGTCTTTGGCTATGGTATTACCTATCAGTACTCCTCCCAACGCTTTGGCTCATGCTACGGGTATGATAGAACAAAAAGACATGCAAAAAGTAGGTCTTATCATGGGGTTCATCGGTCTTATATTGGGTTATGGCATGCTGATATTCTTAGGCTCTAACGGACTCATCTAAAGATATTCCAATAACCATCATAAATTAAGGCTTCTTGCGCACGCAGGAAGCCTTAATTATTGTATCGACATAATGTCACCATCACAGCATCATTTCATGAAACAACAATTACTCTAAAAATATTTAAACAATACGCCTCGTTATCCAATCAAGCAGATAACGAGGCGTAAAATATTATGAAAAGAAATTATGCTTCTTCAGCAGCTGCTGCGCGACGACGACGCTTTGGCTTCTCCTCAACAGGTTTTACTTCTGTTTGTACACCAGCTAATTCCGGGTCTATCATGATACGGCCACAATACTCGCATACGATGATTTTCTTACGCATACGGATGTCCAACTGACGTTGGGGCGGAATTTTGTTAAAGCAACCACCACAAGCATCGCGTTGCACGTAAACGATACCCAAACCATTGCGGCTGTTCTTACGGATGCGCTTGAACGACATCAACAAGCGTGGTTCGATAGTAGCCTCTAAAGCTTTAGCTTGCTCACGCAATTTTTCTTCTTCTGCTTTTGTTTCCGATACAATCTCATTCAATTCTGACTTCTTCACGTCCAAATCGGCACGGCGGTCTTCCATCACTTCTGCACAACGGGCTATTTCTTCATTCTTATGCTCGATGGCAGCCTGCGCCTCACGAATACGCTTTTCGTTGAGTTGAACGTCCAATGTTTGGAACTCAATCTCCTTGCTCAATGATTCGTACTCACGATTGTTACGAACATTGTTCAACTGCTCGTTATACTTTGCGATAGCTGCATTGCTCGTTTCAATAGCAATCTTACGATTAGCGATATCGCTATTCAATTCTGCAATCTCTGTACGAATTTTCTCTGTTCTTGTTGTCAAACCTTCGATTTCATCTTCCAAGTCTTGAACTTCCAAAGGCAACTCACCACGCAACGTCTTAATCTTGTCGATTTCCGAAAGCATGGTCTGCAACTCGTACAAGTTCTTCAATCTTTCCTCAATAGTAAGATCTACTGCTTCTTTCTTTACTTCTTTAGCCATAAGTATTATAAATATTTAATAGGATTGGTGTCCGCTGTCGTCATGTAAACCGGCAGTTCGGGGAAAGCCTCACCTATGATTGAATAAAAAATTTCTTTCGTATATTGCTCGCTCTGGTAATGTCCCATCACGGCAATTTGTATTTCCTGCTCGTGCCCGAAGTAGAAATGGTAGTGCATCTCTCCCGTTAAAAACGCATCTGCTTGTTCTGCCAACGCTTCATCGAGCAGAAAATCGCCTGCTCCCCCACATATCACAACCTTTTGAATCGGACGTTGCAATAGTTCATTGTGCATCATACATTCAATATGGAATGCGGCCTTTATACGTTGCAGGAATGCCAACGAATCTTCCGGTAAAGGTAAAATACCTACCACTCCGTTACCTGCCATAACCGAACGTGTCACGCCATCAGTAGTCACCTTTACCGTACGTGGATTGAGCAACTCAACTTGTTGCAGCCCTATTTTCTCTGCGATTTTAAAATTTACGCCGTCCTCAGCATTATCCATATTGGTGTGTGCTGAATAAATCACGATGCCATTACAAATAGCCCTACGCAAACAGCGTTCCACGATATTACGGTCGCTCACGCATTTAACCCCTCGAAACAACAAAGGATGATGGGATATAATCAAGTTACATCCCAATGTCAGTGCTTCGTCTATCACATCCTCAGTCACGTCAAGACACAATAAAGCCCCTGATACTTCCGCCTCTGTCAATCCAACTTGCAAGCCGGCATTATCATAGTCTTCCTGCAAGGGCAAAGGCGCGAATCTTTCAAGGGCAGCTACTACTTCCTTAATTTTCACGTCATAGAAAATTTATGCAAAAATAAGAAAAGCGCACGACTTCACAAAAAGAAACGACAGATTTATACTTTTTTAGCAACGTTTTCTTCTCTGAACACCGGCAAAAGTCGGCCATAGGCATCAAAAGTGCGCCTAGAAGACAATGCAATGGTTATAACCAATGAAAGCATGGCAGACACCACCGTAATAACACTTATCATCAACTGATATTTGATAGCCACTTCCGGGATTGTTCCACCTAGAATTTGCCCTATCATCGTTCCCGGAAACGAAACAATACCTAACACCGCCATGTTTGCAATACAAGGTGAAAAAGATTTGATGACAGCCGACCTCAGAAAAGGCAACGTTGCCTCAAAACGGGTCGCTCCGTTTCCTAATAAATAATAATACATCTGCTGTTCACGGCTCAACTCTCCATAATATACGTTTACAGCCATAATATTCACTGTAAGCATATTACCGAAAAGGACACCCACTATTGGAATAAAGAAACGAGCTGCGAACACCTCGTCCAGTCCCATCACAACACCTAAAAAGTAAACTGCCACTAAAAGAACGGTAACAAGAAAACCCACAAAAACAGGCATGAATAGGACACTGCGTTTTAATGAAGTCCTACTTACAGCAGTGTGAGAAGCAATAAGCGCCATTACCGTCATCCACAACAGATTGACCCATGCACAGTCCCACTTAAAAAGGAAACGCAGATAGATACCGATAAGGAGCAATTGAATTGTCATTCGCACCGTACCCAGCACGGCAGCTCCAAGCAGTCCTGTACGATAGCGCCAAAGGAAATAAAAAGGCAGTAACATCAATAACAAACCTGCTCCAAGTCCTAAATATGTCAAATCAACAGTTCCCATATCCTTATATCGTAATGAGTTTATCACAAACGTCCATCAGATGATGGTTGTGCGTCACTGTCAGTATCGCCCTAGCATCAGTTGCTACTTCTTTTAATAAATCTGCCACACGCCCCACACTCTCGGCATCAAGCGCCGACGTCGGCTCATCCAACAATAATAATGGCTTTTCCAAAAGTACCGCCATCGACAACAAGATGCGCTGACGCTGTCCGCCGGATAATTGAGTCGTTTTCAACTGCATCAAATCCTCATTCAGGCCCAACACCTGCCACACTTTTTGTCGCTTGTCACTCGTGATATTCTTTCCTTTATTTGCCTTTAGTCCGAACGGGATACGGAACATCTCCTCAACACTCTCTGCCGGCAGGAAAAGTTCTTGCGGGACATAAGCCACTTTCTTACGCAGTTGCTCCACCGTCTGTGCCGAAAGTTCCGTACCTTGAATACGAACCGTCCCCGCTTGAAACGGCAGAAAACCCATTATCGCACGTAACAAAGACGTCTTGCCACACCCCGACTCACCGGAGATGCAAACCCATTCGCCTACATTCAGTGTCAAGTCAAAATCATGAAGCAACGTTCGTTCACCAAGTTGCAACGTAGCACGCTCTATTCTTAATATCTCGCTCATTTAAGCGACAAAGTTAATAAAAATAAAGTCATTATTGACAAAAGATTCGTATCTTTGCGAGGTTCGTTTACGAACATAAGTAAATCAGATTATGGCTGTACAATACAAAACACCCGGTTCCGGGATAGTAGAACATTGGACTCAGGCTCGTTTTGAAGTGCCGGAAGCACCGGAAGACATAGAGATAAGAAGTCGCTTTATGCCTTCGGAATGGTTTCCCCAAAGTGGTGTGCAATTGACGTGGCCTCATGAAGAAACGGACTGGAACTATATGTTACCTGAAGTTACTGAATGTTACGTAAGGATGGCATTCGAAATAGCGTCACGCGAACCGTTGCTCATCGTAACACCTGAAAGAGAACACGTAGAAACGTTATTACAAGAACGATTGCCGTCAAAACTCTTATCGAACATCATTTGGTGTGAATGTCCCACCAACGATACATGGGCACGCGACCATGCCTTCATTACCCTACTCGATTCAGACGGTCCCGTGCTATTAGACTTTTGTTTCAATGGTTGGGGCATGAAATTCGCAGCCGATAAGGACAACCAAATCAACCGACATCTTTTCAAGACAGGACTACTGAACGGTACTTATCACAATTGTCTTGACTTTGTGTTTGAAGGCGGTTCGATAGAGAGTGATGGGTGCGGCACCCTGCTGACAACATCCGAATGTCTGCTGTCGCCCAATCGAAACGAGTACCTCAGTCGTACCGATATTGAAGCGCGTCTCAAGACGTTGTTACACGCTCAACAAGTTCTTTGGCTCGATCATGGTTATTTGGCAGGCGACGATACGGATAGCCATATTGACACTTTGGCACGTTTGTGTCCCAACAATACGATAACCTACGTAAAATGCGAGGACCCTACTGACGAACATTACGAAGAACTCCGATTGATGGAGGAGCAACTCACGTCATTCCGCACCTTAGAGAATGAACCTTACCGTCTGATAGCATTACCTATGCCTGAAGCTGTGTACGACGAGGATGGCGAACGATTGCCGGCTACTTATGCTAATTTCTTGGTTGTCAACAAGGCTGTTCTGATGCCCACCTACAACCAACCCTTGTACGATGAGCAAGCCATCAAAGCATTACAACAAGCCTTCCCAAAACATGAGATAGTGGGCATTGATTGTCGCGCGCTCATCAAGCAACACGGTTCATTACACTGTTGCACCATGCAGTACCCTTTATCTGTTTTGAACACCCCTAAAGAATAATCATTCCGATATGAAAAAGATAAAAGTAGGACTTATCCAACAAAGCAATACCGCCGACACTAAGAGTAATATGCTCCGTTTGGCACAAAACATTGAAGAAGTATGCCGACAAGGCGCACAACTCGTCGTATTGCAAGAATTACACAACTCGTTGTACTTCTGTCAGACAGAAGACACTGCCATGTTTGATTTGGCAGAACCTATCCCCGGTCCTTCGACAGGATTCTTCGGAGAATTAGCCAAACAATTCGGCATTGTGTTGGTGACATCACTCTTCGAACGCAGAGCCGCAGGACTGTATCACAACACGGCGGTGGTCTTCGACACAGACGGCTCCATAGCCGGCACCTATCGCAAGATGCACATCCCCGACGACCCTGCTTATTATGAGAAATTCTACTTTACTCCCGGCGATTTGGGGTTCCACCCCATACAAACATCCTTGGGGAAATTAGGCGTTCAAGTTTGTTGGGACCAATGGTATCCGGAAGGCGCACGCCTCATGGCATTGCAAGGAGCGGAACTGCTTATCTACCCCACTGCCATCGGTTACGAGAGCAGCGACACACCTGAAGAACAAGAACGCCAACGCGAAGCATGGACAACAGTACAACGCGGTCATGCCGTGGCCAATGGATTGCCGGTCATTGCCGTCAATCGTGTAGGACATGAACCCGATCCTTCCGGTCAGACAAATGGTATTCAATTCTGGGGCAGCAGTTTCGTAGCCGGACCGCAAGGCGAAATACTCGCACGTGCCGATAAGGACACTCCACAGAACATGGTGGTAGAAATTGATATGGAACGCTCTGAGAACGTGCGACGCTGGTGGCCCTTCCTTAGAGACAGACGCATTGAGGAGTTCGCACCACTATCTCGCCGGTTCATAGATTAAACAAACACACAAACACAGAAATAAATTATGTCATCGTCATTAAGATTCGAAGTCGTAGGCGAAGCTTTCAAGAAAAAGGCCATTGAGGTCCCTTCGCCAAAGGAAAGACCTTCCGACTTCTTTGCAAAATATGTATTCACTCGCAAGAAGATGCAGGAATACCTGCCTTCTGACGTTTTCGAGAAGATGTGCGACGTAATAGATAACGGCGCCACCTTAGACCTTAAAACAGCCGATATCGTAGCCGACGGTATGAAACGTTGGGCTATGGGGTTAGGCGTTACCCACTGCACACATTGGTTTCAACCTCTCACCGAAGGAACGGCAGAGAAACACGACGCCTTTGTTGAACACGACCACCAAGGCGGTATGATTGAAGTCTTCTCCGGCAAACAATTGGTACAACAGGAACCGGACGCGTCGTCTTTTCCCAATGGTGGCATACGTTCTACCTTTGAGGCGCGCGGTTATTCGGCATGGGACCCTGCATCACCCGTCTTTGTCATTGGCGACACGCTGATGATTCCTACTATCTTTATTGCATATACGGGAGAGGCTTTGGACTACAAAGCACCTTTAAAAAAATCCCTGCATGCCTTGAACAAGGCTGCGACGGACGTTTGCCACTACTTCTACCCCGACGTTAAGAAGGTCATTACCAATTTAGGTTGGGAACAGGAATACTTCCTTGTTGACGAAGGATTGTACGCCGCTCGTCCTGACTTGTTAATGACAGGGCGCACCCTCATGGGACATGACTCTGCAAAGAGTCAGCAAATGGACGACCATTACTTTGGTTCCATACCCGGACGTGTCGCTGAGTTCATGAAGGATTTGGAAATTCAGGCTTTGGAGTTGGGCATCCCATGTAAAACCCGCCACAACGAGGCTGCGCCCAACCAATTTGAGTTAGCACCGATTTACGAGGAGATGAACCTCGCTATCGACCATAATATGCTGCTGATGTCGCTCATGACAAGAATCGCACGTAAACACGGATTCCGTTGCTTGCTACATGAAAAACCTTTTGCGGGCATCAACGGTTCCGGTAAGCACAACAATTGGTCATTGGCAACCGACACCGGCATATTGCTCCATGCTCCCGGAAAGACTCCGACGGACAACTTACGATTCATCACGTTCATCGTGGAGACGTTGATGGCTGTTCACCGTCATAACGGACTGCTCAAAGCATCCATCATGAGTGCCACCAATGCCCACCGTTTGGGAGGCTACGAAGCACCACCCAACATCATTTCGTCTTTCCTCGGACAACAGTTGAGCGACCTGCTCGACCACTTGGAGAATTCCACTGAAGAAGAATTGACCAACGTGGGCGGTAAGCACAGCATACAGTTGGACATCCCGCAAATACCTGAGTTGTTGATTGACAACACCGACCGCAACCGTACTTCGCCGTTCGCTTTCATCGGTAATCGTTTTGAGTTCCGTGCCGTTGGCGCACAAGCCAACAGCGCAGCTGCCATGATAGCCTTGAACGCTGCGGTAGCTGAAGCTCTCACCAACTTCAAACAGCGTGTCGATATGCTCATTGCAAATGGTACGGACAAGACAAAAGCCATTCTTCAAGTGATTCGCGAAGACATCAAGACCTGCAAACCTATTCGTTTTGATGGTAATGGTTACTCAAAGGAGTGGCAAGAGGAAGCCGAACGCAGAGGACTTGACACCGAGCGCAGTTGTCCGCTTATCTTCGACCGTTATTTGGACGAGCGTAGCGTTAATATGTTTGAACAGACCAACGTCTTCAAACGTTACGAGATTGAGGCACGCAACGAAATCAAATGGGAAACCTATACTAAAAAGGTACAGATTGAAGCCCGCATCTTCGGCGATATGTGCATGAACCACATCATCCCCGTAGCCACACGCTACCAAAGCACGCTCATTGATAACGTTCATAAAATCCAAGCCATCTTCCCTACCGATGTGGCGCAACAACTCAACGAACAGAACATCGACTTAATCAAGAGAATATCTGAACACACCAAGTTCATCGCCGAAAATACAGACCGCATGATTGAGAACCGCAAGGTGGCAAACCGCATTGACGACATCCGAGAAAGAGCCATCGCCTACCACGACACCGTAGCCCCGATGATTGAGGATATCCGTTATCATGTGGATAAACTTGAGTTGATTGTGGATGATGAGATGTGGCCGTTACCCAAATACAGAGAACTGCTTTTCATTAGATAAAACAAGTAAGTCATGAAATTCAAGACCTCCCTACTCCTTTTGCTCGTTCTGTGTGTATCATGCCAAACACATAGAAACCTGCATACGTCGCCCAACAAGAACATAGCTGTAGAACATAGCGACAACAACGAGTTTACAGTTACCTTCAAGACAGGCAATACTTATAAGGAGGTCATGAAGATTACTGACATTGGCATGAACCTATCCGCTGACAACGCCCCTTTTACGTTTATATCACGCTCCGGAAGGACTAAGATTGTGAACGATTACGTGATGACGAGCGGTAAGCGCAAACACTGCCACAATGAGGCAAACGAACGTATCTATCACTTCAAGAATGCCGACAATGTAAGGTTGAACCTTATTCTGCGCGTCTATAATGACGGTGTGGCGTTCCGCTATCACTTTCCACAAGCTGAAAAAGGTATTGTAGTGACCAACGAAAGAACCAAATTCGTATTCGCACCAGACATTCACCGTTGGACACAAGCCTACTCCTTAGGCTACGAAGGTTTCTATAATCCCAACACCGACGGCATTGCCAACAACAAGACACGACAGTGGAGCTTTCCGGCGCTGTTTGAGACTACCGATTCCACATTTGTTCTACTTTCCGAAGCCAACGTTCTGAGAGGCAATTGCGGTGCGTTCTTGTCGAATAAGAACGAAGCGTCGGTTTATGAAGTAGAACTTATCGATAGGCAGCAAACTTGCACATCACAATGGTACTCGCCATGGCGCATCGCTGCCATAGGCTCGTTGGCAGACATCGTTGAAACGACCTTGATTACCGACGTGAGCGAGCCTTGCGCATTAACTGATACATCTTGGATTGAACCGGGCATGGTGTCATGGATTTATTGGGCATACAATCATGGTTCGGAGGACTATCAGGTGGTAAAGAAATATATCGACTTCGCACACAATTTCAAACTGCCATACGTGTTGATTGACGCTGATTGGGACAAAATGCGCAATGGTGGTAACATCAACGACGCCTTGGCATATAGCCATAGCAAAGGCGTTGAACCAATAATTTGGTACAACTCCTCTACAGCATGGTGTGGACCTACCCCGCTTTATCGTTTGAACCATACCGATAATAGAGATAAGGAATTTCGTTGGCTTAAGGAACAAGGTGTAAAAGGCATTAAAGTGGACTTCTTCGGAGCCGACAGCATCGGGATGATAAACTATTACATTGACATCCTTGAAGATGCTGCCAAACATGGTTTGATGGTCAATTTCCATGGTGGCACCATTCCACGAGGATGGCAACGTACCTATCCTAACTTCATGAGTTCGGAAGCTGTTTATGGCGCGGAATGGTATAACAACAACGGGACTCTGACCAACAACGCAGCTTGGCACAACTGCACACTGCCCTTTACACGCAACGCGATTGGTCCGATGGACTACACGCCTTGCGCTTTCACTGACTCGCAACATCCGCACATCACGTCGGACGCTCACGAATTGTCACTGCTCGTTGTCTTTGAGTCGGCTCTGCAACATTTGGCCGATCGCCCGGAAGGTTTCACCGCACAACCACAAGCGGTCCGCTCATTCATTTCGGACTTGCCTGTGGTATGGGACGACACTAAACTATTGGGTGGCTATCCGAGTAAATCGGTAGCCATAGCACGACGCTCGGGTAATACTTGGTATGTAGCTGTTCTTAACGGACTGAACGAACCACAAACGCTACACATTGATTGGACTTTTCTTGGCGGTGGCGAATGGAGCGTTACCACCTATGCTAACAAAGAGGGCGAAACAAAGGCATGGGATATTCAGAATCTAAACAAAGTTTCTCCCGACGATCTTTCCACTCAAATCAAGACGCTACCGCGTGGTGGCTATGTGGCTGTGCTTCGGAAAGAGTAAGACACCGGCAGAGATATTTTTCCCACTTTTTTTATCACGCACCAATAAATTACACTATCTTTGCAATAACTCAGCCTACCCGGAGGGGCGGGCGTTGGTTAAAACATCGATGGACAATGCCCTGAGAGGGGCATTAAAGGACGTTTTCAAAACGTTATCTTCTACTATATCAAACTTCGCAACTTTGAGTACGCACAGAAGATACCGCAACGAAGCGTCCGCGTTGGGTGTATTATATCCGTATGCCATCAATCCGATTGGGATTGATGTATACTTCCTATAATACGCAATGGCGTGGGCTGGCTAAGTTGCTTATCTCGTGCGTAGGCAATGCGAAGGCCTGATATAGTGGGATAAGCACGAAAGTTTCTCCCACGTCTTTTTTGTTCCATACCTTATTATATTATAACCGCTGACGCAGGGAGAAGTGGTAAGCACTAAAACTTTTGTAGCGTATGAAACACAATTAATTATTTTATTGGTTCGCGGTGCTGCTCATCTCTTGGAAAGAGACGAATGGGATTAAATCCCATTTGGTGTATAATGATGCGATATTGAAACTGATGCTACGGCACCGAGGACATAGACAATTGATATCATTTTCTTATTTATAAACCAATTAAAAATTTACAATTATGAAAGTTAAATTGTTTTTTATTATGTTCATTGCACTGCTTTCAATACAGGTAATGGCACAGGACATCCCTAATGGGGATTTCGTAACTTGGGAGCACCGTAGCATACCAGCAGCATTTGGA
>JAGBCQ010000014.1 GCA_017937925.1 Paraprevotella sp. | reverse complement strand
CGGTGTTCCACCTCTTCCCATTCCGAACAGAGAAGTTAAGCCCGCCCACGCCGATGGTACTGCCGACAAAGTGGGAGAGTAGGTAGCCGCCTTTTTTTCAGGGAGAGCTTTTGGATTCCAATCCGAAGGCTCTCTTTTTTTGTTATTTTTCCTCTAAATACTTGTAATCTATGGCTTAATCTTTTATCTTTGCAATCAGATAACAAAATACGACACGCGAGAATGACATACACAGCTATTATTATATTGGCCATTTTGGGTATTCGACTACAAACGGTAGTGGGAAGTGTGGTTAGTGCATGATAGCGTAGTACAAATAATTCAAAGCCTTTCCCACTTCCAAGTGTGAAAGGTTTTCTTTTTTATGCAGATAAAAACTAAAGTATATGAGTGACAGATTATTTATTTTTGACACGACGCTGCGAGACGGTGAACAAGTGCCAGGATGTCAGTTGAATACAGTTGAGAAAATTCAAGTGGCGCGTCAATTGGAAACACTAGGTGTTGATGTCATTGAAGCTGGTTTCCCCGTTTCAAGTCCCGGTGATTTTAATTCTGTGATAGAAATATCAAAGGCTGTGACATGGCCTACAATATGTGCTTTGACACGCGCTGTACAAAAAGACATTGATGTGGCAGCCGAAGCATTGAAGTATGCCAAACGTGGACGAATTCATACAGGTATAGGTACAAGTCCTTCGCACATCAAATATAAGTTCAATAGTACTCCTGATGAGATTATTGAACGTGCTGTTGCGGCAGTGAAATACGCAAAGCGTTATGTTGAAGATGTTGAATTTTATGCTGAGGATGCCGGAAGAACAGATAATGAGTATTTGGCGCGTGTCATTGAGGCTGTATGTAAAGCGGGAGCAACCGTATGTAACATTCCCGATACGACAGGTTTTCGAACCCCTTACGAATATGGCGAAAAAATAAAGTATCTGTATGAGCATGTAGATGCATTTGCCGCAGGACGTTGTATTTTGTCAACCCATTGTCACAATGACCTTGGTATGGCAACAGCCAATACCGTGGCAGGTGTCTTGAATGGCGCACGTCAGGTAGAGGTTACTATCAACGGTATCGGTGAACGTGCCGGAAATACTTCGCTTGAAGAGGTTGCCATGATTTTCAAGACGCATCCTGATTTAGGTATTCATACTAATATCAATACCACTAAGATATATCCAACAAGTCGTATGGTCAGTTCGTTGATGAATATGCCGGTACAACCCAATAAGGCTATCGTTGGAAAAAATGCCTTTGCACACAGTAGCGGAATCCATCAGGATGGTGTGTTGAAAAACGTGTCAACATATGAGATTATGGATCCGAAAGAGGTAGGTATCGATGACAACGCTATCGTTTTGACGGCTCGTAGTGGACGTGCTGCTTTGCGCCACCGCTTGAGCGTCAATGGTGTAGAGATGGACGGAGAGAAACTGGATAAGATTTATGAGGAGTTCTTGAAGTTAGCAGACAAGAAGAAGGAAGTCACCGATGATGACATCCTTGTATTGGCTGGCGCAGACCGTTCGGCAACACACAATATCAAGTTAGATTATTTGCAGGTTACTACCGGAAAGGGTGTGAAGAGTGTAGCGAGCGTAGGTTTGCTCATTGCCAATGAGCAGTTTGAGGCGGCCGCAAGTGGTAATGGTCCGGTTGACGCAGCGATTCGTGCAGTGAAGACCATTATCAAGCGTGAGATGATATTGAAAGAATTTACTATTCAGGCCATTAGCAAAGGCTCTGACGATATGGGAAAGGTTCACATGCAAGTAGAGCATGATGGTCGTGTTTACTATGGTTTCGGAGCAAATACCGATATCGTAACAGCGAGTGTGGAGGCATATATAGATTGTATAAATAAATTTAAATAGGACCCACCCTATCCAACAAGATGGGCTATCGTGTTGTTCGTTTTAGCAATGAGAAGGTCTTATATGATACAGATAAAACATTAGAAACAATTATTAAAATAAACACCAAAGAAAAAAGCGAAATATTGCGATAAGGAGAAAGTATCCTGATTGTCTGCGAGTTAGGTTTGGAATTCAGTGCATTGCAGAGGTTGAAAAACAACCTTTTGGCAAAGCTAAGCACAAGTTGAGTCCCCATATCGTTACCGGACAGTCAGGATACTTTTTGTTGGTAAAGTTTTAGTATTCAGCGATTTGTAATATTTTGCATACCCTCGGATAACTCACTAAGAAGTAAATGTTTAGCAAAATTCAGTTTCTCCTTGTAAGAAAAACTATTTAACCCTTATGGCTGATAATCAATATGATTTTCCACCCTTTTGCTAAACAAAATGGCACATTCAGATAGTTATATTTATGATTTTTCAAGCTGCTATTTAGTTCCGTTTGCTGATTTTTGGGTAATTTTGTACCGAAATGGAATGGTAATATTCAGATGGGATACGATGATTTTATATTGACCGTCAATTCGTCCAGCATCATCATATTATTAGGGATGGCCGCTGTACTGCTTGCCGCTACCCGT
>JAGBCQ010000013.1 GCA_017937925.1 Paraprevotella sp. | reverse complement strand
GTCGGGGGTGGGTCTTACGCTCTATCGGGATGACACGAGAAAAGGGATGACAAAAAAAAGGAAAGGGGCTGTCTCGTTAGAGAGACAAACCCCTTTGTCAATATTATTGCGCCGGTTCTTCCGTTGCCTCCGGTGCTTGGTCTATCAAATCCATAAACTCATCCAACTTCGGTGTGATGATGATTTGAGTACGACGGTTACGTTGCTTACCCAACGCAGTATCATTGGAAGCGATTGGGTTGTACTCTCCACGTCCGGCGGCTGTCAAGCGTTTCGGATCGACACCGTACTTGTTTTGCAACTCTTGTACAACCGATGAAGCACGGAGTGTACTCAAGTCCCAATTGTTGCGGATATTGGTGCGTGAAATCGGGTCGGTGTCGGTATTACCCTCAACCAACACATCATAGTCTTTGTAATCCTTGATGATTTTTGCAATCTTACTCAATGTTTCTCCGGCTCTGCTGTTGATTTCATAACTTCCTGACTTATACAGCATATTGTCCGCCAAAGAGATATAAACCACGCCCTTCAACACTTGAATATCTACTTCTTGCATTTCCTCACGCGTCAACGAACGTGTCAGGTTGTTCGTCAGTACCATATTCAACGAATCGGACTTATCCTTAGCTTCCACCAACTGCTTGATAAATTTGTTGGAAGCATTGATTTCATCTACCAACTTGGAAATGTTCACACTTCCTTGAGTGTTTTGCAGGATACTGTTATCCAAAGAACGCTGCAAAGCACTATATGACGCTTTCAACTCGTCGTTATTCTTACGCGCTTCTGACAAACGGTCTTCCAAACTTTTCACGTTAGCCTTGCTTTCTGCCAACTGAACCTTTGCGTCTTGATAAGACTTTGCCAATTCCACACTTTTTGTTTTCAATTGTTTGTAGTCTGTCTCAAGATTCGTAAATTGTTTCTTGCTGACACAGCTTGTCAGGGCGAATGTTCCCAAAAGGAACAATGCAAGTCCATTCTTTAATTGTTTCATCTTCATTCTATTTTGGTTTATTTCTAAATCGGGTGCAAGTTACGTAAAATATTAGGAAGCATAAAAGAATATACCAAACAATAATAAATTTTAGTCTTTATTTAGTGTTTGTCCGTATCGATACTATTCAATGCCCGGCAGTAAGAATCGGAGTCTATCATTTTCCGGTCTTCGGAAAAATTTTATTTATAAATCATCAAAATTATATTATTATGAAACAAAATTTTTATGATGTCACACGATTGGCATCCGATTACTTCCCCGATTCTACAGCGCGCAATGCCCGCCGCAGGTTCTTACATTTGCTCACGTCCGAAAAGGATTTATGGCAAAGGCTCAACGAGATGCATTTCAAACCCTATCAACGGAGTTTCACACCTCGACAGTATGAACTGATTATAGACATCTTGGGACGTCCGGAACGATACGACAACGACTTTACTTTGTGGGATTCGTAGGACGCGTTTCTTTGTTCAACTCTAACAAGAGTTCATCTACAAGATATTCATCACTCATGCAATGTAGGTCAGCAACACCTTCGTTTAATAATTCAAAGGTTATAGAGTCATAAAAAAGACCTAGTGCCATTTCGTTGGATATATTCATTCGACTTGCCAGCATACTGACTATACGAGCAAATTTATGTTGAAGTATGGTTCTGTTTGCTTGCATCATCTCATGATAGTAAGGCTCCTTTCTTTTTCATATAATCAATGATATCATCAACGATATACTCTTTCGAAAAAGAATGTAAAACATCGTAGCAAGGCACTATGTAGTCGGAAATGACTCCTGCATTATTCATACAGTGATAAGTATCCCTGACATTCATCTTCAAATAGTCAGCCACATTACTTATACAGAAAATCGTAAAGTTCAACACTTTAAAGTTCATAGGAGTACCTCGTTTGTCTCCGCAAAAATAAAGGATTTTTTCGTGAAGTAAAACCAAAACTATTCTATTTGTATGCATTACACATCTTTTTTAACATCTTTTCTGCAAGTGAACTCATTTAAAAACAATGCTAACTTGCAGTTTCGTTCAGAAACGTACTACAATATGCAGAAGTGCGCAGAAAGTGACGGGGTGGTTTTCATCCCGCCATAACTTTGCACCGTCATCCGGAAGACACGTGATTAACAAACTTTTATTAACTAAAAACTGAAAATTATGATTTACAAAGTCATTGAGAGAAAGAACCCGCAGAAACGTGAAGAAGCACCCAAGTACTACGGTATGATTGTCAGCATGGACCAAATCACCATCGAGGAGATTGCTTCACGCATCAGTTCATCATGTACCGTAACGCGCCACGACTGCCTTGCCGTACTGTCGGCATTGCAAGAACAAATCATCTACGCTTTACAGGAAGGTAAGCGTGTGCATTTGGGCGACATAGGTTGCTTCCGCGTCATCGTCAACGGACTGGGCAGCGAAACAGCTGAGGACTATAACACCTCTTACATGAAACGTCTGAAGGTGTACTTCACGCCTAACAAGAAGTTGAAGTCGTCCATCGCTCTCGGCAACAGCGACATCTCCTTGCAACGTGTGGATTTCATCGAGGAGGAAGAGAGTGAGACCGAAGGTGAAGAAACGGTTTAATGAACTGCCGGTATGAACGGGCATCAAGAACCGAGGGGGTTGCGAAACTGCAATCCCCTGAACATCCGGCGCACTGCCGACCTGTGGCAGGGCATGAGCGAACGACAACCGGACCCGGAGTTCTACACTTTTCGCAGTATGGCTTGGGGCTATCGTGCGGCATTCATCGTGTTGCGTACCTACTGTCATAAGTATGGTGTCAACACCATCGAACGCATCGTACACCGTTGGGCACCGCCCACGGACAACAACCATACTGAGGAGTACATACAAAAGGTGTGCATCCTTACCGGTTTCGCTCGCGACGTACCTCTTAACCCTTACAACCCTGCTCACATGGCACCGCTCGTTGCTGCTATGAGTCGTGTGGAGTGTGGCAAGAAGGCTGTTATGGCAGAGGTGAAGGCCGGTTGGTCATTATATATTGGTAATTATTAAAAACTACGCTTATGAACAAAAACATTTGGGATAGCATCCTTAAAGTCATCATCGCTGTGGCGAGCGCCATTTTAGGTGCAATTGGTGGTGCTAATATTTAGAAGGAGAAGATCCTCCCCTGCCCCTCCCAAGGGAGGGAGGACTTATACAGGTAATCTAACTCGTCAACCTTGTCATTCTGACGACCGTAGGGAGGAAGAATCTTTTTCTCATGCAAGCAATAATAAGATCCCTCGTCGCTTCGCTCTGTCGGGATGACATTCTCCCCTCCCTTGTGGAGGGGTTGGGGTGGGTCCAAAAAAAGTAGGACGGCAAATTTGCCGTCCTACTTCATTATTTAGAATCTTATTGACTCGTGATTAGTCCTTAACAAACACTTTAACAGTTTGCTTAGTACCGTCGCTCATCACATCCTCGCGGATGTAGAAACCACGTTGTTTAGGAGTACCAATCTTAATACCGGCGATAGTGTACCAAGAGCTTGACAAAATAGTTGCCTTGCCATTTTCTACACCTTCAATAGCATTCGGTGCCTCTCCGTTACCGAAGTAGCTCAATTGGAAGTTATCCCAAATTGTCCAGTCGTTACCGATGTGCTTATCTTTACGTACACCGATTTGAACGTCAGCAACCTCAGCATCTACATGGAAGTAAATACCTGCGTTGTAAGATTCCGGCTCTTGGAATGCCACACCTACACCAACCATGTTGTTGATGACACAGATAGTCTTATAGTCAGCATATTCTGCCAAACCATCTACCAACAAGGTGTCGCGCTTGCCACCGAATACATAGTCGCCTGCGTCAGTCTTATCTTTAGTGATACGATCCAATACAGAAGGCAACAATGATTGAGTATATTGATCACCAATCTTAGCGTACAAATATGCGTTCAACTCCTCTTTACCGTCACGACGTGCCACCAAACTTGTATTGTTATCTGACATACGGTAGAATCCCTTACATGTCAAGCGATACCAACCTTGAGGAAGTCCCTTCAATGTTTGATAAATATCGAAGTTGTCTGAGTTCCAAGACTCAATAACACCGGCATTCAAAGCACCTACGTTACCACCACCGGCAGTTCCGGTTACTGTCCAACCTGCGCTTGAGTTTTCAGCAGCACCTGTTGCACCTGTAACAGTAAAGCTTGGGTTTGTAATCAAAGAAGTTACGTTAACAGGATTTTCATTAGAAGCATCACTCATACCCAAACCTATTTGCATCATATTAGCACGCATTAGGTTAATTTGGTCGATGCGGCCTTGAACATCAGCTACTGTCTCGAAGTCATACTCTACTTCGTCGTAAACTTCATACACATAGTCATACAAGTCGTAATACTCACCTTCAGCCAATTCCATGAACTCATCATAAGAACCGTCCTCAAGTTTAGTTACCTCGTCCTCAACCATTGTAGTCAATTGAGCAACCAAGTCGATAGACTTCTGACCTAATTCGATAGCAGCAATCAAAGCTTCACTTTCAGCTGTCAATTCGTCAGCATCTGTAGAACCTGCTTCCAATACAGCACTTGCAGAAGTAATGGCAGCATCCAAACCATCCTTAGCTTCAGTTGTAGAAACAGCCTCGCTGTTCAACATGGTTTGAGCAGCAGCCACATTTGATTCCAAAGTAGCCACCAAACCGGAAACATCACCCGGAACGTATGCGATAGTGAACTCATCGAACGGAGTCCAGTTACCACCTACCAATGTACCTTCTGCCTTCACACCGATACGCAACTTACCGTCTGCACCTACGTAACAAGTTACTTCGTTCAAGAAGTCACCGTTAGCGAATACGATGCTACAACCTTGACGGTCGTTGATAGCGTATTTACCGTTGTAAGCCTCGTCAACGATACCTGTAATCTGAGCAGCGCCACCATAAGCCTCGTCATAAACGAAGTCGTAGCAGTGGTGCAACTTAACAGAAGCATCGTTACCGTACAAGTAACCCATGATGTCGTTGGTAGTATCACCTTCTACACCCCAAGCAGCTTGTATCACGTCGTTGTTAGCAGGGCGGTAGAAACCTTTACAAGTTACCTTATAAGTACCTTCCGGCAAACCTTCGATGTCTTGATAAATATCGAATGTACCGTTGTAGTGCTCGTTAACGTCCCAAGATACTGCAGATGCTGTACCCTTCCAACCTGTTGCGCTATCCTTATCGAAGTTCGGGTTCACAATCATTGGAGTGAGGTCGAACTCTTCCTCTGCAGACATAGCTGCAGCCAAAACGTCCTCACGGAAAATCTTATCAGCTGTAGCAGATACTGTATCGATAGCTGCAGGTACGAATGTACGTTCATCATAACCGGCTTCAAGTTCAGTCAAGTAAGCCTCATAGTTAGGCATATCCATTTCAGCGTAAGCGCCGTTATCCCACTTACCCCAACCGGTGTTCTCTCCGTTCAAGAAGTTATACAAGTCTGAGTAAGCCTTTACATCGATATCCAAAGTATCCATCTCGAACTGCAAGCCCTTGATAGTCTCTGTAATTACTTCATCTGTAGCAGTCGCGTCAGCCAAAACGCCTTGAGCATAAGTGATGTAGGCATTGTAACGGTCTTCTCCTGCTTGACTGAATTGAGCGTTCTCATTTACGATGTTCTCCATCTTGGTTTGAGCTGTAGCGATGAACTCTTCCAACATTGTCTTAGCACCGTCACCGCCACCACCAAGGTAGAACAATTGGAAGTTATCAACACCTGACCAGTTACCAACAACATTCTCGAAGCGTACACCGATTGTAGCAGTACCGTCTATTACCTCAAACTCGACTGTGTGAGTAACGAACAAAGCTGCCGCACCTGCCGGATCTGCCGGAATTGGTTGAGTATCTCTTACTTCTTCACCTAATCCTTTACCGAAAAGATAATATCCTTCCACAAGAAGTTCTGTGTCGTTTTGCTTATCAAGATGAATATCAGCAGTTAGTTTATACGTACCATTTGGAAGTCCAGATATCGTTTGATATATGCTATGGTTTGCCAAGTTATTTCCTGACGCTATCCATTTTTCAGGATAATTACTAATGGTTCGTCCATCAATATTCGCATCTGAACGTGTACAGAATCCCATGTCTCCGACAACGGTCCAACCATTTGTATTACCTGTTGAGAAGTCTGCGTTATTGATTTTCTCTGTTATTTCAATCGGATTTTCAGGAGTTGCCAAAGAGTATTTGTAAGTAACAACTTCTTCTGCCAAAGCAGCTGTAGCTTCTTCGATTTCCTCTATAGTGGCATCTGCATTGTTATACAACTGAGCATATTTCTCAGGAACAACAAATCCTTCAACTTCCTCAGCGGCAATCAAACCTTTTTGGAATGCTTTCTTAGCAGCGAACACTTCGTATTGAGCTGCCTCTACGAATTGCCAATCCAAACCGGCTCTGTCATACTCTTCATAACCAGCTTGGTCAGGATCCAAACAAGGATAAACATAAGTTTGTTCACTAGCTTGAGGAACACCTACATAACCGTTCATCAATGTTGGGTCTGCACTTGAGTAACCGAATGTTGGGTCTTCGTCCAACACCTTAATGCTGTATGTGCCGTTATCGTTCTTAGCGAATTGCCACAACATGTGACCTTGTTGGTTATGGTCAACGAATGCGCGGTTAGCACCACTTACCCAAATTTCATGGAAACCTGAGTTAGTAGGACCATCATACATCACCATGCGCCATCCATAAACACTCTCATGTCCGGCTACATAACCTGTCTTACCGGGTGTACCAAGGATGTAGTCAATGTCATACTCCAATGTAATCAATTGTCCTGTTTCACCTAGTGAAAGAGTAGTATTCCAATCGTTACCATTGGTCAACCAAAGACCTGAATAAGGATGATAGATGTAGTATTCACCACCACCTGTACCGTCGGTAGCAAGGTTAGGATCTACTGTTTGAAGAGTAGGGTCAGCCCACTCGGAAGCCCACAAGGGCATTGTTGACGATGTGGCAGCACAAAGCGCCATCGCAGCGAGTAATCTGTTTTTCATTTCTCCAGAAATTAAGTTAATAAAATAGTTAGTTCAAATTGTATATATTACAGCGAGCAAAATTACACAAACTTTTGAAACAAGCAAGCGTTTCAATAAAAAAAATAACGTCAGCCCCTTTTTTTATGCTTTCTTTTAGGACATCAACGTTTTTTTCTTAACTTCGCAACGATAACACCTTATTATATATAAGACGCATGACTATAGCCATTGATTTTGACGGAACCATCGTGGAGCACCGCTACCCGGAGATTGGCAGGGAACGTCCCTTTGCCATTGAGACACTGAAACGACTCATCAACGACCGCCATCGCCTTATTTTATGGAGCGTGCGCGAAGGCAAACTCTTGGACGATGCTGTAGAGTGGTGTCGCGAACGTGGCGTGGAATTTTATGCCGTCAACCGCGACTTCCCGGAAGACAGTACGGAAAACAACCCACAGTTCAGTCGTAAACTAAAGGTGGATTTATTCATTGACGACCGCAATGTCGGCGGCATCCCCGACTGGGGTGTTATCTACCGCATGATTACTGAAAAGAAAAGCATGGAACAAATCCTACGTGAAGAATGGGAAGAGGAATATGAGATGCCGAAGCCCAAAAAACGTTGGGGATTGTTTTAAAGACCCACCCCCGACCCCTCCACAAGGGAGAAAAAGACCCTCCCCCGTCCCCTCCACAAGGGAGGGGAAATTTATAAAGGTAATCAAACTGACTCTTTTTGTTATTCTACCTTATTTTGTCCGCACCACCCTACCTTCTCATTCTGCCCATCCACAAGGGGGAAGACCCTCCCCCGACCCCACCACAAGGGAGGGGAGATCTATAAAGGTAATAAAACTGACTCTTTTTGTTATTCTACCTTATTTTGTCCGCACCACCCTACCTTGTCATTCTGACGACTGTAGGGAGGAAGAATCTCGTTTAAGGTTTCATAGAGATCCCTCGTCGCAATCGCTCTGTCGGGATGACAACTCCCCTCCCTTGCGGAGGGGACGGGGGAGGGTCTTCTTCCGCCATTTAATGAACAGCCCGTTAAGGACGGCCGCCACGAGAGACGGAATAAGTCGAGGACTGTTTGAGCGAAGCGAGTTCCGCAGACCCGTCTCGACGGTGGACGGATAGGGATGTGAATGTCCGGCGGGGTCCTTTCTCTTTGGTTCGGTTTCTCTTTCGGACAAGCGAAAGAGAAATGAACAAACGAACGGGCAAGCAGAAACCACACGAACGGAGACATCCGTAGGGACAATCATTTCTCACAATCACATTTTTCACAACCTCACCCGTCCTCTCCTTCTCCTAAGGAGAGGCTCCACCTCTCTCCTAAATCCTCTCTCCTCAGGCGAGAGGACTTAACCGCTCGCATCCTCTCGCTCGTTCACTAAGGTAGTCGGGTCGTCAGAGACCCGCCTGTATTTTTGATTCTTATCCGGAGGTGAGTCTTCCACCCTGTCATTCTGACGACCGTATGGAGGAAGAATCTCGTTTATGCTATCATAGAGATCCCTCGTCGCTATCGCTCTGTCGGGATGACAAAAAAAGAGAGCCTTCGGATTGGAATCCAAAAGCTCTCCCTGAAAAAAGGCGGCTACCTACTCTCCCACTTTGTCGGCAGTACCATCGGCGTGGGCGGGCTTAACTTCTCTGTTCGGAATGGGAAGAGGTGGAACACCGC
>JAGBCQ010000002.1 GCA_017937925.1 Paraprevotella sp. | reverse complement strand
CTGTGAACTCAGGAAATCTCAAATTGGGTACATTAGGACTTGTATTTTGTTTATCGTTTGCCATAATCATTTGTTTACTTTTAGGTTAAACATTAAGGATTGCAATTAGTCAACTAATCCTAACTCTTTTAAGTAAACTTCTATCTGAGCATCAAGCTCGGCACGCTGTGCTTCAAGTGTTTTGATGTCTGCCATCACTGCTTTGATGTCGATTTCCTCTTCCTCTTCAAATGTATCAACATATCTAGGAATATTCAAGTTGTAGTCATTCTCCTTGATTTCATCAAGAGTAGCACAGTGGCTATATTTCTCAATTTCTTTACGCTCGCGATATGTGGTAACGATTTTTTCAATATGTTCGGGGCGCAGCTTGTTTTGAGTCTTTACCTTCTCAAATTCTTTGCTTGCATCAATAAATAGTATATTGTCATCAGCCTGACGGCATTTTTTCAGGACGAGAATACAAGTCGGGATTGATGTGCCATAGAAGATGTTTGCAGGTAAACCGATGATTGCATCAATATAGTTTTTCTTTTCAATAAGGAATTGGCGAATTGTACCTTCGGCAGAGCCACGGAACAGCACTCCGTGAGGCGCAACACAAGCCATTGTACCACCTTCATTAAGGTGGTGAACCATGTGAAGAATAAACGCATAGTCGGCTTTGCTCTTTGGTGCAAGTTTGCCGGCTTTGCTGAAACGGTCATCATTATTGAATTTTGCATCTGCACTCCACTCGGCAGAGAATGGTGGGTTAGCAATCACAGCATCGAATTGCGTGTCGCCAAATTCATCGTGTTCAAGAGTGTCATTGTTCTCAATGCGGAAGTTGTGGAATTTGATACCGTGAAGCAACATATTCATACGACAGAGGTTGAATGTTGTCGGGTTCTTTTCCTGTCCGTAAATGTCTTCTGCTTTGCCATTGCGTGCAGCACGAATAAGCAATGAACCACTGCCACAAGTAGGGTCATATACATTACGTAAGCGTGTCTTGCCTGTAGTTACAATATCAGCAAGAATTTGGCTCACCTCCTGAGGTGTGTAGAACTCACCGGCTTTCTTTCCAGCACCAGCTGCAAATTGGCTAATCATATATTCGTATGCATCGCCAAGAATATCTATTTCCTGTGTTGCATCTACACCAAAATCGATTTCATCAAGGGCAAGAAGAACATTGCTGATTAGAGTATTCTTGTCATCAGTTGTTTTACCAAGCTTTGGTGATGCAAGGTCAATATCGGAGAAAAGACCGCCAAAATCCTCTTCGCTGTCCTGTCCCAATGTGCTGTCCTCAATACGCTTCAATGAACGTTCGAGAACAGGAAGTATTGTCTCTTTCTTCTTGATTAAAGAGATAACCGAAGAGAACAAGAATTCTGGCTCAATGAAATAACCGATAGATTCAAGGCACTGTGTTTTTACAGCTTCCTGAAGTTCAAGATAATCTTCGTCGTCGGTAACTTTCCAAAGCTCCTTGAATGTTATTTCATCATCGACAAGGGCGGTGTCTGCAAAATGCTCTATTTTCTCCGACAGATATTTATAGAAGATGAAGCCAAGTGAAAAGTACATAAATTCACCGGCTGACATATTTCCTCTCAATGTGTTTGCAACAGTCCAAAGTTGGTTACGCAGTTTTTGCTGAAGTTCTTCGCTCATATTGTAAGTATTTATTATTCTTAATTTGCCAATGTTATTGGCTCGTTTTTTAATCCCAAGAGAATGTATTTATAATCAACAGTAATTTTTCGGTAACTCGTTTGATAGCCTTTCTTGTATTGATTAAGCCAAGATGCTGTTCAGCAATGGCTTCCTGAATTATTTCAGGCTTGTGCTTTTGCAGATAATCATATTCTGCCAAATAGCGTACAAGCACATCTACGGGTATATTTTCAGCTTCCGAAAGATCTTTTATCGCTCTTTCTCGTTTTTCTTTCACATAGGTGTTGAGTCTCGCCTCCAAATCCATTGACCCGTCTGCCTTTGCACGTTCAAAGTTTTCTTTATCATCGTCCACATTCTGCTGAATAAAGCCGTCAATCAACTTCGCTTTATTACGCATTTCGGCATCTTTAATCATTGTATCAATGATGTTTCTGCGTTTTTCCTCGTAATCATCACTTGACGGATTAAGGTCGGCTATGAGTGCAAGGATATATGCTACATTGATTACATCGCTATGAAGCAATTCAAGACAGAAATCAATATCTTCAAGTGTCTTTGGCTCACCGTATGGTGCTTCAGGTTCTGCTGCTATTCCACTTGTCTGTTCCGGTGATACGACACCCAATGCGATATCAAGGTATTTGCTCTTGAAATCGTTGAATTCCTGCTCGGACATATAAAGGCTTGAATCATTAGGATCGTATTCCTCGTAAATTTGAATTTCAGCCTGTTTTTTTATAAGGTTGCGGAAAGCTAATACAAAATCACGCTTGTCATATTCGCTTTGAAGTGTATCTACGAATTGTGGCTTCGGGTATTTCTTTAAGAATGTAATCGCAAGGTCATTAAGTTCTTTCTTTACCTTTTCGAAAGGTTCACGCAGAATATCTTCCGAAGGGCAGTTATTACTGAATAGTTTGATTGAACTATCGACATTGTCCTTTAGATTGCGGAAACAGACGATTTTTCCAAAGCGTTTCTTTTCGTTAAGCACGCGATTGGTGCGACTGAATGCTTGCAACAACCCGTGGTATTCAAGTTTCTTATCAACATAAAGCGTATTCAACTTTTTAGAGTCAAAACCAGTCAAGAACATACCTACCACAAGACAAAGGTCAAGAGGTTTCATTTCAGGCTTTTTCTTCTTCATACGAAGATTTATATCATCGTAATAAGCACTGAAATTCTCTGTGGTAAATGCTGTGCCATACATTTTATTGTAATCATCCATTATGGCTTGCAATTCATCGGCTTGAACACTTTCATTCTCAAAACCTTTGTTCATACCCGTGTATGCATCATCCTGATTCGTGTTTTGTCCATAGGTGAATACAGCACTAATCTTAATTTGGGGATTAAGACTCTTGAATATCTTATAGTATTTTATCAGCATAGGAACAGATTGTACTGCGAAAAGAGCATCATACTCTCCGTCGAATGTAGATTTGTTGAAGTTGTTGAGTATAAACTGGGCTATTTCTGTCATTCTTCCCTCATCGTCATATTCAGTTGTTACATTGCCTGTATAATATTCCACCAAGAAACCAAGTACGTTTTCGTCGGCAATAGCGTCTTTTATAAGATACTTATGCAAACAGTCGCCAAAGATTTCTTTGGTAGTGTGCCCGTCGATTGAATTTTCAACGAATATCGGAGTGCCGGTGAAGCCGAATATTTGAGTGTTGGTAAAAAACTTCATAATATTCTTATGGCTATCGCCGAAATGACTTCGGTGGCACTCGTCAAAAATCATAACAATCCGTTTGTCTCTAACAGCCAAAAGTTTATTGCTATAATAATCCTTTGATACAGCTGTGTTGAGCTTCTGTATTGTAGTGATTATGATTTTACTATTTCCATTCAAGCGTTTGATAAGTTCCGATGTGTTGTCGGTATTATCTACAGCACCAGGTTCAAACGCTTCGTATTCCGATTGTGTTTGAGTATCAAGGTCGTGGCGGTCAACAACAAACATAACTTTGTCTATTCCGTCTATTTCAGACACCAATTGAGCAGCCTTGAATGATGTCAGTGTTTTGCCTGCACCGGTTGTGTGCCAAATATATCCGTCCTTATTGGTGTTTTGTACACGGTCAAGTATCTTTTCAACGGCATAGAATTGATATGGTCGCAACACCATAAGGCATTTATCGCCTTCGTGCATTACAATGTATTTACTTATCAATTTGCCAAGAGTGCATTTGTCAAAAAACTCATTGGCAAACAGATTGAGGTCATTGTATGGTGTGTTTGCTGCATCTGTCCAGTTGAATGTGAATTTGTAACCTTGATTGGGATTGTTAGCAAAGTATCGTGTATTCACACCGTTAGAGACTACAAAAATTTGGATGTAGTCAAATAGTCCGTGGTATGATGTCTTGTGATAACGCTGAATTTGTTGGTATGCTTGTTTCAGTTCAATACCTCTCTTCTTTAGTTCTATTTGCACTAATGGTAATCCGTTAATAAGAATGGTAACATCATACCGGCACTTCTTGCGTCCTTCAATGGTAATTTGATTTGCTACCTGAAATTCGTTTTTACACCATTGGCTACGATTAAGGAACTCCACCCAAATGCGTTCTCCATCCTCGGTGTCAAGAGGATAAAGGTCGCGAAGCTTCTTCGCTTTGTCAAAGCGAGTACCACCCTCAAGGTGAATGAGGATTTTCTCAAACTCCTTATCAGTAAACTGTGTACGGTTGTATTTTGAAAGTTCTTTTTGGTTATGCTTTTCCAGTTGTAATTTGAAGTTTTCAATCAAATTGCTTTCTTCTTTAATCACAACATATTCATAACTCATATTTTGCAATGTCTTTATCAGACCATTTTCCAATGCTGCTTCACTCTGTGTTGTCATATCAACCAATGTATATAAATCGTGCTAAATGCAAAAATAATTAAAATTTATTTTAGAACCGCGCCAAAGGTGAGGAATTTACGAACAGCGTAACTTACTCAAACGCCGGACGTCCGGCGTTGAAACGTGAGACGTCTGTCGTCGTGACGGCGGACGTCTGTCATTTTTCTTTCAAAAGGGCGATAAAATTGAAGGGAAAATTGGATCTATCTTTAATGAAGAAACGCGATTGGTTGCCAAAGGTTTGTAAATTCTTTTTTCTTCATTATTCTTTACATTTTCAAAAATTCAGAATGAAACATGAAACATGAAGCGTTTTTCAGCGTTTTTGTAATGTATTGAAAATCAAATACTACTAAAATCCTCCCCACAGGAATTTTTTGAAATCATGTTTCATGTTTCACTTTTCGCCAAAAACCGTTTGTGGATGCGGTTTTCAGAGTGAAACATGATGTTTCACTTTTTCTCGACTAAATTTCATTCGTTTTTATGTACAAATAGTTGTATTCTGTCAAGAATTATTCCATCATCAAGAGCTTTAATTTTCAGTTGATGGTTGGTTCTCTTAGCGGGTTTACATATCATATCCTTGATGGATTGATTGCGCAACACATTCTGTTTCCATTCCTCGCTACGTCCTTGTGTCTTGTAAGAGACTGTACCTAAGTCCTTGTCATCAAACGTGACACGGACACGTAAATCATTTTCAATGGGATGTGTCGGGACAAAAGACAATTGAACAACGACCGTGTCGGGCAAAGCGACATCGAACGTAAAGGACAAGGTTTCTCCTTTTGGTAATTTTGCGGACTGTCCGGAATAGCCTAAAAGAGGGCATAACAACGCTTCATCGTTTGTAATATCCGTCGCATTGATAGTCACTATTGGTTGAACATCCGCTGACAAGGGGACATCTGTCTGTTCATGCTTAACTTGAGCAAATACGGGTAGTCGGCGGGGGTGCATATCCATAATTCCCTCCCACTTCACGTCATTATATCTTTGTGTTAAGGCAACGATACTGTCATAAGCAGCATCGCTGACGTGCCATTCCACCAATCCATGACGTGCCAACTGTGCGGACAAATGTTTTATGTTCATCTGCGCGGTGGCCTGAACAGGATATTGCACCAACTGATAATAAGCTGTCTTTCTATCTGTAGGGATATTCTTTGCGATACGTTCCACATCATCGGACAGGCGCTTGTAGGCGCTCATGCGTTGACGGATGTATGTCTCCGACCATGGTAAATCCTTGACAATTTTATATTCAGGTGCTTTCTCCTCTACCCTCGTATTGCCCATAAACTCCGGCTTACGGATATATGACAAACGGTAATGTTCAAGGAGTGTCGGCAATAGCTCACCGGCATTCTTCGCTCCGAACTCTCGTGTTATAAAGTTCTTCAGGTGTTGCTCCACTCCCACCTCACTGACGGCCTGAATATTCCACGCCATATCCATAAAGAGTTCTATTTGATATTCACAAGGTTTGATGTCTCCCACATTGAGCACCCACATCTTTCGGATGCCATTATCGTAGGCAGCAGTCATTTGTTGGTGTATCAGTCCGGGACTCACTGTGCAGAGCCATAAATAATCATGAGGCCGCCCCCAATAGGACACATGATAATAGATACCATTACCCCCAACGCGTTGCCGCTCCGCCTCTGTGGGGAAATGACGGATATAACCGTAATTGTCATCGCACCACATCAAGGTGATGTCTTCCGGCACTTGCAAACCGGCATGATACACATCCAGAACTTCTTTATAGGGGATGAATACTTGCGGTACTTTCGTCACATCGGCATTGACATGCTCTTTCAGTAATTGGCGTTGGTCAGCGATGACCGTTTGAAGTACGTTCTTCTGTTCGGTAATGGTTTTGGCACCTTGCATCTTACCATCATGAACACCTCGCATCCCGACGGTGTAAATCACTTCTTGACCTGCTACTTCCTTGACACGTTGTCGCCAGAAATCACGCACAGCATCGGCATTGTTGACATAGTCATACGCCCCATTGCCTCGCAACGGCCATTCGCCTGCCGTACTGGATGCCATCGGCTCACAATGCGAGCCGCCTATATAGATGCCATAACGTGCTGCGACTTCTCGATTGCCCTCTGTGAGGAAGAACGGATGGGTACATTCGTGCATTGCCGGCCAAAACATATTGGCACGCAGACGGAGCATGAGTTCAAAAACGCGCTCATGTGTCTTTGGACCTATCACTCCTTTGGGATGACCTTTCTCGTAGGTTCGGTAACTCCATGGCATCAAGCCCCAATCTTCGTCGTTGATAAAGATACCTCTGTATTCTACTGATGGGGATTGTAAGGTTTCATAACCCTTATGAAGCACGAAATTTTCTTGACGTTCGGGTGTAACGTCTGCCCACCACTCCCAGGGTGACACTCCTATCAACCGGGAGAGTTCCATAAGTCCGTAGGCTGTTCCGTGCGCATCACTGCCCACCACTGCCAAAGTGCCGTCGTCAAGGACTTTAATCAGGAAGCCTTGACTGAGTCGTTTCAACTTTTTGATTCGAATGGGAAGTTGTTCCACCACCTGACTGACGCCTACTGTTCCGACCACCAACTTAGCACCATTGCCGACCACACGACAGCTATCTCCAAAAACCTTAGCGTAATCGCTACAGAAGATTTCCAATGCCGTATGAACGACCGGCTGTTCTTGTTTGTCAAATGCTATCAACAATGATTGTTTTTCCCCTAGAACAAAATTTGCTGAAATCAGTCTGTGATGATTCAACAACAAAATACAACAAAGCAGTAAAACTCTAAAACAACGCATATTCTATTCAAATACAACTACATTTTCAACATTGACATTATAACCATTACTACCGAAACAGTTCTTCTTTTTATCATACCACACTGAATTTTCGCCCGACACCTCAATCAGTAACTTATAACTACCATGGGGTAATTTAGGCGAAATGAAACGATAACCTCTGTTGGGGACTTTACTATAAAAATCAACATAAGTATCAAACACCACCTCGTCACTCTCATTTATGATTGCAACCTTGGCATAACCACCATTGCCGTCAGATAATCCGGTAAAGCCTATTCTTTCACCAACAAATTGATATATCAATGCCTCTCCTTTTATTTGTGCCATCCAATCTGCTTTTATTATTTTCTGAACAGCAGGTCGTTCGGGAGTTATTGTATTCACATTCCAACTATCCCAAAATTCCGGAATGCGCAAAGTATCTCCACTTATATCTAGTGGCATCCACACGTAAGTGGCAGAGGCTTTTTGTTTGGGAAACGACCATCTGTCTCCCATAAATACCGAAATCGTATCATCCTTTACGGGAACGTTCAATATAAAAGTTGTTTGTGAATTATGGGTTAAGGTTCCTTCTGGACAGAACAAACCTTTCTTAATCCATGGTCCGGCAATATTTTCGGATGTAAAATAGAAATTATCGTTACGTTCCCAACTTGTCAGTCCTGACGAGAGTAAGAAATACCGACCATTTCTTCTTATCATGGCCGGCGACTCGCCCATTCCTTCTACATGCGCCACTTTAGAATCAACTGTAAGATAATCGGCACTTAATTTATATATTGGTCCATGATGTATCAATAAATAACCGGTTCCGTCATTGTCCTTGAACGTACCCATATCCCATCGTTTAATTGGCTTACCTTGATATAGAATAGGGCCCAACATTTTATACTCACCATTGATACTATCGCTCATGGCAATTCCTATATAAGGGTCCTTATATTTCAAATCGTCAGCATGCATGAACATCACAAATTTTCCGGTTGCGGGACAACGCATCACCTTAACGCGCTCTCCAATCCGTCCCGGTCCTAATATTCCATCTGATTGTACGGACAATACAATGCGTTCGAACTTCCAACTTACCAAATCATTGGAAGAATAACATGAAAATCCGTTGAATTGATTGATATTATTGGATTTATATTCTCCAAAAAGCCAATATTTCCCGCCTTCATAAACCACACAGGCTCCATGCGCATTGATGACATTGCCATTCGTATCGTACCAAGATACTCCATTAACAACAAGGTGTTTGAGATTAGACTGAGAACGAACAGTGACTAATGGCAGATAAAATACAATAATTACGACAAATAAGTGTATGGATGTTATTATGTTTTTCATTTAGAGCAAAGGTAAAAAGAATGGCTCCCGGTATGTTTGTGCCGAGAGCCACTGTTCCGATTGATTTTCTCTTCTTAATAGTTTTCTTTTTTCACTTCGAAGTGTGCTTGAGGGTGCAAGCAAGCAGGACAAGACTCGGGTGCTTCTTTGCCTACATGGATATAACCACAGTTGCGGCATTGCCATACGGTTTCTTCATCCTTCTCAAATACTTTACCGGCTTCGATGTTCTTCACGAACGCCATGTAACGCTCCTCATGACCTTTCTCTGCTACGGCAATCATGCGATACATCGCAGCAATCAAAGGGAATCCTTCTTCGTCAGCAATATCAGCGAACTTGGGATAATCCAACGACCACTCTTCATGTTCGCCGGCAGCTGCTGCCTTGAGGTTTTCCAATGTTGTACCGATAACTCCTGCAGGATAAGTGGCTGTAATCTCAACCATACCACCTTCCAACCATTTGAACATACGCTTAGCGTGCTCTTTCTCTTGGTCGGCTGTTTCGGTGAAAATAGCCGCGATTTGCTCATAACCTTCTTTCTTCGCTACGCTGGCAAAGTATGTATATCTCATTCTTGCTTGTGACTCACCGGCAAATGAAATCATCAAGTTCTTCTCGGTACGAGTACCTTTCAAACATTTCTCCATAATCGTCTTTCTTTAAAGTTGATAATTTATTCTCTTATAATAAAACCTTGCAAATATAAATAAAAGCAGAGTTATCGGACAAATAGCTGACACTATTTTTCACATTAAATAACGTCAAGAATTAAAAAGGGTTCTCCACACACTGTCCTTGAGTTAAAGGAGTATGCGAAGAACCCATCATCACACCATAAAAAAAATATCTTTGTTATGTCAATTCATATTTGACGCTATCAACGCTTCTGTAGCTTAATGGTTTCTGACTTCTTACCGGAATCAATCTTCAACATATATATACCCTTTGGTAATGCCACACGCTCAAATTCCGCTTTTACGTTACCATAAGTACAAGAGTAGGTATGTGCCACAGCACCACCGGCGTTCACCACCTTCACCTCTACATATTCGTCAACAGTAATATCTGCAATTCCTGCGGGCGGTACATCTGTCACGTAAAGAACACCGTTGAGCAAATTCTTGGTATCCCAATACAAATTCTTCTCGGCATTTATCACTACGCTTTCAAGAACGGGTGAACCGGTACATGTCTGTGCTTGCCACAACACAACTGAGTCGCCTACTTCCAACGCTAAATCGTCAGCATAATGCAATACTATCGTACCTTTCATTGACAATCTATTGATGTTCTTCAGACTTCCACCACCTGTATTGGTTTTGGTTGCAGCTTTGGCAATACCTATTTTCAATACAGAACTTAAACCGAACGTTACGTTCTTGTTACCGAATTCCAATGCACCTGATGTCGCTGTCGCCGAGTTACCTACCTGACAAGTTCCATTGATATTGACAGATGAGTTGGTCAAATCGTCACCGGTACGTCCTGAAAGCATCGCATCCTTCGCGATAATCAACTGTCCTGTTCCTAACACTCCATTGAATACTTGCAACTCACCTTCATTGACACGTACTGTACCTGTATTATCCCACTTTCCGCGAATGGTCATCTTACCTTCTCCTACTTTTGTAACAGCGGTTCCGGAACCGGTCACAGTACCATACCACATCCAGTCCTCATCGTTACCCAAAATCCAAGTATTACTACCACTTTCGCCATTGTTATTGAAAGAACAGAAACCTCCTAAACTACCTCTTCCATCTTCGTCCATCTTACCGATTTGGAAAGTCTTGCCGTGGTTCCGCACTGTCATACCTGCCGGAATGTTCATAGTTCCATTCGGCATACCATTGGACGTATCTAATGTAAATATAGGATTCTCTGCGTATGTTGATTGAGGTATCAACGTTCCATTAAAATCAGAGAGATTCAATTGTAGTGGCGTACGTGTCGCATACCAACCACTTCCTTTTTCGGAAGCGGAATAAATAGTAATCGCTCCTTCTCCCGTAATCTTGTTGGTATAGGTACAACGGTTGCCGGTAGTCCAATAGGCTACACCACCTTCGGGAATATTGATTTCATGGGATGTTGATACATTATCCACCAATGAACCATTCTTGATTTCAACCACTCTTGCGGCATTGCCTGAACCGTTTTGAACCGTTCCTTCCTCAATTATCATTCGTGCCAAGCTCGCACCGGATGCTCCGGTCTTCAACCAGCCACCACCTCGCTTCGTCAACGTCGTTCCGATAAAGGCTGCATCTTGAGTAAAGTCGCCTAAGTTATTGATGATACCACCTTGAGCGCCCATGAATCGAATCGGTGAACCGTTTCTCACTCCAACAAGGGTTTGCAACTCTGCGCCATCGGAAATAGTAAACTTGCTTGCATTGGTGGTTACCGCTCCAAGGTTTCCATGTGCCTGAACATTGTTAGATAATGAAGAGACTTTCACTACACCACCGCTGAGATAGTTACCACCTGTATAAGTATTGTCTGTTGCAATGGATACCGCTCCTGTTCCTTTCTTTGAGAAAGCGCCACTAACGATTGCTCCTGTTCCTGACAATGTGTAATTCTTAGAGGTATTGACAACGAACGAATCTACTTCCAATTGTTCATTGATAGTGACTGCATATCTTGAGGCATCGTCATTAAACTCGACAATATCTCCCTTAACAAAGATTTCAGGTGTCTTTTCTGGGTCATCTGCCAAAACGAAATTCTCTGTCTTTGCAAAATTCCATTCTGTGCTCACGCTACCGGTCCAAAGTACGTTGCTTGCACCACGTGTGTTACCTAAAGTCAAAATGACTTTGCCGTCTTCATGTGTTAAACCATACTTAAAGTCACCGGTTCCCTCTATTCTGATATTTGCCAATGAACCGCCTAACTCTTCCACTTCTCCAATAATGTATTGACCTTCAGCTAAGTTAGAACTTTTTACTTCGATAATCGGTTGCAAATATTCAGGTCCGTAGGTGGTCCATGCTACACCGCCCTTACGTTCTATTGTCAATTTCTTTGCTTTGAAAACATCTGTACTCAGCGTTGAACCGTCCAAATCCAGAATAATACGGCTACCGAACGCCAACGCCAAAGTTGAATCAACGGTTATCTCTCCGATGATGCCATCGCCTCCGGGACGGATAGTACTACCATACTCGGCCTTGATTTCCATGAAATGACCGCCATTGGAGTTGAGTTGGGTGAAACGGTTTAACCATAACGGGGACTTTACCATTGAACCATCAAAGTTCAATGTTCCCGCCCATATATTGGTTTCTCCGGTGTGAGCCATATCGACTTTCGGCAAGTTCAAGATACCATCACCTTGCTTTATCAACTTGGTTGCACCACTTAAAGCACCTCCCTTGACATTACAAGTGTAAACCGTTGTATTGATGGTAGTTCCTGCGACAGTGGCATGATTTCCTGCAGTTCCTTGAACCCATGTCGGCACGTTGAATGTCACGATATAAGGATTGGCTCCATCGGCAATAGTTACTTCTGTATCATTGGTTTCACAAACAATGAAGTGCTTGTCCTCGTTAGTTATTGTACCGCCGTTCTTCACTTCAGTTCTTCCTGTCATGGTGTATGGCGGTGGGGCTACTGTGATACCTTCCATTTCACCCAAGAAATAACTCTTGTGAGGAGGTTGGTTGTATCCCATTGATTGCCATACCATCGCATTACGATACTGATGGTCATGCCATAATGTATAGTTCCTATAGTTGGTATAGATGTTCGTTGTGTAAACACGCAACTCGCTGTTTGCGCCGTCTCTCAATACGAGTTCTTCACGCCAATCGCCCCAAATATCACCAATAGCTCCGGGATTGTTCTTAGAACTATTGCTAAGCTTTGTTCCTGACGCGCTTAAAATCCTTGCTCCGGTACCGGGTTTATAAACCACTGCATAGCCCTCAGTACCCGGACTCTCCATATACTCGTCACATAAGTCTCCGTCCCAATAGATTCGTTGGTTCAGATCGCCCCAACTGATGAACGCATCACCATTCAACTCGTTGATAATCTTGTCACCAACAGAACTTACCCAACCGGTAGATACACTACGACCTACACTTCCCGGATATGCATTGGTAAAGTTGGCACACAAGGCACGACCGTCATCACCGCCGGCAACATGACGGTAATACATCTGTGCTGTGGTTGCATTACGATAGTTCATCGCAGGTGCATTCTCATTACAAGCGAATTGCTCTGCACCATGACGATAGGGGTCTAAATCGGAACAGTGTTGCGCATCACCATGACCTAAACCGGTTGTTGAAAGTCCCTTTCCATTATCGTCTATTACCATTGAACCATAAATAATCTCGTCACGTCCGTCCCAATCGACGTCACCGATTGCGTAGTTGTGATAACCTTGTCCGAACCAAGGGCCACCGACATTACACTCCCATGACCAACGTAAAGTCAAAGCATGAGTAACAGGATCGACATCATAGGCTACCATCTTTTCTTTGGTGTAAATACCACGACCTAAGAAGATGCTGGCTTTACGACCATCCAAGAAAGGCGCACCAAAGAAGTGCTTGGTTGAACGGTGACCTACGATACCTGCTCCCCAATCGGAATCATTACCACGAGCAATCGGATAAACCATATAATCGGGATGTGCTGAGGGACCTATCTGATAGGGTTTAGCGGTTTTACCCTCTAAATAAAGAAGATACTCATTGCCGGAAGACGTGTACTCAATACCACTCCAACGGGTATCAACGGTTTGATTACCTATCAGTGTCGTAGTGCCGTCGGCATGATGTATAATCATATTGTCTTGTCCACGCAACAACACTTCGGCTTTGCCGTCACCATCCCAGTCGTATGCGACAACATCCCATTGCTCATCAGGACCTGACAACATATTAGGTCCTAAGTCTATCCACCATAGTCTGTTACCCTTGTGGTCGTAGCAATCCAATTGATTGAAACGAACATTTTGCTCTACATTCCATGCATCACACGGACGCTTTACCATAAACTCTGTGATACCGTCGCCATCCAAGTCTGCTAACGACACATCATTCAATGAATAAAAAGCACTTGCGTCCTCACCGTTTCTATCAGTCGCCTTTGCTACCGGTATAGACAAATATTGCTGTCCCCAACTTTTCACGGCAGCGCACTTCTCTTGTTCTACGCCACGAACTACGGGCGCAACCTGATATTCGTTGGTTGTTTTGCCGGATGTATCTGTATAGTTGGATACCTTTAACGGTGTCTCATTCAATTTTACACCATCACGATACAAGTTATATTCGGTGTCATAATACTCTTCACCGAAGATACGCCAACTGATGAAATTGCCACCGGATTCTCCCGGAACTATCACCAATCCACGATCTAACTTATCTGTTGTACGTTGTGCCTTAACACTTGAAAAAGTCAGCATTAAAGCGAATAACATTAACAAGAAACTTAGTTTTTTCATTTCAGTCTGATTTAAGTTTTATTATTTCGCGACAAAATTAGCAGAAGTTTACTGCTTACGACCTATGTTTTTTGTCAATTAACATTAGGAAAATGAGCAAACGACAAGAATCAAAGCACTCCCTTACTTGACGGCAGTTGATAATGATAAATATCGCGTTTTACCGCCATTTTCAAACTACGGGCAAAGGCCTTGAAGATGCCTTCAATTTTATGGTGCTCGTTCTCCCCTTCTGCCTTGATGTTCAAATTCATTTTGGCGGTGTCGCTCAGACTTTTGAAAAAATGTAAGAACATCTCTGTAGGAACATCTCCAACTTTCTCACGTTTGAACTCCGCGTCCCAAACCAACCAAGGTCTGCCGCCAAAATCCAATGCTACCGAACATAAACAGTCATCCATCGGCAGACAATAACCATAACGTTCAACACCGCGTTTATCTCCCAGCGCTGTCAAAAGACATTCGCCTAATGCCAAACCGGTGTCCTCTATCGTATGGTGTTCGTCAACCTGCAAATCGCCTTTAACTCTTATGAACAAATCGATGTTTCCATGTTTGGCAATTTGTTCCAACATATGGTCGAAAAATCCCAAACCGGTTGACACTTCGCAAGTTCCCGTACCATCCATGTTCAATCGAATTTCAACATCGGTTTCTTTGGTCGTTCGTCGTATCTGTGCCGTACGTTCGCCGGCAAAAATCAGTTCTGCTATGCGTTGCCAATCGGGCACATACCTTATTCGTGCGTCACTATAAGAGTTGTTATCCTTATCTCTGAGTATTAAAGCCTTACAACCTAGATTTATTGCCAACTGCGCATCGGTTTCACGGTCGCCGATGACGTAGGAATTGGCCAAATCATAATCTCCATTCATGTACTTGCCCAGCATCCCCGTACCGGGTTTGCGTGTCGGTAAGTTCTCTTCAGGGAAACTACGGTCTATCAAAATATCATCGAATTCAATCCCCTCGCCTGCTAAAGTTTTAAGCATAAATTTATGTACCGGCCAGAAGGTTTCCTCCGGGAAAGAACTCGTGCCGAGACCATCTTGATTGGACACCATGACCAATTCGAAATCTAGATGTGAACAGATGAAACTCAAATGGCGCATGACGCCTTCGACAAACTCCAATTTTTCGAACGCATCAATTTGTTCATCTTGCGGTTCCTTAATCAAAGTACCGTCTCTATCGATAAATAAAACTTTCTTCATAATCAAATCATGTATGAGCGTAATGCAGATAATAATTGGTTATTCTCTTGTGGCGTTCCTATGGTTACTCGTAAGCAATTGCCACACAACTCTATCTTGGAACGGTTCCTGACAATGATACCTTTGCGAACCAGATACGCATAGATTTTGTCCGCATCATCCATCAACGCCAAAAAGAAATTGGCGTCGGTAGGATAGACTTTTTTACAGAACGGTAAGTCCAAAAACGCAGTGATGACACTTGCCCTTTCATTTTTGATAACCGTCACCCACTTGTCAATATCGTAGTGACGTTTGAGTATCTCCAATGCCTTTTGTTGTGTCAAGAGGTTCACATTATACGGATATTTTACCTTGTTGAACAAGGCGACAATATCTTTGTGCGCGAATGCCATTCCCAAACGAATACCGGCACTTGCCCACGCTTTTGAGAATGTATTCAGAACGATGATATTGGGATATTTATCCAACTCCAAACGGAAGGGTTTTTGTGAAGAGTAATCGGAATAGGCTTCGTCTATCACTACGATGCCTTGAAAGCGTTCTATGACCTTGACGATTTCTTCCCTTTCCAGATCATTGCCGGACGGGTTGTTGGGCGAACAAATGAATATCACTTTCGTTTGTTCATCGACGGCTTCCAACAGACGGTCGGCATTCAACGCAAATCCTTCATCAAGCAGCACAGATCGGTACACCACGTCATTGATATCCGCGCAGACCTTATACATACCGTATGTGGGTGCGATGGCAACGACATTGTCAACCTTCGGTTCACAGAACGTGCGGAACACCAAATCGATGGCTTCATCACTACCATTCCCCAAGAAGATTTGTTCGGGTGCAACTTGTTTTATCTTTGACAAAACGTTCTTAACATCCCACTGCAAGGGGTCGGGGTATCTGTTGTAGGGGGCGTTATAAGGACATTCGTTCGCATCCAAGAAGACGGTCGCATCAACACCTGCATACTCATCGCGAGCAGAACTATATGGTTTCAGTTCCCAAACGTTTTTTCTTACTAAATCTCGTAATGCTTTCATCACTTTTGCTCTTTTAAAGAATTCAACCTGACTGTCATGGCGTTTTTATGGGCGTCCAAATGTTCGTTTGCTGCCATGATCTCAACGGTACGTCCTATTGCCTTAACGCCTTCCGGACTTAACTCCTGAAAGGTTATCTTACGATTGTAGCTATCCAAATTCACACCGTTATACATCTTCGCGTAGCCATTCGTCGGCAGGGTGTGATTAGTTCCTGAAGCGTAATCGCCTGCGCTTTCCGGAGAATAAGGTCCACAAAAGACACTTCCCGCATTGACGATTCTATCTGCCAACTGCATATAGTTTTCTGTCTCGATTATCAAATGTTCCGGAGCATACTTATTCGTCATTTCCAACGCTTCATCCATATCCTTTACTAGTATGAGTTTACTGTTGGCTAAAGACTTCTCTGCGATGTCACGACGCGACAATAATGGGAGTTGTCTATTGACCTCCTCCTCGACGCGTTGTATCAACTCTTCACTATCGGTAATGAGTAACACCTGACTATCCACACCATGTTCTGCTTGTGACAACAAGTCCGCAGCGACAAACTCAGGATGGGCTGTTTGGTCTGCCAGCACCTCCACCTCAGAAGGTCCTGCCGGCATATCAATCGACACATCATGTAATGACACTTGTTGTTTGGCTGCCATTACATATTGATTGCCCGGTCCGAAAATCTTATATACTTTGGGGACGCTTTGTGTTCCGTATGCCATCGCACCGATGGCTTGCACGCCTCCTATCTTGAATATCTTGCTGACACCGGCAATACGTGCGGCACACAAAATGGCAGGGTTGACTTTCCCTTCCTTATCAGGTGGGGTACATAGTACAATCTCACGGCAACCGGCAATGCGTGCGGGCGTTGCCAACATAAGTACTGTCGAGAAGAGCGGAGCGGTGCCGCCGGGTATATACAAACCAACTTTTTCTATAGGTACATTCTTCTGCCAGCAAGTCACACCGTCGCAAACTTCAACTTTCTTACTTTCTGACTTCTGACTTGCATGGAACTTATGAATATTCTCGTGCGCCTGAATCAAAGCATCCTTCAGTTCTTGTGATACCAAAGCGTCTGCCTCGTTCATTTCTTCTTCACTCACTTCTAAAATATCCAAATCGACCTTGTCAAACTGTTTTTCATACTTTCTGACTGCGTCATCACCATAGGCTTTGATTTCAGCAAGTATGCTTGACACGGTATCGCGCAACGTATCAACGTTCATCAACGGACGTTGCAAAAGTTCGTCCCACTCTGTTCTTTGTGGATTCTTAATTATCCTCATAAGTTATCTCCTCATTTTGATATTAAAATGACTAAAGAATCATCTTCTCAATGGGTAATACCAATATTCCCTGAGCCCCCAACTCCTTAAGTTTTGAGATAATTTCCCAAAAACTCTTTTCGTCAATGACCGTGTGAACACTGCTCCACCCTTCTTGTGCCAACGGCATGACTGTGGGACTTTTGGCTCCCGGCAATACGGCAACAATATCATTCACTTTGTCGGTGGGGACGTTCATCAACACGTACTTCTTGTCCTCTGCACTTTTTACGGCCTCTATTCTGAACAACAATTCGTCCAATATTGCCTTTTTCTCTGCGGACAGTTCCTTATTGCCAATCAACAGCGCTTCGCTTTTCATCACCACTTCCACCTCACGTAGGTTGTTACTTACGAGCGTTGAACCTGAACTGACAATATCGAAGATTGCATCTGCCAAACCGATGCCGGGAGCTATCTCAACGGAACCGGTTATGACGTGAATGTCTGTTTGCACACCGTTCTCACTCATATAACGACGAAGAATGTTCGGATAGGACGTCGCAATCTTCTTATCATTGAACCATGACAATCCCGGATAATCAATGCCTTTTGGTATGGCTAAGGACAGACGACACTTGCTAAATCCTAAGCGACGGATAATTTGGGCATCCTCATCCCTTTCTACGAACTCATTCTCACCAACAATACCCAAATCGGCTACACCATTGGCAACGGACTGAGGAATATCGTCATCTCTCAGATATAAAATTTCAACTGGGAAGTTGGTTGACTGTACCAACAATGTTCTTTTCGATGAACTTACTTTGATACCTGCTTCGTTTAATAGGGACATGGTATCTTCATAAAGACGTCCCTTTGACTGTACTGCTATTCTTAACATATTTCTTTATTATTTTCTATTATAAATAATGAAGGCTTGCCATTTCAACGGCAAGCCCTTATTCTTAATTCATGCACATACACACTCACGCCTACCGTTGTTACTCGTTAGGATGATGATGATGAGATGTACAGATATTCTTCATAATGTTTATTTTGAGCAAAAGTAGTATTATTTTTATACGCTACCAACAAAACTTGTAAAAAAGTAGTCTTTTATTTACTTTTTTCTATTATATCGATGCTTTTTCTTACAATTACCAACAAAAAACTATAATGAAGCGATGATTTCAGCCTCTGTCAATTCTTTATCTTCCAAATAAAGTCCGTAAAAGCCCATTTCCTCTGACTTTTCAGGCGGGAACGCAAAATAGGTAGATACTGCTTGGGTACAGAGTTCACCTACTGAGTTCATCAATGACGCTTCGACCGTTACTAAATTTCTTCTAACATCGGTCACCTTAGCTCTCAGCATTAGATAGGCGTCACTGCTAGACGCAGGATGTTTATATCTGAGTTCCAATTGGGTTGTCATTCCCGAAGTTTGTGTTTTATGCATGACTGCCCAACAACAAATTTCATCCAGCAGGACAGCTTGAATACCACCATGCAAAGTATCAATCCATCCTTGGAAACGATCCTCAGGCTTCCAATAGCTCACCACCTCATCACCATCGACATAAAAGTCCATCTTCACTCCGGCGTGGTTTTCCTTACAGCATCCAAAACAAAAATAACCCTCTTTGTTAATCCAACTATTGATAATCTTTCTCATAATATCTTTCTCCATTGATTAAAATTCGTAATCTACACACGAACGACTCTTCTTATAGTCTTTCAAAAGAGCAGCTACCGCCAGATGGTCGGGATGCGACGCATAAGTTTTAAGGTCCGCCATTGATTCAAACTCACTGACCAAAGCGATGTCAAAGTCCTCGTCGGGATTGGTATTCAATCCCACTTCAATACTCTTGATACATCCTATCTTAGCCTTCAGTTCCTCAATACCTTTCTTAAAATTGAACATCACATCCTTCTTGGTCTGTGCGTCTATTTCGGTCTTTAATTGAAACAATACAATATGTTTTATCATTTTGTTAGTACTTTTTTATGATTTATTACTTAACTTTGCAAAGGTAGTACAACCAAAAAGCAAAGACGAAAGAAAAAGTTTTTTTTATTATTTTTTAAACCATCAATAACTAAGATTCTATATTATGTACATCATTGGCATAGCAGGAGGTACCGGTTCAGGTAAAACGACAGTGGTCAGAAAAATCGTTGAGAGTCTTACAACGGAGGATGTAGCACTGATTCCACAAGATTCTTATTACAATGATACTTCGGAAATGACAATAGAAGAACGTCATAAAATCAATTTCGACCACCCATCTGCTTTCGATTGGCAGTTACTGATTCAACACATCAAAGACCTTAAAAACGGTGTGTCAATAGAACAACCTACCTATTCTTATATAGAGTGTAACCGCCAAGCAGAGACGATACACATAGAACCGCACAAAGTGATTATCATAGAAGGTATCATGGCTCTTGCCAAGAAAGAATTGCGTGACTTGATGGATCTTAAGATTTTTGTTGATACCGACTCAGATGAACGGCTTATCAGAGTGATAGAGCGCGACGTCATTGAACGCGGACGAACGGCACAGATGGTAATGGATAGGTATCGCGAAGTACTGAAACCCATGCATCAGGAATTTATTGAACCGACGAAACAATTTGCTGACTTGATTATCCCACAAGGGGGTGAAAACATGAAGGCTATTGAAATCATGCGGACGTATATCCTTCATCATTTAAAATAAATCCAACCCCACCGTTCCATGAAGAGCAAGTGTATAGTGTCCACTCTCATTATATCTGTTCTCTTACTATTATGCACAGGGTGCAATCGTCAAGATAATAGTAAGAAGAAACCCTCTTTTCATGCGACTGAAGAAACAACACAACAGCCACTCTACGATTTGGAGCAAATCCAAGAAAGCAATGAACTGATTGCCATCACACTTCAAGGACCTGACACCTATTATGAATATAAGGGGAAGTTTGTCGGACTACAATTCGAATTGGCAGAGGCATTTGCCAACGCTATCGGTGTAAGACTGAGAATGGAAACGGCACGCGACACAGTGGAACTTATAAAAAAACTTGCAAACGGAGATGCCGACCTTGTAGCAGTTGAGATACCTATAACCTACCCTATTGAACAGGACTTTCTCTTTGCCGGCGCATGGAGTATAGGCCACGACTCACTCGAAGCGGAAAGGGAACAATGGATAACAAGAAAAACATCATCCGAACTGACTGCCGCTTTGAACAAATGGTACAACTCAGACATCAGGACACGGATAGAAGAAAAAGAGAAGACCAGAAATCAAGTCCTCGTCACGAACAAAACTTTCAGAGCTCCTATTAAAAACAGAGCAAAGGGAGTCATCTCCGATTATGACACTCACTTCGCACGACACGCACGGACAATAGGATGGGACTGGAGATTGCTGGCTGCTCAATGTTATCAAGAGTCCGGCTACAATCCTCATGCCTGCTCTTGGGCCGGCGCCATCGGTCTGATGCAGATTATGCCGGGGACTGCAGAATTGCTCAATGTTCCCGTCAACAATCTATATACACCGGAAATAAACATCAAAACTGCGGTGCGCTATATCAAACAACTCAGCAACACTTTCAATGATATTCGTGACAAAAACGAACGAATCAATTTTGTGCTAGCGGCTTACAACGGTGGCGCAGCTCACGTTCGCGATGCCATGACGTTGACAAAGAAGTACGGCAAGAATCCCTACCTTTGGAAGGATGTTGAGCCCTTCATCTTGAAACTCGCACAACCGCAGTATTACAATGACGCAGACGTGATACATGGTTATATGCGAGGACAAGAAACGGTGGATTATGTCCGTCTCATCCAATTGCGTTGGAAAGAATACCGTTCCTTAATACGCAGTGCCATCCCAACCCCGAGTAAGAAGAATTCAAAAGGGGGATATAAGAGCCAAGTCCTTTCCGCAGAGGAAATGGAGACGAAGTTTAACTCTAACCATTCTCAAAATGACGGAACCCATCAGTGAGATATACGGAGAAATTTGGCTCATTCATCATAAAGAGAAGAGTTTGCATGAGCGCTACCGCAAACTGAACCGCATCCTTGAGAGGTGTGTCAAACTGCTTACGGCCAACTATAAAGTTGATTTCACTAATTTTTCATCAAGACTGCATCATCTTTGCAAAGCAGAAAAACACGATGCTTTTCCTTTGGAAATTTTCCGTTCACGCATCGTCGGCATCCGAACAGGGGATTACGCTCCGATTGAAAAGGAATACGCATACGACCTCAAAGCGGTATGTGAGGCCATAGCTGTTTTTTATAAAGAACCTATTCCTACTAACATAAAGGATTTATTACCTAAGGACAAAGCACGAACAAGAAAGCGACATAAAACCGCGTCCACTTTAAAGCGCGTCCGACTGACTGTGTCGCAGTGGGATGAACATTATATTTACGGAACGAGTACATCGACACCGACTATATCCACACTAAAGGTGTGCTATCATTCAGAGGACAACGATTCATTTGTGGCATTACACGAACAACTATATGAAGGTGCGCAGGTGAATCTTATCAATGTCAAAACAATAAAAAATAGCGCCGGAGAAGAGGTGCTGATACCTGAATTGGTCATTCTGGACCCTGATTTCATCATTGATATTACAGCATTGTGCGGTTGTATCAGACCTTATGGTATTTCTGCCTACACTTATTTACTGAATAAGTTTGCCCCTGCTCCTAAGTCGGCTGCCATCCAACTCGGAAATGCCGCCAACCAATTCTTAGACGACTGCGTCAATGAAGAAAGTGTGACAGACGGTGAAGAACATGACAACGAAAGTTATCTGCAATCTCTCCGCAAGAGTTTCTCAACATTTCCTATAGTTTACACCATACTTGAGGATATTGACCAACAGTTCTTCGAGCAGTGCCAACTTCAATTCAATAATATCAAGAAGACGATTCGCGAAAGTTTCTGTACTGCCGAAGTGGATATTAAAAACACTGATGTGCAGTTAGAGCCGTCATTCGTATGCGAAGCCTTAGGTATTCAAGGACGTATGGACTTGCTGACAACGGACTACAAGAAAATTATTGAACTAAAAAGCGGAAAGGCAGAGGAATACCCTTATCGGCATCCACGCTTGGAACATTGTCTTCAAATGGCACTATACAAAGAAATATTGTATCATAACGCTGATATTAACGATGAAGACGTGTCGTCCTATCTCTTCTACTCACGCTATCCTCAATTTTATGTTATCAACACACCGCGTACAGAAATCAAAAGGATGATGGCACTACGCAATGCGATAGTACACCTTGAACACAGACTGAGAGATGGACAATCGGAAGAAGTTTTGAAAGAATTGGACGAAGACCACCTTAACGTAGATAAAAGGAATGACAGATTTTACATCAACTACTTACGTCCTCAGATTATAGAGGTGACACGACCTATAAAGAAAATGGATGGTATAGAAGCGGAATATTTTCATCACTTCCTCACATTTATTGAAAGGGAACAAATCCTTGCGAAAATTGGTGACTCACGCCCCGATTCATCAAATGGTTTTGCTGAGACATGGAACTGCGACTGCCAGACCAAATGGGAAAATGGTAATATTCTTACTGATTTGAGTATCATGCCAAAGGTTGATGAAAAAGGGAATGTAACTCACATCCGCATCAATTTGCCTAAGTACGACATGGACTTCCTTCCTAACTTCAGACAAGGAGATATGGTCATGTTGTATGAACGCAATACTGAGGGCGACTTGATTATAAACAAACAAATCTTCAGATGCCTGATAGAAGAAATACACAATGATTATTTCTTACTGAAATTATCGTACGCACAGAGGAACGTGAAAGTCTTTAATTGTACGAGTCGTTATGCCATTGAGCCGGGATATATGGATAGTTCATTCAATCAGGCCTATTCTGGATTATTTAAATTACTCAAAGCACCACGACGACGTAAGGAGCTACTGCTTGGGCAAAGAGCACCGGAGTGTGACAAAACGCTTACTCTAAACGGTAGTTACCTTAACGATGATATTAGTCGAATCGTCCTAAAAGCGAAACAAGCCAAAGATTACTTTTTGCTTATCGGTCCACCGGGAACAGGTAAAACGTCTGTTGCATTAAAGTCAATGGTCGAAGAATTCTTAACTGAAGCGCATAATAAGACCATCCTACTGATGGCATATACCAATAGAGCCGTTGATGAAATTTGTGGGATGCTTTCCACCATTGAACCATCACCTGATTATATACGTATCGGCCAGGAGCTGAACTGTGAAGAAGAATACAGAAAACATCTGCTTTGCAACGTTATCAGTTCAGCGACAACACGCAAGGAAATTTACGAGACCTTGATGCCGGTGCGTATCTTCGTGAGCACCATCAGCAGCATGTGTGGCAACACCGAACTTTTCGACTTGAAGCCCATCGACGTGGCCATAATCGACGAGGCATCACAAGTTTTAGAACCACAACTGCTTCCATTACTATGCGCTGGAACAAAAGCGCACGACGGCAGTTTTATCCTACCGGAATGTGCCATTAAGAAATTCATTCTTATCGGGGATCATAAACAATTACCTGCTGTGGTCAGTCAATCAGTGGAACAATCGACTGTCAATTCTCCATCACTGAATGCCATTGGATTAACGAACTGCCGTAATTCACTTTTTGAACGACTGCATACGTTGCAGCACATCTTGGGAAGAGAAGATTTTGTTGCCTTGTTGCACCGACAAGGACGAATGCACCCAATGCTGAGCGACTATGTCAACAAAAGTTTCTATAACTCACAACTCGACATTATTCCATTGGAACACCAAACCGGTTCATTGGAGTTCAGCAAGCACGACAACGACGAATGGAGTGCGTTCGTGGCAAAGACACGCATCGGTATGATTGACGTGACCGATACGGAGGACGTCACCACCAACAATAAAAGCAATAAAAAAGAAGCTGAAGTTGTGGTTGATTTGATTGCCACCTTATACAAACTCTACAACGACAACGGCATTACTCCTGAAATTGGTAAAAGAATCGGCGTCATCGTACCTTTCCGTGCGCAAATAGCAATGATTAAGAATCTTTTAGCAGAAACCGCCCTACCCGATGCTACCGACATCACCATCGACACTGTGGAACGCTATCAAGGAAGTCAACGGGATATTATTTTATTTTCTTCGACGATTAAGCAATATTATCAGCTCGCTATATTGTCGGAACCTATATTGACCGACGGGATATGGATTGACCGCAAATTAAACGTAGCCATTACGCGTGGCCGAAAACAGTTCTTCCTTATCGGTAATGGTTCATTACTACAGAAATGTCCGGCATATAAAGATTTTATTGACTACATATACCGACAAGATGGCATTTTCAAAAGATAAATATCGGACTGAGCAACACGTGGAGGATTAAGTATCAGCGCTTAACAAACGCGACTTTCAAGTTGAGTTTAAAATAATACAAACGATTTTCGCGCTCTAAGTAACCATACTTATCCTTTTCGGGATTGCCTTTCTCCAAACGGGTGTGCTTGAACAAATAGTTGGCAAACACCTCGCGTTCGGTTTTGCGGTAAACCAGAATATTACCTTGAGCATCGACCATAACAAATCCCGCCACTGCTGACTCTGTCCCGTTGTATTGCTTGGATGGTCTCATCCCTAACGCCAATGCCAGCAGGAATTCTTTTATCTTATGACGATAATAGAGATGTTTACGAATCAACTCTTCCTTTATCTTCAACGGATTGCGGTCCTCAATAATGGCAGTCAACTCATCGACCTTATTGATATTATCGAGGTGCATCACTCTTACCATTTCTGTTAGCACCCGACCTATATTCAAATCAATCAAGGCAAGATTACTTCGGAAAATTTTGTCCGCAACGTCATTATATTTCAACACGCCTCCGAGACTTTCTATATACATCATGCGACGCGCCACCTCATTGGGATTCTCGGGGTCGTCGGTATAGTTGATTTTATTCACAGCAGGTTGTGAGAAACGGACACCGCTCTGTTCTAACTTAAGGTTGGCTGTTCGTCCACCATCCAACAACGGTTGCATAGCACATAGACGTGAGTAGATGCGCAATCCGACGGGCGGGAAAGAGGCATCATGGAAAGTGATATAAAAATTAGTACGATCGTCTGTTCGGGCTTCCATATCAAATATGCGTAAGGCATCCAAAAAGCCTTCTACACCGTCGGGTGCTTCCACTTCATCTTCTCTATTCTCTCGTAGGGCTGAGAGTATCATATCCGAAACAGTTCCGAAATCTTCACGGGGGAACTCTGTCTCATTATCAGAGGACACGACACGTATCAATTCTTCTTCAACATAATACTTCCTTTCGCCGTCATGCTCCTGACGTGAAATCATATATATAGGTAAAACTCTGCCCAATGGTTTGCCTTCCTCATTACCAAGTGAAACACTTCCTTTGTGTAACAGTGTGAAGAAAACATATAACTCGTTCCACTCCTTACGTGTAGCTGACAACATAGACGTTCGTATTAAGTTGTTATTATAAAAACGATGCAAATTTAACGAATAATATGCAAAAAGACACTATCTTTGCCATAAATTAGCGGTCTTCTTTTGACAAGGTATCAAGCAGACCGGCACAAGCGTCTTCCAATATGTCAATCACATTCTCAAAACCGGAATCTCCTCCATAATAAGGGTCAGGAACATGGTCAACCACCTTTGTCCGACAGTAATCAGTCATGCGCACCACTTTGGCTTCCTCGTCAATGCCGGGCGCTAATGATTTTAACTTGGCAATGTTGCTATCATCCATTCCAACGATTAGGTCAAAGTCGAAGAAATCACCATACTTCACAGGACGAGATAGGTGGGTGATATGATAACCTCGACGGGACGCATGGGCACGCATTCTTGCATCTGCAGGTTCTCCTTCATGATAGTTGATAAGTCCGGCAGAATCTAAAAAGAAATGCTCCTCCAGCCCAGCCTGACAAACGAGTTGTCGCATAATTTCCTCTGCCGTACATGAACGACAGATATTACCGAGACAAACAAATAGGACTTTTGTAGTTTTCATATATAAATCAAATTGTATAATGCAACGTCATAATAAACTTTCTCTGTTCAGCACTCTCATTCTACTGATACTGCTTTGCGGTTGTCAACAGTCCGCACACAAACAAACTGTGAGTGCTATTACCAACGGACTTTCGGCAGAAGAATTCCCGTTATATTGGGTCATCGAATCGGAGAGCGACAGTTCGTACTTCTCATTCTACGGTGACACTTTAGAGATTGTAGCACCGAAAGGTTTCACGCTTTGGCGGAAAGACAAAATGAGTGGCAATGTTCGTATTACTTATTCTGCCCGAATCATGGATGAAGGCAAACCGACTGACAGACTGAGTGACCTGAATTGTTTTTGGATGGCATCCGACCCTCATGCCGACAACATCTTTACGAACTCAGACCAACGAAGCGGGAAATTTGGTCAATACTATTCTCTTCAAATGTATTATGTCGGTTATGGTGGGAATTACAACAGTACAACAAGATTTCGTCGTTACTCCGGCGACTCACGAGGCATTGACGATGCTTCATTTCGCCCTGAGATATTAACCGAATATACTGATTCTGCCCACTTGTTAATCCCTAACCATTGGTATCACATCGAACTGTCTTGTATCAATGGCAGAGTTCAATATATCATTGACGGCAACCGATTGGTTGATTATATCGACCCTTCGCCACTCACATCGGGTTGGTTTGGTTTTCGCACCACCTGGTCGCGCGCTCAGATAACAGACTTCTCTTACACTGCGCAATAGGTTAAAAACGAAACAACTGCTTACCTTTATGGGAAAATGGTCTCTTGAAATGACCCGCTGACACTACCCTCCAGCAATGCACTGTTTTCTACCTTTATGGTACCGACAAGACCTTGTCCTTCTACTTTTGTGCCGTTACGGATTTCCTCAGGTGCTGTCGCCGAATAATGATAACGCGCTCTGAAACCAACTACAAGTTGTCCACTAACGCCTTCGGGGACTTTAAACTTAAATTGCGGATTGGACTTATCGTAATCGTAGATTACTACAGAATCCTTTTTGATGGGGTCTGTTCCAGACATATTGACCGTCCATGTATATTGCGCTTTATATAGCAAATCGCCTTGCGTCTGTTGAACCGCTGTAACATAAACACTATCTCCGGAATGGATCACACCCGGACTAAACTTAAAACCGCTGAACGTAGGCAACTTAGAATAATGCTTGTCTTCCTCACACGACGTAAAGGCCATCAACAACATCAAGCAGCACGTCAAACTATAAATCAATTGTTTTCTCATATTCTTATTTACATTGTTTTTAATTCATTATACAAACGTTGTACCGGCAGTCCCATCACATTGAAATAAGAACCTTTCAAAGACGTGACACCTACATACCCTATCCATTCTTGAATACCATAGGCACCGGCCTTGTCAAATGGACGGTATTTAGCAACGTAATACGCTATTTCTTCATCACTCAAATCATCAAAGGTGACATCACTCACTACCGAGAATGTTTTCTCCTGTTCGCTTGTCAACAAGGTCACGCCTGTGATAACCTGATGAGTTTTGCCTGACAACAAACGGAGCATGGCGGCTGCATCATCGGCATCTTTGGGTTTCCCTAAAATCGTGTCACCAACACAAACAACTGTATCAGCCGTTATAATCAATTCGTCTTGACGCATCTGTTGCTTATAAGCTTCCGCTTTCTTACGGGATATATAACAAGGTATGTCCGCACAAGGGAGATTGTCAGGATAGCTCTCATCAATGTCATCCATCACTCTCACCGTATAATCAATATCCAAACCGGATAACAATTCACGACGGCGAGGAGAATTACTCGCTAATATGACCTGATATTTATCTAAATTCTTTAACATCATCTTTATCTGCTGATTTTACCAACCAAATGCTTTTTCGTCGGACATCCACTTGCCTTGAGCACGCAACACTTGTTCTACGACGTCTCTTCCGCATCCATAACCACCTTTTATGTGAGAAATATATGTAGCAACGGATTTAATTTCGGGAGCGGCATCAGATGGGGCGCATGGGCAACCGACACGCGTCATTATCTCATAATCGGGAATATCGTCACCCATATACAAAACGTCTTCATCCTTCAGCTCATACTTAGCAAGGAACTCATCGTAAGTCTTGATTTTTACGGCACATCCAAGATAAACATCTTGAATACCCAAACCCTCATATCTCTGACGGACTGACGCCGTTTTTGCACCGGTAATAATTGCCACGCGCAAACCTTTCTTTACAGCCAACTGCAAAGCGTAACCGTCTTTGATATTGACGGTTCGCATCGGTTCTCCGTTGGGATGTAACACGATGGTCTCTGCGCTCAACACGCCATCAACATCAAACACCAAGGCTTTTATCTTTGTCAAATCATAATTTATCATAAATGTTCATTTTATATCTTTTTCTTGTTTCAAACGATATATGCAACGACTCATTGTTTTATAGAGTTCCTGCATTTCAGGCAAGTCTTCCAACAATGCGATTTGATGTTTCATGACCTCCACATCACCACGTGCTGCCGGTCCTGTTTGTGCCATCAGCGGACTTAACGAATGGACCTTTCGCGCAGTCTCGTCTATCAATGGCAACATGATTTCGAAAGGCAATCCTTGTGCTTTCAACAGATCTTCTGCCATAGCATAACATCCGTTCACAAAATTACAAGCAAACACAGCTGCCAGATGCAACTGTTTACGTCTGTCGGATGACAACTCGTATATCTTTTCAGTACATGAAGTTGCTAACTCACGCAACCGTTTCATAGCGTCTTCATCTGACGCTTCTAAAAAAACAGGTATCTCCTTAAAGTCAACCGGTTTAGTGCGCGAGAATGTTTGCATGGGATATAACACTCCGAAATGACGCACATAAGGTTGAAACACATTCATAGGTACACTTCCTGCGGTATGCACGAACAACGCATCTTCACATCTAGGCAATGCCTGTTCTATCAAGTCGTCTATAGCATCGTCTTTTATGGATAAAATGTAAACGTCTGCATTAGGTACTATTTCCTCTGCCCTATCGGTTGCCATACAACCTAAACGCTCTGCAAGTATGCTCGCCGAATCAATGGTTCGACTAAACACTTGTAACGTTTCGTGGCCTGCCTGCGCCAACGCCATTGATAAATGGGTCGCTACGTTTCCTGCACCTATCCAAACAATTCTCACTTACTCTTGATTTTGATATCCGTTGATATGTACCTTTTCCCATAGGAGGCGTTCCTCATTGAATGGTTTACGCTCCATGCCCTTATGCCCGACGGCCACAATAGACAACACTCTCAAATGTTCGGGTATGCCTAATATGCTTCTGACCATCTCTTCTGCAGGTTTACCGTCTTCCATAGAACGGTTGCGGACTTGTACCCAGCACGCTCCTAACCCCATATCCTCCGCTTGTAACAACATCATCGTGGTTGCTACCGAGGCGTCTTCTACCCACACATCACTGACATAGGGGTCAGCCAAGACTACGACAGCCAAAGGGGCACCGGCTATCAGTTCCGCTCCTTTATCCTTACACTCGGACAGTTGTTGCAATAAATTCTTGTCATCGACTGCCACAAACTGCCATGCGTGCGTTCCTTTAGAAGACGGAGACATCAAAGCCGACCTTAACAATAAAACTACCTCATCTTGCGTCAGTTCTTCTTCGGTAAACTTACGCATACTTCGTCTCACTTTTATCAATTCGCTAAAGCTGTCCATATCTTTATTTATTACGTTAGTTTCTTACTACAGCGACAAAGATACGTGATTTATCGGGCAAAAAGAAAACTTTTGGGTCTCTATTCTGCGGATAAAATAAATATTTCGCTCCTCAATATACAAAAAAGCGTAATTTTGCGTTTACTTACTAAGTAAACGATATTTTGAAACTGTGAGAAGTCTGTTACGACATAATATTATATTGACACTGCTCGTCCTACTGTTCTCTGCGCTACACGTTTCGGCGCAAGAGAAAGTGAAGTTGTCGGGCAGGGTGATTGACGAGGAACAGAATCCGGTCATCTTCGCCATGGTCAAAGTTCATGGACAAGCCGCCGGCACAACGACCGACCTGCAAGGTAAGTACAGCCTTGAGTTCAACTCGGCAGATACCATCACCATCTCATTCAGCATGATGGGTTACGTCACAAAGGAAAAAACACTGACCAAACCTAAAGGCGATTTGCGACTGAACATCACGCTTCAGACACAAAGTATCGACATGGGAGAAGTTACGGTAAAGGAGGTTCGCCGACAACTCAACACAACACAAACCCTCAATGCTGAGAACATCAAACAACTGCCATCCACTACGGGCAATGCCGTAGAGGAATTGGTGGCAACACAAGCCGGTGTCAGCACACACAACGAATTGAGTTCGCAGTATAACGTACGAGGCGGAAGTTTTGACGAGAACAGTGTTTACATCAACGGCATAGAGATATACCGCCCGCTTCTTATCAGTTCAGGACAACAGGAGGGACTGAGCGTCATCAACAGTGACATGGTGGACAATATCAATTTCTCCGCCGGCGGTTTCGCGGCCGAGTATGGCGATAAGATGTCTTCTGTCCTTGATATCACATATAAGAAGCCCAAGAAGTTTGAGATGACTGCTTCTGCCAGTCTTTTAGGAGCGAACCTGTACGTCGGTTACGCAAAGCGCGGCTTCAGTATGACACATGGTGTGCGCTACAAAACCAATCAGTACATGCTGGGGTCGTTAGAGACAAAGGGCGAATACAATCCTCGTTTCCTTGACTACCAAACGTATATCAGCTGGTCGCCCAACAAGAAATGGAGTTTGGATTTCATCGGTAATATCTCGCAAAACAAGTACGACTTCCTACCGGCGGACCGCCATACAAACTTCGGTACGATGCACGACGTAAAATCATTTAAAGTGTATTTCGACGGCAAGGAAGAAGACCTGTTCCGCACATTCTTCGGTACCATCAGTTTGACACATCACTTCACGGAACGGAGTAAACTCTCATTGGCGGCATCGGCATTCACTACAAAAGAACAAGAGACGTACGACATACAGGGTCAATATTGGTTGGACGAAACCAACACAACGGAACAATTAGGTGTGGGTACCTACATGGAGCATGCCCGAAACTATTTGGATGCCAACATGAAGAGTGTCAAACTCACTTACTCGCACAAACCGAAAGGACACGACATTAAAGCCGGCTTTACATGGAAGCACGAAAGCATCAAGGAGAACTCCAGAGAATGGGAGATGCGCGACTCTGCCGGCTACTCTATCCCCCACACCGGCAACCGATTGGACTTGATATATAACCTGCGTTCGTCAAACAGCATCAGTAGCGACCGACTTGAGATTTTCGGACAAGACACATGGCGCTTTGTCAATAAATGGGGTATCTTCTCACTCAACTATGGCGCACGCCTCAGTTATTGGAATTGGAACAAAGAATGGCTGTTCAGTCCACGCGTATCGCTCGGCATGATTCCGTCATTTAACGAGGACTTCACTTTCCGGTTGGCTACGGGACTATACTATCAATCGCCTTTCTACAAAGAATTGCGCGACACGGTCACGGCACATGGCTCAACGAAGGTCGTACTGAACAAGGACATCAAATCGCAACGCTCCTTCCAAGTTGTATTGGGTGGCGATTATAAGTTCAAACTGATGAACCGGCCTTTCAAGTTTACCACAGAGGTTTATTACAAGGCACTGAGCAACTTGATTCCGTACAATGTTGACAACGTCAAGATTGTCTATTACGGAGGCAATGTCGCAAAAGGATATACTGCCGGCATTGATTTCAAACTATTTGGTGAGTTCGTCGAAGGGACCGACTCGTGGATTAGTTTCAGTTTGATGAAGGCACAACAAGAGGTCAATGGCAAGAGTTTCCCTCAAGCTACCGACCAACGCTATAACCTCAACTTCTTCTTCAGCGACTACTTCCCCGGTACGACACGTTGGAAGATGACACTGAAAGCGACTGTTGCCGACGGCTTACCTTTTGGTCCGCCACACACCGGTTTGGAACGCATGGCATTCCGCGCTCCGGCATACAAACGTGTTGATATAGGAATGAGTTACAGACTATTAAATAATGAGGACGGCAGAAATCAAAAGAAGTTCCTCAGATATCTGCGTAATATATGGTTGGGCGTTGACTGTTTCAACCTCTTCGACATCAGCAACGTCAGTTCGTATTATTGGGTGACAGACGTAACCAATCAACAATATGCCGTTCCCAATTACCTGACCGGACGACTGATTAACGCCCGCATCTTGATTGAACTATAAAAAAACATTCAATAATTTCCGGCATAACCATAAATTGCCTAAATTTGCTCAATATAATCGCACAGCAAGTGCATAACCATAAAAACATCATAACATTATGAAAATTTCGCATATCGAACATTTGGGTATTGCCGTAGAGAGCATCGAGGAAGCATTACCTTACTTTGAGAACGTATTGGGTTTGAAGTGCTACAACATTGAAGAGGTAGCTGACCAAAAAGTTAAGACCGCTTTCTTGAAAGTGGGTGAAGTTAAATTGGAATTATTGGAGCCAACGAGCCCAGATAGCGCCATTGCCAAATTCTTGGAAAAGGGCGGTCGCGGTGTTCACCATGTGGCATTCGCTGTAGAAGACGGTGTAGCTAATGCTTTGGCAGAATGCGAGAGCAAAGAGATACGCTTGATTGACAAAGCCCCCCGTTTGGGAGCAGAGAAATTACAAATCGCTTTCTTGCACCCGAAATCTACTTGCGGTGTATTGACAGAGCTTTGCGAACACTAATAAACAGTTGCATATATATAATAAGGTATAACGATGGTGCATCAATGTGCCATCGTTATTTTTTTTGCGAGAACATTCTCCTACTTATTCTTTTATCACTATCTTTGTACTGACTTAGCCTACCCGGAGGGGCGGGCGTTGGTTAAAACATCAATGGACTATGCCCGAAAGGGCATGAAAGGACGTTTTCAAAACGTTATCTTCAACCGACTCAACTTCGCAAACTTGATCAACCTGAAGATATCGCAACGAAGCGTCCGCGTTGGGTGTATTATATCCGTATGTCATCAGCCCTAAGGTTGATGCATATTTCCTATAATACGCAATGGCGTGGGCTGGCTAAGTTGCTTATCTCGGTTGGAGGGCAATGCGAAGGCCTAGTCGGTGGGATAAGCAAGGAAGTTTCTCCCACGTCTTTTTTGTTCCATACCTTATTATATTATAACCGCTGACGCAGGGAGAAGTGGTAAGCACTAAAACTTTTGTAGCGTATGAAACGCAATTACTTATTTTATTGGTTCGCTGTGCTGCTCTTACTGTTTACATCTGCACGCAGTTATGCTGAGGTGTATAGCGGTTCTTGTGGCGCAAATGTCAATTGGACGCTTGACACAGGAACAGGATTGCTAGAGATTACGGGTAGTGGGAAGATGGAAGATTATGATGAAAATAATAATAATCGTACTCCATGGTATTACCATAGTTTCTATATAATGAAATGTACTATTGGAAATGGCGTAACTAGCATTGGGAACCAAGCGTTCTATTGTTGCTCTAGGATGAGAAGCATCACCATCCCAAACAGCGTCACAAGCATTGGGAACCTAGCGTTCAATGTGTGCGACGGACTGACAAGCATCACCATACCTAACAGTGTGACTAGCATTGGTGATGGTGCGTTCTCAGGTTGCCACGGACTGACCAGCATCACCATACCTAACAGTGTGACTAGCATTGGTGATGGTGCGTTCGGTAGTTGCACCGGACTGACAAGCATCACCATCCCCAACAGCGTGACAAGCATTGAAAGCTATGCGTTCTGTGATTGCACCGGACTGACAAGTATCACCATCCCCAACAGTGTGACAAGCATTGGAGACCAAGCGTTCTTAAATTGCACCGGACTGACAAGTGTCACCATTGGGAACAGTGTGACAAGCATTGGAGACCAAGCGTTCTTAAATTGCACCGGACTGACAAGTGTCACCATTGGGAACAGTGTGATAAGCATTGGAGACCAAGCGTTCTGTGATTGCACCAGACTGACAAGTATCACCATCCCCAACAGTGTGATAAGCATTGGATACTATGCGTTCTATGAATGTAATTAGACACTTACAAACAACCACAAACAAAAACAAACAACACGAACTAAACTCCTGATAATCAACGCTGCTCAAATTTTAACACTTCGCAGTCGCTATTTGGTGATATGCATTTTTGATGATAATTTTGCCACGTATTTCTACCGCAGAGAAATTACGGGGCTTATTTTTTGTCATATCGTGTACTCCGTTTACACCGGTTGACAACGGTTTACATGAGAAGACAAATTTGGGGCATATATGCAAGTCCCGCCATATCGTGCACAGAGGCGACAACAGTTGACAAGCATTTACTACCGTACACTCTCTTGCGTGGAATACGACAGATTGTTCAACGCAAAAAAGAGAATCACATGAAAAGAACCAAGAAATGCCTTTATTGCGGCAAGGAGTTCAGCACACAGAGCGCGGTGAAAAAGTACTGCTGTATTGAATGTGCCGAAGCCGCCAAGCAGGAGATAAAGAAGAAAAGGAACAGCCTCCTCAATGAACTTGCACCAATAGCTAATTTGCGACAGCAAGACTATTTCACTTTCTCACAAGCATCCACGTTGATGGGATGCAGCCGGCAATATATCTACAAGCTGGTGGCACAAGGAAAGCTCCATGCCTCACGCATCAGTGACCGAATGGCCATTATCCGTAGGAAGGACATAGAAGACATGCTGGAAGGAAATCCATACAGACGGGTAATCCCTTGCCAACATCCCAAAGCCAATCAGATAAGCGTCTGTAAATCTCAACAAAAGGGAAAAGGAACATCAAACGAACCGATGGAATACTACAGCGGTGAGGATGTGATGAGGATATACAAGGTCAGGCAGTCGTGGCTCTATACCAGTGCCAAACGCAACGGAATCCCCACTTGCAGGATTTCAGGCAGAACCTTTTATAGCAAACATCATACGGATGAGTTCTTCGGTACAGCGGTAGATGTAGAGAACATTGAAGAATGGCTCACTGCATCAGAGGCATCTGAAAGATATGGCATGAGCGCCCCTTCACTGCGCTCCTGTTCCTATCGCCATAAGATTCCGACCAAGAGAGAATACGGCATCACCTATTACTCCAAGCAACATCTTGACGAATGGTTCAAACCAGACTTGCGGAACGATGACCGCTTTTATACGACAGCGCAAGCATGTCGGTTGATGAACGTGACCAGCGCCAACCTTGCGGCCATCATCAAACGGTATCATATCACCAAGGAACGGATAGGTGTCAGTAACCTCCTTCTGAAATCCGATGTAGAACGGGCTATAACAGAACGCAGGGCAAAAGGCCTCATGTAATAGATGAAACGGAAATGATTTGCGAATGATGCAAATGAAAACCATCCGCTTCATACCATTTGAGACCTTTGCGCCACTATTCACAAATAAATTGAAACAATTATGAGTACGAATTGCAAGACTGTGTCCCTGCGTACACGTAAAATCAAGAACGGAGAACAACTGTCATTTTATCTTGACTATTATCCGGGCTACCGTGATGAAAGCACGATGAAGACCATGCGCCATGAGTCACTGGGCATATACATCTATGCCAAGCCCAAGAACCAGCGGGAACGTGACTATAACGAACGCATGCGCGAGAAAGCAGAAGCCTTACGTTGCAGACGTTATGAAAGCATCGTCAACGAGAAGTATGAATTCTTCGACAAGGAGAAAATGAAGGGTGACTTCCTCGCCTATTTCGAAAAACTTGCGCGAAAGAAGAATACCAAGTGGGAGCATGTCTATAAGCACTTCCACACCTTCGTGCGAGGCAAGTGCTCCTTCGGAGAGATAAATGTGGACATGTGCAACAAGTTCATGGAATATCTCTACAATGCACCGCAAGGGCTGCACAAGAACCTCAAGTTGCACACCAACACAATTGCAGCCTACTGGTCAACCTTCCGTGCCGTGATGCACACAGCCTACAGAGACCGCAAGATAAGAGAGAATCCCAACGGATTCCTAGACCGTATAGACACCATACCCACTGAAAAGCAGCACTTGTCACAGCAAGAGCTGGTAAAGCTGGCTGCAACGCCGTGTGAATCGTCTGTCCTGAAGACCGCATTCCTGTTTTCCTGCCTGACGGGACTGAGGAAAAGCGATATCAAGGCACTGAAGTGGGAAGACATACAGTCCTATGGCAATAGCGGAGTCATGTATGTGACAGTCAGGATGCAGAAGACAAAAGACATCATTCATAATCCCATCAGCGAGGAAGTTCTGGAACTTATAGACTACAATCCCGATAAACGGGGGCTTGTATTTCCGGATTTCCGCGACAAGCTGACGCAAGTCCCGCTTAAAAAGTGGATAAAGGCGGCAGGTATCACCAAGCACATCAGTTTCCATTGTGCAAGGCATACCTTCGGATGCCTTCAGGTGGAAGCAGGAACAAACCTTATGGTCATCCAGCGCCTGATGGGGCATAAAAACTTTTCCACGACAGAAATATACGCAAAGATGTCGGATGAACAGATACGGGCAACAGTCAATTGCGTCAAGTTGAAATAGCCCATTATCACATTGCAAACATTGTCAACGAGGGATTGCCCAATGAGGCAGTCCCTTTTCGTTTTACCCCTTTAAAGTCAAGTTATAGTATGATTTAAGAGTATGAATCATACTTGTTTCATAATCAATCTTAAAAAAGGCATAATAACGAGAACCAAATACTGATAATCACAAATGCGCAGCTTAACTTTGTCCCAGAAAAATCAGAAACCACGTACAATAAACAAGAATGAGAAATATGGAAAAAGTATTGTCAGCAAGAACGGACATGAGAGAGAAATGCCTTCTTTGGGGCTTGCCGGGAATAGTCATCTGCATCATTTCATTGCTCGTGTCATTGGAGGTAGGATACAGCTTTGGACAAAGCAGTTTTGTTGAATGCATAACCTTTGCGGTATGCACTGCATTGCTGTTCCTCTTATATTGGCTTATATTCCAGACACTGCCGCAAGACCTCTGCAATATAATAGTCAGCCGTTGGCAAAAGCAGACAGAACAGACCAACGGCATTAGCGATATTGCAGAAGAGTCAAGAAAGCAAGAGAATTTGCTCTTGCCTGCCGTGGCTAATATTCATTCTTGTCCGGTCCAGGAAGATTGCGGACAAACGGTTGAAAAGCCGATTGAGGATTCGATTTCAGTCATTCAAGATGCGACACCCCTATCAGAAAGCCCCCTGTCAATCTATGACAGATGCAGGTCAGCCCATCGCGAACAGCAGGAACGGCAAAGAAAGGAGATGCTCCAATGTGTCAACACCTATATTCTTGAAACCATGTCCCCGTTCTGTGATATGGAAACAATCTCCTTTATTCAGGAAGATGTCATGGAATGGGCCAATGACAAGAACCATGAGCCGAGAGCAGTATCCGTTAGTTCCGAATTGACAACTCTTGACCTGAGGCATTTTGTATGGAATATAGCCGAACGTCTCCAATTCTTCGGCATGGACTATTCCTGTATGCAGAGGGGAATGTTCGTCAAGCGTTTGTTCCCAGACATCTGCCACAATGCAGAAGCGGATTACTTGGCAAAGAACCTGACCCACAAGGCAAAGGAAGGATTCATCAAGCTGGACAAGCCTGATAAAGGAGAATTCTTGTTTCATGGATCTGTAAAATAGAAGACAAAAGGTACGAACTGCCGTCCATACCTTTTGCCGGATTTATAACTTAAGCGGTGATCTCTGCAGATGAGATTCTCCTGTCAGAATATCTTTGGAGATTTATAAGCGGATGTGCGATACCAATTGGTGTCATGCTTATATCTTGAAATAGCAATAGATGGACTTATACCACATCGTACGGCTTCTGTGGCGATAGTCTTCACAATTTTATATGGGGAAAGGTCTGTACTTCCCACTTTAAGAATGGTTTCCCATGTTTCATCCGGTATGAGCATCTGTCTTGCAAACTCGTTAGCCTCTTTCTCTCTCGGATTATTGGAGTATTCAACTCCTTCAATGGAAATGAATGCCTTGTTCCCTTCAGAGAAGTGACGGTCTATATGACATAGCTCATGGAGAATATCAAATGCCAGCTTGTCCATGTCATTGTAGCGGTAAGTTACGGTGATGACCGGCATGTCCCCAGTGAAAGTTGAATAAGCATCAATCGGAGTCTTGTCCAGTTTCTCCACCTTAATGTAAGATATGCCATAGCCATTCAGGCATTCTTTGATG
>JAGBCQ010000012.1 GCA_017937925.1 Paraprevotella sp. | reverse complement strand
TGTCTTTCCAACACCGGTCGTACCGAGGAATATGAATGAGCCGATGGGGCGTTTGGGGTCTTGCAGTCCGGCACGACTCCTACGTACGGCATCGCTGACGGCTTGTATAGCCTCGTCTTGTCCAATAACACGCAGGTGTAGCTCTTCTTCAAGATGCAACAGTTTTTCGCGTTCGCTTTGCATCATTTTGCTTACAGGTATGCCTGTCCAACGACTTACGACATCGGCAATATCTTCGTCGGTGACTTCTTCCTTAATCATGGCATCAGCACCTTGCGCTTCTTTAAGTTGTTGTTGGATGCGGTTGATTTCGTCTTCCAACTCTTTCAACTTGCCATAGCGGATTTCGGCAACTTTCCCATAGTTCCCTTCTCTTTCTGCTCGTTCAGCATCAAACTTCAGTTGTTCAATCAACTGCTTGTTATGTTGGATTTTGTTTACCAAACTGCGTTCAGCTTCCCATTTTGCTTTATAGTTGCTTTCTTGTTCCTTGAGTTCGGCAATGTCTTTGCTCAGTTGTTGTAACTTTTGTTCGTCGTTCTCACGCTTAATCGCTTCACGCTCAATCTCCAATTGTTTTAGACGACGTTCAATCTCATCCAATTCTTCCGGTACGGAATCTCTTTCCATTCTGAGTTTCGCTGCTGCTTCGTCCATCAAGTCAATAGCTTTGTCCGGTAAGAAACGGTCGGTAATATAACGATTGGACAGTTCAACAGCTGCTATGATAGCATCGTCTTGAATACGTACTTTGTGGTGATTCTCATAACGTTCCTTTAATCCACGTAGTATGGAAATGGTACTCAGTGTGTCCGGCTCGTTTACCATGACGGTTTGGAAACGGCGTTCGAGCGCTTTGTCTTTTTCAAAATACTTTTGGTATTCGTCAAGGGTAGTAGCACCGATACTTCTCAGCTCACCACGTGCCAAGGCGGGTTTAAGGATATTGGCTGCATCCATGGCTCCTTCACCCTTTCCGGCGCCTACCAATGTGTGAATCTCGTCGATGAACAATATGATTTGTCCCTCACTCTTTGTCACTTCATTGATAACGGATTTGAGTCGTTCTTCAAACTCCCCTTTGTACTTAGCTCCGGCAACGAGCGCTCCCATATCCAAAGAATACAAGTGTTTATCTTTTAAATTCTCAGGAACGTCACCTCGTAAGATACGGTGTGCCAATCCTTCAACAATAGCGGTTTTTCCGGTTCCCGGTTCGCCGATAAGAATTGGGTTGTTCTTAGTACGGCGACTTAAGATTTGAAGGACACGGCGGATTTCATCATCACGTCCGATGACGGGGTCAAGTTTACCGTTACGTGCTTCCTCAATCAGGTTCTTGGCATACTTCTCGAGCGACTGATAAGTATCTTCACTAGTCTGTGATGTCACTTTCTCGCCTTTCCGTAATTCGTTGATAGCAATCTTCAAATCTTTTTCTGTCATGCCGGCATCTTTAAGAATTTTTCCGGCAGTGTTATTGGTTGTAAGTAATGCCAATATCATAGGTTCCAAGGAAACATATTCATCGCCTCCTTTGGTTGCCAAATCTTGCGCACGGTTGAGTACTTCATTACTTGAACGGCTCAAGTAAGGTTCGCCACCTTGTACTCTAGGAAGCGATGCTATTTGGTTTTCCAATAATACGTCAATCTGTTTTCCATTGATACCTAATTTTTGAAATAAGAAATTGGTTACGTTTTCTCCTACTTGGATAATTCCGGCCAGCAAGTGTTCCGGTTCTATGGCTTGTTGCCCTTTAGATTGAACCAGACTGATGGCTTGTTGAATGGCTTCTTGTGCCTTGATAGTAAATTTGTTAAAGTTCATGTCTGTTCTCCTTTTTATTAGTTGTTTTATACAAAGTTCTATTACTAGGATGTTGGTTGCATCCATAAAAAAAGCGTCAAAAGACTTGCCAATGACTAAATACTGACAAATTGACTTAAAAACCGTAAGTGTGGCAGAATAAAAAGGACGAAATGAAGAATTTTTGGCGTGTTCGGACAAAAGTTGTACGCTTTTAGTGTACCGATATTCTTTTTTTTGTAAATTTATCCCCATGGAAACAACAGAATGGTGTGAGAATGTTATTTTAGTGGATGCCGATTACGTGGATAGTGTGGCTTTCAACTTGACGGTGAATTTCGAGAGGATGCTGAATCGCCCGATTGCGAAAGCCGACTTAGCGCAGTGGTTGGTCTGTGCGGCGCTGGACGGAGGATTGAAGCAAGGACAGCACGAAGTTCAAGTGGTCTTAGTACATGGAAAGGAGAAGGAGGCTTTTGAAAATTTTGTGCCGGCGAACTTCAAGACTGAGTTGGACGGAATGGCGTTCAGTGATGCGTACTTAGGTGAATTCAGATTGAGCGCAGTGAGGGTTGAAAATTTAGTTTCTTCGGAAGAACTCTTTGCCCAATCGTTAGAGACATTGGCCGATACTAAGGAAGTAAAAAGAATGGTTGTAGTGCCGGACATGGAGAAATATGCTCATAAGATACGCCCTATTTTGTCGCGTGTGGATGGTAAGGAAATAACCTTGTTGTCAATGGAACCGCAGACAGGAAGTGGCTTTAAACAAGAAATTCTTGGTTACTCATTGATGAATGCTTTGGGGATAAGGGCAGATGATTTTAAGTAAAGAAAAAAAGGGTGACACAGAATAAATAGGAAAAAGTAATTAACTTTGCATTAGAACAAAATCAATAAAATAAATCTGAATATGGGAAGAGTTTTAATTATCGGAGCCGGGGGAGTTGCAACAGTAGCAGCTCATAAAGTGGCTCAACATCCGGAAGTGTTTGATGAGATAATGATAGCAAGTCGCACTCAATCCAAATGTGATGCTATTGTAAAGGCGATTGGTAATCCGGCTATCAAGACAGCGAAGGTGGATGCCGACAGTGTAGAAGAACTAGTGGCATTGTTGAATGAGTATAAGCCGGACATCGTTATGAATCTGGCATTGCCATATCAAGATTTGACCATTATGGAGGCTTGTTTGCAAACCGGTTGCAACTATCTTGACACAGCCAATTACGAACCAAAGGATGTGGCACATTTCGAATATAGTTGGCAATGGGCGTATAAACAACGATTTGAAGAGGCTGGGCTGACTGCAATCTTAGGTTGTGGTTTCGACCCCGGTGTTTCCGGTGTTTATACGGCGTATGCAGCAAAGCACCATTTTGATGAAATTCACTACTTGGATATTGTGGATTGTAATGCCGGTAATCATCATAAAGCTTTTGCAACGAACTTTAATCCGGAAATTAACATTCGTGAGATTACACAAAATGGTCGTTATTACGAAAACGGCCAGTGGATAGAGACACAACCGATGGAAATACACAAAGATTTGACATACCCTAACATCGGTCCGCGTGATTCATATCTATTGTTCCATGAAGAACTAGAATCTTTGGTAAAGAATTTCCCAACCATTAAGCGTGCTCGTTTCTGGATGACATTCGGACAAGAATATTTGACGCACTTGCGCGTAATCCAAAATATTGGTATGGCCAGAATAGACGAAGTAGATTATAATGGAGTAAAGATTGTTCCGTTGCAATTCTTGAAAGCAGTTCTTCCTAACCCACAGGACTTAGGTGAGAATTACGAGGGCGAAACAAGTATTGGTTGTCGTATCCGTGGTGTGAAAGACGGTAAGGAACGTACTTACTATGTTTATAATAATTGCAGTCATCATGAGGCATATCTCGAAACAGGAATGCAAGGCGTTAGTTATACCACCGGCGTACCGGCAATGATTGGTGCTATGATGTTCTTGAAAGGAATATGGAAGAAACCGGGTGTATGGAATGTAGAAGAGTTTGATCCGGACCCATTCATGGAAGAATTGAACAAGGACGGTTTGCCTTGGCATGAAGTGTTCGATGGTGATTTGGAACTGTAAGAAAAATATAACGAAACAAATATATGGCAAAGAAAGAAGATTTGATGGCAACAGTAGCCGGTGGTAACAGTGAGAAACTGAAAGCTTTGCAGGCTGCTATGGATAAGATAGAGAAGAACTTTGGAAAAGGTTCTATCATGAAGTTGGGTGACGACCATATTGAGCAAGTTGATGTGATTCCCACTGGATCTATTGCATTGAATGCTGCTTTGGGAGTAGGTGGTTATCCCAAAGGACGTATCATAGAGATTTATGGTCCTGAAAGTTCAGGTAAAACGACTTTGGCTATTCATGCCATAGCTGAGGCTCAGAAAGCCGGTGGCATAGCAGCATTTATTGATGCAGAACATGCATTCGACCGTTTCTATGCTGCTAAGTTAGGCGTGGATGTGGATAACTTATGGATTTCACAACCTGATAATGGTGAACAGGCATTGGAGATTGCCGATCAGTTAATACGTTCGTCAGCAATAGATATTATTGTGATAGACTCAGTGGCGGCATTGACACCGAAAGCTGAAATTGAGGGCGATATGGGGGATAATAAGGTCGGTTTGCAAGCGCGCTTGATGAGTCAGGCATTGCGTAAATTGACTTCGACCATTAACAAGACAAACACAACGTGTATCTTTATCAATCAGTTGCGTGAGAAAATCGGGGTAATGTTCGGAAATCCCGAAACGACTACAGGAGGTAACGCACTGAAGTTTTACTCAAGTGTCCGTTTGGATATCCGTCGTGTGACAAGCATCAAGGATGGTGACGAAGTTATCGGTAATCAGGTACGCGTTAAGGTGGTGAAGAATAAAGTTGCTCCTCCGTTCCGTAAAGCAGAGTTTGAAATCACATTCGGCGAAGGAATATCAAAGGTGGGAGAGATTGTAGATTTAGGAACAGAACTCGGAATCTTAAAGAAGAGTGGTTCATGGTACAGTTATAACGAAACCAAGATAGGGCAGGGGCGTGATGCAGTGAAGAATATGCTGAAAGATAATCCTGAACTTTGTGAAGAGATAGAAGCACAAATTGCAGAGGCAATGAAAGATGCTGTAGAATAATGATTATACTGCTACATGAATAGAATATTCAGTTAGAGGTTGTGCTGCGGCACAACCTCTTTTTTTCTTATGTTTAGAAATTAAATCCGGCTCTGACGTAACCTGAAAATTTTGCACGGTCGCTATATTGTAAAGTGATGCCAATCGGACCAAAGAACGTGCGCAAATCGTATCTGATAGCACCGCCCCATGCGCGAAATCCTTTGCTCTCGTCTTTGCCAAAACTATTCTTAAAGAAGTGTGCCCAATCGTTAGAGGTCATGGCGAGATTGAAAGCACCGCTGACGTAGTGTTTGCCACCAATACGTTGTCTGGCTTCAATACCTGCTACGACTAAAGTTTTGCGTGTGATTTCAAAATTGTTGATACCATAAAAGCACATTTGTTGCTGAAAGTATTTCCCACGTTCTTGTCCGCCCAATGTGTTCATTTCAGTAATCGTATTTTCGGTAGTCAGATATCTACCTTCTAATCTTGGAAGTAACGTGAAGCGCGAGTTAAAGGAATAAGCACCATTCCAATGTAATTCGGCAACGTGGAATGTCTTCTTATGTTGCGTTAAAGGTATCGCATAATGATATTCCAATCCTAATTTGTTTCCCTGTGTGGGAAAGTAGGTGTCATTAAGTGTGTTGATGGTATATTGAGTACCAAACATCAAGAAACTTTCCTTGCTGATGTTAGTGGTTGAATTGTTGCCCATACTGTATAAGAATGAACCATAATTGTAATGCTGAAAACTGCCTCCTAATTTCAAGGTCATGTTTTTCCAACTTCTAACAAATCCAGTTTTTGCCGAGTGATTCTTGAAATCCACATTATAGGCTTTCTCTCCCTTTTCGTAAATGTTAAAGTCGTTATATGTAAAGCGATATGCAGTTGAGAAAACCCACTTTTTACCTAATAAAAAGTTGTAATGCACATCGCCGAACACTTGTCTTCCTAGCCGTACAGTTAGTGACATTTGATGATTCTTTTTTATGCCTTTACGCAATTGCCCATTGAAGATGAGCGCAGCCAACTCTTCATTGTCAAATCTGAAACCTACGTTAATGGAACTTGTGGGGGCATCGCCTATTAAAGTTTTTAGTGCAGCAGATTCTGACTGTAATGGCATTTCTGTTCTATATATATTATAATAAGGTGGTGCGGAATGTATTGTTTTACTTTTCTCTTTGTTTAATTTTTTCCCGATGATTCTTAAGGTATCTATTTTTAAACGTGCGGCGGTTTCTCCGCGTTCTATCAGAGTGTCAATGGCTGTAGTTGTGAAGCTTGCAGTATTATAGCCCTCTACATTTACTTTTATATAGACATCAGAACTTTCAATATTCTTGTGCCATTTTTCCTTTCCCTGCAAATCTATGAGTTGACTTAACTGCGCCAAAATACTTCCTTGCATTTCTTTGGCACTTTTCATGGGGTCCTGTACGTCAACACCAATGATAATGTCTGCCCCCATTTCTCTCGCAATATCAACAGGATAGTTGTTCATCAATCCTCCGTCTATCAGTAGTTGTTCGTTATATGCCACAGGTGCAAATACTCCCGGTATAGACATGCTTGAACGTATGGCAATAGGTAGGATGCCACTTTTGAAAACAATTTCATCCCCGCTAACTAAATCCTGTGCAACGCAAGCAAAAGGAATAGGTAGCTTTTTGAAGTCTATAGAGTCGTGGTAACCTTCTGTCATTTGCCATAACATCTGCCCGATATTTCTGCCTTTGATGACTCCTCCACCGATTAAGTCTTTTGGTCGCTCAAAAAATGGAACAGAAAGGATGTATTGCGAATTCTGTTCACGTGTCTGAAGACTTAATTTCTTCGGACTGATTTTGTCGCTTAGCATAAGACTCCAATCCTGTGCCATTACTATACTGTCCAATTGTTCAGTGGTATATCCAATGGCATACAAACCTCCGATGATGCTACCCATGCTTGTGCCAACAATCATGTCAACGGGAATACCGGCTTCTTCAATCACTTTCAGCGCACCGATATGTGCCATCCCTTTTGCACCTCCACCACTTAATACAATACCGACACGAGGTCTTGCTGTCAAACATAGTGTTTGGCAAAAAATAAAGACGATGAGTAGGAAATATGATATTCTTGTCATATTAAATGCTTTTTTCGGACATTTTGTCATTAGTTGAAAGACAAATGTCATTGATTCTATGGGAGCAAAGATAACTGAAAAACTCAATGGACGTAAAGAATATCCTTTTTTTATGATTTTTTCTGATTTTCGGAAAAGTTTGGCACACGGTTTGTCCTTTTAAAGATGCAAGGCGTTCGTCAAAGTGTGAACGGCGCCAAGAATAATAAGAATAATAACAAATTAAAAATTATAGATTATGGGAAAGATTATTGGAATTGACTTAGGAACAACAAACTCATGTGTTTCCGTATTTGAAGGTAATGAACCGGTGGTTATTACCAACAGTGAGGGTAAGCGTACAACCCCTTCTATCGTAGCTTTTGTCGAAGGTGGTGAACGTAAAGTAGGTGATCCTGCAAAACGTCAGGCTATTACTAACCCAAAGAAGACTATCTTCTCTATCAAGCGTTTCATGGGAGAAACTTATGACCAAGTTCAGAAAGAAATCTCACGCGTACCTTATAATGTAGTCAAGGGTGAAAACAACACACCTCGTGTTGATATTGACGGACGTTTATATACACCGCAAGAAATCTCAGCCATGGTTCTTCAAAAAATGAAGAAAACTGCTGAGGATTATTTGGGACAAGAAGTTACAGAAGCCGTTATTACAGTACCGGCATACTTCTCTGATTCACAACGTCAAGCAACAAAAGAGGCAGGACAAATTGCCGGTTTGGAAGTAAAACGTATTGTGAATGAACCGACAGCTGCAGCTTTGGCTTACGGTGTAGATAAGGCAAACAAGGACATGAAGATTGCTGTATTCGACCTCGGAGGTGGTACATTTGATATCTCTATCCTTGAGTTTGGTGGCGGTGTGTTCGAAGTCCTTTCAACCAATGGTGATACTCACCTTGTTGGTGATGACTTTGACCAGGTAATCGTCGATTGGATGGCAAATGACTTTAAGACAGAAGAAGGTGTTGACTTGACACAAGACCCAATGGCTTTGCAACGCTTGAAAGAAGCGGCAGAGAAGGCAAAGATTGAGTTGTCTTCATCAACAGTTACAGAAATCAACTTGCCTTATATCACAGCTGTAGGCGGTGTACCTAAACACTTGGTTAAGAGTTTGACACGTGCTAAGTTCGAACAATTGGCAGACCACTTGATACAAGCATGTAAAGTTCCTTGCCAAAAGGCAATGCAGGATGCAGGTTTGAGTAATTCAGATATTGACGAAGTAATCCTTGTAGGTGGTTCAAGCCGTATCCCGGCTATCCAAAAGTTGGTAGAAGATTTCTTCGGTAAGGCTCCTTCTAAGGGCGTGAATCCGGACGAGGTAGTTGCTGTAGGTGCATCTATCCAAGGTGCTATCTTGAATAAGGAAGCCGGAGTAGGTGATATCGTGTTGTTGGACGTAACACCGTTGTCAATGGGTATTGAGACAATGGGTGGCGTGATGACAAAGTTGATTGATGCGAACACAACTATTCCATGCAATAAGAGTGAAGTATTCAGTACTGCAGCAGACAACCAAACAGAAGTGACTATCCACGTATTGCAAGGTGAGCGTCCTATGGCAGCACAAAACAAGTCTATTGGTCAGTTCAACTTGACAGGTATTGCACCGGCACGTCGTGGTGTTCCTCAAATCGAGGTAACTTTTGATATTGATGCCAATGGTATCTTGAAGGTATCAGCAAAGGATAAAGCTACCGGTAAGGAGCAAGCTATTCGTATCGAGGCATCTTCTGGTTTGAGCAAGGAAGAGATTGACCGTATGAAAGCAGAAGCAGAAGCCAATGCAGATGCAGACAAGAAAGAACGCGAGAGAGTAGATAAGATGAACCAAGCCGACTCAATGATTTTCCAGACAGAGAATCAGTTGAAAGAGTTAGGTGATAAGATTCCGGCAGACAAGAAACCGGCAATTGAAGGTGCTCTTCAAAAGTTGAAAGACGCTCATAAAGCTGCAGACCTTAATGCAATCGACGCAGCAATTGCAGAGTTGAATGGTGCATGGCAAGCAGCAAGCGCACAGATGTATCAAGGTGGTGCACAACCCGGACCTGATGCCGGTGCACAAAGTGGTACTAATGCAGGCTCATCTTCTGACGAGACAATTCAAGATGCGGATTTCGAGGAAGTGAAGTAAGTTTGATAAGCAAATAATAAGCAATTATAGAAATCCCGTATAACTCAAGTAGTTATGCGGGATTTACTTTTAGTTAAACTTTGTAATTTTCTGCCACTTTTCGGATTTTTACTGTATATTTTCACCAAATCGTTAACGCGACACTTTGGTCGATGATGTTCAACAAACAGTAGTAACACCTTATTATATATAACATTTATGGCTCAGGCAAAATACGAGATTCGAAGGAAATGTCCTATCTGTGGTGCGGTATTCCAGATACGCACCATCGATTCTGTGTATTGTTCAAAACACTGCTCAGATGTTGCCTATAAGAGGAAGAAGGACAGAGAGGCTAAAGAAGCAAAGTATGATCAACTGGCTAAGGAGATTCCTGACATCAGAGAGTTTCTTTCTGTTCAGGAAGCCGTTGCCGTTTATTGTGTTGAACGAGACACTTTGTATCGCGAGATTCGTAAAGGCAAGATTCCTGCAGTCAACCTTGGCACAAAGCAACTGAGATTGAACCGTGCAGACCTGGAACAGCGCTACCCAAGAAGAAAGAAGGTAAGGAAAGCGGCGCAAAAGCCAATTCCTAAAACCTACAACATGGAACCAGAGAACTGCTATACCATCGGAGAAATATCGAAGAAGTTCAGAATCCATGATTCATCCGTATGGGCTCACATCCGCAAGTTCTCCATCCCTACCCGACAGATAGGCAACTATGTTTACGCTCCAAAATCAGAAATTGACAAACTCTATAAATCTATCAAGTTATGAAGACTCCAATGAAGCGCACGGTATTCAAGGTAATACTCCGCAAATCCGAATACAAAGAGCAGTGGTCGTTGCTCATAGAAAGTTTTCCTGTCTTTGAGCCAGGCAAGGATAAGCCTCTACGCAAACATGAGCCACTTGGGCGGTTTATAACTACTCCTATCTTTGACAAGAACAGTTCTGGAAGAACATTGGCCGATGGTAAAGCCTACTATCGCCCCAAGCGTGATGCCAATGGAATCATCTTGTGCCGTTCACAAAAGGACCAAGAGGCATGTATCTTTGCCGATAAGGTTCGTGACCTTCGCCAGCACGAATACGATAATCAGTCATTGTACACAGATAGCGAGGCTGAACAAGCAGCTCAAAACGAAAGAGCGAAGTGTGATTTCATCAAATACTTCGATGAACTGAAGGAGAAGCGCCATAGGAATAGCTCCAAGTCAATTCAAGTAAACTGGAGCCGTGAGCTGGCATTGATGAAACTATACACAGGCAACAAACCTCTTCCATTTGGCTGCATCGACCTAACGCTCATTGAAGATTATAGGGACTATCTCCTCAATGCGCCTAAGGGCGGAGGTAAGTCTGGTACCATATCGGCAAATACAGCTTCTACCTATTTCTCCATCTTCAAGGCAGGACTCCATCAAGCATTCATTGATGGTTACCTGACTATAGACCTTGCAGCCAAAGTGAAGAACATTTCCTACGAGGAAAGCCAACGCGAATACCTCACATTGGAGGAACTCAACCAACTTGCCTCTACTCCATGCGAGAGCGATATTCTCAGAAGAGCTGCTCTTTTCTCCGCTTTAACAGGATTGCGCCACTGTGATATCAAGCAGTTGAAATGGTGTGATGTGGTGAAAAACGTGGGACACTATCGACTTCTTTTCACCCAGCAGAAGACCAAAGGTGTAGAGTACATGCCGATATCTGACCAAGCCTATCTACTTTGTGGTGAACGAGGCGATGCAGACCGACTTGTATTTGAAGGTTTGCAGGATCCGTCATGGATTAACCGACCTGTCAAGAAATGGATTGAAGCGTCTGGTATCACGAAACACATAACCTTCCATTGCTTCCGCCATACCTATGCCACACTACAGCTTACCAATGGAACAGACATCTATACCGTCAGCAAGATGCTTGGTCATAGAAAGGTGACCACAACACAGATATACGCTAAGATTGTCGATGAGAAGAAAGAGGCTGCCGCTGATGCAATCCGCATTTCCCTCTCAAACGACCAGATTAAGTCTCCTGACGGTTCCAATAATCAGTAGAACATAATCACTATATCAAGTCGACTTTTATAGCGACTTTCACATCATTTTTCAAGAAGCCATTCACATTTGCGTGTGAGTGGCTTCTTTCATTTTTACCCTTTTTTCTATCCCAAAAAATGATGATTTGATGGTGATTCAAATCACCACGAAATCACCATAAAAATATTTTTCACTTATTTGAATATTCGTTTTGCTTGACTGTCAACGAGTTATGCAAATAACACAGATAAGAAAATGATGGATTGATGGTGGACGGAATCATGCCAAAATCACCATTGCTTTTAACGATACTTTTGCAGTCGCTTTCTTACCAAAGAGAGTGACTGTAGCATATTGCTGCAGCCAACTTTAACACAATTCTATAATGAATTCAGATGTTCTTTCATTCGATGCGATGCCACAAATGGTGGCTACCATCCTCAAGAAGTTGGAGACGATTGAACAGAAGTTCGACGCTCTGCAGTCTAACAACAATGTAGAGGCTGATGCCTGGTTCTCTCTGCAAGACCTATGCAATTACCTCCCTAACCATCCTGCCGAACAGACAGTTTACGGTTGGACGAGTAATCGCACCATTCCTTATCATAAGAATGGTAAGAGTATCATTTTTCGTAAGTCGGAAATTGACAACTGGTTAATGCAGACCTCTCGTAAGTCTGTCAATGACATCTACGATGAAGCGCGTGCATACGTAGCGAATAGCTCTATGAGACGAGGAATATAATATGACGTACATTGATTACATGAATCAGTTCTGGCGTGCTTCATCTTTGGAGTACATGTCCACCAGCGAGGTTGCACTCTACGCTTTTATAGTGAATGAGTGCAACCAACACCGCTGGAACATGCCAGTGCCATGCTCTACGGTACGGATCTGCGAGATGCTGCACATGTCCAAACAGACACTTTGCACCGCTCGTAAGAATCTTGCCAAGCGTGGACTTATCTCTTTTACTGAAGGCAAATCACGTCATGTACCGTCCAAATATTCACTACTAATTTGGACGGATGAATTGACGGTAGAGTTGACGGATGAATTGACGGCAAACTTTACCCCTTTAAAAGATAAAGAGAAAGATAATTTTAATAAAAAGGATTCTGTCACAATTTTAAGCAATGGAAAAGAAACTCACAATCGACGTAGAGGCATTAAAGAAATCTCTACTACAGCGTCGCCCTATGAAGGCTCGTTTTAAGTTGCCTATGTCTGAAGACGAGGCATATGCTTATCTGTTAGCAGCAATGATGGCTGAGGTGGAATATCGCCACCGTAGCTTCTGTACTGGCGAGGATATGGAGAATCAACTTCATGAGATAGCTCATTGGCTTACCTCGTCATCCCCCAAGTTCGGCATGCTACTATGTGGTGGTTGTGGTAATGGCAAGAGCACCTTGCTCAAAGCATTCCAACAGCTACTAAACAATCTGCGTATTCCAAAATCATTCAACGATGGCACATACGGAATCCAGATAGTGGATGCTAAATACATTGCATACTTGTGCAAGAACAACTATGAGGCATACCGCAAACTCATCAGTGTGGATATGCTCGGCATCGATGATCTTGGCACAGAGCCTTCGGAGGTGATGGATTATGGCAATGTCTATACTCCAGTCATTGACCTGTTGACAAAGCGCTACGAAGAGCAGCTTTTTACCGTCATCACCACTAACCTCACTCCACAACAAATCCGAGAGCACTACGATGACCGCATCGCAGACCGTCTCAACGAGATGGTGGAGAAAATAGTATTCAAGAACGGTACATACCGCAATAATTAACTAATTCACAAACTTTCTAAATCATGTAAAATTATGATTTCAAACATCAAGACCGTGACACTAAGATTATCACAGAAGGAGTTCAATTTCCTCATGAACGGCATTAATGCCAAGTTCTTCATGGACATCATGTCCCATCTCACAGCATCGTTTTCTATGGATGAAGACGATACAGATCCCCAACTCGTGTATGGGCCTACAGCCTTCTTCCATCTCTACGAACTCGTAGAGCGTTGGGAGGTTACTCCCAAGGATGTGCTCCACATCATGTACAACCTGGAGCAGAACGGATTGATAAAGTATTCACTCTCCGAGAATGAATTCGCTATCGAGCCATGCATCACAAGTTTCGTCTCTACTGATGATGTGGTGCATAAGGGGACTAATTGCGACACTCCTCTTGATGAACTTTGCTTTGAGATGATGTCCAAAAAGCAGATTTCTGAAGCTATTGTTCGTTACAACAGCTTGATTACTCTTCATTTCCCTATGGTTACACTCAAGGCATTCTCTCTCAAAAAAGACGAGAATGAGGACACTTACGAGAGTATCAAAGGAGTTGTCGTGAATCCCTAAATGTTAATGGAGAATGGCTGGCTGTCGAGACTCAGCATCAAAGCAATCAGCCATTCTAATTGAGATAACGATAGGGAAAGGAAATGCCACCTAAAGGAGCCTGAATTTTCGTACTCTCTAAACAAGAAGTGTCAATGTCCGACAATCTGCTTCGCTACTTGCCAGACTGTTTGACCTCTTGCAATACTCGCAGGCTCGCATCGGGTTGACCAATCCCAATTATAACTTAACGATAAAAACCATCTACAAATGAATAAGATTACAGAACACAAAGGGCGCAATCCACGTATCACCGTGTGCTATACGCCCGACGAGAACCAGAGAATTATAGAGATGGCTTCTGCCTGTGGGCTGAAGAAAAGCCAATATATCCACGACACCTCTCTGGGACAGGAGCCAAAGGTGATGATGAGCGACAAGGAGGCAGATGCCCTGATGTCACTAAAAGCTGCCCGAGGCGAACTCATTCTGATTAAGAATGCTCTTCATGGCACTACCCAGGAACAGCGTAAGAAGTATTTCCGCAACGAGCAGTTCATGCGCCAATGGATTGAGGGCGTTAACAGCCTTATCCGAAGATTAGTTGAAATAGAAGGAATCTTCAAAAGATAATGGTATGATAGCAAAAGCGAGGTCTATATCGCATGGCTCAGCCATGACGAACTATGCCACCAAGCATAATCGTGCTGACATAGTGCTGACACGTAATCTTGGCGATGGGCTTACTCCTCTCGCCATGTGGGGAGCGATGGAAACTATCCATCAGAAGTATGAACCGAAATTCAGACGCAAGCCTGTCACCAAGCCGACCCTTCGAATGGAGGTTTCCCCATCCCTTGAAGAAACAAAGGGCTGGACACTCAATGACTGGTACGACTATGCGATTCGGTTTCTCGATGAGTTCAAAAAAGAAGTCCAAGCCCAAGAAGGTAAGAAGAAAGGAAAAAGCAAGTTCAATCTGGACAGAGCACAGATATTTGCCTGTCTTCACTTTGATGCGAAGTCAGGCATCCCTCACCTTCATATTCTCATCAACCGAATCGACCTTGACGGAAACCTGATGAATGACTCCTTCATTGGCGATAGTGCAGTCAAGGCTGCCCATGCCATCAACATTGAACGTGGATGGGAGTTGCCCGAAGATATTCACAAGACACACGAGAAGGAGATAACGGAAGCTTGTTATAACATCCTTCGTGGAATGTCAAGCTACGACTGGAGCAGTTATAAGCACGGGCTTGAAAGTCGTGGTTATAAAGTGCATGAGCAACGTGACAAGCAAGGTATATTACATGGATATACCATACTTCGCGGTAACTCCCGTTTCAAGTCATCCACGTTGGGCAAAGGTCGTAACCTAACCATTCCTAAACTTGAAGCCACATGGAAGAAGCTTCATCCTGTAGCTCCAAGCGTTGATAAGCCCAGTTATACTATTGGCACCACTCAGACTACAGAACGAAAGTCGTTCACAGAACACAACTCTGCACATCAGAGCGTCGCCCAATCCAAGTCAGAAGCGCCATCTGTCTTCAGGAAAATATTGTCTGTTGATGGAAAGAATTATTCCATCGTAATGCCAGTAGATGCTTACAAGGCTATGAAGGAGACCATCGAATCACCTGACGAATCTGTGCCTATTGAAAACGTCTTGAATGTGGCTATGCTACTGTTCATGAACTACGTTGATGCTGCCACAACCGTTTCTGAATCCTGTGGTGGCGGTGGCTCCACACCATCAAACTGGGGAAAAGACGATGATGAGGATGAGCGTGAGAAGGCTCGACGTTGTGCCCAACATGCCAACTGGCTATGCAAACCAATTAGAAAATATAAAGGTCCACACCGTTAAATACAATTCGTTATGTCCAAATATAGTAATCTTGTCGAAGAAATCGACAAACAGGAAGAGGTCAAGGAACAAAAGGCTAACCTTGACAATGAACTTCAACTTCTTAAGCAAGCGATAAGCAACTTGCACGATAGCATTCAAAAAGTTGAGAAGGCTCGCAAAGACGGAACAGATATGGTGATTGCGATGAAAGCTGCCACCGATAGCATGAATATGGCTGTTTTCGCATTCTGCCGTGCTGTAACCCGGGCCGAGGCTACAGTCTTAAAGGTTGAAATGACCGATGAGTGCTTAACCGCCATCCAATCTGCAAGAGAGAAACTGATTCAGTCTGAGACCGATTTACTTGCCTGCCATAGAAAGTTGCAGCTACAAGAATTTCGCAATCAGAACGAAGAAATCATGTCTTTCATAAAGTCTTGTCAAGGAGTGTTCCTGTCACCCAAGGTATTCTGGTGGTGGGCAGGCATCTCGTATGCCACTTCACTATATTCACTCTGGTGCCTTTTACAAATGGCCCTTCAGTGGTTGAAGTATTGATTGAATCTTATAGGGAGTGAAACGGAAAGTCTCTATTCAAAAGCGCAACTATAGGAAAAATGTCACCTATAGTTGCCTTTTATTGTTAATTCTGCAAAAAAATACTATAGTTTTTCACATAACATTGCAGCTTTTACATTATTTATTATTATCTTTGTATTCAAAAATTGACAATTCAGAATAAGAAAATTCACAGATATTAAAACATACTTAGAAATAATGAATATTTAATGCAAATACCGACGTCTGACATACTTACCACGAACCGGCTTGGGAAGATTTTCTCAAATACGGTTGCAACATACAAATTCTTCTGGTTTGTATCGATTATGCAGATACACGCAAAATCGGACAATCCGAGAATTAGCGTATGGGACATCGTAATCAGAATGGTCGCAAATGCATGGTATCCTATTCACTATTTCCGCCTGTCCTTTGGTAAGAGCGATTCTCTATTTGATATTGTGATGGATTTACAGCACATCACACAGATTCCCATTGATGCCAATTCTCAGATAATCATTGAAGGCTTGAAAAGCAGATTAGAGGACAAACAGATAAAGCGACTATTAAACACACTTACACTGAATGTTCCCTTTCGTTTCCTGCGCCCATGGATTGACACCTCTGATGACAAGGAGATGGTCAAACGTTCCCAGACATTGGAGAATGGAAGTCTATATGCTTTGTACAAGGAGGACTCGGATTTCTACATCGTTCTCAATAATGCTTGGGACACTTATCTGCATACACATTACAATATTTTAATAGATTTTGCTTATTGGAATCTTACGTTATTCTTGCAAACAAGGAATCCCAACGTACCAGCCATCTCTAGCAAATTGATTCGTCCTGAAGTTAGAAATTCACTTGCAAGGCAGCATAATTATTGGGATATGGTGATGGAAATAGGAGGTCCTATTCATTGCATCTATACTGACAAGGAACTTCACCCGAAAGATTATGATCTTGATCATTTTATCCCATGGAGTTTTGTTTCTCATGATTTGTTATGGAACCTGATTCCTTCTGACGGCAGCATCAATTCTTCAAAGAGTAATAATCTCCCAGACTTGAACGTTTACTTGCCTAAATTGGCTGAATTACAACATCATTCCATACAATTGCTAATTAAGAATAATAAGGAACCAAAGGTTATGGAGGATTTTATTTCTCTCGGTTATACGGCAAGAGAACTGGCGGACATGGATGGTGCTCATTTCCGCGAACTATACGAAAGAACGTTTAACCCAATCAACCAAATTGCCCTTAATATGGGGTTTGAGGTCTGGAAATACTAAAATGATTATGGAACCAGAGAAAATAAATCATCCCTACCTCACGGCTATCAAACGCACAGACTTTTCTGTGCCGACTAGATACCTCATGCAACATCAACTGCTGAAAGGAAAGATTCTTGACTTCGGTTGCGGTTTCGGATTCGATACTGACGAACTGAAAAAGCAAGGATACGACATTACAGGATATGATTATTACTATCGGCCCGACTTCCCCGAAGGAAAGTTTGATACCATCTTCTGTAATTATGTACTGAATGTTCTTGAGCCCTATGCCCAAGCAGAGGTATTAATGAATGTTACTAATCTGCTCTCTCCAAAAGGAACTGCATATTTTGCAGTACGTCGTGACTTGACAGAAGAAGGTTTCCGACTCCACGCCATCCATAAACAATATACTTATCAGTGCAACGTCAAATTACCATACAAGAGTCTCGTTGTCAACAAGAGTTACGAACTGTATCAATACAACCACTTTAACAAACTACCTCGCAAGGACGGTGAGAAATGTCCTTTCTGTAGGTTGTCAAGGAGGGTTGAAATAATATGTGAGACTGCTACGTGCGTTGCATTCTACGATGGTTATCCTGTTTCTCCAGGTCATGCCCTGATAATTCCCAAACGGCATGTTGCCAACTATTTTGACCTCACTAATCACGAGCGCGAGGCAATGAATGTAGTGTTGCAATATGTGAAGCAGAAAGTTGATGAACGTTTCCATCCTGACGGCTACAATATAGGCATCAATGTTGGTGAATATGCTGGACAAAGTGTATTCCATTGCCACATGCATTTGATTCCACGCTACAAAGGAGATGTTGAGAATCCCAAAGGAGGAGTAAGGGGAGTTATTCCAAGTAAACAGAAGTATTAAATAAATTTTGAATATGACGGCTATTGTAGGAACACTAAACAAAAGGGGAATTGCTATTGCTGCAGATAGTGCCGCAACTTATTCCACGTCCGCAACTAATAAAATAACAAACAACACCAACAAGATATTTGAATTATCCAAAAAATATCCAGTTGGCATTGCTATTTATAACAACTTAGATTTTCATGGAATCCCATGGGAAATTATTTTTAAAACATATCGTGATGTTCATTTAAAAGACAAATCATTCCCCAAGTTGAAAGATTATGCAGAAGATTTTTGGGGGTATCTTCATAGTGTTATTCTGACAAGAGTTAGTGTTGAAGATCAAAAAGCTCAAGTAGCCTATCTTGCTCACCAACTTAAGGAAGAAGCAAAATCAACAGCCATAAAGCAATTAGAGCTAAGCAAGACAGATATTGATTCAAATTCATTATTCAGTGAAATGATTTCATTTCTAACAGGATTGTCGGAAGACTACAAATTGCATAACAAAACATCTGAATTTAATTCATATAAAATAAGTCAATTTCAGAATTATGCTAATGAAGTCATCGACTCCGTATTATCTGACTTAATACTGGACACAGCATGTCCTAAAGATTTCCCCAAAATATTTCTTTCTACGCTTTTTTCTATAATATCAGCAGATACAATAGTTTATTTATCTCAAACAGGCCTTGTTTTCTGGGGATACGGTGAGGAGGAATTATTTCCTTCATATTATCACTATGAAGTCTCTTTAGCTTTTGACAACAAAATAAAATATGTAGAGCTAAGTAACTATGAAGTTTCTAATCAAAAAAACGCTTGTGTTGCTCCGTTCGCTCAAACGGATGTGTCCAACACTGTAGTCAGAGGTATTGACCAAAAATTAAGAGATACCATTAACAAGAGTTTATTATTAGCATTTGATGGCTTTAGAAACAACATTATAGATGTACTATCCCAAGCAGGTGCTCCGGATACTTTACTAGATGCATTACGTAATATTGAAATATCCAACCAAACAAGTTCATTTATTAGTTTTTTAAATGATTATATCCAAAACAACTATATTGACAAACTTTTGAACACTGTTGCTTTCTTGTCAAAAGAAGACCTTGCAGATATGGCAGAAAGTCTTGTACGTATGACATGTTTAAAAAGGCATATTACAACTGATGAAGAAAGTGTTGGGGGACCAGTAGATGTAGCTGTAATAACAAAAGGAGACGGTTTTATATGGATAAAGCGAAAACATTATTTTAATAGAGAACTTAATCCTCACTATTTCGAACGACAAAAATAATGAATATGGCTACAATTTATTCCAACAAAAATTCAAGCAAAAAAGCATTGGCGGCATCTCAACATATTAAAAATGGTGATTATGAAAAATCTCTATCATTCGAAAATTTCCAAAAGGAGATGAAAGAGACAATAAAAAGAGATTTATTTTGTGTAAAGAAAATTAAATGGTAGTTCGTAATATAAACATACCATTCTTGGAAACAAGGACAAAATGCTTTCAATGCAAAAAAATGGATCGTTGAACTCAATATCATTTAAGAATATGGAACAAAAAAAGATTATTAAATGCTTTATTGCTTCACCTGGTGATACTACGGCAGAGCGTAATATATGCGAGAAAGTATTTGCTGAAATAAACAATGGCATTGGAGTACCATATGGATTTGAACTCCAATCATTAAGATGGGAAAATGATGTTTACCCAGCAATTGGAGAAGATGGGCAAGATGTAATAAATCGCCAAATAGAAGACAAATACGATTTATTCATTGGTATAATGTATACTAAATTTGGTTCTCCAACAAACCGAGCCGAGTCTGGTACCGTCGAAGAGTTTGAGATTGCGTATAAGAAAGCACAAGAATTAAAGAACATGGAGATCATGTTCTACTTCAATGACGAAGCTATCAATCCTAGTAAGATAGATATTGAACAATATCAGAAAGTCCGCTCTTTCCGGGATCAGGTGGTGGGCCAAAAATGTATGTATTCAGTGTATGATGGAATTGATGATTTCGAAGAAAAATTGCGTAAGCATCTGAACAAATACTTCAATGACCATTATACAAGCGATAATCGAAGTGATGCAGAACGTTTAACTCGTGTGCATTTCATTTTAGAAGAAAGGCTAAATAAGGCTTTAAAATTGTTTAGTGGCCAACCTCGGATTTGGGTTGAGCCAATAATAAGTTCCAGAAGTGAAATTTCTATTAATCCTGATGATAACAAAGTTGAACATGTAGATGTAGCCGATATTATTGCAAATCCGTCGTCTGTTATTATTTCTGCTCCGCCACAATTTGGCTTGACATGTTTGTCACATTATATGGTATTAGAAGCATGGAAGAAAGGATCACACTGGCTATATATTGATTCTAGAAAGTTGAAAGCAAACAATATCGAGCAATACATCAACAACGATTACCAGGATTTAGGGATTGATACTAATATCCCTATTGAGGCTGTAGTTTTAGATGAGTGGTCCCAGACAGAAGGCGGTACCTTAAAAAAACTAAAAGCTGTTTGTGATATTTTCGCCGACATTCCAGTATTGTTAATGCGTACTGTAGAGGGGACAAAATTTTTAAAAGGAAAACTTGAGGATGTAAAAATAGAAAGAGAATTTAGTTCTTTTACTCTTCTTCCAATGACACGTAGCCAAGTTCGCTATGTGGTGACAGAGTATAACCATGTCGCCAAAATAGCCGATGATGAAACATTATTGGAGAAGATTGTAAACGATATTGCAACACTAAATATTCACAGGACACCACAGAATTGTCTTACGCTATTGAAAGTTGACGAGAAAAAGTTTGATAACAATCCTGTTAATAGATGCCAGATGCTGGAGGATGTCTTGTATGTTCTTTTCGAATTTTCAGATTTACCGAAGTATAACACTACACCTGACGTAAAAGATTGTCAGTTTGTTATGGGGTGCTTTTGCGAAATGTTAATTCGTGAGAACCGCTCAGAATTTACAACTGACGAATTCTTTAGAAAATCAAGAGGTTTTTGTGATACGAACCTAATTAATCTAAATGTTAAATCCTTGTACGATATACTATTACAAAATAGCATCATACTTGAGATGGATGGACATGTGTCTTTTAAATCTGCTTTTTGGCTGCTATATTTTGCGGCCTTAAGGATGCATGCCAACAATGATTTTGCTAAATACATTTTTATTTCAAAGAAGTATTTAGATTATCCTGAAATAATAGAGTTTTACACGGGAATTGATCGTAACAGAACAGATGCGTTAACTGTCTTGTTGCAAGATATCAAAAGCACGTGTGATACGGTATTTGCAAGGATATCAATACCAGACTCTTTTAATCCTTATCGTTTTGCAAAATGGAATCCTGCATCTCAGCATATAGAACGTATGCAGCAGGAAGTTAGTGATATGGTTTTAAGTTCTGGTTTGCCTGTAACAATAAAAGATAGATTTCAGGACAATCATTATAATCAGTTAACACCATATAATCAGAATGTCGTTATTCATGAATTCTTTGAGGAATATTATGTATATAATTTGATGCAGGAGATAAAATCCTCATCTAGAGCCTTAAGAAATAGTGACTATGCTGATGCTTCCATAAAAAAAGAATTATTGCAAGAAATTCTCCGTGGATGGTTACAAATTGCAAAAGTACTCTTTGCCCTTATACCTGTTTTAGCAGCAAAAGGGCGTGCTGAATATGGAGGTGCTGGTTTTTTGCTTTCTGATGATTTTGGAGAAACAGAGGAGGAGCGAGCAAAAAATATACTATTTGTCATTCTTACTAATGTTGTTGGCTTTTTCAAAGAGGATATTTATGCTTCTAAAGTAGCCCCATTATTATATGATGCATTTGAGCATCCTTCTACACCTTTGGTAAAACAGCAGATTGCAATTCTTCTTATTATTAGTAGACCTCCAAAATGGTATTCTTATATTGAGAAATATATAATTGATTTGCCCAAAGACTCTTTTTTCTTATTTGAAATCTTAAATGAAATGAGAGCCCAATATCGTTTCGGATTTCTTGATGACAGCGATTTGAGAGCATTTCCTACATTAATAAAAAAGTGCTTGGCAAAGCATGACTACGGAGTAAAAAATCCAGACCTCGGACTAATTAACAAAATACCATCATCTATTTTGCCTAAACGAGAAGATGGCGAAACCTCTAAAGTATAAGAAATACAGAAGATTTAAATACCAACTTGTAGATAAATAATTCTTAAGATGATTCTCAACCATGTCTGTGGTTCTAAAACAAGATAAAAGGTAAATTAGAAATTAAAATGATAGGAAATATCGACATACTGGTAAAAGAACTCTGCAAGCTGCCCAAGGAAGTGGGCTGGGTTGAGTTCAAACATAACAATTGTGAGCCAACAATGGTTGGTGAGGACATTAGTGCTCTTGCTAATAGTGCCACTTTGAACGATCGTGATTATGCCTATATGATTTGGGGCGTGGATGATGGTACTCATGAGATTATTGGTACTAAGGTGCGTCTTCAACTTGAAAAGAAAGGTGAACAGGAATTGGAGAACTGGCTTTGCCTCAGTTAAATTTAAAATATTCAGATATAAATGGAGAAGCTTAATATTTGCCAGTTGATAGGCGAAGCTACAGAATACGATAAGAAACAGGCTTTGGAGGTGAAGAAACCCAAAAGCTGGTGCAAGAGTGTGAGTGCCTTTGCCAATGGCATTGGAGGCAAACTTGTTTGGGGTATTGCAGACGATGATACGCTAGTTGGACTCGCAGATGCAAAGGGCGATGCTGAGAAAATCAGTGAAACCATCAAGACACACCTTGATCCTATCCCGGACTTTAATCTTTCGTTTGTCAAGGCAGAAGGGAAAAACTTTGTGGTATTGGATGTTTTGCCAGGGGGACAGACTCCTTATTACTATATTGGTGATGGGCAGATGCAAGCGTTCGTTCGTGTGGGCAACGAAAGTGTAGTAGCAAGTATGTCGAAACATAAAGAATTGGTGCTAAAGGGGTCTAATATGTCGTATGACTGTCTTGTGTCCCGTTGGAAATTTGAGGATATGGCTTTCACTGTACTACGCGCGACATACTTCAAGCGCACCAATCGTTCATTTGAAGATAGTGACTATGAGTCTTTTGGAATCGTCAATGAGAAGGGCGAACTGACGAATGCCGGTGCTCTGCTTGCAGACTATTCCCCAGTGCGTCACTCTCGCCTATTCTGTACACGTTGGAATGGACTAGACAAGGCTAATGGAGTGATGGACGCTCTGGACGATGAAGAATACACTGGAAGTTTAGTTACACTTTTGCAAGCTGGACTTGATTTTGTACGTCGTAACTCTAAGAAAGCATGGCGCAAGACCTCTGATAATCGCCTGGAATATCCAGAGTACCCAGAACGTGCCGTGGAGGAAGGATTGGTGAATGCTCTTATCCATCGTAATTATCTTGAGTTGGGTAGTGAAGTACACATTGATATGTATGATGACCGACTTGAAATATTCTCACCTGGCGGTCTCCTTGATGGAGGCTCTATCAAAGATATGGATGTGATGAATATGGCTTCTCGTCGTCGCAATCCTGTGCTTGCCGACATATTTAGTCGTTTGAAGTATATGGAGCGTCGTGGCTCAGGCTTCAAAAAAATAGTTTCTGCATACAAAGGACATGATGGCTACACCGAAGGTATGGATCCTAAATTCTCTACACCTTGGAATTGTTTCATTCTCACTCTGCCAAAGTTTAATGTTGATGGAGTAGAAGGTGTTTACGTTATTCCTGATAACGTTACAGAACATGGTGGTCAGACAAGTGGTCAGACAGGTGGTCAGACAAGTGGTCAGACAAGTGGTCAGACAAGTGGTCAGACAGATATTGACGCAACCATTGCAGAAGTTCTTCGACTGATAAAAGAGAATCCGAAAATCACAAGAAAAATGCTTTCTAACACCATTGGAGTAGCCCCCAGTACTATTCAAAAGCATATCAATCGATTGAAGGAAGAAGGTTTCATCTTTCGTATCGGTGGTGATTTTGGCGGTTATTGGGAGATTATAAACAAAGAAGAAAAATAAGATTATAGTGATATGTTATTCGGAGATAAGATTAAAGAGCTCAGAGAAGAGCAAGGTTTGCTACAACGCCAGTTGGCTGCATTCCTAGAGATTGACACCCCAATGTTCAGTAAGATTGAACGTGGTGACAGAAGAGCAAAGCGTGAGCAGGTCATCAAACTTGCGGAGTATCTTCATCAGGATGAAAAGGAAATGCTTACCTTGTGGTTAGCAGACAAGTTCATTGATGCTGTTGAAGATGAGCAGGAACGGGACTTGTGCAACGATGCTATTATCGTTGCACAGAAGAAAATAAAGACTTTGTAATTATGGAGATAGACATCTTTCCCGTTCCATCTGCAAAAGGAGTGCATCGCTATATTGGAACGTCACTCTTAGGGCTTATTATTATTACCTACATAGTTGGCGCTTACAAAATTGCTCAACAACTGATAGGTGAGGACAAGGAGCTACTTTGCTTTCTTGTCACTATACCTATATTTATAGGTGGATATGCTGTATTCGTATTGTTGCTTCATGGCATCAAACAATGTCTATATGCTTACTTCAAGAGCAACAGAAAGGAGTTGAACAATCGAGCAGACCAAGAGAACATGGATGCTTGCATCATAAAGCATCTGGAGGATATTCAGAACAAGCTGGAAACAAAGCCTGCGGTAGAAACACCACCATGTGATGTGGTTCCACAGCCAGTACAACAAGAGCCTCAGACATCGGAAAAGGTAAATGATTTGAAGCCACAGATTATGTCAGAACTCGAAGAGACGCTGAAAAACGCACAGCGAGATTTGGCTCAGTTCATTCAACAACTGCACATTGACCGCACCCAAATGGCAGAAGCGAAAGAAAAGCAAGAGAAGGATAAACTTGACAAGATCCTTAGATATACTCGTCTTGTATTTCTTCCTCACGGATTCAGTGATGAAGAGCTTTTCCAGATTGAGGAGGCCGTTAAACTGCTTGTTCAATACAATGGCATTGTGAATTGCGTATCGGTGAAGATTGAAAAGAAGAAACTGAAGCAGACCGACCTAAAGAACTTTGCTTGGAACATCGGCCATCAATATAACATCGACTCCGAGGTGCTGGCTATGTTTGTAGTCAATCTGTTCCATTCTTGGTTCAAGAATACCGAAAAGGGCACGATACAAAAGACACTCCATAACACAACAGGTACATACTCAATTAAGATAGACGAGAATATCTTAGAGCATCTGCCAGAGTTAGAGGAAAAGGTGCTTGGCAAGAAACATAAATAAAAGCAATCTGCAAATAACATTGATATTATTTTCACTCTCGATAAAACTTGTACAGCTAATACTAGTCGGTATAGTAGAAACAGGACGAACATGAAACAAAATAGATACAATGAATTATATAAAGAGCTGAATCCTTCCCTTAAAATGAAGTTGAATGCTATACGTATGAACTTACATGAGGGAAAAGCTTCTTGTTTAGTTGGTGCAGGCTTTAGCAAGAATGCCGAAATGGATGATGCCACTCATATGAAAGATTGGTTCGAGCTTGCAGATGACTTCTATGAGACTCTATATGGAGAAAAGCCAGACGATAAGAATGTAAGATACAAGAATGTTCTTAGGTTGGCATCTCAAGTAGAGGCATCCAAAGGAAGAGGGGAGCTAGAATCTTTGATTCAAAATTCTCTGCCTGATGAGCGTGTATATCCGGGACGCTTGCATATCGAACTAATGAAATTGCCATGGTCTGATGTTTTTACTACAAATTATGACACACTGTTAGAAAAGGCTTTTATAGAAGCTGATAGGTATTACTACAAGGTAACAAATAAGGAAACATTATTGTACACTCCTCATCCAAGGTTGATTAAGTTGCATGGCAGTTTTCCCGATATACGTCCATTTATTATAACCGAAGAAGACTATCGCACTTATCCACAACGATTTCCAGAATTCGTAAATACAGTGCGACAGTCTCTAATAGAAAATGTTCTTTGCCTTATTGGGTTCTCTGGTGATGATCCAAATTTTCTCAGTTGGATAGGCTGGTTGCGTGATGTTATGGGAGAACAGGCCTCTCCTGTGTATCAGATCACGTATAACAACCAAATGCACGATTCTAATATTCATCTATCGCACGACCTTGGAATCGATGTCATCAACCTTGCAGACATAAAAAAAGTTAGTGGTTTCTCGGAAGCGTTGGATTTTTTCTTGATGTATATAGGCAAGGAATATAAAACGGATTGGTCGGGAGAGTTAAAAAATGCCCATACATCAATACACATCGGAGAAAATTACGACGTCGATGCTCTTATAAAAGAAATGAGGATGATACGCGAATCGTATCCAGGATGGATTGTATTGCCAGCATCTCATATGCGTGAATTTTCCGACACGAAGGAATATATACCTTTCTGGACCAACATATATGCGAAGTGTGCTAATGATGTTATAAAGCAAGTGAATTTCTTGTTCGAAGTAAATTGGCGTATTGAAACTGCATTGGCATCTCCTGATATTGAATGGTATCTACAAGCTTTAAAACAATTGCCTTCAGAAGATGCAAATGGTTTGGACAATGCTACATATCAGAAGCTATTGGGATTAAAGCTTTCTCTTCTCAACACCTATCGTTTCAAAGGTGCAGATGATGATTATGTTCATCTGTTAGAAAACATTGAGACTCACATTTCTCAACTCACTTACGAGCATAAACGGCAGTTGAATTATATAAAATGTCTATATGCCATCTCGACATTGAATTATTCCAACGTTCAACAAGTTGTTGATGACTGGAACCTCCGCTCATTTGATTATCAAGGCCACTTGTGGAAAGCCGGGATGCTGATAGAGATGGGGCAGTTGCGAGAATCCCAAGTAATGCTTCGTGACTTATTGAAGTCAGTGAAAAGGAATATTCTAACATCAAAGTACTCCGCACAGTTGTCTTCTGTTCGCTCTGCCATAGAACTCTTCCTATGGAGGATGGATTATATGTATTCCATGGATAAATCTAACCCAGATTTCGACTTTGCTGAGATTGCGAGAACTTGTCGCGACATGATTGTTAAAGAAGAAAACAAACCATCGCATCACCAAATAACACATGGCTTCAATCTATTAGACACTGGTCAACAATGGAATTTTGGCGGAAGTGGATTTAGAGGAGATTATTATGGGGCGATTCGTTATTTCCGACTATATGAAAAGTTAGGATTCCCATTTGGTATGCCTGTAGGTTTTTCTTCGGAAGTTGAGACTAAGACTTTTATGATAGAGCGATTAATGCGTTATTATCCGAAGTATGCATTACAATGGATCGTTAGATGTTGTGAGACAAAAACTATAAATGCATTAAACCGTGAAACATTATTACATATTAGGCGAGAAGATGCTTGTGCGTTTTTTGACAAGTCGATTGCATCTTGCGAAATAGGTCTTGACCAGTATGCAGGAAGAATCCTACAGAAACGAGTTTTGACTTGTCTGTTGCCCATACTGGTAAAACTTTCAGTTTTGCTTACGCAGGAAAGAATGGAACGTGTATTTAATGCGCTTTGTATCGTATATCGTCAACATTCACGAAAGTATGATGGAAAACAAGTCCAAACTTTATACGACAATTTGTCTGGAGAATCGTTGAAACGCTGCCAGAAAAAAGCTTTGGAACAACCAATTTTGCAATCAGGCGTTAGAGAAGAAGATTTTAAAATGCCCAATTTGTTGAAAGATGAAATTGATTATTCTATAGAGGCTGGTAACATCGCCATGACAGGTTTATCGTCTGATGTAATTAAAGAGCGACAAGCAGCTTACAAAAGACTCAGAATTTTAAAACGGACAAAGAAAGATGATTTAACTTCTTCTGTTTTAGATACGTGCATTAATGTATGGAGAACAATACCGCCTTTATCTGATGATAAATTAGAATCTTTTTATGAGTTTCCTGCAGAGGAAAATACGATGAAATCCATAGCGGCTTCTGAGTTAGATTCGTTTTTGGCTACAGACTTCACAAATGAGAATTCTTCTGCCTTCATAGATAAAATCTCGAATAAATTATTCCGTCTTCAAATAGGCTTCCCTCGTTTTACAGAGGAACAACACTCGCTATTCTTGAACAAAGTAATAAAAATTCTTACAGAAAATGAAGATGCATTCAAAAAGGATGATTCAGACAGTTTCTTTGGAGGCTTTCGTTCTCATGTAGAGAGGATTTTCTCCTATTTGAACTATTATAGCCAAGTAGAGGGTCTTCCGTCAAAAGAGAATGATATCTGGCTGTCTTTTAAAAACGTAATTGAACGATACCGTAAATACGGATATCCAGTATTAACAATTATGACTCACCTTGTTTATTGGGGCATATGGAACAAGACTACTATCAAAAGTTACGTGAATAAAGCAATATTCTCAGAATCTAGTTCATTAGTCCGTGATGCTGGTCAGGCTTTAATCTATACGGCTACCAAGCAAGGTTCAAAAGTTAATCAAACCATAATTAAAGACATAATAAGTAAGGTGTCTTATGTCTTTGATGAGAGTACTCATACATATCTTCGTATTATAAGAGATGTCTTATTGAATAAGGGGATAAGTAAAGAAGCACATGTCAAGTTAGAAGAGTGGGTGAATAACCTGCCATATAGAATAGAACGATGTTCGGTATCAGAAGAAATTAAAGACGATATAAGATATTATGCAAATCAAATAGCTGGTATTATGACAAAAATTTGGCCCGACTGGGCAGGTTTAAGTGCTTGGCAGACTTATATGGAAAAAGGACATATAAAGAATGATGTCAGAAACGGATTTGAAATAGGAGTCCGTCTCGCTAATTCATAATGAAAATGGAATATACAATACAAAAAATACTAGAATTCCACGACTTATTTCCAAAGGAAAAAGATTTGGACGTGCGAACAATACTGAAGAAATATAGCCGTGAGTATATTGTTCGTTGCTGTCATGTCCTATGCAATAATTACAGCAATGCAGCCTTTATTCCAGACGATAATAATACTTTTTTCTCAGAGGTAAGCAAGAAACACATTCCTGGTCTAAATGAAAAAATATCTAAATATCTTAATACAACAGGGCAGGATAGAGTATGCTATTGTACAGTGAAAACAGCATTAGAGTTGATGCGAGTGGCCTTTTCTATTCCCGTACAAGAGTACAAGAATGAAGGACAAAAAGAAGATTTTGAATATGATTTGTTTCGTTCTGTGCTGATGCTTAATGAAAATTTGATGGCTTTTTCCCATGTTGGTCAATTAGATTTAGCAACACTGTTGTTCGCCAACTACTACGTGCAGAATGATATAATTAATCAAAATCAGAGTGATTCTTTTGTTCGTCAGATTACACACTATAAGAAACTAGTGGATTTCTTAGAGAATCACCCTAAATGTGCTAATGCATATGAAGTATTCATGCAAAAGATGGGGATTAATTCAATTGATGAGTATTCCAAAACTTGGATGTCATTAGTGTCGCTATCAATGGGATATTTAAAGAGTGGTGTAAAAGCATGTCCTATCTTTGACTATAATCAGTTGCAAGATGAAGATCATCTTATAAGTAAGTCTGTGCTGGATAATCTCTGTATAGACATAACGGCTACTATACCGTATGATGCAGAAGATGCGGAATCAAGAGATAATAATGTAGATTATAGAACTTTCCGTTCACACCCTCTGGTGAAAATTGATAGTGGTAAATATCTGATTTATAGTCTTCACTTGTTACTAGAGAGACTATACAGCAGTCTATTCTTTGATATAAAGGATGGATTCAAGAATGCTTTTGCATTTTATAATAAAGAATTTGTTGAGCGACGATTGTTTCAACCTGCAGCTCTTGCTGCTCTTTCAAAGCATACGTCGTTCTTTTTGCCTACTAAATACGATGTAGAAGAATTGAATGCCCCTACAGAGATTGACGAGCAACCAGATTTCTATGTTAGAGAAGATTATAACATAATACTCTTTGAGTGTAAAGCAATCAGAATTAAAGGTGAGGTAAAAGATAAATCTGACATTATAGAACTGCAGGATTTGTTGAAACAAAAACTCTATCAGTCAACCAAGAACACTGATAAATCGCGTAAGGAGAAAAAGAAACCTGAAGATTTGGGAGTAAAGCAGCTTGTTAATCAAATGAAACTTATAGACGATGATGTTTTTGAGCTTGATAAAAACATACCAGACGAAGTGGCGTATTACCCAGTGCTAGTATTGGAAGATACTCATCTTGTCATTCCTGGTATATCAGGTATCATCAACTCTTGGTATAAGGATTTAATTGATAAAGAGCTACCAAATCAAATGTGTCATCCGCTTGTTGTAATGTCCATAAACACACTAATATGGTATAGACAAGCCTTTGCTAGATTTGGTTTCCATACCATATTTGATAATTATTATAGTAAAGCGGCCAAATATGAGAAAGATGGAATCCATTGGTCTTTTAATCCTTTTGCAGATTTTGATACATTTATGATGGAACACTATAAAATATCGAAATTAGAGAGACAGAAAATGTTTAATGAATCATTAAACGCATTAGGACTTAAAAAGAAAATCACTAGTGTTAATTGATATAGACGAGAATATCTTAGAGCATCTGCCAGAGTTGGAAGAAAAGGTGCTTGGCAAGAAACACAAATAACTAAGTTGTGGATTTCTATATTTGTTAGGCTTAACAGCCTCTTTTACATCCTCTTATCGTTTACGCGTATTCGTAAATAGCTGATGCATAGTGGTATTTAGATTTGAGGAAGTGAAGTAATTCAAGGATTTGAATAAATATAAAAACAGCGTGTGACCAAAATAGTTACACGCTGTTTTTATGCAATTTTTCTTCAATTATGCTCGTATGTTGAAATTTATTCTTTGGGCTCTTCTTCAAAAGGAAGAGCATCCATAAACCTATCGAAGTCACTTTGGAATAGGCGATCTTGTATGATTCGATACTTTTCAAACTCCGTTTCAGCATGTTCTTTCGCTTGTTCGGCAGTTACTTCTCCTGTCGTTTGCAGAACTACGTTACCACCAGCAGCCAAAATGGTGTCAATCTGTTTGGCCCAATCCTCCATTGTCATTGGAATATGACGTTTTGCCATTCTTTCGGCCAATTCAAGCACACCATTCACCAACTGTCCCATATCTGCCAGTTCAACCTCTTTAAGATAGTTTTTGGCAACTGCCACGTCTGTCTTTACGATTTTACCATCTGGAGCATTCTCCCACGAAGTCAACCCCATGTGTTCCTGCTCTGCATCAGCTCGTTCTACAATCAGTTCTGCGGCTGTACGTCCGTGAACAGCATAATGCATCTTGTTTTGCATCATCTTGAAGAATAATCGTGTGGTCGGTGCATCCCGATTGTAGTCAACGGCAGTGGCATAGATATCTGTCAGTTTCTGGTAGAACCGTCGTTCAGAGAGACGTATCTCCCGTATCTCAGCTAACAGATGCTCAAAATAATCTTCGCCAAGGAACGAACCGTTCTCCATTCTCTTCTTATCCAAAACATATCCACGTATAGCGAACTCTCGCAATACGCTCGTTGCCCATTGACGGAATTGAGTTGCACGGATACTGTTTACACGATAACCTACACTAATAACCGCATCGAGATTATAGAACTGCGTCATATATTTCTTGCCATCGGAAGCAGTTGCCGAGATTTTCTCGGTAACTGAATCCTTCTCAAGTTCCCCAGAAGCAAAGATATTCTTTAGATGAAGTCCGATGTTATCTGTAGAGCAATCAAACAGCATACCCATAGCTTTCTGGGTACACCAAACTGTCTTATCTTTATAATAGACTTCAACACCTTGTTCCTTCCCTTCAATTTGAAAGATTAGAAACTCTGCTGTACTATTTCTTATTTCTTTACGATTTGCCATAAGTTCTTTTCATTATCAACAGGTGGTGATTTGTCATGGTTTGATTAGCCCTCTTCTAGGTTCATCATCCCAAACAATACGCACCTTACGTCCTTCAAATAATTGTATCGCTTGTTTCTTGGTCATATTTATGGAGGGGATTTTATTAAAAGTCTTTTCAATAGTTTGTAATAATTTGATTAATTCTTTGAGGTTCTCTATCATCAATGATTAATAATCCTTCATTTTTCAAACGTATTTTTATCGCTTCTTTCGATACATTAAATTTAGTAGATAATGTTCCAAGTATTGCCAAAACAGCACATTTATTACAAGGTTGGGAATCTAAATATAACCTTCCTTTAGATATAGAATAAATATTGAATAACCGAACGACTTCATTTTTAAATATTTCTTGAGGAATCAATAGATATGATGCAAAATAATTTGCTTGTATCTCCATACGTTTGATAATCTCATCAGGTAAACTTAAAACACCTTTCTCATCATAGTCAAGTAATTCGCTATTAAATGATTCCAAGAAAGATTGATGGAGATATAAATGTCCCAATTCATGAGCTAATGTGAAGTTTCTCCTATGTACATCAGTTTGTATTTCATTCGATATATTGATAACCTTCTTGGAATATGCTATAGAGCCTAAAACCCCTTGGGGGAAATCAGCAAATTCAATACTAAACTCTGGATACTGTTGCGCAAGAACTTCTCCTGCAATATCATTAGATGAAATGCCACATCTCTGATATAATTCATTAGCTTTTTCTTTAATGTGTTTTTTATCCAGCCATGGAATGTTGACAATATTTTGTTCCGTTATAGATATACCCATATTGTCAAGACATTCATACAATGGCACAAATAATCCATTACTATATGCTGTAGGCACTAATCCGGATTGCTCGTTTCCAAGCAATACTTGCATTTGATGCTCAGGTTTATTGATGTCACGAGTTACAATCCAATTATATTGCTCTTCAGAGAGGACCATTAAAGCAATATGAGCTTTCTGAGCTTGTTCGATGCTTTTTTTCGTGAAACCTCTTGTCGTGACCATTATACCCTTTATTCCTGAACTTGAGACCTTGTTCATTTTAGTTTCAAATTCGTCCAAATCTGAAATATCAACGTTATGTGTTAGGCATTTACATTCAACTATAACAAGAGAACTCCATTCATTTTCTTTAGAATAAGGATTGTATGTTTCTATTGTAATATCGAAATCAATGGTTCTGTCAAGTCCTACGCATTTATAGCTTTTATGCTGAAATATCCTTGAATACTTTTGGGATACAAAAGAAAGTTCATCTTTTTGCAAAAACGAAGAGAAAAGTTTAAATACACGATTTTCATAATCTGTACCTATTTTTATTGTGTTTATCTTTTCTTTCATTATAAAACCAATATTATAAAGTTCCTTTATTTATGCAATCCCCCCATACCGCTGGCTGACATAGTTATATACGGCATCTCTATAGTAGTTGATGCTTTCATCAGAATAGCTTTCTGGTAAATCGCTCCAGAGCGTATTACGGATGGCAATGATGATTGTCGCTTTTGTTTCTTGCTTATCAAAAGGATGATCCATTGTCTCTATCAGGTTTTTAATCTTTGCCAATAGCTCCACTGCGACCTTTTTCAGTTTCTTGATATCTTCTTTCGAAAGATTTTCTTTCATCAGTACATCGTATATCGAGAGTTGCTCATCATTTTCAAATCCTTCGCGGACGTAGCGTTTCTCTTCTTCCGTGAGTTGGTGTGACAGTTGCATCAACTCCTCAAAAGTCCTTTCGATGTTCACGCGGTTTTGTTCCTGATTATATTCGTTGATGATGCTTTGATATTTCTCATAAAAGTTGATGCGCGAAGGATTTTGTGCCAACATTTGTGCGATGCGCTCCTGCAACAACTCTTGAATATCTTTTAGTATCAAGTTCCTTTCCTTGCTTTTGGCAAACTCCCGTCTGAGCAAATCGAAGTTAATGCCACTGATGTCGAAACGGCGAGCTGCTGTATCATCTTTCAACGTGGTAACATCTATCTGTATATGTTCATTCACAATGTCATTGATGGCTACACTCAAATCTGTGATGTCCGCATGTTTCCGTTTCTTCTGCAATTCCTTGAAAATAGCCTCTATGGCATCTTTATGCTGCTTCATTTCTGCTGTAATGTCTTCACGGTCCAAGTATTTCCAAAGTTTTAGCAAGGTAGTAGCATAAGTACAATAAGTCTTTCTTACCTCTGCCGTTTCGCACATAGCATTGGCAGCTTCTTTCAATAAGAATAACTTATAGAAATTATCCGCTTCTATTAGATTCTGTAATTCAAATTCATGCTCTTTTAAGAAAGCAGTAGCGGCCGCTATCGCCTCGTGTACATGTTTTATCAGTTCTTGCTTATCTATGGTAGGGTCATTTCCGCCTTCCCCTCCTTCAGGATTTGCAGTATAGTCGGCTAATGCCTGACGAAGAGCCTTTACGATACCTATGTAGTCAATGATGAGTCCATTGGTCTTACCTTCTGCCACACGATTGGCACGGGCAATGGTCTGCATCAGTGTATGTGCTTTCATTGGCTTGTCGATGTACAGGCACGATAGTGTTTTCACATCAAAACCCGTAAGCCACATGGCACAGACGAATACTACCCTCACTTTGTTGTCCTTATCCCTGAATTCTTTGTCAAGCTCCCGATCTTCCATCTTTTTACGATGTGGCAGTATATCCAATCCCCATTTCTGGAAGGTCTGTATCTCGTTCTGTTCTTGCGATACCACTACTGCCATCTCCGTTTCTTGCATCCATGTGAGCTTGCGGTTCAGTTCCTGCACCTCCTGTTGGGATGTGGATGCGGCAATCTGTTTTTCCAATGCGGCTATTTCTTTTTGCCAATATTCCTGCACATACTCGTACATCCGTACGCATGTCACTTTATTGTAGCTCACCATCATGGCCTTTCCTGATGTCCAAAGGTCACTATAATGATGCACAAAGTCTTTGGCTACGATACGCAAACGCTTCTTGGCCGTAAGCAGATGCACTTCCTTGGCAAACTCCCGTTCCAATTTTGCCAATTGCGAAGCATCCATATCGCCTGCCTGTTCCAAGGCCGCTGCTATCTCTTCATTTATTTCAGGGTTCTGCAAATCCTGCAAACGCTCACCCCGATTCTCATAATATAATGGTACAGTAGCTTTATCTTCCACCGCACGCTTGAAGTCGTAAATACTGACATATCCACCAAAGGTACGAGCTGTGATATTGTCGTTGGAGAGTAAAGGAGTACCCGTGAATCCTATTCGGCTGGCCGTAGGCAACAGGTGCATCAGGTTATCAGCAAAGATTCCATTCTGTGTGCGATGCGCTTCATCACTGATTACCACAATGTCGTGGTCGGGATAAATAGGTTCTGCATCTGGTCGGTTAAACTTCTGAATCAACGAGAAGATAAATGATGGATTCCCTTTCAGTTTGGTTATCAGGTCCTCACCACTTTGGGCGATAAACATTTCTGCCTTAACTTTGCCCAACATGCCGCAATTCTCAAATGTTCCGCTAATTTGCTTATTCAATTCTTCGCGGTCGGTCAATACCACAATGGTTGGCGAGCCGGCAAACTTACGTCGAATCTTTTGTGCCAAGAACACCATGGAATAACTTTTTCCACTACCTTGCGTGTGCCAGAATACGCCTAACTTGCCATTGACATACTCGCGGTTCTTGTACATCTCTACCGCCTGGTTTACTCCCAAATATTGGTGGTTGCGAGCCATAATCTTAACCGTACGCCCGTCCGAGTGGTCGTATAGAATGAAGTTCTCCAACAGGTCGAGGAAGTTTTCTTTCTTGCAGATACCACGCAACATGGTAGGCAGTTCGATGCACCCGGTTTCCGATTCGTTGAGTCGTTTCCATTCGTGGAAGAACTCCCACTTCGAATCAATGGTACCCACTCGTGCTTCCAATCCGTTGCTAAACATGATGAATGCATTGTGGTGGAACAGTTGCGGTATGGTATCCAGATAGTCCCGATAGTTTTTATTGAATGCATCCACAACCTCCACATCGTGGTTCTTCAGCTCCATAAAGAGCAAGGGAATGCCATTTACAAAACCTACGATATCAGCCCTTCTTCGGTACAAAGCACCATATACCCATAGTTCTCGTACACATATGAATTCATTCTTTTGCGGTGAGGCAAAGTCTATAACTTTAGCCTTTACCTCTTCTGTTTCGCCATTCGGTTTGGTACGGGTTACGGGTATGCCATCCTTGATGTACTGATATTTCTCCTCGTTGATTTGCATCAATGTTTGGCTGCTCATGCGTTCTGTCATCCGTTCTACCGCTTCGGCCAACTGCTTCTCCGTCATCCACGGATTCAGCATCTTCAACGCCTTGCTGAAATGACGCACAAGCAACACTTCATGATAGCTCTTTCTGCCCAAGGTGCCAGTTTCACCAAGCACCTCTGCATCCCATGCTACCACACTGGTCCAACCAAGTTCTTTTTCCAACAAATCGGCTGCACTTTTCTGTATCAGTTGGTCTTCGCTGTAGTCTTTTGACATAGTAAATTAATTTATAATTATAATGTATCGATTATATCTTTAATAAAAGACGAGGATTTGGCAACACTACCAGAAGCTCCTTTTTCTGTATATTTACTATAAACTATAATTATCGCATCATTTACAGCAACACTATCCACTAGTGTTAAATCAATAGTTAATAGATCATCAAACTTTATATCTGTTTTACCTAACATTTTTGCAACTACAACATAGATTACATAAAAAAGGATATCATTTTTAGCTGATTTTGATAATTGAGAAGTATTTAAAGTAGTTTTTACAATCTTGCCAATCATAGCTGCTTTATAGTAAACTTCTAGATCTTGTTCTCCGCTATATAAATGGTTGTAAATAGCTTCATCCGCTAATAATGTTGAAGGACGAGCTCGTGCGTAATCAGGTTTCTTCAGAATTATTGAAATCAAACATTGTGCAAGAAAAGATACTCCTATAATATCTGATGGCTTTTTACGCAAATTCTTATAATAATTCTTTCGTCTATCATAATATAAGCCCTTACTTTTAAAATAAAGCTCTATTTGTATATGAATGTTGTCTGTTACGCGTAAAGAATATTGTGGAATATTTGTTTGGTTATTTGTCGCAAAAATTATTTTATCACGAGAGTCCTCATCTGCAGGCTTTATAATTCTTACAAGAATATTTCTTTTTTCTGCAGCTAGCATATCTTCATTACCTGTAAAATAGTTATAAATCTCTCTAGATGTTTGAAGTCCATTAACTATTTCGGGATTTTCTATAACGATTTCTTTACTGGTAACACGCGACAAACTGGACACCAAAATAGTAACACCATTATTTAGCCACCAAAAATCTTCATTACCAGGTGCATAAAGGGTTTCTGCTATTGACTTATTTACAGAGTTAGTCCCTTGATAGTCTCTAACATTAGCCTCGAAGAATCTTTTATTAAGATTTCCAGATTCATCTGTTATGAAATTATAATATGTTCCAAGATTAACTAATGCCACCATATCAGATGCTCCTAAAGATATCGGTTGATCAGCAAAAGAAATATTCACAGATGTTTTTGGCAATCTATTATAGGTATCCATTAACTGATCAGCATCCCAAAAATGAACAGTAACATTTGCGGATGGATATATAGAATTAACAATACCAATTAATTCATCTTTCTGTGCTATCACATTTGGATGTATTTCATTTCTTAGGCCTAATGTAGTATAATAATATGAAATACGTAACTTACATTGTAAGCGAATCGACTTTTTTATAATTTTACCAAATAAAGTAAAATTCTCAATAACCTTTTCTGTATATCTCTTCTTATATTGGTCTAAGGGTTTCATCTCCAATAAGTTTGAAGATGCTGTTTTCCATTTCAATATTGCATCTTCACCAAATGATGAAACATACTTTGCCTGCACTATAATCAAATCTATTGGACAAGCACGTGGAATATTTATATCTTCTACTAAATCTTCCGTAACTAATTCTCCATTCACAAACAAATAAAAGCCATCGATTCCTCCATCATTTCCTTTGCCTGTTATCCCATTAAATATATCATCATCAGAAAGGTCATAATCTTTAAGGACCATAGACGAAGCAAAAAACTCAAAATATTCATTCACTTGTGTGAAATTATCATTTTCACTCAAGTCTAGACGAATACATTCGTCTATCAATTTCTGATTATTCGTTGTTAGTTTCATATATATAAACTAATATAATTACACTTTTATTTCTCCACTCATCAACTTGGGAAGCAAGCGATCACGAGCTTCAGTTATGTGGTGAATTTGATTTATTAAATTCAAGGATTGGGAAAGAATATTTTGCATTTTCAATGAAAATCTTCGCATAATATTTTCTTCATATAAAAAATCAAACTTGGCCACATCAGACATTACAATATAAGGAATTGCCGCACCATGTGTACCTCCTGAAATCTTATTGGTTAATTCACATTTTACTAATTCAAACAACCCATAGATTAAATTTTCATCCTGCATATCTTTCATGCTACATGCATAGGTCCTTTGATATAAGTCAAATTTCCCTTCGTAAAAAGTTGTTCTTCCTGTATAAGAACCATTTCCTGATATAATAATAGCAGGGCCATCATAAATATAACTATTTATCAATAGTGGTGTATCACCACAAGTAAAAAACTTATATTTGCCATTAGATACTCCTTGATTAGCATTTTTCTTTCCTGTAAATACATTACAAAATGAATCTAATGTTTTCTTCACCCACCCCTCAGGTACACCATCCACAATCTTGGTGTTTTCGTGACCTGGGAAACGGAGGTCAATGAACCATTCCTTATAGAGACGTTGAGCGAATTCCTCTAATAGCTTTATTTGCTTTTGATAGTTTTCTATCAAGGAATCGTAACGGGAAAGGATGGTTGCGATTCGTTGTTGAATAGGCAACTCTTCTTCAACCCAAATCTCCATTTTTGAAAATGCTGATTTGGAAACATTTTCTCGTCCTGATGCAGTACCTGAATCAAGTGTCTTTATATTTCCTAAAACATTCTTAACTGCGTAGTAGACATACTCACTATCAAAACAAGCATTTGGGATAATGGCATTCATTGCTTGATTAATGAACAAATCACAATGAGCCATTGTCATTTTTTTACCAATTGAGCCAATTGTTACTACACATGTAGAACCTTTTGGTATCAAGCTTTTAATATACTTATTATATCCTTCTTCTGAATAACATTCTTCGGGATTATAAGTATACTTTTCTGATTCTGATATATCTGTAGCTTTAATAAAAGGAGTATGATTCCCATATAATTCAGGTCTATTCCTTGGTGGTGTATTACCTGTTACGATAGTACCCAAATCGCCTATACAAACTTTTTTTCTCATACTTCATCCTCCTTTCCTACAATCTCCCAATGTCCATTCTTATTACTACCAACACGTGTAATGATACCTTCCTTCTTCAATTCACCCAAACGACGTTTTACGGTAGCTTCGGATACACCAATCATAGCAGCATATGCAGCATAGTTCAATGTATTGTCCTTCACTATGGCCTGATAAAGTTTATCTTTTATCGGGTCAGAAGATGATTTTATCGGGTCAAATGACGGATTTATCGGGTCAGCAAGTTGCGATTTCTTGAATGATTCTATTTCTCGGGTCAAATTACGGATATGCTCTTCTACCATAAACACCCGATAAGGAGCCAACGTTTCTTGCTCACGAGCATCTACCAATGACTGAATATATTCGGCTTTGTCTTCTTTGACGATTTTTGATGGTATCAGGCCAAATTCGTATTGTAAATGGTTCATCACCAATCGTGACATACGACCATTGCCATCTACCCACGGATGGATGGTTACTAACTGGAAATGAGCATAGAAACTCAATAGATATTTTTCAATAACATCATTGCTCAGCAACAATGTCTTTCTTCGCTCGTTCAGTTGTTGGCAGAATTCTTCTAATTTGGCCGGTACCTTTTGATAATTCATATACGAACTGCCCCCCACACCAGCTGTTACGCCCAACAAACGGAGGTCGCCTTTAGAAGAATCAAATGTACCTTGCATGGTATGGTATTCGCTACCGGTATTCTTCATGACCAATGCCGACAATCCTTTCAGCATCTCTACGGAGAAGTCGGTATGTTGGCGTGCCAACTGCATGGAATGTTCGTATGCGTTCTTCAAATCAAGATTCATCATTTGCTCCTGAATACTTCTTCCTTTGGCAGAGATACCTTCATCAAATAGCAATTGATTCTCTATTTCCGTTACGGTACTTCCCTCGATGGCGGTGGAATGCGTAATCAGAGAGTAGAGATAGAACTTCTGATAGTCTATCTGCTCAGCAATGCCCAGACGATGATACTCATCCAATAGAGCCATTAATTTTTCGTATGGACTTTCTTTACTCATTTCAATACCTCCCAACCTTTTAATATCTCACACATCAGCACGTTGGCTTCGTCGTTCAAGCATTTGAGTTCTGCATGAATTTCGTTCATACGTTCGTGGAAATCCACGCCATCATCTTCGACTTCTGCGACACCCACGTAAGCACCCGGAGTAAGCGAATAGTTCTTTCCCTCAATCTCTTGAATAGTGGCAATCTTACAAAGGCCAAGTACATCCTTGTATTCTCCTTCGCCAAATTTCTCGGTCAGCCATTCGTATTGGCGTGCGGTTTCCAAAGTATCTTCTAACGCATCTTCAATGGCTTTCATTTCTGCCTCGATGCGTTTCTTGTCCTTGCGGGAGGCATTAGCAATGGCTTCCTTAGCTTCGGATTTCTGCTTGTCGAGTGCTGCTTGGGCAGATGCTACCGTAATATCGCCCAATACTTGTCTATAATCGTTGAGTAATGCTTGGTATTTCTCTGTTTCACCACGATATAGGTGTACGATGGCTTGCAAATTGCGAAGCTGCCATTCGGTCCATTCATTAAGTGTACGGTCAACTACCGTGTAGTAATTGCGTGCATCAATAAAGAGTACTTTATCTCTATTTTCTGCACGTTTATTCTTATCAAAAAACCACAACGAACAAGGAAGTGAAAGAGTATAGAAAAAGTTATTGCCTACACTCACCATCACATCCACATCGCCTGTACGAACCAATTTTTCACGAATGTCACGGTCTTTGTTGGCACTATCCGTAGCTGAACTTGCCATAACGAAGCCTGCACGCCCGTGGTCGTTCAGGTAGGCATAGAAATAACTGATCCAAAGGTAGTTGGCATTGCCTATCTCCTTACTCTTGGCATTTACACCCGGCAAGCCAAAAGGCAAACGACCGGCTGCCCATGCTGATTCAGACTTTACTTTATCGACATTAAACGGAGGATTAGCCATCACATAGTCGCACTTACCTTCCAAGTTGTGGGTATCGTGATAGAAAGAATTGGCTTCATCGCCAGATACAATCTTTCCATTCAATCCATGAACAGCCATGTTCATCAAACAAAGTTGGGCATTGTATTCCACTTTTTCCTGACCGTAGAAAGTCATTTGGGTATTGGCGTTCAATCCTGCATGATTCACAAAATCACCCGTCTGCACAAACATACCGCCCGAACCACAAGCTGGGTCGAGCATAATGCCCGATGTAGGCTCCAATACATTGACCAGCATCTTTACTAATGACTTCGGCGTGAAGAATACGCCATCGTCAGAAGCTACTGCCTTGGCAAATTTTGAGAGGAAATATTCGTAGATACGACCAATTACATCACCACCCACCTCGTCGATGGTCTTGTTGTTGAAGATACGAAGCAAATCGCTGAGCAAGTCGTCGGCAAACATAGTATAGCTTTTAGGTAAAATACCCGTAAGTTGTTCGCTCTGACTCTCTACCAATTGCATGGCATAGTTCACGGCTTCGCCCAAAGAGTTGATATCTTGGCCGTCCTTGGTCTTCAATCCGGCATCAGCAATGTTTTCGGGAAGATTCACTAAATAGTCGTATTGTGCTTCGCGAGGAAGATATAAGGCACTCTTGGCTTCAAAGTCACTCGGTTCGACGGGCATCACTCGTCCTCCTCTTGATGGTCTGTTTTGTAAGATTTCGGCTTCTACCATCTTGAATCGGCTATAGGCATAGCGAAGGAATAACAAGGCAAGTACCGGCATACAATATTGGCTGCTGGTAAGTTTACTACCTTGTCGGAGCAAATCGGCCGACTCCCATAATTCGGTTTCGAGTTTCTTTATATTGGTCATAATCTTTTCAAATGATTTGTTCTGTTTGTAACTTGAAAGCGTTTGCATCTACTTTCATTTGGTATATCTTGATGTCTGGATTCAGGTTCTTAGCTGCCTTTATGATTTCTGTCCGTTTCTCATCATTAATATTCACTCCCAAATAAATCGAATCATAACATTCATCACCAAGTTTAGGAATGAATCTTATTTCCTTGTAATCAATAATTTCTTTCTTTTGAAATTCTTTTGGCACATAATGTGGAAAGATTCTTGAAGGATCAATAATTACCAAACGTACTTCCTGTTCATGTTCCCAGGCCTTTGCTTTGGTTGACAACTGATAACTCCACAAATCTTGTTTTCTTTTAAAGAAATCAGGTTTCTCAACAATGTCTTTGTATTGGACTTCAAACTTTATATAGCCTAAAATGATGGAACCCCATATACGAGAAAGATATTTATCTGCTTTCTCCATATCGATTCCAATGCAAATACCTTTGTGGCAGTTATAATAACTCCACATTAATAAAGAATCATAGTTCTTGGAAAGGCTACATAACCATGTATTATCTCTATTCCGTTCGAAACGATTAGATTCTAAATCCATGATAGCTTCCTTGCCCCAGGCTCTTGATCTTTCTATGGGCACTTGCGAGAAATCAATCAAACTGGGATGGCAATCAAACGGGTCATTCAATTTGGTTGCATTAGTAAACTGGATATTGCCATTTGACAACATCGCCAACCCTCCATCTGCATCCAAATATTTATATAGTTTGATTAGTTCCATATTATTAATTTCAGATATAGTTACCTCTGTGATTTCTTTATATTTACATAAAGGGATTTGGGTTGACTATATTTATTTAGAAGGTGCAATCAAATCTCGTCTATCCACATTTAATAATGTAGCAATTTTATCCAATGTCGCCAAATCTGGCTGACTGGAGTTGCTACACCATTTGCTGACTGTACAAGCGGATTTTCCCATTTGTTCTGCCAACCATTTACCTGTCTTTTGCTGTTCAACAAGTACTACTTTGATACGATTAAGATTTGCCATTATTTCAAAATATATTTAGTTCTAACGCAAAAGTATTAAATATATTCTAAAATAAAGAATTCTATAGTTGGATTTTGTCCATATCGTTCTTTTTTGTACCTTTAAAAGAAAAACATGGCATTATTTAAGGAATACAATAACCATCCAGACCCATTTGTCAAGGAAAGGACTTCTAGCTTATAGCGTACGGAATATATTGTGTATTACAATGCCTACCCATATCAATAAAATGTGACAGATTTGCTACAAGCTTGCTTTTTTTCTACTGCCCCCTTTATTTATATCCGAATCCAAATTCGTTTTTTTACAATTCTCGGTTTGTTGTTTCAACGGGTTATAATTTGTCACCGTTTGATTTCTTCCTCTGATATAGGCACGATGGTCATGAATGACATGTTTATTGATGAATTATCTTAATTCTATTACGAAAAGAATAACGTATATACGTATTTTAATTGTTCAATCGTAAAACTAAAAAACAAGTAACGATGAGAATTTATGTATTATTGGTTTCGTTTTTTCTTACTTTATCTGCATCGGCTCAACTGACTTTAGCAGAACGTACACGTTTGAAGAGTCGTACAGATGCTTATAAAGATAGTTGTGAAAGTAAAAGTGACTGGCTACTAAGTCGATTGCAAATGTATTGGAGAACATGTGCATCGGATGTATTTGTTCACGGAGAAACATTCAGTCATCCAGGTGGGGAGCGTGCTAAATGGCCTACAGTAAAATATAATGGCTCGCGTAGCATGGCTACTGATTACGATCGTCCTCCGTTAGATAAACTGTTGCCTTATGACGATGACGAGCAGGGGAGTGTTACATTCATTAACAAGAAAAGCCGTATGATGGAAAAAACGCATCCATCCAAGACGGGATGTAATATTGCTTCCATAAATAGACAAATAATGGGTGTAGCACGTGATGCTGCCCGTTTGTATAAAGATAGCGGTGATGAGAGCTATGCACTAATGGCATTCGGTGTTTTTGACACTTTTTTGAAGGGAATCTTTTGCCGAAATATTCCTATAGACTTGAACTATGGTCACCAACAAACCCTTGTTGGAATGACAACATTTGAGGTAATACACGAAGATGTAATAAACGAGATTACTGAGATGTATCCATTGTTAAGTGACTATGAGCCGTTTCTTGAGAATCGCGATATTTATGATGCAGCATTAAAGAAATGGGCAGAAAATATCATAGCCGGTGGGGTGCCTCACAACAATTGGAACTTGATTCAAGCGACCTATTTGATGCGTATCGCTTTAGTACTGCAATCGGATAAAGATTATTCTGACGGAAAGGGGCGTGAACACTACCTCAACGTGGTAGTAAACGAAAATAGTATTCGACAGTGGGGAATAAGTAAGTTGGCTGAATACGGTTTTGATTCTAATACATCAATATGGTGCGAATCACCGGGTTACAGTACGGGTGTTGTGTCAGACTTTATCGTATTGGCCAATAAAATGGATATTGAGGCAGGCATTGACCTTTTTAAACAAATTCCTGTCATTGTTGAGGCTGTTTTTGCACAGCCACAGTATCTCTTCCCTAACCGTATGATATGTGGTTTTGGAGATACTCATCCGGGATATCTGAAAAGTAAGCCAATAGAGTTGTTACGTGCTTATGCTGAGCAACATGGTGACAAGGTATTACTTAATAGGGCAGATTCTTTGCTTGCGGCCATCAAACCGGAGTCATCGAAGGAAAGCATCAATCGTTTTGTATCACCTACTTTCTATTCTCCTAATGTTTCGTGGTTGGTACAGCGTACAGGAATGGACCAAGACCGCGACTTGATGATATCGTTGAACGCTTCGTTAGGAAATCACCAACATGCCAATGGTATATCAATGGAACTTTATGGTCATGGTTATGTGTTAGCCCCTGATGCCGGTATAGGTCGTAATCTTTACAGCGGATTAGACTACTCTGAATATTATTCACAGTTCCCTGCGCACAACACTGTTTGTGTAGATGGCGTTTCAAGTTATCCAGTGATGATGTCGCAACATGCCTTTGAAGTAGAGATGCTACATAGTGAATCCATGACTACTTGCAGTCAGGTGAGATTTATTGAGCCTGAAACACAGGCTATTCAATTACGCACCAATGGAATAGTGAAAACTTCTTATTCTGGTTACTATATTGACATTTTTCGCAGTCGCCGACAAGATGGAAAAGACAAGTTTCATGATTATTTTTATCATAATCTGGGACAAACGATGGATTTGACTTCTGTCGACGGAAAACCGCTTGGGTTGAAACCAACTAACGAATTAGCTTTTGCCGGAGGTCATTTATACGCTTATTCTTATATACATCATAAAGAGTCTGCCAAGACGGATTTGCCGGTTAAGGCAAGCTTCTCCATGAAATGGCCAGGAGAAAAGCATCACGTTGATATGACAATGTGGATGGGCGGTTCGCATAATCGTGAAGTGTTCCAATCTTTATCGCCTGCGAATTTGGAGTATGAACGTTTGGGTGACTATATACCTTATAAGGTAGATGAACAACCAGTGCTCACTTTTGTTGCGCGTCAAAAGGGAGAAGCGTGGAGTCATCCGTTCGTTGCCGTATTCGAACCTAGTAGTAAGAATCATCCATCAGAAATAGCGGATGTAACTTTCTTTACTCCTACAGGCAAAGATGCGGTAGGTATTAAAGTGGTACTGAAAAACGGTCGTACTGATTACATATTCTCTGCTCCTGAGAAAACGAAAATGAGATGGGGTAAAATAAAAGTCAATGCCCGTTATGCTGTAGTATCAGAGGGTAAAATTATTATAAGCAAATAACTTATCTGTAATTAAGTCGCTTAGTTAATGTCATAATAAAAATATTGGTGTCTTATAAAGTCCGTTAAAAAAACAGGTGAATCTGTGGTAATCTCTGTTTTTTTTGTTCCTTTGCTATAGATAACATCGCATTATGAAGAAGAAAGATGTGGCATTGGCATTGTCAAGTGGGGGACCGAGAGGGTTCGCCTATATCGGAGCCATAGAGGAACTGGAGGCGAGAGGTTATCGGATTACGTCGGTCGCCGGTTCGTCTATAGGTTCTTTGGTCGGTGGTATATATGCTGCCGGTAGGTTGGCGGATTTCAAAGAATGGTTGTATTCATTGGACACGTGGAAGGTATTCTCGTTGATGGACCTTTCTATCGGTAAGAATCATTTTGTAAAAGGTGAGAAGATAATCCATGCCATAATGGAAATTGTCCCGGATGTGAATATCGAAGATTTGCCGATACCATATCGTGCCGTTGCCACTGATTTATATACCGGTGAAGAAGTGCTCTTCGAGCGTGGAAAACTTTTTACCGCTATTAGAGCGTCCATATCCATTCCTTCTTTGTTACGTCCTGTCAAATACGGATTGTCCACGTTGATAGACGGAGGCATAGTCAATTGTTTGCCGGTAGATAAAGTGGAGCGCCATTCCGATGATATTCTGATTGCATTTGATGTCAACGATGTGAATGTGGCAGAAATAAAGGCTATCTTGGAGAGTGAGCATCGGGCTCAGCGAGAGGACGAGCGTTTCCATATAGCCAAACGCTTAGAGATGAAGGAACTCATAGAGGAAATTCGTGGGAAGAACGAATTGGGATTGGTTGAGCGTTTGAAGTATGTCGGGAGTCACGGCTTGTCGTTGGTAAAAGATATTGTCGGTTATCAGAAATTATACGATGAAGATACGGCTTTGGACTATGGTGACACCTATTACGATTTGTTGGACCGCACTTTCAGTTTGCAGAACCATCGAAACACGGAACTGATGTTACAACTTTGTCCGCCAGATATCTTGGTACAGATGTCTTTCGATGCCTATGGCGAGATTGCCGATTATGCCAAAGCGCAGGAAATAGCAGAAAAGGGCAGGGCATTGATGAGCGAGGCTCTCGACAGATACGAACAACGATGACCAACGAGAAAAGGTGCCAATTACTTATGGCACTCCATATATAAAAAAGCTGCGTCCTTCGGAACGCAGCTTTTTATGATTATATGATGGTTTTACCATAACTCCCAATTCATGTCTTTATTTATCGCATTGGGGTCTTCCTCATATCCGGGGTCCGGATTCTCACCAACGGGGATATCCGATGCGGAAAGCACCATGATGTCGTCCGCCATCTCCATGACAACTATTTGCGGTATTATATATTCTTTCTTTTTCATCTGATAATAGTCTTTTCTCCGTTAATAATATAAATACCGGGTGCGAGTCGCTCCACATCGTTTCCGAGGTAGATACCCAGCATGTTGTAAATTCGTATATCTTCAATGGGTTGCTCATCAATGCTGTCGCCCATGTCGGTAATATCTTCAAAGATGCGGATATTCACCGGCATACCTTCGGGCACAAGGAAATAGCCTCTCATTCCCTTGAGTGGGGCAGTGGTCGGCTTCGCCTTGATGATGTTGCCCGCCTTCACTCCGTAGTAGTACTCGCTACGGATGTTGCTCCATGCATGTGGCGAGTAGATACCTACGTAGTCATATCCGTCCATCGAGATTTGTTCTTCGCGCGGTGTCAGGCTCACGTTGATATCGTTGTTGAACGTGAACGATGGTGCCGTGACAGTGCGTTCCGGTTTGATGAGGTAGGGCACACCTGCCTTGATGTTGTATACACCGTCAAAGATCAATGTTCCATTCTTCACTTCAGTCAGTTCCACAATGCTGGTGGCATAGCCCCAAGTCTTGTTGATCTGTTGTTCGGAGATATCAAACGGTACGCAGAAGGTGTTCCACTGCCATGCGCTGAGTTTACGGTTGAGCGTGATTTCATAACGTTTTCCGTAAGTATTCTCAAAGATGGAGGTGTTGTCTGATGCGTTCTCGTCCAGCGTAACTGTCACCAATTCAAGAGGTTCAAAGCATGCGGTGTAAGTCACTTCGCTTGCGATGGTCACTATAATTTCTTCGTCGTAAGAGATGATAACATCATCCTTCTTCCACCCGGCGAAGAAGTAACCGCTGTTGGCAGTAGCCTTGAGCGTCAATACCTCGTTGTATCCGTATGGGCCGGTACTTCCACCTGTCACGGTACCGCGTTCCTCGTCGCAGTTGATGGTTACATTATATAATATAGGAGAGAATACAGCTTTTACCGTCTTCTTGCCGTACATGTGGAAGGTGTAGTTCGGTTCTTCGCTGAGAATCTCTTCTTCACATACCCACTGCAAGAACTTGTATCCCTCGTTAGGAGTAGCAGTCAAAGCCACATCACCATCGAATGGTTGCTTGCTGTTGCCCGGAGTGACGATACCGGCACCTTCAGGAGAAACTTCCATAGTGAGGTTAGCCATACCATCGCTTACTTGAATCCAACTTGCCATCTTGCTAGCAGTTCCGTAGAATCCTTCGGTATCGTTGATGGTAGTTGTTTGTACGGTCAGGCTGTATAATCCGTCTAAGTCGGTTAGTTGTCCGATGGCAATCTTGTAGGTCTGGTCGTTCACTCTGACGATTTCTACAGTTGAAAGGTCTTGGTATTCGCCTTCGAACATCAATGAAAGGTCGTCAATAGTAAATGTTGCTTCGTCAATAGGTTTATTGAACGCCACAGTCACAGTGTCTATCTTCTCACGAATGAATGTGGTTTCCTGATTGATACCGGAGTACTCCCTGACTTCGAGTTCCATAGCCGGTCGTTCCTCGAATGTCAACGTGTAAGTTTCGCCATGGATGGACATAGAGTCTGCAAAGTGCAACAGGTTCTCGTATACCGGTTCTCCCTTGTCCACCAATGTTCTGTCCGTCAGCCAGAAATTGGCGAGTGGGATGTTGGCGCCGTCGCTCTTGCGCACCACGCTTTGCAGTTTTCTACGTCCGCCGGTAGGGTCGGCAATGTTGCCATAATTCCATCCTGTCGCACTGCTACCTACGGTGAGCACATATTCAGTTGAACTGTTCATCTTCAAAGACACACTCTCTGCCTCGTAGATGTCGTGCACTGTTCCGTTTGACATATATAGTTTGTCGGGGTAGTCATAGGTATCTTCTGTGTCGTTTGCCATGAAACCGATGAGCGGTGGGGTGGTGTTCGCACCCGGAATTTCCACTTGATGAATCAGTTCATGGATGTGTACAGAATCGAGCAACGACAAGTCGGGATTATCAAATGAGGTTACATGGTTGGCCTTGACATCGTAACTGGTGAAGTGTCCCGTCAGCGTACTGGTCATCCACCACTGAGCATAAACGTGCGATTGAGCGGGGATGGTACCGAAGTCGGTAGCTACTGCTGTACCCATTGCCAATGTTTTCTCTCCACCGTTCAGTTGTGAACTCAGGATTTCAAAGTCAACGAGAAGTCCCTTTTCGTTTTCAACAATTTTAGGTTGTTGGGTTACCATCTTCACTTTTGTAGCATCGCCATAACCGTGGTTGTTGATCAGAAGTGAGAACTGCGATGGCACCATTGGTTCCACCTCTTCTGTTAATGGGTCGTCACCGAGAATGTCACGTTGCATGAAGTAAACCAATTCAAGGTTCGGACTTGGATTCACTGTCAGGCGCTCAGTTTCCAACTCACGAGTCATCTCCAATCCGGTGAACGGGTCAATGAACGTGATGGTTCCGGCAAACGTATACTGCAACGGCACTGTTGGAGCGGCATACTTCGTCGGGATGAACAGGAAGTTTGCCACGCCCTTGGCGCCGGCAGCCAAATCCCATCCGCTTTCGTAGTCGTCTGCTCCGGTAAATCCGGTCTTGCTCTCTGTGTGGATTTCCATGATGCGCGATGTGGCAACATTGCCGTATGGGTCGGTTACCACGAAGTTGAGGCGAATATTTCTCATTGCCGCCGATGTAGAGCCGTTTTCTACTGTCAGGATGCCTCGCACTGCCTCACGCGTCATGGTCATGCGCTGGCCGATTTCCAATTTCACCGTTGCACAAACAGAGTTCACTCCATCCTGCATCTGTTCCACAGCCTTGTCAGCCTCCGTTTTTGTCATTTCGTCCAGACTCGCATAGCCTTTTCGCTGTGCCGCCATCACGTCCTTGCTCATGCGCTGTGCACATTCGTCAAGGAAGTCATAGTCAAGCACATCCCCTTCCAGGCGCACCAACAGCGCCTCATACTGCTCATCAGTCAAGGCTGCAGGCTTCATTCCCTGCATCTCGTCATCGCTGAGGTTCACATTCATTCGTATGGTTTCCACCAATTTCTTTATCTCTTCATATTCGCAAGTTGGCAAATCCCAACTGCCAAGAACGTGGTGTACATATAGTTTTGAGTGATAAGAGTAATCTATAGCCGGAGCCATAGCGATGTATGCCGCTTTGAGATATGAAGGCTGTCCGTCAGGCAAGGATAAATTGTGCTTAATTTCCTCCACCATGTCCGATGTTACAGGTTTTGCCTCTCTGTCGTCGGCATATACCCCATTCAGGAATTCTGTCATTGAACGATACACTTTCATTTGTTCAGACAAATCCAAACTGTCAAGTGCCTCCCAGTCCACTTCCACTGCCTCACTTGAATTCCTGAGCACTATGCGTTTCATTGCGCTTTTGACATGTTGCATACAATGAGCCTTTGAACATGGCGGAAGAAGACCGGGAATAGCTTTTGCTGCATCCTTACCGCCACTGATGCCGGTGAGCTCATCAATATAATCCTCGCCGCAGCATTTGAGGTCAGGGTCGCAAGAAACATAACTGAAATTGCCTCCTGAAGAAGTGTTACCACCACTACTGGATTGCATTGACGACCCATCACCTCCTCCTGAAGGCGCACCGGCTGTAGTGTCATCACTGCTACCTCCACCTCCACCGCTAGACATATAATTGCAAGCGTCGCTGGTCTGCATCGAAGCTTTTATATGGTTGCTAGAGAGAGGTCCGCCGCTTGCACCACAATCATGGAAGAAGTTACCCAAAGCCTCTTTTCCGCATTCAAAAGCACTTGCGCGTTTCTTAACACGGGCCAGGTTGGGGCTTACTTCTGCTACATCACCAATTTTTGTGATTTCCACAGGAATAACAATCGACTGTTTAGGCAGAATCTGCCATGGACCTTCGATGAGCGGCGTAAACATATATCCGTTATGCTCTCCATTCATTTCGAAAGTTGCGTCTTTCGCTGTAATCAAGCCCACATTTGTCATTGTAGCATAGAATACATAAGGAGTCTGAATCGAGTCAAGAATGAGTTTCTTAGGTATGTCTAACAGTACGACCGGTTTAGGAACGTGAGTTTCGTATGTCACCGTAGTCACGATGTCGTACTCGTCCTCAATCTCAGTCTTCACATACTCCATCTTGATTGTCACAGCGCTATACTGTATGAAAGCGCGTTGACGTGTCTCGCGTCCCGGACTCACGATGATGTTCTGCGACCATGATGAGTGTTTCGGGTGTGTCACCTTTACGAGGTACTTTCCTTCAGGCAGTTCGTCGAACGTGGCAAGTCCGTCGGCACCTGTCACATATTGACGCATCAGTTTCTGTGTTACAGGATGCAATAAGTTTACCGTAGCTCCTTCTACATGAGGCGCTTTAGGAGTGTTGGCGGTAAACTCATCCCATACGTCAATCACCAATGTTCCGGTTTTATCAGATACACATTCCACTTTCAGATTGACCGATACTCCACCGCCGTTCTCACACGCCAAATAGATGTTACCGGTGTAGATGCTGTTCAGCGGGGTACGTTCGTCTGGTTTAAATTGCAGTACTACCGTAGCCTCTTCGCCGGTTTTGAGCGAAGCCATCTTTTGGGGCGTGGCAGTAGACAACCAGTAGATGTCGCCCAAGTCCACATTGATTGCACCGGTTTCCAGCAGTCCTTCGTTGCGGATGGTGAACTCATGGTAACGCACAGTGTCCATTATCATGGTGGTGTTGATGGTATTTGTGCTTGCCTTAAGTTGTGGGATACTCTTGTATACAGCATAATGGAGAGGAACATCAAGCACAGCTCCCTCGGCCGAGGTAATGTGCGCCTTGAAAATCTGCCAAGCGTCATACGATTTCGACGCTTCCAGACCGGTCATTCTGTAGACGATGCGTCCTGTAGTACCGGCAGCCAATGTTGCCAGTCCTTCAAATTCGCAAGTGATATTGTCCGGCATATCGATGGCCTCGACAGTAATGTCAGTAAGTTTAGCATTACCGTGGTTGTAAACATCAATGAATCCTTCCTTCACCTCAGAAACTTTAAACTCATGAGTCAGATATTTTGTTGAAGCACGGCGTAAACCATAGATGCCGATGCTGGTGTACTCCTTCTTAAGGTTCTCTTTTGGCATACACGCACCTACGCTGAACACACCTGCTACGTTGCCGGCAGGAGCCCACTCCACTTCAAATTCACCGTTACTGTCTGTCTTTCCGTTTACAGTATATCTGTTGCCGCCATTGACAAGATAGACCTCAATGTCTGCCTCACGGAAGACCATACCTGTTGTCTTTCCGGTGATGATCACCTTCTCTCCGGTAGCGTATACAGCTTTGTTTGTGCTTACGCTGGTGGCGCTGATGAGCGGATTGACGACTAAATCAATCTGTTCCGATGTGTTGTCCGAATAGTTCAGTTCCTTCACTCCGCGGTCGTCATTGACCGTAGCGCTCAATTTGAATGTTCCTGCGGCATCGGAAAGGATTATTTTCCCACTGACTGTGGCTTCGTCTCCTGCGGCGATGTCGTTTTCTGTATACAGCACAGTCTTGACTCTGTTCGCCCCACAAGTCAGCACTACAGGAGTCTTGGCCGGCAGTACGTCATAACCGATGTTGCGAACCGTCAGCGATACGTCCGATTCAAGAGTGGCGTACACATCACCGCTTACAGTCACGCCGTAAGCATAAACATCAGGCAGGGTTTGGTCGGTCGACATCACCCAGCAGGTACCTTTGGCGTAGCCGTTGGTTTCGGCTGTGAAGGTGATGGTGCGTGAATCTCCCTGTATGCTGTTGCGTTGCAGTTCCACATAGAAGTCAGCCGATGTCTGCCCGGCAGGAATGGTGACCGTGGAAGGGAACACGAGGTCGCTGCCGGTAGAGGAGAGCGCTACGGTCAGACTGTTTGTCGGACTGTCGTTGCGTTTCACCGTGAATTTGTTGTTTGTACTGCCTTCCAGCATGTTGCTCTTGGCAGCTTCCAATGTGATGGCAGGACCATCGTTGTCTAGAATTGTTACGTTTTTGATTACCATACCTCCCAATGAGCCGTTGGCTGAGCAACGGCAGGAAGAAATATAGACGGTAGCTGTAACGGTAATGTCTTCGTCGCCGTCCTTCAAGGCATTGTCCACTGCTGCGAAAGAGAAATTCGCTTCTTGTACACCCGGGTTCATGGTGATGGTCTTGGTGTTGCTGTACAAGCGGCTTTCATTGGTTGTGGTGACTTTCACCGTCAGTTTGGAACCGGAGTGTGCTACGTCTCGTCTCAGACATGCGCTGATGGCGCGAGGACCGGCACTTTCGCTGATGATATCGGGTGTCATGTCCAGTGTCAACTGCGGCATGTCGTTGTCCACCAATTCAATGGTGCAATCGCCACTTCCGTAGTTGTCTGCCGATGCATGGAACAAAACGTAAGTATATTCCTCCTGTACATCATTGTCATCGTAAGCTTGCACCTCTACATCGACCGAACATTCTCCTTTCGGCAGTATGATAGACGATGGAATACCGAAACGAGTGGTGGCATTGTTGCCCAATCGGATGGTCACATCTTCCTCTGCAGCGCGAGATGCTGTAACGGTAAAAGAGAAGATGCTGCCCTCGGTGATTGATTCTTGTGAGGGTGCAATTTTCAGATCGGGAATTTCATCGTCAATGAGCTTTCCGGGGCGTTCCAATGCCTGATAGTTATGAGTGGCCGGTATGCCGACGGTGAAGTTTACGTCCCCCTCAAGAGAATTATTTCCTGCTACATAGAGGTATACATATTCCGAATAACTGTTTTTCTTGAGGATAATCTCATTGGCACTGAGTGATAGGCGTGAGTCACCTCCTGTCAATGTGACGGGGAATGTCATTTCCTCTGCGCGACTACCGCTTCGCTCCACATAGTAGGCATAACGGCTGGAGGCATCAGTTTCGGTGATGGCATCGCGTTGAGTGAGGTACAGCACTTTGTTCATCGTGTAGTTCTCGGACTCGCTGCTGAGGGTGGTGTTGTTGGATTGGTATTCCTTGCGCTCACCTGAATCGCTATTGGGGGTGAGTGTCACCTTGATGCGGAACAATCCGTCCAATCCCACAATGCGGGGCACGAGGAATTTTGACGTCACATTATGTGTTGCTCCACTTGCGAGTATCACATTGTTGTGGTACACCGTTCCCAAATTGATTTGTTCGCCGGTAGTGGTAGAAACCAGATGGACACTTTCGCGGAATCCCCCATTGGCGGCTGCCGAACCGCTGTTTCTGACGCTCCATGTAATAGCAATGGAGTCCTTCGGATTGACGGTAGTATTGCCGGTAAGGCGTACGTTTTCCACCACGAAGTCGGGGTTGGCACCAATGTTCAAAGAGCCGTTTTCATAGGCGGTCATCACGTTGTTACCCAACGAGTCGCTGAGGATGACGCTCGATACCGTAAGCGGATAGGTCTCTTCTTCTTCCAATGCCGCTGCGTCGGCAATCGTCATCTTTACCGTTCCCAATATGCCTTTGTTGGCCCTGAAAGGTTTGTTGGTGGGCGAGAGCAGAATGAGGCGATAGCGATTGTCGCCCGAAGTTGACAATTTGCGGATGTTGATGCGGTGATCCACTGTACGTGTGGCATCCACCTTGTTTTCTGAACTTGAAGTGGACAACGTTGCTCCTTGCGGAGTGACAATGTCAAACTGCAGTGCCACGATGTTGGGGTTCGTGTTCTCCATGTAGAGTGGCAAGTCGATGGACAACCCCTTCATGCAACTCACGTTGCCCGGGTAGAACTTGTTCACGTCTTGCGCCGTTGCTTTTAGGGACAGCAGCAACATCACTGCCATGAGCCTAAGTAATTTGAACTGTTTCATATCGTATGTTTTGTTTTTATTTTCCAGTTATCGTGGGCTGCACTTATTGAATGGCCACTTTTTTACCATTGATGATGTAGATGCCGGGTTGCAAATGGCGGCGCATTGTCTTGTCGTAACGGCGGCCTTGCAGGTCGTAGATGGCATCGTTGTGGTTCGTGTCAACCGGTAGATTCTCAATGCTGTTCAGATCTCCCTTTTCCAAACGTACGGCTACCTTATTGGCATCAAGGTCCACAAGCATGGCATTGGTCAGTTGTCCGTTGGTCTCTGCCAGTACGGTTACACCGGCAGGCAGTTCATCTCCGAACATAGAGTAGAAGATGGTGCGTCCGTTGCGTTCAGACTTGCTGAACAGGTTCATGGCAGACGACCATTTAACATTGCGGTCTGTCAGGCAGATATCAAGGGCTGCGATGGGGCGCGATGTGTTCAAAATCAGTTGTCCGTTCTCCACATACAACGCTGCTTCAACCGTTTGTTCCTCTTCGCTGTTGCGCTTCATGTTGCGCTTCATGGCAACCGGCACTTCTTGGTTGAGGATGAGGTTGATGTTTGCCACCACATCCTGCACGTTGATGATAGCGTCAGTCGCGATAATGTTTGCTGCATAGAAGTTGAAAGGAGAATATCTGCTGTAATAAGTTTCGTCCAGTGCGGTGTTCAGTGTCCTCTGCATGTCCGACACGTCCACCTGAGTATCAAAGTTTACATCCCCCATGGCATAGTCCATCACGATATTGAATTTGTGACGTTCGTCCCAATAAGAACTTCCTATACCGGCAGGCATGGTTGTACCCGACGGATAGGTATACCACCCATCACACCATGATTCGTAAGAGTAATAACTCGTAGTGCTGTTGCTTGTCAGTCTTTGGTTCAACGTCATATACCAGTTGTTTCCGGATGTCTTGATACCAACATCCGACAAATAAACATACATGTAAGTGTTGTAGCCGTCTATATTCTCAGACTCGGTACTGTTCTGTTTGTTGTTGTAGGTAAGGATAGTAGGCACAGCAGTCTGAGCATCTCCTTTCAGGTTGAAGAACTCTGAGTAGTTCACCGTATAACTATCGGTCAAGTCCTGACCATAGTATTCAAGAGTGTAAACAGGTAATGGCTGACTGATGTCGCGTATCTTGTTCTTGTTGGCATACAACATGGTCAGATTCGGAGCAAATGTCATCACATCGTAAAGGTCGCCTGTGAGTTGGTTGCTCGAAATGTCCAGCATGCGTACTGAGTCGCAAATAACGATTTGTGTAGGATCGTCAGCGCCAATGTCACCGCTGAGTCGGTTGCCCGACAAGTCAAGACTTCTTAAATAAGGCATACCGAAGACAACGTACGGTATGCGTCCCGTGAGGTTGTTACCACAGAGGCTGAGGCTCACTACGTGTCCGTTGCTGACGGTCACTCCCTCGGGCAGTTCTGTTTCTGCTTTCGTAGCACCCAACGCCCATTTTCTTGTCCAGTTCTCGCCACCGGTGAGGGTAGGGAGTTGTTTCAGAATGTTCCATTCTTCGTCCGAGATGGAAGCCAGTCCATACGCCTCTTCTACAATGGCATCCCAACGGTTATTCCAGTAGTTGTGTGCCTTATAGGTTGCAGCACAGCCTTCCGGAACATACAAGGTACAACCTGATTTTCCGAAATTATAACTACCCACTGCAGGCGACGGCGGAGTTGTCGCCTTGATGTGTACTTCCTTGATATTAGGAATGTCAGTGAATGTGGCGTAATACATGTTTGTCACGGTGGAAGGCAGATAAAGTACCGTCAGGTTGTCGCATCCATTCCATGCTGAAGGTGAACCTGTTGTACAGATGGACGTACATCCCTCGTTGACTCTGAAAGTTATGATGTTGTCGCAGTCTCCAAATGAATTGGATGAAAGACTTGTTACTGTTGATGGCAATTTTACGTCGCTGAGTGCTGTGTATCTGAAGGCATCGTATGCAATGGTCTTCAGTCCCTCCGTCAATTCAATATCCTTCAATGAAATACAACCCGAAAAAGCCTTGCTGTTTATTTCCGTCACTTCTGATGCGAATCCGACGTATACCATGGATGAACAATTTTGGCATAGCGATGAAGGTACAGAGGTGATACCCTGAGGTATGGTCAGACTATCCAACTTTGCGCAGCCATAGAATGCGCCTTGACCAAGATTAGTCAAAGCCACAGGAAGATCTAATCCATATATTGAACTACATCCATAGAATGCATGCCCCTCAATATTTGTTACGGTAGCAGGGATGTTGAAGGACTCAAGCTCAGCACAATTATAGAATGCGTAAGAACCGACTCCCGTTAAATCACTTGCTGCAGTGACTGTTTTCAGTGCTTTACAATTAGAGAAAAGGTGGCTTGGTATAATCTTAATACTCTCCGGTAGTTGTGCGTTTGTCAAAGAACTGCATTCAGAGAACGCATAAGTGCCTACCGATGTGAGTGTTGACGGTAAAGTGGCACTCGTCAAATTGATACAACCTTCAAAAGCATATTTGCCGATGTTGGTTGCTCCCTCCGGTATGTTCATACGGGTTAGTGTAGCACAATTCTGGAAAACGTTATCATTGATGGTCTTCAATGATGAAGGGAGGTCAAAATCCCTTAACGAAGTACATCCGCTGAAACAGTATGAACCGAAGGAGATAATGCCATCACGCATGTCAACTGACTGCAAGGATGTACAACCATAGAACAGATATGCCGGTAATGCGGTAATTCCATTCGGCAAAGTCACGTGTTGCAGTGATGTACAACCATAGAACAATTCGTTGGGTATACTGGTCCAGCCTTCGGAAAGGATGATGCTGACCAATGCACTACAATTTCTGAACGCACTATTACCTATTGATGTTATATTGTTTGATAATTCTAATTCATGCAACATGCTACAACCTCTGAAAGCATTGTCACCTATCGTTGTCAGGTTGTCAGGCAAATCAATTGTCTCCAATGCTGTACAACCCATGAATGTACTATTACCAATAGAGGTGAGTGTGGAAGGCAGGGTGACACTTGATAATTTGTAACAGTTTTTGAAGAATCCATCAGGTAAAGCGGTGATACCTTCCGGTATTGCCATTTCTGTGATAGTGCTACAACCATTAAACGCATTGGCACCTAAGGACTTTACTGATGCAGGGATAGTTATGTTGCTTAGTTGGCTGCAACTGGAGAACATCCCTTCCGGTATTGCTTTCAAAGAAGTTGGCAGATTGGCGGTCTTCAGTGCATTACAAGCCGAAAAAGCACTTGAGCCGATTTCCTCCACCGTATTCGGGAGGGCAATGCCGGTCATTGTGTAGCAATTATAAAAAGCGTTGTAGCCAATGGACCGGAGTTGTGAACCAGAAGCAAAGGTGGGTAACAATTTGTCGCAATTTTGAAATGCTTGGTTGCCGATACTTGTCACCGAAGCCGGTATCTCTATGGCAGACAGCGAGGAACAACCTTTGAATGTACTTGCCAATATTTCTTGTAATCCGGCAGGAAGGTTTACACTATTCAATTTGCTGCAACTTGCGAATGCGCTGTTGCCTATAGTTGTGACATTGTCCGGAATGTCAACAGAAGTCAGGGCTGTGTTACTGAATGCGCTGCTCCCTATTGAAGTAAGGTTTTCAGGCAGATTGATGGACGAAAGTTTGGAACAATAATAAAACGTGTTATTGCTGATGCTGTTCAAAGCAGAAGGCAAAGTTACTTGTTCCATGCTGCTGCAATGGCCGAATGCGCCATCCCCTAACAATGTCACTCCATCTGGTATGACAATAGAAGTGATGTTGCTGCAATTATAGAATGCATTTGATTGGATGGAAGACAGGTTGCTCGGTAACTCTATGCCTGTAAGGGCAGTACAATTATAAAAGGCGTATGCACCAATGGATTCCAGTTGGGTGAGTTCACCCAAATTCACAGTAGTCAGATTGCTACAGTTATAAAAAAGTTGAGATGGTATATTTTCAAGAGATTTAGACAATGTGATAGTAGTCAGATTTCTACAATAATACCAAGCTCTTTCCCCAATGTATTCCACAGAGTCGGGAATGGTTATATGGGTAAGTGCACTGTTACTGAATGCTTCTTCTCCGATGTATTTTAAACCGGAAGGAAGTTGTAGCTCCGCAAATTGGCAATATTCAAAAGCTCCGGCCCCGATGGTGTCCAATGAAGCCGGCAGCACGATGTTGGTCAACTTACCTGCGTGGCTGAATGCTTTGGAACCGATTTTCTTAAGCGTCGATGGGAAAGTGACACTGCTGAGAGGGTTGTAATTTGCAGAACTTTTATAGAACAGTTCGTCGCCGATTTCTTCCACTCCCTCGGTAAATATCGCCGTAACGACAGAACCACCGGATGATACACTGCTTGAAATTAGATTTCCCGGCACCTTCTTCATACCTATTGTGACGGCAGAAAGGGAACTTGCTGAGTTTAATGCTCCGTCTGCAGAAGTGACACTGCCGGGGATTTCGATAGACTTCAATGTGGAATAAGCGAAAGCACTAGATCCTATTTTTTCCAATCCTTCGTTCAAGGTCACACCTTCTGTCAAGCGGTTGTAACTGAATGCCATCTGTCCGATGGATCTGACAGAAGCCGGCAATTCAACCGACAACAGACAACTAGGAGAGGAAGGACAATAGAAAGCATAATTGCCAATGCACTTGAGCCCTGCAGGAAAAACAATGTGGTTCAAATTCGCAAGGCGCGAAAACATATATTGTCCGATAGTGTCTTCCTGCATTTCGTAAGTGTTGTTGTTGCCGGTATACTGTCCTTCGGACGTAATCTTCGCCTCGCCGAGGTCCAATTCCGTAAAGTGAGTGCTTACCGCATTCCTTATACGGTTGATGTCATCGCCGTTGAGCGGACCGGTAACCTTGAGCGTTGTCTGCTCGTATGTACTGAAATCCGTACCCGAATGGGCAACTGCAAAATCACCTGCATTGGTGGCTTCGAAAACGAATGTAGATTCTTGTGCTTTGGCTTGTATTCCCATCCAAAACCACATCCCAACGGATAGAATCACCCAATGGCAAAGTCTTAATTTTTGTTTCATATCTATATGGTTTTAATTGTTTGTATCTCGTCACTCTATTGCAAAGCAATAGTTGTTGGTAAAGATAGCATATTAAAAATCTTTAACACAATTCGGGGGGTAATTAAGGATGTTTAAGATTGTTTAACTCTAAAGAGGCACTGTTACTACACATGATGCAGATGAATCATCCTCCTTTTACCATAGAAAATATCGTTAAATGAAAGAAAACGTTTATCTTTGTGTGTGAAAACAATCAGTAAAAATGAAAATAGGAATTATAGCTGCCATGAGTTCGGAGCGTGAGCAACTTTCACGTCTCCTTTCCGACTTGCGTACCGAAAGTGACGGTCAGTTGGAATATACCGTAGGCCGGTTGGGAGAGAATATCATGTATATCATGGAGTGCGGCATTGGCAAAGTGAATGCAGCAGTGGGAGCGGTGCGCATGATTAGTCGGTTGCAACCGGATGTAATCATCAGTTCCGGTGTGGCAGGCGGGATAGATACGTCTGTGGGTGTTATGGAAGTTGTTGCTTCCTCACAAGTGGTCTATCATGACGTGTGGTGTGGCATGGGCAATGCCTATGGACAGGTTCAAGGTATGCCACCGATGTTTGAATGTAGTGAGGAGCTATGTGCGTTAGCAGGCAGTTTGCAAACAGAAACGCGCATCCATGCGGGATTGATTTGCAGTGGTGATAAGTTTATTACCGATCGTACTGAATTAGACGAGATAAAAGGCAAGTTTCCACAAGGATTGGCGGTTGATATGGAGTCCGGTGCTATTGCACAAGTGTGTCATATCTATGACGTGCCCTTTATCAGTTTCCGTATCATCAGCGATACACCCGGAGCCGATGAGCATTGGCAACAGTACGAAAACTTCTGGGAGACTATGGCCGACCGCTCTTTCGGAGTAGTCCGCACGTTCCTGGAAAGTTTGCCCGAAAAGTTATAATGAAATAAAAGTTGGACGTATGAAGAAGATTGCAAGTTTTACGATAGACCATACCCGTTTGTCACGTGGTATATTTGTTTCTCGCAAGGACGAAGTTGGTGGCGACGTAGTGACGACATTTGATGTTCGTATGAAGGAACCTAACAGAGAACCGGCGTTGGGACAGGGAGCGTTACATACTATTGAGCATTTGGCGGCTACTTTCCTACGCAACCATCCCACATGGGCTGACAAGGTTGTGTATTGGGGACCGATGGGATGTCTTACTGGTAATTATCTGTTATTGAAAGGTGACTTGACCTCTGCGGATGTTGTGGAGTTGATGAAAGAAACTTACCGTTTTATCGCTGACTATGAGGGAGAGATACCCGGAGCGACGGCACGCGATTGTGGCAATTACCTATTACAGGATTTGCCTATGGCAAAGTGGGAAGCAGCAAAATATCTGCATGAGGTATTGGAATGTATGGAAGAATGTAATTTGGTATATCCCGCCTGATAGATGGTAACGATAAAAAGAAGAACCGTAAGTTTGTGTGACTTGCGGTTCTTTTTTTTAATCTTCATTCATTTCAAGGTTGTCCTCTTCGTCGATGACATAGGAACCGTCGGGAGCTATTTTGATGGAGAACAACACGAAAAGGTCGGTGTCCGGATGGCTGACACTTGCCACAAAGCATAAGTTCTTCTCTTCCGTTTTGTTGAACGCCATACCTTCAAGGATAGACATATCATAAAACTCTTGGTCAAGATATGACTTGAACAAAGCTTTGGTAAAAGTCTTGTTTAGGATGTCTGTCTCACCTTTCTTCACTTTCAAATTGATATAATTATCCGCATAGACGATTTTTTCGTCAGTCATTATTGTAGGTTGCGTGTCGTCCACCTTACGTGTGATGTCATAAGTGTATTGTTCGCTACCATTTTCGATTGTCGCGCTGTAGTGATAGTCTTTCATGCGTTGAACACTACTTGTAGTGTCCGGTTTTTCAAACTGACTGTATCCGCTCGCTTGTTCCGTCTGCTTGTTGCCACAGGCATAACACAAAAGTGCAGTGATGCACATTACTCCTAATAGTCTAAGTTGTTTTCTCATAGGTTATGATATGATTATAAGGCAAAGGAACAAAAAAAGGTTGAGAATGGCAATTTTGTACTTCCTTATTTGCGATTCATGCATCATTCTTTTAAATTTGTGCCGTAAAATGAACAAACTTAAATCAGACGCAAAATGAAAAACAAAAATTGGATGATGGGCCTCGTTGCCCTTGTTATTTCATCATTATCTATTGTCGCAAAGGCGCAAGAAGTGACCCCTATTTTATCATATACGTTCGAACAGACAGAGGCGGTTGATGAAAGTGGAAACTATCCTTATACTTTGCACAACAATGCGATGGTGTTGCCTACCGATGACGGTAATCGTGTGTTGTCCACCGGTAATAAAAATGGTTATCTGGAATTAGGTACGAGTGTAGGCAGTGGCGTTTTGAGTCGTTTGACAGGAGATTATACTATAAGTATAGATCTTTGCGTTGATGCTGTCAATGCCCTCAACCGGTTCTCATGGGCATGGGCTTTTACCAATGGTACAGGCACGTATTTAGGTATGGTCAATGCAGCCGGGAATGCTAATTGGTATTATGAAATAAAAGACGGAACAGCCCAAAGTGTTCGTTCCGGAAGTGGACTGATTACTGATGAATGGCATACTATCACGGTGACACAAGCCTCCGGTGTCGCAACATTCTATTTGGATGGAGTGGCAAAAGGAACGGCATCGCTAACATTGAAACCCTCTGATTTTGCAGCAACGCTTACCGGTAATTATTTAGGACGTTCTCCGTTCAGTGGCGATGCTTATATGATTAACACGCTGATGGATAACTTTAAGGTTTACGATAGTGCTTTAACGGCTGAACAAGTAACAGCCCTTTACGAGGCGCGTCCCCAATCACAATCATTGGTGATGGATATTGCCAATGCGCTCAGGATAGACCGTGAGGATTTGATTTTGTCTCAGGCCGCTACCTTTATACATAATGAATTACGCCTACCGACAACGTGTTCCTATGGGGAGGTAGAATGGAGTTATATCCCATTTGATGAACCAAAAGGAAAAGGACGGTTGAATTTTGATGAAGGGGTGTTTACAGTCACAGAACGTGGTGAAACTCTGACAGAAGTCGGAACATTGCAAGGTACGATTACTTACGATGGGAATGAATACCCCTTGTTTGAAAAACCTTTGACGGTTCGAGTCGCTCCCGACGACAATGCATACGGTTATTTGTATTGTCACATGCCGAATTTGGTACCTCAAACAGGAGTCGGTACATTGGTTTCGCAAACCATTACTTATGCTTTAGGAAAAGAGGAAGATAAAGGTTTGGTGTTTAACGAATTGAATAGAGGCTCTGCCATCATTGACGGCATCGGTACAAAGTTGCCGTGGTGTCGTGACGCTTTTATGGCCAAGGATAAAAAGCGTGGTTGTTATTATATCGTTACGACCGACCTTTATGGGTCGCTCGATAATGGAACGAGTATGTTGTGGAACTATTCCATTGGTATGTTCAAGAGTTATGACATGATCAATTGGACCTATACCCGTTGTGACTTGAAAAAGTATTTGACCGCCAATCCACCGAAGGACATCTATAATAATGCGGGAACAGCATTACTGACCGCCAATAAGGTGAGTCGTGTGTGGGCGCCTCAGATTACGTTCATCGACGGTACACCTTATATATATTATGCAGTGGGAAATACCGACAATGGCGATTGTGACCATTTCTATATATCTAAGGCCAACGAGGATTTTACAGGTATCGAATCGTTCCAAATGTTGTATGGAGCAAACAAGGTGAACAACGTGCTGGATGCCGACCTTGTATTCTTGGAGACAGACAGTTTGTGGCACATGTCTTACCGCGATTATGAGGCAGGAACCATTCAGGATATTACTACTAAGGATCTTTTGAATCCCGTATGGAGCGCTCCTGTTTCTTCGTTTGTCCATGTGGGTGGGTTTGAGGCTTCCAGTGTGTTCCGTCGTATCAATGATGACGTATGGAACATCGGTTATGTAAATTATAGTGGCGATGTGGGTTATCATTTCAAGACAGCCGATGCCATGTTGCGCAACCTACAGGCATCACCAAGTATGACAGGACATTTGTCACCTCAGCATGGCTCGTTCTTGCATATCAATGAAACGGAATACCAACTCTTGCAGGCATGGAGCGACCTAAAGGCATTGATAGCCGACGGTACAACTTTGAATGAAAAGGTAAAAAGTGAGCAACTCGCCGCACTCATACAAAAAGCCGTTACCGACATCAGTACAGATAATGGGGCGAATACCGATTTGAAGGCATTGGCGCAGACACTACAAGAGGATTTCCGTCAGTTGCGCGCACGTTATCAGTATGAGAAATCTTTATATCGGGCAGAGAAAACCAATTTCTCGACCGACGAAACAAAAGCAGGTGTGGTGGATGCGGCCTTGAATAACGGTGCGTTGACAACATCTATTATCAATGCGTTGACAGTGAGGGAAAGCAATGACCCGACCATCTTGATGGCAACAGCCGACCAGCTTGAGGCTGCGTTGACCCAATATTTCGAAACTTTACAAGCAGCAGGCGAGAAAGTGACCGTGACCAACGGAACGTTCAATACCAGCAATACGGGATGGACCCTAGTGTCAGGAACGACGGGTCATAACAGTGGGGTAGCAGAATTCTTTGCATTCCGTGCTGTGGATTACAGTGCGTTTATTACACAGACCAGAAGAAATTTGGATGAGGGATATTATTTGGTAAAATGTCAAGCCTTTGAGCGCAATGGTGAGAATGACTATACAGGGCGCGATTGTCAAGAGGGTGTTGAACAGATTAATTATAAGATGTTCGCCAACAAAGATACGGTTGAGGTACAGTCTTTGTATAACTTGCCATATACGGGTGCGGGAAATCTTCATGGCTTTGCCAATACTATGGCGGCAGCCAATACGCTCTTCTCTGCCGATGCTACCAACTATGCCAATTACTTGTTGATATATGTTGATACGAAACGCATCAAGTTCGGTTTGTTACGCGATTTGGCGACCATACATTCATCCAACTGGTGTTGCTTTGACAACTTCGAGATTTATTCGTTAGGTTTGATAACGGATATAGAGGATGTCCGGACCTCTGCGTTTGAGGAGGAACAACCGATATACAACCTTTCCGGTGTGCAGTGCGGAATGACGGACAATAACGGAGATTTGCCACCGACCTTAAAGAAAGGTATTTATATTGTCAATCATCAAAAAGTAGTCAAAGAATAATATTCCAATATAAATTAAAAAAGCGTGTGACCACACGCTTTTTTAATTTATTCTGTCTCTTCATCCAGGCGGTCCTCCCAAAGATACTTTTGTGTCTCTTTGGCAACGACACCCGACAAACATATCAATGAAATCAAATTGGGGATGGCCATGAGCGCATTGGTCAGGTCTGCAAGATTCCAAACGACGGCCAATTGTATCGTGGCGCCAATGAACACGCAGAAAATGTAGATGCCACGATAAACGAGTGTCCATCGTTGACCGCCCAGATATTCCATTGCCTTTTCACCGTAGTAACACCAACCGAGAATGGTAGAGAAGGCGAAAGTGATGATGCCGAACGTGAGAAGGGGAGTGCCAATGTGAGGAATCTTGTCAAAAGCCACTTTTGTCAGTGCCGCACCGTCATTATAAGTAATGTCGGGGTATGCTAAGATGCTTGATACAAGTACCAATCCCGTAATAGCGCAAATCACGACGGTGTCCCAGAATGTACCTGTGGACGATACCAAAGCCTGTCTTACAGGGTTGCGTGTTTGGGCTGCTGCCGCCACGATGGGAGCGGAACCCATACCACTTTCATTGCTGAACAAGCCGCGTGCAATACCATAGCGTGCTGTCATGATAATACTGCCCCCGACGAAACCACCTCCTGCCGCTTCGGGACTGAAGGCTGAGACAACGATAAGTTTGATGGCTTCCCAAACGTATGAACCATTTACAAAAAGTATGTATAGACATCCACCTACATACAACAAAGCCATGAGTGGTACAAAGGTTGTGCATACTTTGGCGATACCTTTCACACCACAAATAACAACGAGGGCGGCACACAGCGCGATGATGATGCCGGAATAGATTGGTGGTATTCCATACGATTCATAACATAGTAAGGAGATGGCATTGCTCTGCACCATGTTGCCGATACCGAAAGAAGCGATTACCGTAAAGATGCAGAATAGGATAGCGAGCCATTTCATGCCCAACCCTTTTTCCAATGCGAACATCGGACCGCCAATCATTTTGCCTTGTGGCGTCTGTGTTCTGTATTTTACAGCGAGCAGTCCTTCTGCATATTTTGTAGCGATACCGAACACTCCCGTCAACCAGCACCAAAATACAGCGCCCGGACCACCTAAGGTAATGGCAGTAGCTACACCGATAATGTTGCCCGTTCCAATAGTGGCGGCAAGTGCAGTTGCCAATGCACCGAACTGACTCACGTCGCCACTGGCTGATTTGTCCGGTGTGACGGACAGTTTGATGCCCTTCAGTAGTTTGCGTTGCGGGAACTTGAGACGAAAAGTAAGAAAAAGATGTGTTCCTAATAGTACGATGACCATAGGCCATCCCCATAGGAAGTCACTACATGTTTGTACGATGCTTCCGATTTGTTCTGTCATTATCTTAGTTTGTGTCGTGTGGTTGTTTGTATTGCAAAAGTACGAACTTCCTTTGGGATTATAAGCAGAAAAGTGTACTTTTGTTAAATTTTGATAGAAAAAGACTATGATGAACATTCTGTTATGTACTTTGGGTGGTGCATTGTGCGCCGGTGTTATTGTGTACCTTTGGGCAAAAGGTCAACTGTCGTCCATGCGTGTCTTGTTGCAAATGAATGAGCAGGAAAAGCAGCGTCGTGAGGAGGACTACAATGTGATGAAGGCGCAGTGTGAGACAACCATCGGAAGCAAAGACCGTCAGATAGCGGAGTTGGTGGAGGATAATAAGCGACTGACTGCGGCCAAACAGGTGGCAGACAAGGAATTGGAACTGTTGCAAGAACGTATGCAACGTGAGAATGAGGAGCGTGACAGTCAATTTCAAAAGCAATTAAAACTCGTACAAGAGCAACTGAAGAATGCTACAAATGAGATATTGGGTCAGCGCAGTAAGGAACTCTCCCAACAGAACAACGTTCAGATGACGGCCATCATCGACCCCTTGAAAGAAACCATCAAGGAGATGCGAACGGCTATGGACAACAGTCGTGACACACATAATAAGAATACGGCATCGTTGGAAAAGGCTATAGAAGAGGTGATGAAGCGCACCCGTGAGATTGGTGAAGAAGCTGATAAACTTGCCAACGCTTTGCGTAACGAGAACAAGATGCAAGGCAATTGGGGTGAGATGATTCTGTCAAAACTCCTCGAAAGTCAAGGGCTGAAAGAGGGCATACATTACGAAACACAAGTAACACTTAGAGATAAGAAGGGTAATGTGATACTGAATGAGGAGTCCGGCAAGCGTATGATACCCGATACGATTCTACATTATCCCGATGGTAAGGACGCCGTCATTGACTCCAAGGTATCATTGACTGCTTTTGTGGATTATCAGAATGCCGAGACGGAGGAAGAGAAGAGTGAGGCACTTATGCGTCATGTCAAGAGCGTGCGTGCTCATGTTGAGGAATTGGCGCGCAAGGATTATAGTTCTTATATTAAGGCACCGCGCCAATCACTGAATTATGTCATCATGTTCGTGCCGAACGAAGGTGCATTGCAGTTGGCTTTCGCTGAGGCACCGGAGTTATGGCGTGAGGCATTCGCTAAGAATGTATTTATTACCGGTGAACAGAACTTGGTGGCAGCGCTCCGTATCATACAGATTGCGTGGACGCAGATGATGCAGGCGCAGAATCAAGAGGCCATCTTTGATGAGGCACGTAAGTTGCTTGACAGGGTGGCTGATTTTGTAGGACACTTTGAGGATGTTGGTAAGAAGTTGAACGAGGCGACCACCATTTTCGGAAAGGCTTCCGATAAATTATATACCGGTCGTCAAAGCATAGCAGCCGCTTCTCAGAAGTTGGTGGCTTTGGGAGCGAAGACGAGCAAAGCAAATAAGGTCCTTCCCGAAGTGAAAGAGGAGTTGAAAGGGTTGGAGTAATTAAGTTTTTTATAAGTAATAAAGATATGTTAGTCGCAATTTTAGGTTATTTGTTAGCCGGGTTTAGCATTATAATACTCTTGATGAGTTTATTGGGAGCATTAGTTCGTGGTTATTTGGGTATTTTGGGTGCTTTGATAGGTGGCATACTGACGTATTGGCTTTTTGATTTAGCCTTTCCGGGAATTGTAATAGGTTTGATTGTAGGATGGGCTATCAACTTTCGTGATGCTGACAAAGAGAATAAGAATGGTTTGTTAAGTGATTGGATTACTATTCTTTTAGGAGGAATCATCTCATTTACTCTTTTTAAGATAGATATAGGAGATATGATTTGTCCTAAGGATGGGCATGCTGCTTGGGTTGTTTTTGTTGCTACAATACCTCCTAACTTGTTACGCATTATTCCTTTTCACCGTTTCTTATCCTATTTCTCCGACGACTCTGAGAGGATTCGCCTCTCAGACTTGCGGTTTTTCCTCTCCGACTTGAAGTATATAAGACGTTATGAAATAATTGATTTTATAACAGAAAATGTGGTGGTTAAGCAATCCATTTGTATTGGAGGCTCTCTCTTGATTTGTTGGATAGTATTCGGAACTGATTTATTACATTTATTTGATATATACGTAGCGCCTTTTTCTTTGAAGGCATTGGTCTTCTTTTATCTATACACGATAATAAATTTTCTGCTGTCTTTGCTTGATTATGAAGAATGGAAAATTGTGGAAGATTTCTTTAAAGGAATTTATGGCTTGTTAATCGGTATTTGTTTGTATATTTTTTTAGGTGATGTATGGAAGGACAATCCACCTGTTTATGAAGGAAGTTGGCTACAGCAGTTGCGTGATGGATTGGCTTCAGTATTTGACTGGATAGGTGGTTTCTTGCCTGACTGGTTCTTTGCTGATGGATGGTTAGGATTGTGGGAGTTGTTCAGATCAGCTGTTTGTGGTCTCATCTCATTATTCTTCAATGGTGTTCTTTTCGCTATACCTTTTGGTATCATCTACGAGAAATGGCACGAGAGCAGGGATATGCCTTGCACAAGTTATGAGTGGACTACGGTACTGATTTTCTTCCCGATTTTTGTCTATGCCAACTCTTGGTATGTTTATATGGGTGACAATGGTTGGTTCTCAAAAGCTTTCATGATGTTTATTTCGTTCATTACATTCTTTTATTTTGCGTGTGCTCGTCGTCGTTGTCCGCAATGTGGCTCAAATAAAAGTATCGGAATGATCGATTACGATAAAAAACGGGGTAGAGTAGAACTTACTAAATCAGAATCAGAAACAGTGTATTATGATGGTCAGGAAATAGGTAAACATACAACTGATTCTTATAGGCAGAAGGTCACGACAAAAATAAGTTTTCACTGTAATCGTTGCGGTCATAAATGGACTAGCTATCATTCAAGTTTTGACAGATGGACCAGTAAGGATGGTTGGGGATATGAGAAAAAAGACTTCAATATGTGATGTTAAGTATATAATAAAAACGCCTTGCGATTGCAAGGCGTTAAACTTTTCTGTAGGTTATTGTTTAATCCACTTTCTTAATCTTGAAGTTCTTGTCAAACTTGATGTCGATGTCGTTACCCAACTCTACATCGTAGTAGCGTGACTCTTTTTCAATCTTAGTTACTTTCTCGCCCGGGAACATATCGTTCACTTGCTTTTTGATTTGTGCAGGAACGAAAGCGGCAGGAACTTCGCTTCTTTGGCAATCAACCTCAATCCAGTTGCCTTTGCTGTCGAAAGTAATCTCCGTACCGTTTACGAATTGTACTTCGTAGGTTGTTGACTTGAACAAGTCTTTGTCTATCTTGATGTAGGACACTTTAGTGTTGGCAAACTCCTTGTTGATTACGGTGCGAGCGTCTGCCGGCAAATCGCCAAGGTTACGACTGATTCTTTCGTTGTCTGCGCAAGCTATACTGATGATAGAGAACCCTAATACTAATGCTACTAAAATCTTTTTCATAATTCTACGTTTTAAATGGTTAATAATTGAATCTATGCGCAAAGTAAAAAGTAGAATCTGGAAAGAATTGGGAATTTTCGCTCTTGTCCTATTCTTTAACAACGTTTAACACGAAGTGATGTCTTCCGTCGTAACGATATTGGAGTTTAAAATGGTATAACTCGCAGATAGACTTGACGATAGGTAGCCCAAGCCCAGTTGAACCGTTGTGCAAGGTTTTTCCTTTGTAGAAGCGTTTGTACATTTCATTTTCGTCTAGTGCTTCGGTACCATCGTTTACAATTTCCACTGAATTGGAAGTGATGTTGATGTCAATCTGTCCCTGCTCAGGTGTGTGTACAAACGCATTTTTTATGAGATTGTTCAGCAGGATATGCGCCAAATGTTCGTTCATATTCGCTTGACATTCGCCTGCTTCGTTCAGGGTGTAACGCAGTTGTTTATCCTCATACAGGTCCGGCAAGAATGTAAGAATCTCTTTGGTGTGCATATTGAGGTTGACATCACTACATTCCGAATATTGGGCATTCTGTATCCGGGAAAGAAGAAGCAATGACTTGTTGAGTTTCACGGCACGGTTCACACTGTTATAAATGTCATCTATCGTCTCAAGTTCCGATTCAGTCAAATTCTCGTTGTCCGATAGCAATTCCAATTTTCCACGAATAATGGCGAGTGGTGTTTGCAGCTCGTGCGAGGCATTCTCAATGAATTGTTTTTGCTCTTCGTAAGTCTGTTCCACACGCTCATGCATCTCAATGGCTGCGCGATTCAGCGTTCGGAATTCACGGATGCGTGGGTTCTTGTCCAAGTAAGGTGCCGGTTGTCCCAATGTCAGCGACTCCAACCATTCCAACAACAAGTGAATGGGGCGGAATATGGTTTGCAGTATCAGACGCGTGCTGAACAAAACGCAGCATAATAGGACGGCATACAGCGCGATAAGATAATAAAGGATGCGTTGAATCAAGTCGTCACGTTCCAACGTTGAGAGGCGCAACTCCAATTCGTAGTAGTTCATGTCCGATGCGAGGAAACACGATTTCATCACTCTGACAGGTTCAAACTCATCCTCTGTCTCCAAGTACATGGTTGAGTCGTAGAAACGTGTCTTGTAATCGGCGGCTTCATCGGTCGTAAGTCTTCTGAAACTATAGCTGTGAATGATGTTGTCAGTCGCATTCAGTAACGTAGAGTCGGCCAAAGCTTTACCCACGATGATGTCTCTGTAGTTGGCGAGCGCATCATCCGTCTCGTCCATCACTTCGTTGATGACCGTATAGTAGAACAATCCTCCCCAGATGCTCAATAATACGAACAATGAAAGGGAAATATTGAAGTGGGTGTAGCGTAGCAGTTTCATGAGTCGGGACGTATTAAGTTGTTTCTATTGTCAGTTTGTAACCTAATCCGTAAACGGACTTTATTTCCGCTTGTGAGCCTGCCGTTTTCATTTTCTTACGCAGATTCTTTACTTGCGAGTAGATAAAATCCAGACTATCCGCTTGGTCTATGTGGTCGCCCCATACTGATTCTGCCAATGCGGTACGATTGATGAGGCGGTTCGGATTGCTTACGAAGTAATAGAGTAGGTCGAACTCCTTGCGGTTCAGTTCAAGTTCCTTATCTTCTATCGTTACTTTACGGGTGTCGGGGTATAGGGTGAGGTTGCCTAGAATGATGCTGGTGTCGCCACCTGCTTTTTTACGGCGTAACAAGGATTTGATGCGGGCGTTCAACTCTGCCAGATGAAAAGGTTTGGCAAGGTAGTCGTCGGCACCGAGTTCCAATCCCTCCACCTTGTCCTCGATAGAGTTCTTTGCAGAGATAATGATGACACTGTCTTGTTTGCGCAACTTCTTGAGTTTGGCAAGGACAGACAATCCGCTTCCTCCCGGCAACATGATGTCCAAAAGGATACAATCGTAGTCGTAATCGTTGATTTTGCTCACGGCGGTAGGGTAGTCCTCAGCACATTCCACAACGAATTTTTCTTTCATCAGAAAGGTCTTCACGGTGTCGCGCAATTCCTTTTCGTCTTCAACCAACAGTATCTTCATAGTCTTTTTTGTTTATACAACAGTATTCTTTAGTGCCTTCATGAGTTCGTCCCATTGCTCGTACAAGGCTTGCATGGAGGGAAACAGTAAATCGGCTCCTGCCTCCAATAGTACTTTGTCGGGTAACGGACCGGTGTTGACGGCAATGGTCAGCAGTCCGGCGGCTTTTGCTGCCTGCACCCCTAATGGTGCGTTCTCCACAACAATACCTTCGTGTTGTTTGATGCCTCCTTTCTGCATCCCCATCAGGTAAGGTTCCGGATTGGGCTTACCGTATTTCACGTCAAAGCTCGTTACCATCAGTTCCTTATTGAAAATATTGGGAAAGTTCAAATTCAGGCGGTCGATAAGACTGACTTGTCCTGAGCCTGTCACCACGATAGGCGTCAATCCGCATGACTTGACTTTTTTCAGCACCTCGTGGGCATAGGGCATTTGGGTGGCTTCCGGTCTTTGGTTGAACAGTTCCGACTTGGCTTTGTAGATGGTTTGCTTCTCGTCCTCTGTTGCGTCACGTCCCCACTGGCGCTGAGCCAGGATGTTGATGGTACCGCTACCTGTGCGACCTTCGTGCATATAGGCTTCCTCTGCACTCATTTCCAAACCGAACTGTGTCATGGCATGGCTCCAAGCATAGGCATGGTTCGGCATGGAGTCGAACAGAACGCCGTCCATATCAAACAGCACGGCTTTGAGGCTCATCGCCCCAAAGCCGTGTGTCTGTAAGTATGTCTGTATTGCGCTCTCGTACATGGGGCTTATTGATTTAAGCGTGCGCGGATAGCTTCGCTTTCCTTTTCGTAGCCCGGTTTGTTCAACAGAGCGAACATATTTTTCTTGTATGCTTCTACTCCCGGTTGGTTGAAGGTGTTTACGTTCAACAGGTTACCACTGATACCGCAAGCTTTCTCAAAGAAGTAGATGATTTGTCCCAAGTAGTACTCGTTGAGTTGCGGTACGCTCAGACGCATGTTAGGAACGCCGCCATCGACGTGCGCCAATTGAGTACCTAACTCTGCCATTTTGTTCACCTCGTCCACGCGCTTGCCGGCCAAGAAGTTCAAGCCGTCCAAGTTCTCCTCGTCGGTTGGGAACAGCACCTTGTGGTTCGGTTGCTCAATACTGATGACAGTTTCAAAGATGGTACGCTCACCGTCTTGAACCCATTGACCCATAGAGTGAAGGTCGGTAGTAAAATCGACTGCAGCAGGGAAGATACCTTTCAAATCCTTACCTTCTGATTCGCCGAACAACTGTTTCCACCATTCGTTCAAGTAGTGCAACTTAGGCTGATAATTTACTAAGATTTCAATCTTCTTACCGTCAGCGTACAAGGCGTTACGGCAAGCAGCATATACTGCTGAGGGGTTCTCCATGAAAGGAACGTCCATAGCAGTAGCTTTCTCCATATCGGCAGCACCTGCTACCAACTGAGCGATGTCGAATCCTGCAACAGCAATAGGCAATAAACCTACCGGAGTGAGTACGGAGAAACGTCCGCCCACATTGTCGGGGATGATAAAGCTGGTATAACCTTCCTTATCGGCGGTAGTACGTGCGGCACCCTTCTTGGCGTCGGTCACTGCAACGATAACTTTTTGTGCCATTTCCTTACCGCGTTGGTCCTCGCACTGTTTTTTCAATAGGCGGAATGCCAAAGCTGTCTCTGTGGTAGTACCACTCTTGGAAATATTGATGACACCGAATTTCTTATCTTTCAAGTATTCGCACATTTCGAACAGATAGTCTTCGCCGATGTTGTTACCTGCATAGAGGATGACAGGATTCTTCTGGTCGTTCAATAACCATTGAAAACTGTTGCTCAATGCTTCGATAACAGTGCGTGCGCCTAAGTAACTGCCACCGATACCGGCAACAACCACTACTTCGCAGTTCTCGCGCAACACTTGTGCGCAAGCGTTCAACTCAGCGATAAACTCCGGTGTGATAGAAGAGGGTAGGTGCAACCAACCTAGGAAGTCACTGCCGGGGCAAGTGCCGTTTTCCAACGCCTCTTGGGCGGCTTTTACTTGTGGTTCGTATGCTGCGATAGCTTCTGCACTCAGAAACTGAGCAGCTTTTGTGATGTCTAATTGAATATTTTTCATTGTTTTTATTTTAACTTAAACTTTAACCTTAACCTTAACTTAAACCTTAACTGTTGGGGAGCATAGCTTCGCTCGCTCTCTCTTTCCTCCCCTCCCTTGTGGAGGGGTCGGGGGTGGGTCTTCTCCCTTTATCTGAATGAATCCGTCAGCAACTTAATCTCGACACTTGGTGAGATACGTTCGTACAAGATGTTATAGACGGCATCCAATATCGGCATATTCACGTGCAGACGTTTGTTGATGTCCTTCATACACTTCGTACCGTAGTAGCCTTCGGCAATCATTTCCATTTCTATCTGCGCACTCTTTACGCTGTAGCCCTTTCCAATCATACTACCGAACACGCGGTTACGACTGAAACGCGAATAGCCCGTTACGAGCAAGTCACCCAAATAGACGGAGTCCACGACGTTGCGCTCTATGGGATAGACAGTGGTCAGCAAACGGTTCATTTCCTGTACGGCATTCGCCATCAGTACAGACTGGAAGTTGTCACCATATTTCAGACCGTTACAGATACCCGATGCGATGGCATACACGTTCTTCAGTACCGAAGCGTATTCTATGCCGATGACGTCGTCGCTGATTTTAGTCTTGACGTATTCGCTGGATATCATGTCCGCAAAGTTTTGAGCCTTTTCAAGGTCGGTACAACCGATTGTGAGGTAAGTCAGTCGTCCCAATGCCACTTCTTCGGCATGACTCGGACCGCCCAATACGGCCAAATTGTCTTCAGGAACGCCATACACTTGGTGGAAATACTCCGAACAAACCAGGTTCTCGTCGGGTACGATACCCTTGATGGCGGTCACGATGAATTTGTCGCGGAGTTTGACTTTTAACTTCTTGAGGTGACTTTTCAGATAGGGCGAGGGCGTAACGAAAATCAGAGTGTCCGCCTCTTCTACTATCTTATTGATGTCCGATGAGAACGTGATGCGGTTCACATCGAAATGTACGCTGGTAAGGTAAGCCGGATTATGTCCCAATCTGCGGAATTCCTCAATACGGTCGTCACGGCGCATGTACCAGTGAATGGAATCGTTTCGCTCTAACATCATCTTGGCGATGGCGGTAGCCCAGCTACCTCCTCCCATGATGGCTATGGTTCCACAATGTCCCATATTTCTAATTTTAATTTTGACTTTAACTTTAACTTAAACTTAAACGAATTATCCGTGCGTAGCCTAGTTAAAGTTATCGTTATCGTTAATGTTATTTTTTACAACTTCTCCACCCAAGCCGCTACGTCGTTCACCGACGGTTTCTCAATGTCCAGTTTATACTTCTTGATGACATCGCCTATTTGTTGTTGCAACTTTTGCGGATTCACGTCCTTCATGTCGCTGACAAGATTGTAGCCCGCCTTTTGAAGGATAGGCACCAACGCCTCGTCGATACCGATGGCAGCGTACATGGCAGGAGCATCTTTCGGAGTCTTCTTCTCCGGACGCATCTGTGGGAAGAACAGAACCTCTTGAATAAAGGCATTGCCGGTCATCAACATCACCAAACGGTCGATACCGATGCCGATACCTGAAGTAGGAGGCATACCATATTGCAGTGCGCGCAAGAAGTCTTGATCGATAATCATCGCCTCGTCGTCGCCCTTGTCAGCCAATTTCATTTGCTCCTTGAAGCGTTCTTCTTGGTCTATCGGGTCGTTCAACTCCGAATAAGCATTCGCCAACTCCTTACCGTTTACCATCAACTCGAAGCGTTCGGTCAATCCCGGTTTGCTACGGTGCATCTTGGTGAGCGGACTCATCTCGACAGGGTAGTCGGTGATGAAAGTAGGTTGGATAAACGTACCCTCGCAGAACTCGCCGAATATCTCGTCAATCAACTTACCCTTACCCATGGTGTCGTCAATCTCCATGTTCAACGCCTTGCATATCTCACGGATTTCTTCCTCGCTCTTGCCGTCAAGGTCGTAACCGGTCTTCTCCTTGATAGCCTCAAGGATAGGCAGACGGCGGTAGGGCGCCTTGAAACTGATGGTCTTGCCGTCGATTTCGGTCTCTGTACAGCCGTTGACAGCAATACAGATGCGTTCCAACATCTTTTCGGTAAACTCCATCATCCAGTTATAGTCCTTATATTGAACATACAGTTCCATGCAAGTGAACTCCGGGTTGTGAGTCTTGTCCATACCTTCGTTACGGAAGTTCTTACCGATTTCATATACACCCTCAAAACCGCCTACAATCAGACGTTTCAAGTACAACTCGGTAGCAATACGCATATACAACTCGATATCCAAAGAGTTGTGGTGAGTGATGAACGGGCGTGCGCTTGCTCCACCGGCAATGCTTTGCAGGATGGGGGTCTCCACCTCAGTGTAACCGGCCTCGTCCATTACGGCACGCATGGTTTTGATGATGGTGGTACGCTTCATGAACGTGTCTTTTACGCCACCATTTACAATCAAATCGACGTAGCGTTGGCGGTAGCGCAACTCGGGGTCGTCGAAAGAGTCGTACACCTCGCCGTCCTTCATCTTCACTACGGGAAGCGGTTTGATGCTCTTCGCCAATACAGTCAACTCTTGTGCGTGAATACTGATTTCGCCTGTTTGCGTGCGGAATACGAATCCTTTGATACCCACGAAGTCGCCCAAGTCGAGTAACTTTTTGAACACCGTGTTATACATATCCTTGTTCTCCTCAGGACAGATGTCATCGCGAGTGATATACACTTGGATGCGTCCTTTAGAGTCTTGCAATTCGATGAAAGAGGCTTTACCCATGATGCGGCGGCTCATCATACGTCCGGCAACGCACACTTGGCGCGGTTCTGCCGTGTCGTCGAACTCAGCACGTATGTCAGTTGAAAAAGCGTTGGTAGGATATGCTGCTGCAGGGTAGGGTTCTATGCCCATGGCGCGAAGCTCATTCAGATTGTTTCTTCTCACAATCTCTTGTTCGCTCAGTTCTAATACATTCATTTTATTCTATAAATTAAGATATTTGGGGACAAATTTACGAAAGTTTTTCTGCCTTACCAATGAAGTGCCCGTTTATTTCATTGTAGGAACTAAAAACTCTGTTTTTGTATAATGTCACGAATATTTTCAAAAGTTTTTTCTGCTTCTTTTTTGTTTAGTCCTGCTTTGGTCGCTACAGTGATAATGTCCTCTTTTGTCGGTTCAATGCTATTGTTGATAGAGGTCGTATGAAAACCATTCATGCCGTCACTAGGTAATAAATCATAAGCAGGAGAGAATCTCCAATCACCGTTGTCGTAAATAAAGGCGAAATTCTTCGCATGATCGTCTTTATTCTCTATCAGATAGTTGAAGACCATCAAACGAAATATTTTCCACAACTCGGCAATGTTGTGAGTGAGTATGGCACATACCTGAAAGATTTGTGTGTAGTCAATACATGGTATGCGATAATCCGCATTGATGAGACCGGCTATGCTTATCACGTGTAGTTTCCCTTTGGGACTGCGGTCGAAACGTTCCACACCGAAGAACTTATTCTCAAAGAGCCGTGTCTCGGGCATTTCAATCCCGCACTTTTTGGCGAGTAAGGAGTATTTATATTCATTGATTCCTATATTCTTGGGGTCATGTTTTGCTCGGAATTTTACTAACCACTCTTTCCCATTATAATGAGTGAATATTTTGGGGCGGGCGCCGCCCGGTGAGCCTCCACGATATTGGAACTCTTCAATGCCTTTCCCCATGTAATCGTCATTATCAAAAATCTTTTCAGCTTCTAATGACAAATTCTCAAAATCAGCGTATTCTTGAGGACCTATAACACTTTTGTCCGGTCGAAACTCCAATGCGCCACGTCCGTTAGAGCCAACTAAAGCCAAACGGTCAAGGATGGTTAATGTGCGTGGCAGGATACCTTGTCGTTGCAGGTGTCTATCAAGAATGAGTAGTCCCCAACCGTCCGGCAAACAATCGTTAAAGACACCGAAGCCACCATCAAAAGGGTGAGGCTTTGCTATAAAAACACCATTTCGGAGAGGTAGCTCAAACGGTGATATGGAGAAACCGGATGAAAGCCATTCTGAGGAGTATTCAAAAGCGCATAGTCCTTCCTTAGTCAGTGCTAAACGCCCCACCAAGTGATTGTAATATATCACTTCAATCTGTTTAATGTTATTCATTTTTCTTTCCTCGTTTTCTAGTTATTGCTTTATTGTTCAGCACTTCATCAATAGACCGGTATTGTTCTTGAGTGAATAGCGCGTCAAAGTCCGAAAGAGCGTTTAATGCAAATCCAATTTGAAGTAAACCTCGTAGTGAGATTTCGCCGGTCTGTTCAAATCGTCGGTATGTGGCGAACTTTAATCCTGCACGTGTGGCAAATCCTTCTTGAGTAAGATTCAACTCCAAACGTCTGCTCTTAACTCTTGAAGCTATCTGATTGGCGACATCGTCAGGAGTAGATATATTAAAAGATAATATATTGTTCATATTGCGTAAATATTACAATTAACAAATACTATTTTATTCTTTACAAATGTAACGTTTTATATTGACAAGACCTAATAATCGTGCTGTTTTTTTTACTTGATATGTGTCGTAGGAGATACTTCTTTCCTAGCAGAGGTCAGCAGGAAATCGCAAAAAGATGGCGGTGATTTGTTTCGGCGCAATCATTAGTTTATGGAAACGACCTACTGAGGTCATTAAAATGACGGACGTCCGGCGTCGCGACGAGAACAGTCCGTCGTTACGACGCCGGACGTCCGAAATTTTGCTCCTTGTAAGTTGCTGATTATCAGTAAACCTTAAAACGCGATTTTTTGGCAATAAAAATCCCCTCACCGCGAAAGGTGAGGGGATAATATCAGGGTGTTTATGAGAGTGTGTCAAAATGGACTTTGCTATCTTTTGGGAATGTCATTCTGAACTGCTGTGAAGAATCTCTCCTTTGTTACAATGAGATCCCTCGTTGCTTTGCTCCTTAGGGATGACAAAATAGCAATGTTTGAATGTTTGACACAAGCCCCATAAATGATTTACCACAATAGGTCGTTGAAGTCATTCTCTGCGTTTACGCCAACTTCGTCGGTACCGGGTTCAGCAGGACCGGTTACCTCTATTGAACTGGCGAACATCTGCTGCATGGCAAGTTCTTGCACCAGAACTTCCGGCTTTTTATATTCTTTCTTCATCATTATATTCAGTTTTTGTATGTTCATACTCTGATTATTTAATCACCATCTTCTTGCCGTTCACGATGTAGATACCGGCCTTAGTCGGCTTCACGATGCGACGACCTGCCAAATCGTAAATCACTTCTTCCTCATTCTTTTGGTTGAGCGTTTCTTCGATTGAGGTAATGTCATCATCTCCGTGGAAGATTGTAAAGCGTGGTGCTACATTGTTAGCGATGTCGAATGTACTTCCGGCAACTACGATGTAGGCACGTCCTGCAGGGAATGTGATATCAGCAGGTTGTGCGTTGTCGATGTACCTACCTTCACCTTTCGTATTGATGAAGATGATGTCTTTATCGCCTCCTTCTTGTGCTACCAATTCTGCGGCAGTGATTTCCTTGTAAGTACCCTTCATTGTTGCACCGCTTACTTCAACACTGTTCGTGCTTGCTGTTGAGTAAACAGTCTTGATGCCTAAGTTAGCGAACAATGCATCAGTTGCACTATTGTTCTTCAAGATGTACGGAGTGTTAGCTGCGAGTGTAGTAACTTCCTCGAATGAAATCCAATTGTTGTCCGGACCGTTGAACGCGATGAAGTTCAATTTTTCGGCTGTTACACCTCCCGGCAATTCGTAATCGAACGGAACAATGACAGTAGTCCATGTGTCAGTTGTAAATTCACGGTCGTAAGAAACCATATAACCTTCTTTTGTCTCGTTTTCGATGTCAGCCTTATCGGTCATTGTAAATTTCTTAGCACGGAGTTGAGGAGCGAAGACACTACCCCAGCTGCCTGTACAAGAAATACCATAAGACAAGGTTACTTCAGTCTCTTCAGTTAATGTGAATTCAATGAAACGATATTCCCATCCGCGACCATTATCGTTGTTTGCGTATGTAGCTTCATTAGTAAAGTCGGCCACACCACTTGTGTTGATACCATAACCGGTATCGCCCTTTTGTGGGAAGTTAACCTGTTTATCATCTACTTTGATGTATGAAGTGGCACCACCATTGCTTGATGCACGACCAATACCACTGAATACGTATGTTCCGGCCGGGAGTGGGAAAGTTTGACTATTGGCAAAGTCGCCATTAACATTATTATCGTAATATTTATCACCTGTATTGCCTAAGCCGTCATAATGTTGACTTTCTAGTTGGCTCGTCCAATTGCCGCTCCATTCGCTAAGTGTTGCTACACCCGGATAGGTCTCAGTCACGTAGTTATAATCCAAAACTTTGAAGTTCTGCATAGCAAGGATTTCGGCAGACGGGTCTTCCTTAGTTCCACCATCCCAAACAGCTTGAGCTGTGTTGATGGCTGCGGTGTAGTCGGATTGGTTGCTTGAAACTACCAAATCGTAGTTGTTAGCATAACCGATTTCAGCCTTTAGATTAGCGTAAACAGCGATAGAAGCGTCAACGGCTGTACGTGCATTTGCAAGAGCTGTGGTATGTGTCGCAAAATCATATCCATCTGTAACTACGTCTTTTGCTACAGCAGCTTCTTGAATGGCTGTGATGTACGCTTGCCAAGTAGTAGTGTAAAGTTGTCCTTTCGCACACTTGTTTGACCACTCAACGTTATTGTCGTTATAGTCGCTTTCAAACAGTTCCATCTCAGTAATTAACGGAGCCTTAGCTTCGTTGTAAGCTGTACGCCATGTATTAGCATTAGCTACGGCTGTTTCAAGAGCAGCAAGTGCTTCGTTAAGTTGGTCGGCAGTTGTAATTTCAGCTTCTCCTAAGGCAATAGCTGAGGTTAATGCTGACATTTCGGAGTTACCCATTGGTAATGTGTTAAGTGCTTTAGCTTGTGCTAAAGGTGCATCAATCGCGCCACCGTTTACTGAGAGGTATGTATCATCATCCATCCAAAGAGTGATGTCTGAGAATGAACCGAAACGGTTTTGGATGTCGTTGTAGTCAACTTCTACAAGCAATGTAACAGTTGTTTCTGCATTTAATTCGAACTTAGCGAACTCCCATTCCCAGCCACGACCTATGTATGAAAGCACGTTTCCATTGCCATCTTTCTCCGGATTTGCATATATACCTTCTGCAGAGAAGTTAGCCGCACCGCTTGTGTCAATACCGTAACCTTGGTCGCCTTTACCGGTATATTCTACAGTCTCAATGGTTGTGTCACCGTTTTTGATATTCAAACGGAGTGTAGCGTCGCTTGAGCTACGGCCAGCAGCCTTTAATACATAACTACCTTGTGGCAGGGTGATAGTTGTTGTTAATGTGTGCTTTAATCCAACGAAGTTATTTACCCATGAGTTTGCATCATAGTATGAAACCGTATTACCGCTCCAATGTTGGTCGTTTCTTAATGTATTTGCTAAATCACCTGTCCATCCTGTAACCTCAATTTTTTGAGTAAATACTTCAGAAGCCGCATTGAAACGCATTACATTCAATTCTCGACGTACCGGTTCAACATCTTCGCTAGTGTATTCACGGTTATTGTACTTGTTCTGATATGTTGCTACTTCGCTCTCATCTACGAATACTTTTGTCTTATTGATATATTCCTGAATCTTAGAGTAATCGTTAGCAGAACTTTGTGCAGCAGCAATAGTAGTTTCCAATTCAGCAGCCCAAGCACTTAAATCAAAAGGATTCTCTGATGATGTGTCGGCTTTGTCGTATGCAGACTGCAGAGCAGTTTTCTTGCTTGGCTCCATTGCTTGTTCCAAAAGACTAGCAGCTGTAGTTTTCAAAGCAGTCAAGGAGGTTTGCATAGTCGTAGCATCGAACGTACGAGTTAAACGGAAGTTGTCGGCTTTATACCACCAATATCCATCTTCTGTAAATGCCTTATGATCAGCAGCGTTACCATCTGCACCACCAACAGCGCCAATAGTTACCTCGCCATCAGTACAAATAAATTCTATTTGAGTATCAAGAAAAACAGTTTTGTCGCTGGTTGTTATACCCGCACTATGCTCACTATCTGCTGTTAAATAAACAGTACAACCATCTGACGCTACGGCAGCGGTCATGGTGTATGTACCACTTGGCAAGTTTGTCAAAGTTTGCTTGATGGGCACGCCTTGCCAATAGGTATTGAACAAGTAGTTGCCATGTGTACCTGTAGTGGCGTATGTCGCATTTGAATTCGCTTTTACGCCGGTATCTGATGAATATTGTACAATGGTCCACCCTGTCAAATCACCCGTTTCGAATGAAGGGTTAGCAATCTTGAATGTCATTTCATAGCTGTTGCCAGATGTTGGATATGCAACCAATACGAATGTTTGGCGCGCAGCCTCCAATGTATTATATGCACTTGTCAGTTCCGCAACAGAAGTTGCATTGTTCCCATTAGTTGTAGCTGTAGCGATGGCTGTAGTCAATGCTGTGCGTTGGGCTTCATTTTCTACGTTCGAATAATCTTCGGAAGCATAATTAGTACATAATGTAATCAAACTCTGCAGATCAGTGTAGGCAGCAACCATTGAAGGATGCAAATCAACGATAGCCTGAATCTCTGCGTTAGCAGTATTCAAATCAGCTTTTGAAGATGGTGTAGTTGCATATGTGCTTTTTAAGTTCGTTATTTGAGTCGCAAATGCTGTAGGAATGTCATTTGTAGTCAATGCCTCTAATTTAGCATAGTTTGCTGCAAAGGCCTCTTGCAAAAGGGTAACGTCCGCACCTTTGTAAGTCAAACGGAAGTTATCCGCTTTGTACCACCAGTGACCTTCAGCATTGTATGCACCGTTGTCATCACCACCGACAACACCAATAGTAGCTTGTCCGTTAGTTACCTTAAAATCGTATGAGATGTCATGGAATTTGCTATTATCACCATCAGAAATAGTGTAAACATCACTGTGTTCACCATTAGCTAACAGGTATATGTCAGGAGTAGAACCGCTACCGTCGCCTGATGCCACTAAAACATTAAGCGTGTAATTTCCATTAGGAAGGTTTGCAACAGTTTGTGTTAAAGGCACACCTTTCCACCATGTATTGAATAAATAGCTACCATCCACACCAGAAGTTGTGTAAGTTCCATTGCTATTTGGTTTAACACCGGTGTCAGAAGATGTGTTGCATGTCCAACCTGTTAAGTCGCTAGTTTCGAATGAAGGGTTGACAATGAGTGAAGACATGTCGGCAGGGTTCTCTGCAGACACATCATCCAAAGACTGATGTGTCAATTTCAAATGACTGACATAAAGTGTTGGAGTGTTACCGCCACCGTTGTTTGTTACTCCAAATCCATATCCAAGGGAAATGGTTGCTGTCGCCTCTGTGGTTACTGCAAATGTGATGGAGTGAGTAGTCCATGAAGTGGCACCGGCTTTCCATTCAGACTTTGTGTCTGTGTAGGTCGCATCACCGACTTTTACATAGAATAAGTTGCCGTATCCACCTAAAGTTGTATTGCTATTGGTGTTTTGTACATCATATGTTAGAGTGTATAGACCGGCAATAAGTGCAGTCTTAGTTTCTTGCGTGTATGCAGCATGACCACCCCATCTCATTTCGAATCCAAAGCAATATTCGCTGCTTAAATGAGTGCCATCTGCAGTTGCCGCAGAACCAGCACTTGAATACACGGAATAAGTTCCAATCAGACCATTACCAATCTCTCTATAAGAGTCAGAGATGTCCGCAGTCCATCCGTCAGTAGAGGAGAAGTCCGCATTGGTCAGATATGTGCTTGTCACATCTGTTTGTGCTGAAAGCGAAGTCGCTCCCAACAGCGCAAAAGCTATTGCGCAAAGTTTATTATATATCTTTTTCATATTCTTTTCGTTTTAAGGTTTAGAATGTAACACGTTTAACAGCAATAATGCCGACACCTGATTTGCAAAGAACAGCGAATGTGTTACCCTCTAGGCTATTTGATACGCCTGTATTTGTAATAGGCTGAATGGTATGGTCGCGGAATGTGCTTCCGTTGTTCGCTGTTACTGTTTGACCGTCATTTTTATGTGAATGTCCGGAGAAGTGGCGTGGATTCTTGGTTTGAACAATAATGTCTGCCAATGCTTTCCTTTTCTTCTCTGCAAGTGCTTTACCTTCTGATGATGTATAAGTAACGGCTACTCCATTATTGTAGAATTCAGAAGATGTAGCATCGGTAGGCCATAAACATACAGGGTCTCTGTCTGCAGCCGCGTTATTTTGGTCCAACCACCAACGATCTTTAGAGTCGTTGTAATCATTAGCTTCAGAATAGAATGGGAAGTGAGAAACCCATACAGCGGGATCTTCTTTGTATAATGTACCGTCTGTGTTTTGTTTATTTAAGTATGCCTTTAATGCATTGATGGTTCCGTCGGCAGCATACGTTGTTTTGCTAGCGCTAAAAATTGAACCTATATCATGAGACTTTTGGAACCAATAGTTGTTAGCACAATAGAAACGAACACCTTTATATTTGAAAGCAAAATGTTCAATTACGAAATCTGCGTCACATTCGGTGTCATATATACGATCTACAGTGAAACCTCCATTTGTTGCAGCAGTTGCGTATTGACTTTTTACAAGTGATAAAGCCGTATTATTGTTCGCTCCGCCACTATATGTATATCCATAATCTTCATTGTCGTCCCAATAGATGTCTGGAACCAAGTCGTGATTTCCTGTAATAGTGATGAATGGAATGTTATTATTGTTAAATGGAGCTATCGCATTTTTAAAATTAGTTCCGCTTTCTTCATTGTCTTTATCCATATCACCTAAACAGAACACGAGGTCTGCACTCCCTTCATATCCCGGAAGTTCATCAAATGTGTATTTATAGTTAATCATATTATTAGCTTTATCTTGCATATCAGCAACGCTTATACCAGTACCTTCTGCCACGTGCGGGTCAGAGAACATTACTACTGTGAAGTACTGACCGGCTGTAAAGCGGAAAGAGTAGGCTTTGCCATCATAAACGAATGTTTCAATTTCGCTGTCAGTGATAAAGGTAGTTGTTGGGTTTGGAGTAATGCTCGCAGGGTCTACTGCAACACCATCAACTTTAATCGTCATTTTGTCACCTAAATTGTTTAAGTCTGTACCATCTGGTAACTGAATCAACTGACTACCGTCTGCTTGGGTTAGAGTTTCAACGTCTAAACCATCGAAGGTAATCGCCATTTGAGCCATGGCAGAGCCGCAGAATAACAGCCCTAAGCACATGTTGAGAAGTTTCTTCTTCATAAGCTTATAATGATTGGTTAATAATATTTTAATAGGTTAATCGGGCAAATGTACCTAAAATCTATAAAACTTGTTAATCTGTAAAGGATTATTTAATAAAGATTAACGTTAAAGCCATCCGTAAAGGGACGTCATTCTGACGACAGTATGGAGGAACTATCTCTTTTGCACTTATGTAGTAGATTCTTCGCTTCGCTCTGGATGACGGGATTGCGGAATGATGCAATTGTGTGTAAGATACATTTGTTACCCCGACAACACATCGCAACGAGGGGGCTCTTTAGTGGGGTGTTGTTCACATAAACTGTGTACAAATAATTCTTATTCATCTTGGCGGAGCAGGATTTTTGTTAAACCATAAAAATACTTAGAAATAAGTATGGGGCGTATCGTATATTCTTCGTATCTTTGTGCAAGATTATGCGAGTTTTATAAAATAAGAATGTAGTACTATATATAATAAGGTGTAATATGGAAATGAATTATGACAGCTGGGCCGGCTTTAAGGGCGAACAGTGGAGAAAGGAAATTAACGTGCGTAATTTCATTCAACACAACTACACTCCGTACACTGGCGACGACTCTTTCTTGAAACCGTCGTCTGAGAAAACACGTAAGGTGTGGAATAAACTGACCGAGATGTTTAAAGTGGAACGTGAGAAGGGCGTTTACGACACTGAAACAAAGTTGCCGCAGAGCATCACGACTTACGGACCCGGATATATTGACAAGGATAATGAAGTAGTGGTTGGTCTGCAAACCGACGCTCCGCTGAAGCGTGGTATCTTCCCGAAGGGTGGTATCCGTATGGTAGAGAACAGCTTGGAGGCTTACGGTTATCACCTTGACCCCATGACAAAGGAAATCTTTACCAAATATCGCAAGACTCATAACGAAGGTGTGTTCTCGGCTTATACCGACGAAATGGTGGCTGCACGTCGTTCGGCTATCATTACCGGTCTGCCTGACGCTTACGGTCGTGGTCGTATCATCGGTGACTACCGTCGTGTGGCACTTTATGGTACAGCACGTTTGATTGAGGACAAGAAAGTTTATCAACAACGTTTGGATATTCAAGAGTTGAACGACGAGATTATCCGTAACCGTGAGGAGGTGACTGAGCAAATCCGTGCTTTGAAAGACTTCGAGAAAATGTGTGCGAGCTATGGTTTCGATGTGTCACGTCCGGCTAAGGATGCTCGTGAGGCTGTTCAGTTCGTATATTTGGCTTATTTGGCAGCTGTAAAAGACCAGGACGGTGCTGCCATGTCAATAGGTCGTACCGCTACGTTCCTTGATATCTATATTGAAAAGGATATTAAAGAGGGCAAGTTAACCGAAGAGGAGGCTCAAGAGTTGGTGGACCAAATGATTATCAAGTTGCGCATCGTGCGTTTCTTGCGTACTCCTGAGTATAATGATTTATTCTCCGGCGACCCTGTTTGGGTAACTGAGTCATTGGGTGGTATGGGCTTGGACGGTCGTACACTCGTTACGAAGACTTGTTTCCGTTACTTGCATACATTGTACAACCTTGGTCCTGCACCGGAACCGAACTTGACAGTGCTTTGGGCTGAACAATTGCCTGAGAACTGGAAGAAGTTCTGTGCTAAGGTGTCTATCGATACTTCCGCTATCCAATATGAGAACGATGACTTGATGCGTGTTGATTACGGTGATGATTATGGCATCGCTTGTTGCGTTTCTCCGATGAAGATTGGTAAGCAAATGCAGTTCTTCGGTGCGCGTGCCAACTTGGCTAAGTGCTTGTTGTATGCTATCAATGGTGGTCGCGACGAGATGAGTGGCGTTCAGGTAACTCCTAAGTTCGAACCTATCACAAGCGAGTATCTCGACTATAATGAGGTGATGGAGAAGTACGAACAGATGATGCGTTGGTTGGCTAAAGTTTATATCAATGCCTTGAAGATTATCCACTATATGCACGATAAGTATGACTATGAGGCATACGAAATGGCATTGCATGACGGTGATGTTCAGCGCATCCGTGCTACAGGTATCGCCGGTTTGTCTATCGTGGCAGACTCTTTGGCTGCTATTCGCGACTGTAAGGTGCGCGTTATCCGTGATGAGCGTGGCTTGGCAGTAGGCTTTGAGCGTGAAGGTGACTATGTGCCATTCGGTAACAATGACGATCGTACTGACGCTATCGCAGTGGAGATTACAGAGAAATTCATGAACTTCTTGCGCCAGCATGAAACCTATCGTAACGCTATCCCGACACAGTCAATCCTTACAATTACCAGCAACGTGGTGTATGGAAAGAAAACCGGTTCTACGCCTGATGGTCGTCAGGGCGGAACACCGTTCGCACCGGGTGCTAACCCAATGAACGGACGCGACGTGAAGGGTGCTGTAGCTGCTTTGGCTTCAGTGGCTAAGTTGCCGTTCCACCATGCACACGATGGTATTTCTTATACATTTGCAATCTCACCTGCAACTTTGGGTAAGGAGAGAGAGATTCAAGTGAATAACTTGGTGAACTTGTTGGATGGTTACTTTACTCCGGACGGTGGTCAACACTTGAACGTGAACGTATTTGACAAAGAGTTGCTTGTTGACGCAATGGAACATCCTGAGAAGTATCCGCAGTTGACTATCCGTGTGTCCGGCTATGCCGTGAACTTCGTGAAGTTGACTCGTGAACAGCAACTTGATGTGATTTCACGTACAATCAACCATTCGTTGTAAGAAATAACGCAACTTAACGATAACTTTAACGTTAACTTTAAGGTTGACTTTAACAGTTAGTGTTTGGTTACCGTTACCGTTACCGTTAATGTTACCGTTATCGTTATCGTTATCGTTAATGTTAAAGTTACTATGATTATAGGCAAAATACATTCTTTAGAGAGTTTCGGGACCGTTGACGGTCCCGGAATTCGTTTTGTGACCTTCCTGCAAGGTTGCCCATTACGGTGTGCGTATTGTCACAACCCGGACACGTGGTGCGTTGATGCCGATGTGAAGTATCAGTGGACGCCACGGCAACTGTTCGACGAGGTGATGCGTTACAAAAGCTTTATCAAGAGTGGTGGTGTGACATTGACGGGTGGTGAGCCATTGATGCAACCCGATTTTTGTCGTGAGTTTTTCCGTCTATGTCGTGAGGCAGGAGTACATACAGCTATAGACACTGCCGGCTCGGTACTGAATGAAAAGACGTTGTCAGTCCTTGACTTTACGGATTTGGTTTTATTGGATATCAAGGCTTTGCAACCGGAGTTGTGTAAGAAGGTGTGCGGTAGCGAAGGGCGTAATACCTTGCGCTTTCTGGATGAATTGGAACAACGGGGCATTGAGACGTGGATACGTCATGTCGTGGTGCCGGGACTGACGGATGACGACCGCTTGTTGGACGAACTTTTTGAATACGTGAGTCGTTACAAAGTGGTAAGTAAGATTGAATGGTTGCCATATCACACTATGGGAGTGTTCAAATACAAAGATTTGGGACTGAACTATCCCTTGGAGGGCGTTGAACCGCTCTCGTCCGAGCGTATTAAGGAGATTCGGAAAAGGCAAATAGACAAAGGGGAAGATTAAACTTCTCCTTTGTCTGTTTTTATATTATCCGTATTGCGCGACGTCGCCTAATTCCTCTTCGATACGAAGCAGTTGGTTGTACTTTGCCATACGATCTGAACGACTGAGCGAGCCGGTCTTTATCTGTCCGCTATTGGTAGCTACCGCAATGTCGGCTATGGTGGTGTCTTCCGTTTCACCGGAGCGGTGTGAGGTAACGGTGGTATAGCCATGACGGTGTGCCATTTCTATAGCATCTAATGTCTCGCTGAGTGTGCCGATTTGGTTGACTTTGATAAGGATGGAGTTGGCACAGCCCAATTCAATGCCTTTTGACAAGAATGTCACGTTGGTGACAAATAAGTCGTCGCCCACCAACTGACAACGGTTTCCGATACGCTCTGTTAATTTCTTCCAACCGTCCCAGTCATTCTCGCTCATGCCGTCTTCTATGGAGTCGATGGGATATGTGTCAATGAGTTCCTCAAGATATGTCGCTTGCTCGTCTGAGGTGCGTCTCTTTCCTTTGGCTCCTTCGAATATCGTATAGTCGTAAATGCCGTCTTTGTAAAATTCTGATGAGGCACAGTCCATGCCGATTGTTATGTCCTTGCCCGGAGTATAACCGGCAGCATTGATGGCAGCCATAATACATTCCAAAGCGTCTTCTGTGCCATTGAGTGCAGGTGCGAATCCCCCCTCATCACCTACGGCGGTACTTAGTCCCCGGTTGTGAAGAACTCTTTTCAGCGCATGGAAAACCTCTGCGCCCATGCGTAAGCCTTCGCGAAATGATTGCGCTCCCACAGGACGTATCATAAATTCTTGAAAGGCTATTGGTGCATCACTGTGCGAACCTCCGTTGATGATGTTCATCATGGGGACCGGTAGAATGTAGGTATTAGTGCCTCCGATATACCGGTAGAGTGGAATGTTCATACTCTTGGCTGCTGCCTTGGCTACTGCAAGCGATACTCCAAGTATGGCATTCGCACCTAAGTTGGATTTGGTTTCAGTGCCGTCCAAAGCAATCATTTTCTTGTCAATTGCACGTTGGTTTAATGCGTTACATCCTATGAGTGCGGGAGCGATAATCGTGTTGACATTGGTAACGGCTTTCAGTACGCCTTTCCCACCGTAGCGTGTTTCGTCGCCATCGCGTAATTCTATGGCCTCATGCTCACCGGTGGACGCACCGGATGGAACGGCAGCTATTCCGATGACACCATTTTCCAATGTTACTTCTACTTCTACGGTGGGATTGCCACGTGAGTCTAATATTTCTCTCCCTTTGATGGTCTTGATTCTCATACTCTTTACTTTTAAGTTCTACATAACTTTGATGATACAAATATCCGATTTTACGGACTTTCCCACAATACCTCAATTAAAGGATTTTGCGTGCCGAAAGATACTTGTTTTTGAGTATGAGGACAAACAATGAAAGTTAAAAATGTAACTTGATTCCGGCAGATAGACTTAATATGTCTTTAAATTTGATACTGCGGTCGCCGAAGAATGTACAGAAGTCCGTATCGCATGCTCCTAATTCATAATAGAGTGAAACATCCTGAAACCACCAATTGGACACGTCGGGAAGGTCGTACATGATGCGCTGACCAAGTGACAGATTCGCACGGATACGTGTTGAGAAGCCATAGTACCCCTTTGGGTAACGGTCTTACGCTGAAACAGCGGTGTCCCTTTTTTACCTCTTCGTGGTGTTTTCTTACAACAAAAATCAGGTTGCATAGTTTTGCTATTGCTACTTTATCAGCAAAAAAATCATAAAAAAGATAGCTCTCGGTTGGGTAACAGAAAAGAATTTGTACCTTTACCTCAACTATTATTTTAACAAATAAGATTATGAAAATGAAAACATGGTTAGGAATTTCGTTGGGAGCAGTTTTGGCAGTATCATGTACGCAGAACGGTTACAAGGTGACATATACCACCGACGACGAGAATGTAGAGAAAGTTTATTTATGTGCTACCGGTACGGGTGATGTGTTGGATAGCGCTGTGTGTGAGAACGGAAAGGCGGTAATGACGGGCTCGGTAGAACTCCCGACTTTTGTACTTTTGTCCACAGAAAATCCCATTAAAGTGCCTATTGCGGAACTAATTTTAGATGAAACTCCTATAGAGGTGGTATGTGATTCGGTAGCGGGTTGTGAAGTAAAAGGCTCGGAACTGAATGAGCAGTACAGAGAGATTATGAAAAAAATGGCTGACTTTGCAAAGCAGGAAGGTGAGATGATGATGAATGCGCAAAAGGTGGCAATGGAAAATGGTGGTAGATTGCCAGATAGTGCCAGTGTACAGTTGCAAAATGACTACTATGCACTTCAGGATGGGCGTAGAAGCGTGGTTTATGATGCATTAGCGGCTCACAAAGATGATATTATCCCGGCAGGATTGATAAAAAGGTATAATTCTTTGTTGGATATGGAAGAAGTAGAGGCTTTTTTGAATGCCTATAAATATCGTGAAAATGCCGTACTAGAAAGTGTGAACAAGTATATCCAAGTACTGAAGAACAAGAATGTCGGTGCCATGTTCACCGATTTTGAAATGAATGACATGGAAGGTACACCACGTAAATTGTCTGATTATGTAGGTAAGGGCAACTATGTATTGGTGGATTTCTGGGCTAGCTGGTGCGGACCATGCCGCAGAGAAATGCCTAATGTAAAGGCGGCTTACGAACAGTTCCACCCGAAAGGCTTCGAAATTGTAGGTGTTTCGTTAGATAATGATAAAGAAGCATGGGCGCAAGCAACAGAACAACTCGGAATCACATGGCCGCAGATGTCTGATTTAAAAGGTTGGCAATGCGCTGCAGCTGATATTTATGCTATTCGCAGTATTCCTGCAACCATTTTGTTTGGTCCTGACGGTAAGGTGGTAGCAGAAGGTTTGCGTGCAGAAGATCTGCAGAAAAAATTAGAGGAGATTTATAAGTAAAGAGAATTTATGAACCAATAAAAAAAGGCACCATGCGGTGCCTTTTTTTATTGTATTATGTTGTTTTTAGAATTTGAAATCCAAACTGATTCCTACTACGTCGTTCTTACGTGTGTATCTGTCAGTAATACCATTGCCACGCTCGATTTCTTTGCTACCATAGAATGAGTGCATGTAACCGATGTTCATTGCCAACACTTTGCACAATTGTGCTTTTGCACCAAGGCAAAGACCGTAAGAAGAGATGTTGAAGTTAGTGTCTTGCATGTCGCTTCCGAAGTTGTACTTCGTACGTTGACCACCACAACTCAATGTCAACCACTTGTTAACATCGTACTCTGTACCGAATGTTACTTCCCAGGTGTTGTGAGCAACGTTGGTTGCTGAACCCTTAGCGTCTTTGTCAAAGTAGTAGTGGAAACCACCCATCAAACGGAAGTTGTCCATAACAGAATATTGAGCACCCAAAGTCAAAAGGGCTGGGATGTCAGAACGAACTTTTGCACCGTCAGCGTATGCAGGCATCAAAGCATCTACGTTAGCTGTGTTGCTTGACTCGTTTTCCAACTCAATTTTAGTGCGGAACTCATACTTAGCCGCCAAGTTTAATTTGCCTAAGTTTACGTCAACACCCAAAATAGGAGTGATGCCCAAACCACTTTGTTGGCAGTCCAAATTGTAGTCAGACATGATTGCTGCAGCTGTACCGGCCTTAGTAGCTAGTGCTTGATAATATTGTGCATTGGCCAAATCGCCTGCAGCAGCAAATTGTTGAGCGGCTGCAATGGCTTGGTTCATTTGGGTAGCGTACACGGAAGCGCCATTACCGTTTACCGTGATATTGCTGATAGCTCCTTCGTAACCACTCTTTGCGATGATACCACGAGCACCTGCGAACACAGAAACCTTGTCGCAAATCTTATAGGTTGCACCAACTTGAATACCGTAGAAGTATTGTTCACCAATCAAGTTTTGGTTGAATCCGTAAGAGTAAGGAACAGAACCGGCAATTGTGCTTCCCATTTGTCCGCCAACCAACTGCTCAAACATAGGCAGACCATTGTCGAACTCACACTTACCGCCACCGCCACCGACTGCAAACTGTGCGGATACGGACCATTTGTCATTGATGACATAAGCAGCTTGGAATGAAGGAATAATCGGAGCAAAAGCAGTACCTACATATTTATTATAGGTAAGACCATTCTCAGTGATGCCTTTGTTGTTTTGATTGAAGCCGTAGAAAGGAGCAGATGAAATCATTTCACGCTTCTGCCAAGCAGCTTGCCAGTTTAATGAAAGGTGGAAACCTTTCGGAAGGAATGCGACACCAGCAGGGTTGCTATATACACCGTCAATGGCGATGACAGCGTCACGTGCCGGGTTACGCAAAAATGCTACATTCTGATTTGTGTTTGTCAAAAGACCGCCTGCAAAGGTTGTACTTGAAACCATCAGCGCAAGCGCAGCTAAAAGATGTTTTTTCTTCATAATTAAAACATTTATCAATAAATCGGGTGCAAAATTAACTATTTAAACTTAAAATAACAAGCAAATAACAAACTTTGTTTAATCTTTGATAATTGCAATTACAACTATTACTTCTTTTAAGACTGCGAAAACCTTAATAAAGCAAGCCTATTTGTAGCGTTTAGTTGCATCGGCTGCTTGTTATTTGAGTTTAATAGGCTACAAACTGCTAAAAAGCGAACTTTTTTAAGGATTAGTGTGCTGTGACGTTGTTTTTTTCGTACCTTTGCGGCTCAAATGATAATATATATAATAAGGAGTAAGATATGTTCGACAATTTAAGTGAGAGACTGGAACGCTCGTTTAAGATACTGAAGGGCGAAGGAAAAATCACGGAAATCAACGTAGCGGAAACATTGAAGGACGTGCGCAGAGCGTTGCTTGATGCCGACGTAAACTATAAAGTTGCTAAGACATTCACCGATACGGTAAAACAAAAGGCATTGGGTCAAAACGTGTTGACAGCAGTCAGACCAAGTCAGTTGATGGTAAAGATTGTGCATGACGAATTGGCTGAATTGATGGGAGGTGAAACTGCGGAATTGAATTTGCAAGGTCATCCTTCCGTAATCTTAATGGCAGGTTTGAATGGTGCCGGAAAGACAACTTTATCTGGAAAGTTGGCGTTGATGTTGAAGAACAAAAAACGTAAGAATCCGCTTTTGGCAGCTTGCGACATCTATCGACCTGCAGCGATAGAGCAGTTGAAAGTTTTAGGCGAACAAATAGGTGTCCCCGTATATAGCGAACCTGATAATAAGGATGCAGTTCAAATAGCACTGAATGCAATTAAAGAAGCTAAGTCAAGAGGTTACGATACAGTAATTGTCGATACGGCAGGACGTTTGGCGGTTGATGAACAAATGATGCAGGAAATTGCTGCAATCAAAGAAGCCATCAATCCTACAGAAACCCTTTTTGTGGTGGATGCGATGACCGGACAGGATGCTGTAAATACTGCGAAGGAGTTCAACGACCGTTTGGACTTTGATGGAGTTGTACTGACCAAATTAGATGGTGATACTCGTGGTGGAGCTGCTTTGTCTATCCGTACAGTGGTGAACAAGCCGATAAAGTTTGTCGGTACGGGAGAAAAAATGGAAGCGATAGATCAGTTCCATCCGGCACGTATGGCCGACCGTATTCTTGGTATGGGTGATATTGTTTCGTTGGTGGAAAAAGCCCAGGAACAATTCGATGAAGAGGAGGCGCGCCGTCTGCAAAAGAAGATTGCTAAGAACCAATTTGATTTTAATGACTTCTTGGGACAGATACAGCAAATCAAGAAAATGGGTAATTTGAAAGATTTGGCAAGTATGATTCCCGGTGTTGGCAAGGCAATCAAGGATATAGACGTTGATGATGATGCTTTCAAGAGCATTGAAGCTATTATCCAAAGTATGACACCGCGTGAGCGGACGCATCCAGAGATATTGAACTCCAGTCGTCGTCAGCGTATTGCTAAAGGTTCTGGAACGAATATTCAAGAGGTCAACAGACTCATCAAACAATTCGATCAGATGCGTAAGATGATGAAGATGATGACAGGTAGCAAAATGGGGCAAATGATGGGAAAAATGCCGAACATACCCGGTATGCCTAAGATGCCTAAATTCTAAAAACACACAAAAGAACACGACATGCAAATTATTGATGGAAAGGCGACGGCGGCTCAAATTAAGGCTGAAATAGCTGAAGAAGTACAAACTATTGTAGCAAGTGGTGGCAAACGTCCGCATTTGGCAGCAATTCTTGTTGGACATGATGGAGGAAGTGAAACTTATGTCCGTAATAAGGTGTTGGCTTGTGAAGCTTGTGGCTTCAAGTCCACCCTTCTTCGTTTTGAAGATGATATTACTGAAGAAGAGTTGTTGGCAGAGGTTGACAAGTTGAATCAAGATGATGATGTGGATGGTTTTATTGTACAACTTCCGTTACCACGCCATATCTCTGAACAGAAGGTTATAGAGGCTATTGATTATCGTAAGGACGTGGACGGATTTCATCCGATTAACGTTGGACGCATGGCAATAGGCTTGCCTTGTTATATATCAGCCACCCCGAAAGGTATCTTGGAATTACTCAAACGTTATCAAGTAGAAACGTCCGGAAAGAAATGTGTTGTACTGGGAAGAAGTAATATTGTAGGGAAGCCGATGGCACAACTGATGATGCAGAAACAATATGGCGATGCAACAGTAACTGTTTGTCATAGTCATAGTAAGGACTTGAAAAAGGAATGTCGTGAGGCGGACATCATCATCGCAGCAATAGGACAACCTGATTTCGTTACAGCCGACATGGTAAAAGAGGGGGCAACAGTTATTGATGTCGGTACGACCAGAGTGCCTGATGACAGTAAAAAGAGTGGTTTCCGCTTAAATGGAGATGTGAAATACGAAGAAGTAGCTCCTAAATGCGCTTTCATTACTCCGGTGCCGGGAGGTGTTGGTCCGATGACTATCTGTATGTTGATGAAGAATACATTGTCTGCAGGAAAGAAAGAGTTTTATCAATAAAAAATGATTCAAAAGTTTGCAGGTTCAATATAAATGCGTACCTTTGCAACGCTTTAGGAAATAAACGCGAGTGAGCGTTCCTATAATTTTTTTGATGGTGACTATAGTTCAGTCGGTTAGAGCGTCAGATTGTGGTTCTGAATGTCGTGGGTTCGAATCCCACTAGTCACCCAGAGAAAAACAAAGCATCGGAGTTCATTTGAAATTCCGATGCTTTTTTATTTCTTATATGAGATGTCTTTATTTCAACTCCAATTTGAAAATATCTTGAAGTTTTAGTAATGCGGGATTTTCCTTGCACATGGCTTGGTATTGTTGAGGCTTGCTATAGATTCTTGTCGTTTCTTTGGCATCTGCTACACGGATATTCATGGTGATGCGGCGATTATGTAATTGCTTTCTCATGTGAGTCTCAATCCGGCGCTTCATTTGTTCCATGTATATTTTCACTTGCTCATTGTCAACTACAACCTCAAAGTTCTCGTCTTTCAGTAACTTGGGACGTGTTACTTTCATGCGTTGAGCCATTGCTGTTTCTTCTTGTGGCATCAAATTGATGAACTCGTGCCAGTAGAAGCAGATATTGTCTTCTGTTACAGGATAATCCTCGTATTCTTGATTGTTATTTGTCGGTACACTATTCTGTGCGCTAATGATTGTATTCGTGGTGTTGGTTACCACTTGTTCTTCAGTCTTTTCTTTTTTGCGAATGGACGTACCAAATACCCCCATTTTTATTTTGGGCTTACTTTTTTCTTCTTCTTGTTTTTGGGGGAGTGGTGATTGTCTTGTTTGGTAAGTGCTCGTTCTGTCCTGAACGTTAGAGGCAACCTTTTCGGTCTGTATCTTGGGCGCAGACTGATTTACCGGAGTTGTTTTTTGAGCGACTTCGGTTGGTTGAGTAAACAGGGGTTTTAATGTCTTCTCAGGGCTACGCCCCGAGCTTACTGTGTCATCTTCTAATGTTAGTTGTGACAGTTGAATGAGCGTGATTTCTACTAGAAGACGTTTGTTTTTACTTGTTCTGTAGTTCAAGTCGCAGTCACTGCATAGTTTTATGGCCTTATATAAAAACTTGGATTGACAGCGCTGAGCCTGTTCTTGATAACGGGCGCGAACGTTGTTGCTGACTTCAAGTAGTGGCAATGTTACAGCATCCTTACTAACAAGCAGGTCGCGAAGATGCGATGCCAATCCTGTAATGAAATGACTACCTTCAAATCCTCTTTCCAAAATTTCATTGAATGTCAACATACATTGTGCCGGCTCGTTTTTAAGGAAATGGTCCACGAGGCGGAAGTAATATTCGTAGTCAAGTACGTTGAGGGTTTCTATAACTTTTTGATAAGTAAGATTTCCTTCTGTAAAACTAACGGTTTGGTCAAAGATAGAGAGGGCATCGCGCATACCACCATCTGCTTTCTGTGCAATGATGTTCAAGGCTTCGGGTTCGAATGAGTAGCCTTCCTTTTCCGCCACAAATTGCAAGTGGTTGACGATGGATTGAATGCTCATGCGATTGAAGTCATAAACCTGACAACGACTCAATATCGTCGGTAGGATTTTATGTTTTTCGGTAGTGGCCAAAATGAAGATAACGTAAGAGGGTGGTTCTTCCAAAGTTTTTAGGAAAGCGTTGAAAGCCGCAGAAGAAAGCATATGTACCTCGTCAATAATGAATACCTTATACTTTCCGACTTGTGGGGGAATCCTTACCTTTTCAATAAGCGCACGAATTTCTTCAACTGAATTGTTGGAAGCAGCATCCAATTCGTGTATGTTCAACGAGCGTTGCTCGTTGAATGCCTTACATGATTCACATTCATCGCATGCCTCTCCTGTTTCAGAGGGGTTGAGGCAATTGATGGTCTTGGCAAAAATACGAGCGCAGGTCGTTTTTCCAACTCCTCGCGGTCCGCAGAATAAATAGGCATGTGCCAACTTCCCTGCAGCAATAGCATTCTTTAGTGTTGTAGTGAGCGATTCTTGTCCGACTACGGTGTCAAAAGCCGATGGGCGGTACTTCCTCGCAGAAACAATGTATTCTTCCATCTTTGAAAATCGGTATATACTTCTTATTTTGCAAATTTAGGAAAAAAAATGAGCGTTTCATCCTTTTTACGCTTAAATATATCGTATATTTGCATCATTCAATAGATTTAACGGAATGGGAAGACTTCGTACTTTTTGGAACTTTATCAGCCGTCATAAATATGCGGTGGTGATTGTACTGTTCGTGGCATTGATTGGATTTATCGATGAGAATAGTTTATGGGAGCGGTATCAACATAAAATGCAGTTAGCAGAGCTTCGTGAAGAGATTGATAGATACACAGAAATGTATGAACGTGACTCATACAAACTTCAGGAACTGAATACCAACGTTGATGTGCTCACAGAAATAGCGCGTGAACGTTATTTCATGAAGATGGATGATGAAGATGTGTTTGTGATAGAAGAAGATAAAGAATGAAACAACTCGATAGAATTCAGAATACGATATTTATATGTGGCGCTGTCTTATTGCTAATAGGGGCAGCCACTTATATTAGCGGTTGGCAGCTTTCTTTTTATTTGTATGCGGTTGGAGCTTGTGCTTTTTCCGGAATGCAGTTGTTTGTTGGATATGATGGAGACAATCTAATCGTAAAACGATTGCGCTTTCAACAAGTCATCGGGGCGTTATTGTTGCTTTGTACGGCAGTGCTGATGGCAATGCAAAGTTTTAATTTTGGTTTTGCACGCCGTAACGAATGGATGGTATGTTTAGCGATTGCTTCCGTTCTTGAATTATATACGGCATTTCGCATTCCGTCTGAGTTAGAGCGAGAAAAGAAAAAGGAATAACGTAATTAAATATTAAATACGACTTAAGTTCCTTAAAAAGTGGTAAATGATTTTTTTCTCTCTAAAGTTGCTTATATCTTCGTTATAACAATATAGAAGACTTTTCAATGGCGAGATTTTTAATTGCGAGTATATTAGGTTTGATGATGATGGCTTCTTGTCGAACAGGGTATATGGTAGAGGGACACTCTACTGTTGAAACTTTGGATGGCAAGAAACTATATCTCAAGGTATATAAAGACAGTGATTTGGTGGACGTGGACTCAAGCGATGTTATTCACGGAAAGTTTTCCTTCTTTGGGGAGTTGGATACTGTGGTTATGGTCAACTTGTTTATGGGTAATGAGTGTCTGATGCCTTTTGTTTTGGGGCCGGAAGATTTAAAAATACACATAGGCGATGCACGTCAGTACGTGACAGGCAGTCCGTTGAACGACTCTTTATATAATTTCATTATGGCCAAGACGCGTTTGGATAATGAGTTGGCAGAATTGCCTCGCATGGAAAGTAAAATGATAATGGATGGTGTGGACGAGGATGTCATTATGCTACGCTTAAATGACGAAGCCAATCGTTTGTCGGTTTTGAACGACCGTTTGGTGACGAATTTTATTACGGACAATTTTGATAATGTTTTGGGACCGGGCATATTTATGATAATGACAAGCAGTTATCCTTATCCTATCATCACGCCACAGATTGAAGAGATTATGACTAAGGCAACACCGTTTTTCAAAAACGATGCTTATGTCAGGAAATACATGAAGGCGGCTCAAGAGAATATGGAGCGAATGAAGTATGGTGATGAGGTAAATCCGTAATATACCATTCTAAATAGTAATGTAAATTAATATCAATAATAATAAGGAAGAGGGTTGAACACATAGGCAACAACCCTCTTCTTTATTATGTAAACTTAGTAGAATGTTTTTGTTATTGATCTTTGTTCTCAACGAAACCCTGACGTTCTTTTGGTAGTCCGGACATCACGATTTCGTAAGCCTCCTCTAAAGTCTGTTTTACATTTTCCGGTCCTTTCCCTTTAGGCATAATAGGTTGGTGTATCGTCATTTCTAATTTATGGAAGTTGACAAAATAAAAACCTTTGGTGCGAGGTAATACATCAAATGGACCATTGATGGTGACAGGAACCACTGGTAACTGCAATTCGTCTGCTAATTGGAATGCTCCTCTTTTAAAAACGCCCATGTGACCTGTAAAAGAGCGTGCGCCTTCCGGGAATACCACCAACGAGGTACCTTCTTTTAGAATTTCTCGTGCTTTATTGTAAGTTTCTTGAATCTTTTTCGGTCCGGTTTTGTCAACGAATATATGTCGCGCACTTTCGCAAGCCTTACCTACTAATGGAATATTTCGTATAGACTTCTTCATCATCCATTTGAAATTGCGCCCGATAAAACCATAAACGAGGAAGATGTCAAATGCTCCTTGATGGTTAGCGACAAAAACATATGAGGATTTCTTGTCAACATTCTCCTTGCCTTTAATCTTAATAGGAAGGAGTAGCAATCTGCACATAACCATAGACCATATCTTTGCTGGATAATATCCCCAGAAATGTGCGCCTCCAATGAATGACCCGATAATCGTGATAATACACGTAAGCATGGTGCATACCAATAATATAGGTAATGCTATGAATAGTTGATAGATTCGATATATAAGTGTCATAGTTTCTAGTTTTATATGGCAAAGTTAAAAAAATCTCTATTAATGACGTAAAGTTATTACATTTATTTCCGGCCAAGCGCCCAATCGGAAAGGTATCAGGGCGCCTCCGACTCCCAAACTAACGTATAATGATTGCTCGTTCTCTGTGTACATTCCGCGCCATTCGGGGTAAACGTATTTGGACGGAGACCAACCGAAAAGCATCAATTGCATACCGTGTGTGTGCCCGGATAGAGTGAGTTGTATATCTGTTTGCTCAACCACTTTACGTTTCCAATGAGAAGGGTCGTGCGAAAGGAGAATCTTGAATACAGCCTTTTCAACTCCCGCAGATGCACGGCGCAAGTCCCCGCGTTCGGGAAAGGGTGGTTTGCCGTCGTTTTCTACGCCGATGATTGCAATACTATCGTTTCCTTTTCTAATGATTCTATTCTCATTTAGTAGTAAGTCCCAACCCATAGCTCTTTGCAGTGTTTTGAGTCGTTCAAGTCCTTTGGCTTGTTCTGCTTCGGTTAAATTACGAGCATAAGTGTGGTAATCATGATTACCAAGAATGGAGAATACGCCGTCACGAGCATTTAACCTAGATAAGTCAGTTATATATGGGAGTAACTCATGATATTCTGTATTGACTAAGTCGCCGGTAAAGACAATCATGTCGGGGTGTAGTGCGTTGATTGTATCTACAAGTGTTCGTATCATTGTGGGGTGATGCTCGAACGAGGCCAAATGGAGGTCTGTGAATTGTACGATTCTGTAACCGTTAAAACTTTCCGGAACTTCTTGACTTTTCACCTCTGCATTCTTGACAACAAGATGCGTTGGTCCGTAGAAAGTTCCGATTAAGATGCAGATGAATACGACCAATCTTATAATTTGTGCAATGGGAGTTGCATATTTCTTTATGGGATGCCATGCAAGTCCGAAAAGGCGTAGTAATAAATCCACCAATAAGAACGTTGTTTTCGGCAGTGCTACCAACATATAAATCACGAGATATATGCCAATAATTGTAAGATTCTTAGGACTTAATGTTTCGTTACAACAAAGGATGATACCTCCTATGAGTAATAGAAAGTCAGGCAGAAAAGCTAAAGCAATTTTCCATTGCTTGTAGCTCCGTTTCTTCCAAAAAGTGAAATAAATATACAAATCAGGAAGAATCAGTGTGAGTATAATGATGGGAAGAAGTCTTAGAATCATGGTTTTGATTTCATTAATTTATTGTAGAATGTTTGAAGAAAGAAAAGGGGACAGTTTCTCAATAGTTGTACCCTTTCGGTTTGCATAATCTTTGAGTTGGTCAGTTCCAATTTTTCCAACGGAGAAGTAACGTGCTTCAGGGTGAGCGAATATTAAACCGCTGACAGAGGCATGTGGTGACATAGCTCCGTTTTCGGTCAGTTGTATTCCTATTTCCTTAAATCCGAGTAATCGGTCTATTTCAAAGTTTGTACTTTGGTCGGGTAGTGATGGATAACCTACAGCAGGACGTATGCCACAATACTTTTCTTGATGTAGTTCATTGATTGGTAAATGTTCATCGGGGGCATATCCCCAATATGTTCTGCGTACGTCCTCATGCATCTTTTCTGCAGTGGCTTCTGCCAAGCGGTCTGCTAAAGTTTGCGCCAATAAATGTTTGTACGGATCATCGCCGTTGTAAAAAGTTTCTATATCACCATCAATAGTAGTCGCGAATAGTCCTATTTTATCAGTTCCATTCCCAATTGGTTTTATGAAATCTGACAGACATAAACAAAAGTCATTGTGTGCTGCTGTTTGTTGTCGCAATAATGGCAATCTCATGCTCTCGTTAAATTCGCTATCATAAATGATAATATCATCACCGTCGGAGTTTGCCGGAAGTAGTGCAAAACGAGCGTACGAGTGAAACTTACTATCAAGAATGTTTAGAAGTTTTTTTGCTTCTTGAAAGAGTGTTACCGCTTCGCGCGCTTTATCTCGTTCCGTTTCGGAGAATGTTTGAATCCAATTTTCTTTGCAACCAAGGCAATCGTGAATTGAACAAATCGTAGCAAATCGTGGAGCAAAACCCCAAGCATGAAAGAAATAAATCCAATTGATGTAGGGGGCTACTTCATGAATGTGATACGTCAGTGTTTTTTTCATCTTTCAAACGAAAGTTGTTGTCCGCGATGTGTCGTGTCGAAGATGCCGTGATTATATACAAGATGACCGTTGCAGTAAGTCTGTTCTACCGACCAATTAAAACTCTCATTTTCCAGAGGGCTCCATCCACATTTGCTAAGAATTTGTTCTTTCTTTAAGGTCCATGGGGTATTGGGGCGAAGTAGTACAAGGTCTGCTTGCATACCTTCTTTCAAGAAACCTCTTTGAGCTATATTAAAGATTCTTGCCGGTGCATGACACATAAGTTCAACTAAACGCTCTATGGTAATTACTCCTTCGTCAACCAAACGCAACATACTGACTAATGAGAATTGTATCATGGGCATACCGGAAACCGCCTTGACACATCCGCCCTCTTTTTCTGTTAACAAATGAGGTGCGTGGTCCGTGCCTATGAGGTCTATTAGTCCGTTGTTCAACGCTTGTCGCAAGGCATCACGGTCCGCCTTGGTCTTTATTGCCGGGTTGCACTTGATTTGTGTTCCTAATCGTGTGTAATCTTGTTCTGTATATAATAAGTGAGCAACACAAACTTCCGCAGTGATTCTCTTTGTGTCAAGGGGGGTATTATCAAACAAACTTAGTTCTTTGGCTGTTGTGACATGAGCGACATGCAACTGTGCCCCGGTTTCTTTTGCCAGCTTAACGGCCAATTCTGTTGAATGGTAGCACGCTTCTTCACTACGAATGTTTGGATGATGAATAACGTCAGGGTCTTCGCCATAGCGTTCCTGAATTTTTGCTTGATTTTGTGCAATAATGGCAGAGTCTTCGCAGTGCGTCATGATGGGAAGTGGTGATTCTTCAAAAATCTTGCGTAAAGCATTCTCTTTATCCACCAGCATATTGCCGGTACTACTACCCATGAATAATTTAACACCGCAAACCGTTTTTTTATCTAAATCTTTTAATAGGTTAGTATTGCTATTTGTCGCTCCAAAGAAAAAGGAGTAATTCACTAAACTTTTTTCTGAGGCCAGTAGGAACTTTTCAGAGAGTGTTTGCAAGTCGGTGGTTTGTGGTTTAACATTCGGCATATCCATATAGGATGTCACACCACCGGCTGCAGCAGCCCGACTTTCTGTCTCAATATCTGCTTTGTGCGTCAAGCCCGGTTCGCGAAAATGCACATGGTCGTCAATGACTCCGGGAATAAGGTACAGTCCTTCTGCGTCAATAATACGGTCGCATGAAATGGACGTATCGTTACCTTTTTCAAAGGGGATGATACGAGCAATCCTTTCGTCTTCAATAAGGAGATGTCCCTTAAAGGATGTCCCCTCATTGACGAGTATGGCATTTTTAATGAGAGTTCTCATAATGTTTGTACTGCTCTAATGTTTGTTTATTCTTTTGCTTTATCCTTGACACGGTACTTTCTACGAATAAGGAAATAAGCCAAGTATAAAGGAATGAATCCGATTGTGACGCCGAAGGTTATAATAAGTTCGCTCAAAAAAGGGTTGTGACTGTAAACGAGTACCGAAGTCCAGAAAATAAGGGAATATACCCACCACATGATAGCGTTGGCATGATTGTAAGCGCGAACATCACTGATGGTTTTAGGGTCAACGGTTGTTCCACTCCAAAACCACATGGGCTTTTCTCTTCTCCATGCGTAAAATCCAAGTCCTGCAATCAGGATGGCCACAAATAAGTTGGTCTGAATAAAGATAGGCATAGTCAATGATTACGATTCTTTGTATTTTGGATACTTCCTGAACCAACCATCCCAACGTAAGCGCATCACACCGAACATCGCTTCGCTGAAAATACCGCCACTCATTTTACTGGTGCCTAATTCGCGGTTGACAAAGATGACGGGAACTTCCTTAATCTTGAAACCACATTGCTTAGCGGTGAACTTCATTTCGATTTGGAAAGCATAACCTTTGAAACGCACTTTGTCTAACTCTATGGTTTCTAGAACCCTGCGCTTGTAACATTTGAATCCGGCTGTCGTGTCGTTAATTTTCAATCCTGTCACGATGCGGACGTATTTGGATGCATAGTAGGACATTAGGATGCGTCCCATAGGCCAATTCACCACGTTTACGCCATTGATATATCTTGAACCGATGGCAACATCGTAACCTTCTTTAGCACACGCATTGTACAATCTGGGCAAATCGTTAGGATTATGGCTGAAGTCTGCGTCCATCTCAAAGATATAGTCATACTTTTGTTCCACAGCCCATTTGAAGCCGGTGATATATGCCGTTCCCAAACCTAACTTTCCGGAACGTTCAATGAGGAATAAACGGTCTTTAAATTCCTCTGCCATCAATTTCTTGACAATGGCGGCAGTGCCGTCGGGCGAACCATCATCAATAATGAGCATATTGAATGGTTGCTCCAATCCAAAGACTGCGCGGATGATATTCTCTATGTTTTCCTTTTCGTTGTACGTCGGGATAATGACGATGCTGTCTGAACGCATAGTAATCAGGCTTTAGGTTAATACTTCTATTGTCTTATCAGGAACAAATATACAGTTTAATTTTATCATCAAATGCTTTTATTAAGAAATATTTGTCCTTTGAAGTCTGTTTTTTAGTGATTCTTTGTAATTTTGCACCGTTTCAACGTATGGACATACAAAGTTTACAGGCTCTTTACGCCAAGCATAAGCAGGTAAAAGCGTTAAGTAAGGCTTTAGAAAAAGATTCCGTGAAAACAATTTTCGCGGAGGGACTTTGTGCGTCGGCAGCACCGTTGGTCTTTAGCGGTATGGCACAGAATGCACCACAAGTCTTGTCGTCTCCTTTTGTTTTTATATTGGATGATGCCGAAGAAGCCGGTTATTTCTATCATGATTTGGCGCAAATCTTGGGCGAGTCACAAGTACTGTTTTTTCCATCCTCGTTTCGCCGTGCTATAAAGTTTGGCCAGCGTGATGCTGCAAATGAGATTCTACGAACGGAGGTTGTCAGTCGTCTTACGGCAGGGAGTCGTCCTCTATTTGTCGTGACATATCCGGAGGCAGTTATAGAAAAAGTCGTTTCCAAAGATGTTTTGGAAGAGCAAACTTTGAAGTTGCATGATGGAGAAAAGGTGGACATCTTATTTGTGGAGGAAACATTGTACACGCTTGGTTTTAAACGGGTGGATTATGTTTATGAACCCGGCCAGTACGCAGTAAGAGGCAGTATCCTTGACGTGTTTTCATATTCATCGGAATATCCTTTCAGAATAGACTTCTTTGGCGACGAAGTGGATAGTATCCGTACTTTTGAGGTGCAGTCGCAATTGTCAAAAGAAAAGCAAAAAGAAGTAATCATAGTACCGGAGTTGACAACGACAAAAAACAATAAAGTCCCATTCTTGGACTTCTTGCCCTCCAATGCGGTATTAGTGTTGAAGGATTTGTCTTTTTTACATGACGTTGCAGATAAGGTTTATCATGACGGATTCTCGGCTCAGGCCATGGTCGTTGAGCAGGCAGAGAGCGAAATGCATGAGGCAGAATTGCGTGAAAGTTTACATGCCGAGATGATGCTGGTAAATGGGGCTACTTTGATGAAAGGGTTGTTGAACTTCCGAAGGATAGAGATCGGACATCGTCCAAGTGGTAAAGCTCAGGCAACTGTACATTTCAGTTTGTCACCGCAACCCATCTTTCATAAGAACTTTGAATTGTTGAGCCAAACGCTTTCCGAAAATCTTCTGCGTGGTTATACCTTATATATATTAGCCGATTCCGAGAAACAAACCGACCGATTGACGGCTATTTTTCAAGAACAAGGCACCGGCATTGTATTCACACCTATAAATAAAACTTTGCACAGTGGTTTTACGGATGACGATTTGAAAGTCTGCCTGTTTACCGATCATCAGATATTCGACCGTTTTCACAAGTACAATCTGAGAAGTGATAAGGCGCGTAGTGGAAAGGTGGCATTGTCATTGAAAGAGTTGCAAGAGTTCAACATTGGTGATTATGTGGTGCACATCAATCATGGAGTTGGAAAGTTTGGTGGTTTGATGCGTATTACCAATGGAGGTACTACACAGGAGGTCATTAAAATAACCTATCAGAATGGCGATGCCGTATATGTATCAATACATTCGCTACATAAGGTCAGCAAGTATCGTGGAAAGGATGGCGAACCACCCCGATTGAATAAGTTGGGAACAGGGGCATGGGAACGAATGAAGGAACGTACCAAGTCCAAGATAAAGGATATTGCGCGCGACTTGATAAGATTGTATTCATTACGTCGTCAGGAGAAAGGGTTTGCGTTCAGTGCCGATAGCTTTATGCAACACGAGTTGGAAGCAAGTTTCTTATATGAAGATACCCCCGATCAGCATAAAGCTACTTGTGATGTAAAAGCTGATATGGAGCGCAATCAACCTATGGACCGCTTGGTTTGTGGAGATGTAGGTTTCGGTAAGACGGAAGTGGCGGTACGTGCAGCATTCAAGGCCTGTACGGACAATAAGCAAGTTGCGGTATTGGTGCCGACAACGGTATTGGCGTACCAGCATTTTCAAACCTTTTCGTCGCGGTTGAAGGATATGCCTGTAAAGGTGGACTATCTTAGCAGAGCGCGTAGTGCTGCCAAGACAAAAGAAATATTGAAGGATTTGGAGAACGGACAAATCAATATTATAATTGGGACTCACAAACTCATCGGTAAATCCATCAAGTTCAAAGATTTGGGTTTGCTTATTATTGACGAGGAACAAAAGTTCGGAGTGGCGACGAAAGAAAAACTACGTCAGATGAAAGTGAACGTTGATACGTTGACACTTACAGCAACACCTATACCTCGAACATTACAATTCTCATTGATGGGGGCTCGTGATTTGTCGGTAATACAAACACCACCACCCAACCGTTATCCGGTGCAAACCGAATTGCATACCTTTAATGCGGAGTTGATAGCAGAAGCCATCAACTTTGAGATGAGTCGCAACGGCCAGGTTTTCATTGTTAATAATCGCATCTCCAACCTATATGATTTGGAAACGTTGATTCATAAACACGTGCCGGATGCTCGTGTTTGTGTGGGGCATGGTCGTATGGCACCAGAGGAACTTGAAAAGGTTATTTTCGATTTTGTCAACTACGATTATGATGTTTTAATTTCGACTACAATTATTGAGAGTGGTATTGATATACCCAATGCCAATACCATCATAATCAACGGAGCTCAGAATTTTGGGTTAAGTGATTTACATCAGATGCGAGGTCGGGTAGGGCGAAGCAATAAAAAGGCGTTTTGTTATTTGTTGGCACCACCTTTGGCCGGTCTTACGCCCGAGGCACGTCGTCGTTTGCAAGCCATTGAGAATTTCAGCGACTTGGGGTCAGGAATTCATATAGCCATGCAGGATTTGGATATTCGCGGAGCCGGTAATTTATTGGGTGCAGAACAAAGTGGTTTTATTGCTGATTTAGGTTATGAGACTTATCAAAAGATTCTCTCGGAGGCGGTGAAGGAACTGAAGAATGACGAGTTTAATGATTTGTACGCTGAGGAGATACGTAAGGGAAATGACTTGTCCGGAGAGACCTTTGTGGATGAATGTATTTTGGAAAGTGACTTGCCGATGTCCTTTACCGAAAGTTATGTTCCAAGCAGTAGCGAGCGTATGTTGCTCTACCGTGAGTTGGATGGATTGGAGCGCGACGAGGATGTCGAAGCATTCCGTAGTAGGATGAAGGACCGTTTTGGTGAAATTCCTCCCGAAGGTGAAGAGTTGATTCGTGTCGTGGGATTGCGTCGAATGGGAAAACATCTTGGTGCGGAAAAAATCGTTTTGAAGGTCGGTCGGATGTCGCTCTACTTTGTTGAGAATGTTGAAAGTGCCTATTATCAAAGCAAGGCATTTGGTCAGTGCTTGTCTTATGTAGGGATGAATGCCCACCGTTGTCAGTTGCGCGAAGTAAAAGGACATCGCTCCATGTTGATTAAAGATGTGGATACTGTCAAAGATGCTTTGGAAATACTACAACAGATTTCCGCTTTACAGGAAATGTAGTTAATTTTTGTCAGCATATATTTTCATCATTTTTATTTTGTCCGATAACTTCGAAATATCGTTACATAGAGTGTGTTCCGAACAAAGGAAAAAGTATGCAAAAAGGAACTTCTAAGGAGTGTTGATAATCAAACACTTATAAACAAAGAAATTTCGGACGTCTGCCGTCGTGACGGCGGACGTCTTGCGTTTCGATGACGGACGTCTGTCATTTCGTTGACCTCAGTAGGTTGTTTTCGTGATGTTGTTGAGTGAATGGTTTAATCTGCCGTGATGCCGGTTTCTTCGTCTTCCGAAGAGAAGGAGTAGGGAGGTGTGAGAGTCAGATGTCGCACTTCGGCATTCTCCATACGGGGAATCTCACGAATGGTTTTGCCAAGGCAAGCGCCTTGAAGGACTCGGCAGAACAAGCCATGGCTGACAACCAACACCGTGCGCCCTTCTTCGCTCTCAGTCATCTGACATAAGAATGTCTTTGCGCGGGCAAACATGGATTCTACCGACTCGGCATGTTCGTCTATCATGGCAATGGCACACTTGATTTTTTGCCCTGTCAGCGGTCCCCAATCCCTTTCGCGTAAGAGCGGGGTATATTTTACGAGCACTCCTAATCGTTGGTTGATGATGTCCGCCGTATCAACACACCGCTTCAAATCGCTACAATACATAATGTCAAAGGATATGTCTTGTAGTTCCTCCGCTGTTTGCCGTGCTTGCTCGCGCCCTTTCTCGTTCAGATGACCGGGCAGATTGCCTTGCAAGATGTTGGCGGCATTCTCTTCTGTTTCTCCATGTCGCACGAGGTAGAGTTCTATTGCCATGTCTTAATAAGTCTTTCTTCGGTGCAAAGGAAACAAAATAAATCTAAAACAATCGTCTTTTTTTACTTTTTTAATTCATTTGTATATAGGCTCATTCATTTAATTCGTATATTCGCCCGTTGAATCATTTAAATCAATCGATTATGAAAGTAGTAAACAGTTATATTTTTCGTGCCGTCTGTGCATTGGTTATCGGTATTTTGTTAATCGCAAATCCCGAGAAGATGACGGCTTTGTTGGTGCAGATTATCGGAGGCTTATTCTTAGTGTCCGGTTTGGTGTCAGTCATCAACTATTTTGTTGTGCGTTATTCTAAGGACGCAGTGTTGAAACCATTGTTCCCATTGGTAGGAGTGGGTAGTCTGTTGTTCGGCGTCTTTCTCGGATTCTTCCCGCACTTGTTCATCAATTACTTGATGTTTGTGTTGGGTGGTCTGATGGTGCTTGCAGGACTGAGTCAGTTGGTGGGTTTGGTACGTTATAGACGTGTCGTCCCGTTCCGTTGGTACGTTTTCTTGACTGCAGTACTTATTCTCTTCTTGGGTATATTTGTTGTCTTCAATCCATTGCAGTCTGCTTCGGTGCCGTTCATCATTCTTGGTGCGACGTTCCTGATTTATGGTGTGGCGGAGTTGGTCAACGGTGTGCGTTTGCGTAAGTACAATAAGATGAAAGCTGAATTTGAGGTGGTTGTCGAACAAACAGAAATTGAGCAATAATTCGACATAAAAGAACCATAAACATGGTGCATGGATAGAATTATATATATTCATGCCCCATGTCATGATTATTTTCCTTACCTTTGCAACTTTATAAGGGCTTTTACGAAAACAATAAAACTTTTAAACAAAATAATTATGAGATTTTTTACTTTTCTTTCTAAGAAGACAAGCCGATTCTTGCTTCTTCTTTTGATGATGTTCTCATGGGGTGTTGCTTGGGGACAGACGGTAAAGTATAATCATACCATAACTTCCAAAGTGTGGGATGCTAATGGTGACGCAACTTTGTCTGATGTCGTTTGGACATTAGATAATAATGGTGATTATTATGGATATGATGGTACGAAAGGGCAACAAGTTGGTTCTGCAAAAAAATATGCAAGCTCTATTAGTCTTTCTACAGAAGGAATACCGGGAACCATTACGTCAATTAAAATAAATACGAGTGGAGCCAATAGTATTAATGCAACGTTATCAGTAAAAGTAGGTGGAGAAACATTTGGAGAAACAAAAACTTTAACCAATACCGCGACTGAATATACTTTTACGGGTAGCGCTACGGGTAAGATTGAATTCGTGTGGACTAATACTTCTGAAAAGGCTGTTTATTTTAAGAGTATTACTATTACATACGATATGCCATCTAGTAATGTAGTGTTGTCTCCGGTCTTTACTCCCGCTACAGAAACAAAGTTCGTAGATTCCCAAACTATTACCGCTTCTTGCGAAACAGACGGTGCGACGATTCACTATACAACTAACGGGGATACCCCGACCGATGCTTCACCGGTGTTTCCGGCAGGAGGCCTGACTATTACAGAGACTACCACTATCAATGCGATAGCAGTAGCCGACGGTATGGAGAGCAGTTCTGTAGTTACCGCAACATACACCAAACTCCCTGTTTATACTATTGGCGAAGTAAAGGCTTTGGCAACAGGGACGGTTGACGTAGCGGTGCAACTGACCGATGCTGTGGTGACGGGCGTCAGCAGCAAAGACATTTTTGTGCAGGACGCTACAGGTGGTATCGATTTATATCAATCCGGTAAGAGTTATGCAGTGGGCGATGTGCTGAATGGTTATGTCATCGGTACATTTACTATATATAAGAATATGCCGGAGATTACTTCCGGAGATTATACCAATGTGACAGCGGTTTCAGGCGCAGGTGCAACGCCGACTGTAGTGGCTGTTGCAGATTTGTTGGCAAATCCTGAAACATACTACTGTTCATTGATAAAGGTGGAGGACGTGACATACGCAGATGGTCAATTATCACAAAGTGGTAGTTCGTTGACGCTTTATAATAAGTTCGGCTTCGATCACACGGCATACAATTGGCCGGCTTTGGCGGACGTGACGGGTGTGTTCGCACCTTATGACGAAACCATGCAACTCTACATTCGTAATGAGGAGGACATTGTAAATACGTCAGTTTTGGAAGTCCCCGATGTTTCGTGGAGTGCAGATGCTTGTACAGCCGATGTGAGTGCAACTACGAATGTATATCCGGAGTTTACGACTAATTCGGATGGTGAAGTGACTTATTCTTCATCAGCAGAAAGTGTTGCGACTATCGCAAGTGATGGTACGATAACGTTGTTGACAGCCGGAACAACTGTCATTACTGCAACAGTTGCAGCGAGTGCGTCATACTCAGTGGCGAGCGCTTCTTATACGTTGACGGTAACCAATGTAGCAAGCATGGGTACACCGACAGTGTTTGTAGCAGAATATAATGGAGCTTATTATGCTATGGGTACAGCGGCATCAACTGTGCAGTCTAATTCTATTGAGGCTGTTGAAGTGGATGTGGTTAATGGCAAGGTTGTCAATGCGGCGGATAAAACATCTTTGACATGGTATGTTGATGACGAAAAAGGTTATATCCGTACCAGTGAAGGAGAATATTTGACAGCGAAAAGTGGTAAGACAAACTTGACTTTAGGTTCAACAACTTGCGCTTGGACATGGAGTGAGGAGAATAGTGTATGGATGTTAGGAAATCGCTCATTTATATTTGCTTCTAATCTAATATTCAAGAATTATGCTGATACCAATCTCGGGACTTCAGGATATTCTACTGAATTTACCCAAGCAATGACTTTTGCCGATGGTTATGTACGCAGTACAACGGTAGATAAGTTTGGTACGATTTGTTTGCCATGCGCCGTAGCAGCTGATGATATTGCCGGAGCGAAATTCTACAGTGTAGCAGGAAAGCAGACTGATGGCGGAGTGTTGAAAGGCATTGTGTTGACTGAGGAAACTGCATTGCAAGCCGGTGTACCATACATCTTCTGCGCAACAGCGGATAAGTTGGTTGTGGCTTATAATGGTGGAGCGGCAGAGGCGACTTCAGCGAACGGTTTGGTAGGCTCGTTGAGCGGTCAGGACGTTGCCCAAGGTAAGCATATATTGACGAATAACACCGTGAAGGAATGTGGAACAGGATGTACCATCGGTGCGAACCGTGCGTATTTCGACATTGACGCCATGAGTGAGTTTGGTGGCGCCTTAGGAGTGAACCAACGTATGATTACCTTCGACGACACGGAAACCGGCATCAATGAAGTTGGCGTTTCAGAACAAGGTGCTGTGGATGTTTATACGATTAGTGGTGTCAAGGTTCGCAGTCAAGTCGATGCATCTCATGCCACCGAAGCATTGCCACAAGGCATCTATGTAGTGAATGGTAAAAAGGTAGTAGTAAGGTAAGAAGTGAATGATTATGAAAAAGGAATATATTTCACCGAAATGCTCCGTGAGCATGGTTGAGACACAGCAGATGTTAGCTGTCAGTTTGGATGTTGACAACACACCCGGCAACGATATGACGGGCGATGTGAATGTCAACTCAGGTTTTACCGATATTTGGGGAAACGAGTTTTAATAGTAGAAGTTAGTAATAAGTGTTCGGCGGTTGTGAGGCTCTCCAACCGCCGATTTTTTCTTGTCCATATTTGATTATCTATATCGTGAATGAAGTGCGGCGTACAAAAAAACACGAGCGATTCCGAAGAGTCGCTCGTGTTTTTTGTTTGTATAATGCTTAGGATTACTTGTTCAAAGCTTGAGCTGCGTCAACGGCGCAAGCTACTGTACAACCTACCATCGGGTTGTTACCGATACCTAAGAATCCCATCATTTCTACGTGAGCAGGAACTGATGAAGAACCGGCGAACTGAGCGTCTGAGTGCATACGACCCATAGTGTCAGTCATACCGTATGAAGCAGGACCTGCAGCCATGTTATCCGGGTGCAATGTACGACCTGTACCACCACCTGATGCTACAGAGAAGTACGGCTTACCTGCCAATACACGTTCTTTCTTATATGTTCCGGCTACCGGGTGTTGGAAACGAGTCGGGTTAGTAGAGTTACCTGTGATAGATACATCTACACCTTCTTTCCACATGATAGCAACACCTTCGCGAACGTCGTCAGCTCCATAGCATTTTACTTTAGCGCGTGGACCGTCAGAGTAAGCGATTTCCTTAACGACTTTCAACTCACCTGTGAAATAGTCGAACTCAGTTTGTACGTAAGTGAAACCGTTGATACGTGAAATAATCATGGCTGCGTCCTTACCCAAACCGTTCAAGATACAACGCAATGGCTCTTTGCGCACTTTGTCAGCTTTAGCAGCAATCTTGATAGCACCTTCAGCTGCAGCAAATGACTCGTGTCCTGCCAAGAAAGCGAAACACTTAGTCTCTTCGCGAAGCAACATAGCTGCCAAGTTTCCGTGACCGATACCTACGTTACGATCGTCTGCTACTGAACCGGGGATGCAGAATGCTTGCAAACCGATACCGATAGCTTCGGCTGCTTCGGCTGCAGTCTTGCAACCTTTCTTCAATGCGATGGCAGTACCTACTACGTAAGCCCACTTTGCATTCTCAAAGCAGATAGGTTGAGTTTCTTCACAAGTCTTATAAGGATCAAGTCCATAAGATTCACAAATCTCGTTAGCTTCTTCAATAGAAGAGATACCGTTCTCGTTCAAAGCTGCAAGAATCTGCTTGATACGACGGTCTTGGCTTTCGAATTTTACTTCTCTAATCATAATTTACTTCCTCCTTATATTATTCGTGACGTGGATCAATATGTTTTACTGCGCCTTGCTCTGCTGTGAAGCGTCCGTATGTACCGGTTACTTTCTTCAAAGCTTCGTTAGCGTCTGTTCCCTTCTTGATTTCGTCCATGAACTTACCCATGTGAACGAACTCATAACCACATACTTGGTTGTCCTTATCCAATGCGATGGTCTTGATATAACCCTCAGCCATTTCCAAGTAACGAGGTCCCTTTGCCAATGTTCCGTACAAAGTACCTACTTGTGAACGCAAACCTTTACCAAGGTCTTCCAAACCGGCACCAATCATCAAACCGCCTTCAGAGAACGCAGATTGTGTACGACCGTAAACGATTTGCAAGAACAACTCGCGCATAGCGGTGTTGATAGCGTCACAAACCAAGTCGGTGTTCAATGCTTCCAAAATAGTTTTGCCCGGAAGAATCTCAGATGCCATAGCGGCAGAGTGAGTCATACCGGAGCAACCGATGGTCTCAACCAAAGCTTCTTGAATGACACCTTCCTTAACGTTCAATGTCAACTTACAAGCGCCTTGTTGAGGTGCGCACCAACCGATTCCGTGAGTCAAACCGGAAATGTCTTTAATCTCTTTTGCCTTTACCCATTTGCCTTCTTCTGGTATGGGAGCCGGTCCGTGGTTAGGACCTTTGGCAACACAACACATGTTTTCTACTTCGTGTGAATAAACCATAATTATACTAATTTATTATAGGTAATATAATGTATTCTCAGCCTCAGTTCTTCACTGATTCTTCTTGCAAAAATAATTATTTTTTGGTATATGTCCTACAAAACGCACCAACAAAATATGATTTTATTTCGTCATAACCATTCCTTGCGTACTGTGATGGATTTTCTTAATCTCACCATTGGCGTCGTGTTCCATCGGTTCGGCTACAATAGAACGGCTGTAGCTGGTACCGTTATGCAGACCACCGTTGTGTGAAAAGAATATCCATTGTCCTTTGAAGTTGACGATGGCAGGGTGGGTCGTGTTACTGTTGCCGGCGATTTCGGAGATGATGTCCTTTGTTACGTACGGGCCATCTATTTTGTCTGCCACGGCATAAGCAATCTTTTCCGGCCATTCGCTGGCGTAAGTCAGGTAGTACTTTCCATTATGTTTGTGAATCCATGGCGCTTCTGTGAACGGATGTGCTTCGTCAAACTTGATTTGCTTGATTTCGCCGTCAATCTCAATCATGTTGTCTTTTAACTTGGCGATGTAGCACTGTCCGTTACCCCACACAATCCAGGGTTGGTTATCATCATCAATAAAGATGGCAGGGTCAATACAAGCCCAACTGTGTTTTGATGCGAAACAGTCGTTATTTGTCAAAAGCGGTTTCCCGAGAGCGTCTTTGTATGGACCTGTTATCTTGTCAGCCACAGCCACTCCGATACCACACCAGTTGGTGCTTACATACCAATAATATTTGCCGTTGCGCTCTGCAACATGACCGGCATAGGCTTGTTTGCTCGCAGCCCATTTGAATTCATCAATGGTCAAAGGTACAGGATGCTCCGTCCAATGCTTCATGTCGGTAGTAGAGAACAACAACCAATCTCTCATGTGATAGCCTGTTTGGTTGCCTGCATGGTCGTGTCCTGCAAATAGCCACAAAGTGTCACCTTTTACCAATGCGGCAGGGTCGGCAGTGTATTGATGACGGATGATAGGATTGCCTTTGCTTTCAAATTCATACTTGACAACGTAGCCCCATTTCTCTTGTAGGCGTTGCAACTCCTCTTTGGTCAGTGAGATAATGGACCCGTGACGAGGATGGAAGTTTTTGTCAAATGCTTTTGGCTCTGAGAAATTGTATAAGTCAGTTGTCGTTTGGTACTCATAACGTCCGCTTGTGTACATATCATATATTAAGGCATATTCCTCGCGTCCGTTGAATTTGAATATGCTCGAACCTTCTACAGGCTTTTTGCCTGCGTAAGCATCCACGTATTTGAAGTCCTCTTTCCATTTGCCACGCAGACTCTTGGCGGTTGCTTGCTGTATGCCGTTGATATACTCCTTGCCGTTCTTGTCTTTGGTGTTGCCTTTGTAGAAATGGTGGTAAACACCGTCCTTGTAAATGATGTCGCTGTCGATGCTGCCGTATTTGGCAGAGAACAATACTTTCGGTTCTTTCTCAAAACCGGTAAAGTCTTTGTTGGCGTAGGCATAATAAGTGATGAGGCTCTTACGGTCGTTGCGTTGCAATGTGAAATAAATCATGTACTTTTTCGCCTTGTGGTCGTAAATGGTTTGTGGCGCCCATACCCAATAAGCATCCCCGAAGTTTTTGGGGTAATCTTTCGCAAGGTTGATTTTGGCGTGTGTCCAGTTGATAAGGTCGTCCGACTTTAGAAGGACAATGCCCGGATTGCTTCCCCAACCGTATTTGTGAGTAAACATATCTGTCGCCACGATATAGAATTTGCCGTCTTCGCCACGCAGGATGTGCGGGTCGCGTATGCCACCGCTCTCGCTGATAGTCTCAGAGGCGATGATGGGACGGTTGCCGTTCAGCGCGCGCCATGTTATGCCGTCGTTACTAAGCGCAAAGCGTAATTGTTCTTGTTGCATCTTGTCGCCTTGTCCTTCAAAATATGCGAAGAGGTAGCCTTCGTATTCGGGTTCTGAAAGATTTGCTTTGTTTTGAGCTTCTCCATTGAGCGTCCAAAGACAAGACGCGAGGAGACCGATTAAAAAGTTCTTTTTCATTACGTTTGTTTTTTTATGGTTAATGTTTTCTGAATTCACTTGGTTTGATGCCTGTCCGTTTCTTGAACAACGTTGCAAAGTATTCCGGATTCTCAAAGTGCAGTTTATATGAGATGTTTTTGATAGGAATGTCTGTACTACGCAATAACTCCTTGGCACGGTGCAGACGCAGGTTGATGAAGTACTGTGCCGGTGACAATCCCGTATATTTCTTGAATAAGTGGCGGAATGTAGCATAACTGATATTTAAATGTTGTGCTACATCGGGCATACTGATGTTCTCTTCCGTCATTTCCTGCATATAGTTTCTAGCTCTGACGATAAAGTCCGGTACTTGGACGGAATCCATCAAGGTTCGGTTCTGACTCGTCATAAACATCAGTCCCAACAAGTGGTTGACAATGCCGGCCAGTAATTGTTGGAAGTACGCCTGCTGCAGTGTGGCAGTTTCTATGGCATTGCGGTAAAGTTCCATGATGGTGTCATTCAGTCCGATATGATATATGGGCGATTTGACTGAAAAGAATTTGGCTTTTACACGTTGGTCTATGTTCGTGCCTTGGAACCCTATCCAATATTCTTCCCATCCTGTTTGTGGGTTGGGGTGGTACGAGTGCCATTCGCCCGGAAATAAGAGGAACATATCGCCGGTCTTGATGGCGTGAGTTCCACCGTTCTCTGTTGACAGTTCGCCCTCTCCGCTGATGATATATAGCAATTGGTATTCTTGTAAAACGCGCCCTTTTGCCGGACTGAACAAGTATTCCTTGTGATGTTTGGTCGGTGGATAAGGAGCGTGTGGTTCTACTTTTTGGTACCCAACGGAACAGACAGACAATCCCCATAGGGCGTCTCTGTCGTTTTCTGCGATGTACTTGATAGGTTCCATGCCACAAATTTACGACTAATTTTTCTAAAAAGGAAATGATTTGCCATTTAATGCATATAAAAGGACAAAAAACATAAGGTGTCGGTGGCAAAACCCGTTATCTTTGCAACAATGATTTATTAAAAAACTTAATTCTGAGATACACATGACAAACACTTCTGCTTTTTTGGCGGTTGATTTAGGAGCAACAAGTGGTCGTACAGTGCTTGCCACTTTTGATGGAGAAAAGTTGAATCTGCGTGAGTGGACCCGATTCAAGAATCCCATGATTCCTATGTCAGGGCATTTGTATTGGGACTTGCCGGCATTGTATAACGAGATATTACAAGCACTTCGCAAGGTGGCGGAGGCTGATGTAGAACTGACGTCCATCGGTATAGACACTTGGGGAGTTGACTTTGCTCTCTTTACGTCCGACGGTCGTCTTTCTTCATTACCTTATTGTTATCGTGACCCACATACCGAAGGAGCAATTGAACGATTCTTTGAGCGGATGTCTGCTACCGAGGTTTATGAGCGGACCGGCATACAATTTATGGAGTTCAACTCTTTGTTCCAATTGGATACATTGCGCCGTGATGGATGTGTGGCTTTGCAGGATGCTGATAAGATTTTGTTCATTCCCGATGCGTTGTCCTATCTGTTGACAGGCAAAGCCGTAGCAGAGTCCACCATCGTTTCAACGTCACAATTGATGGACCCTCGTTCCGGTGAGTTGGATGAGGCGTTGTTGGAGGCAGTGGGACTGACGCGCGAACATTTTGCACCGATGGTGCGTCCGGGTACTGTCGTAGGGCGTTTAACTCCTCAGGTGCAAGCTTATACCGGTCTTGGCGATGTCCCTGTTGTCGCGGTTGCCGGTCACGATACGGCTTCGGCTGTCATTTCCGTTCCTGCGGAGGATGAAAACTTTGCTTATCTCAGTTGCGGTACATGGTCGTTGTTGGGAATTGAAACACCCCAACCAATTATCACTTCGGAGAGTTTTCGCCAAAACTTTACCAACGAAGGCGGACTTGACGGAACGACACGTTTCTTAAAAAACATCTGTGGCTTATGGTTCTTTGAGCGTTGTCGTGAGGAGTTTACCGACGCGCCCGTCGACGTGGCAGAATTAGCGGCTTTGTGCGAGCAGTCGGACTATGATGGTTTAATCAATCCGGATGCGCCATGTTTCGCTCATCCTGACTCCATGACGCAAGCCATTGTCGATTATTGCAACCGAACGGGACAGGAACCTCCTCAACAACCGGCGGACTTCTGTCGTTGTATTTTCCGCAGTTTGTCGTTGCGTTACCGTCAGGTGATAGAGATTTTAAGAACAATGTCTCCCATCGACATCAAGAAGTTGCACGTTATTGGTGGCGGTTCGCTCAATCGCTATCTGATGCAGTATGCCGCCGATGCCACAGGACTTACGGTCGTAAGCGGTCCGTCCGAAGGTACTGCATTGGGCAATGCTTTAGTTCAATTGCGCACTGCCGGAGGTGTCAGCACTTTAGGGGAGATGCGAAAGGTTTCCGCCGCATCGGTTACTCCTATTATATATGAACCGCATCACACAGAGGCATGGAAACAAGCCTACGAACAATTCCTACTTATTCAAAAGAAAGAGACTAATAATTAACCTAAATACGATACAGTCATGAAAGAAAATTTGATTCAGCAAGCTTATGAGATAGCTCGTGAGCGTTATGCCGCGCTTGGAGTAGATACAGAGAAAGTATTGGAGCAGATGCAGAATTTCCATCTCTCCTTGCATTGTTGGCAAGCCGATGACGTCACCGGTTTTGAAAATCAAGGTGGTGATCTTACAGGCGGAATACAAGCCACCGGTAATTATCCCGGCAAGGCACGCAACATCGACGAATTGCGTCAGGACATTCTGAAGGCCACATCTTATATTCCCGGAACGCACCGTTTGAACTTACATGAGATTTATGGCGACTTTAAGGGTAAGGTCGTGGACCGTAATGAGGTGGAACCCGAGCATTTCCAAAGTTGGATAGAGTGGGGTAAGGAGAATAACATGAAACTCGATTTCAACTCCACGTCGTTCTCACATCCCAAAAGTGGCGATTTGTCCCTTTCCAATCCTGATGAGGGTATCCGCCGTTTCTGGATAGAACACACCAAGCGTTGTCGTGCGGTAGCGGAAGCTATGGGAAAAGCACAGGACGACCCTTGTATCATGAATCTATGGGTTCACGATGGCAGTAAGGATATAACCGTGAATCGTAAACTTTACCGAGAACTGCTGAAAGAATCGCTGGACGAGATTTTTGCCACCGAATACGATAACATGAAGGATTGTATTGAGTCTAAGGTGTTCGGTATAGGATTGGAAAGTTATACTGTCGGTTCAAACGATTTCTATACAGCATACGCAGCGTCACGCGGTAAGATGATTACGTTGGATACCGGTCATTTCCACCCGACGGAGAGCGTTGCCGATAAGGTTTCGGCCATGTTGCTTTATGTGCCGGAACTGATGTTGCACGTGAGTCGCCCCGTGCGCTGGGACTCCGACCACGTTACCATTATGGACGATCCGACACTTGATTTGTTCAGTGAGATAGTTCGTGCTGATGCACTCGACCGTGTACATTACGGTTTGGATTATTTCGACGCCTCAATCAATCGTATCGGTGCTTACGTTATCGGTAGCCGTGCCGCACAGAAGTGTATGTGTCGTGCATTGCTCGAACCTATTGCCACACTGCGTGATTATGAGTTGACAGGACGCGGATTCCAGCGTTTGGCACTGCTTGAAGAATGTAAGGCATTGCCGTGGAATGCAGTTTACGATATGTTCTGCCTCAGAAACAATGTACCGGTAGGCGAAAGCTTCATTGCAGAGATTGAAAAGTACGAAGCGGAAGTTACCGCTCAACGATAACGAAACCTGTAAAACGAAACATTATGTCAGAAAATAACAGTTTGAAAAGTACCATTGCGGTGTCCCTCACCAATTACCTTGATGCCGGTGCCATCGTGGCGGGTGCCAGTGGACTTACGCTTTGGCAAAACTATTTGGGATTGTCGGAAGTGCATCTTGGCTGGCTCAACTTTATCAGTGCCAATTGCTTGGGCGCTGCTGTTGGAGCCATTATAGGCGGATTCCTTGCCGACAAGTACGGGCGTAAATTCATCTATACTTACAATCTCTTGGTCTATATGGTGGGTGTCCTGTTGGTCATGTGTTCGGTCAATTTCCCCATGTTGTTGGCGGGCTTCCTCGTGACAGGCATTTCGGTGGGAATCGGTGTGCCGGCATCATGGACCTATATATCCGAGAGTTCGGAAGTGAACAATCGCGGTCGAAACATCTGCATTTCACAGATGTCATGGGGATTCGGGCCGATGATAATCCTGCTTTTGGGTATGTGTTTCGCTCCAGGCGGTTATTTGTTCTCATGGGTTGAAACGATAGCTCATGCCATCGGTGGCGAAGCTCTGAGTGGCGATGCCCTCAATGTGTTCAGTTCGCGTGTGGTGTTCTTCTCGCTCTTTGTCGTTGCGCTCATTGCATGGACCATGCAACGCAAGTTGGAGGAAAGCAAGGAATGGACGGCTACCCGTGAAGCGGAGAACGCAAAAGGCGAAAAGGGCGGTCTGCTGTATGCCTTTAAGCAATTATTCACCGATGTAAAGGTGATTAAAACAGTGTGTTATCTTGCGGCTATCTACTTGACATGGAACCTTGTGGCGTCCGTTATGGGATTTTTCCAACCACATATTTATGAAACAGCGGGCGGACTGACCAACGAGCAAGCCAATATGCTCAGTTGTGTCGGGTGGCTCATCGTCGTAGTGGTCACATTTGTAGTGTCCTTCCTTATCGACCGTGTGTCACACAAACTCCTGTATGTTTTAGGACTTTTGGCGGCATTGGCTACATGGTTCGTCATCATTGCCGGAGTTAACGGAACCGGTAGTTTGTGGGCGTTCTCCATTCTATGGGGCATCAATGGCGGTATTTCCGTACAAATCTTCTATGCCCTTTGGGGCTCGGAGTTGTTCCCTGCCAAGTTCCGTGCCGGAGCGCAAGGACTGATGTTTTTCATCGTTCGCGGACTTTCGGCGGTGTGGGGATTGGTGTTTACCTATATTTATGGCGAGCAAGGCGAGGGTTTCACAGTCGCTGCGTACTGCATGGTAGCATTGTTGCTCGTCTCCCTGATAGTAGGAGTGATAGGATGTCCGAATACTCGTGGCAAGTCGCTCGAACAGATTACCCGAGAGCGTTATGGTGACAATTATTGATTGAATACATAAAAGTAAAAGATATGAATATATTAGAGAACCGTCCTCGTCTGAAAGAGGAAGTCTATAAAGTGGCAGAGGTAGCGGGCTATTTGTGGCAGAAAGGTTGGGCCGAGCGCAATGGCGGCAATATCACAGTCAACGTTACCGAGTGGGTGGATGATGAGATACGCGTTTTGCCCCCAATCTCCGAACGTCAACCTATCGGCGCAGTGTTGCCCCATTTGAAAGGTTGTTATTTCTATTGCAAGGGAACGAACAAGCGTATGCGTGATTTGGCACGTTGCCCGATGGATAACGGCTCAATCATCCGCATTTGTGATGATTGCGCATCGTATGAGATTATTGCCGACCAACCGGTAAGGCCCACTTCCGAGTTGCCCTCGCATTTGAGTGTTCATAATTATCTGATATCAAAAGGTTCGCCTTATAAAGCATCGGTACATACGCATCCCATCGAGTTGGTCGCTATGAGCCATAGCCCGAAGTTCTTGGAAAAGGATGTTGCCACCAAACTTTTGTGGAGTATGATACCGGAAACGAAGGCCTTTTGTCCGCGAGGCTTGGGCATCGTACCTTACACGCTGCCGGGGTCGGTGGAGTTGGCTGATGCCACTATCGCCGAGTTGGACGATTATGATGTAGTGATGTGGGAGAAGCACGGTGTCTTTGCAGTGGATGTCGATGTGATGGCAACATTCGATCAAGTAGATGTCTTGAACAAGTCGGCGCTGATTTACATCGCGGCAAAGAATATGGGTTTTGAACCTCAGGGCATGAGTGAAGCGCAGATGCGCGAAATGTCTGTGGCATTCAACTTACCGAAATAGTTGTTACACCTTATTATATAAGATATGAAAAGATTTGCTTTTAAGATGTTCCTCAAACCGGGGTTCGAGGAAGAGTATGAGCGCCGTCATGCCGCCTTATGGCCCGAGTTGAAGAAACAAATTGCCGAAGCCGGCGTGCGCAACTATTCCATTTATTGGGATAAGGACACTAATATATTATTTGGTTATCAAGAGATAGAGGGAGAGATGTCCTCACAAGACATGGGTGCCGACGAAATTACGCAACGTTGGTGGGATTACATGGCGGACATTATGGAGGTGAATCCCGATAATTCGCCCGTCACCATTCCCATTCAAGAGATGTTCCATTTGGATTGATAGGGTTCCTCCGAACAAGGAGGAGAAGACCCACCCCCGACCCCTCCGCAAGGGAGGGGAGGATAGGGATAACATTGTCATTTCGACGGAGCAAAGCGACGAGAAATCTTTTGTACTGAGGTTGGGATAACTCCTTCATATTGGAGAATGAATTACATACTGACAGCGTGTTTCAATCATTGAAATGCGCTGTCAGTGTTTTTATATGATGCCGTCGCTCGTAAAAGCATAAAAAGTGTACGCAAAGATGTATGCGTGTGTACACAAAAATGTACTCAGGCGTACACAAAAATGTACTCAGGCGTACATAAAAATGTACAGAGGTGTACATTAAAAGGTATCAAGTACCGCCTTCTTATTCCCGTCCATTTCCTTTTCATTACGCGTTTGAATACTCTTTAAAAACCTTTTAAAGGGTGACAATCTCTCCTTTGCAGAAGACCCACCCCCGACCCCTCCCTTGCGGAGGGGAGAAAACGATAATATTGTCATTTCGACAGAGCGAAGCGACGAGAAATCTTTTTGTGCTGAGAGTTGAGATTCCTCACGTTCCATCACAAGAGAAATGGAGCAAAAAACGGAAACTTAGGCGACGGTTGAAAAAGAAAATTACAACGATTCGTAGAAAACTTTGACATTTTTATCTAAATTTATTGTCTTTTAAAATTGTTATTCAAAACTTTACACCATAATTATGTTCTCTTGAATAGAGAGTATCCGGGATTAAATTATTTAACAACTTTATTAACATTAAACTACTCAACATGAAGAAAAAACTACTATTAGTGATTAGTGCGTTGGTTTGTTCCGTCACGATGTGGGCGCAAACAGGGTACACGTTTAAGGCAGTCGCCTTGAATGTAGATGGATTGCCGGAAAAAGTATTGTCAGTTACAGTGAACTCAGGCGCGCCAGCCGAAGCCGGAGCAACGGCCATTAACGAGTATATGGCAAAAAGCGGCTGGGATATTGTGGGATTCTCAGAGGATTTCAATTATCACACCCAGTTGACAGCATCGCCGGCATCAAATTATTATACGTATGGTACGCATAGAGGTAAGGTGACAGGTACGAGTAATGATACAGATGGCTTAGGTATTGCTGTTGCGAAATGGTATAGTTTTGCAAATGAGTCGTGGACATCATGGAATGTCAGTGATGGTAGTTTGCTTGGCAATCTTAGTGAAGATAACGGAGCGGACGAAATGATCGATAAAGGTTATCGGTATTATGAAGTTACGTTAGGTAATGGCGCAGTAATTGATGTGTACGTTCTTCATATGGATGCGGCAAGTCGTCAAGCAGATATAGAAGCACGCGAGTCGCAATTGACTCAACTTGCAACCGCAATTAAATCCAAAATGTCAACCAATAAGCGTCCGGTAATAGTCTTAGGCGATACTAACTGTCGTTACACTCGCGAGAATCTAAAGACTTTATTTATTGATGCCATCAATGCGGACAGTCGCTTCACAGCAAAGGACGCATGGGTAGAATTGGTTTATAATGGAGAATACCCCACCTATGGCGGTGAGTCAATGATGACTCATGCTTTAGGTATGCAAAAAGGAGAGGTTGTGGATAAGGTTTTCTATATCAACACAACTGAAAGCAATTTGACTCTTAAAGCTAATAGCTATTTGCATGACGACGGCCTGACTGTGTCTGACCACTATCCTGTTGTTGTATCATTTACTTTGACCGACCCGGACGGAACACCGGTTGACAACACATTATCAGGGCCTGATGATGAGGTGGTTTTGACTGATGGTACTCCTACCGACCCGACAAGCGACCTTTCCGGAGTCTATTACTTGAGAAATGTTTCAACAGGAAAGTATCTAAACATGGGTGGTCAGCACTCAACACATGCATACGAAAGCGTACATGTTCTGCCTGTTACTTTATCAAAAGTGGGAACCAATACATATAGTGTACAAAGCCATACGCTAGGAGATGTATATTTAGGTGTAGATTACTATGTGGATCAAGGTCAAGCCAATTGGGTCGTAAAGGAAATTGTTCGTAGTGATGGTGTGAAAAAGTATATGTTCCTTAATCCTAATAATAACTCAATGGCTCTTGCCAGCGAAGGAGGAAATAGCATTGGCGGTGCCGCTTATGATGTAAATGACACGAAACAACACTGGATGCTCTTTACTGCTGATTGGATCAAAGAGGAGATGCAAGAAACACTCTCCGGTTCTCAATATAATGCGTCAGCATTGATTCCTTACGGACGTGTAGCTGCCAATTGGGGTGGTGATACAAGAAACGCTTTATGGAATGGCGCACCAACAATGAATGGATGGGAAGGTAATGGTAATAACCACTGTATGGAGAAACACTTTTGGGCAAGTGAAACACAGACATTCGATGTTTATCAGGAAATTACCGGACTGCCACAAGGCACCTATACCTTGACTGCACATGCATTTCATCGTTCCGGCGATCATGGTACAAGCGTGACAACAGTTTTGCCGGACTTATACGCTACTAACGGAAGCTCAACAACCAAAACTGTCAAGATATGCTCCGTAAACACTGATGCACCTACAACCAAACCCAATAGCATGGCAGAAGCCGGACAGGCATTTGTGAATGGTTACTATAACGTAACGTTAAGCGATATTACAGTAGGTTCTGATGGAGAATTGCGTATCGGTGTGCGAAACACATCAAGTGACAATTCAGCACGTATGTGGGCATGTTTTAATGACTTCCAATTGCTATACCATGGAACATCAAGTGGTGATTTGAAAGGAACAGCTACTTATAGGAGTATTAAGACTGCTGTAGATGAAGCCAATGCATTAGTTGCGACCTTGTCGGAAGAAGCTCAAGCTGCGTATGATATTTCAGGTGTAAAATACCGTTATGAAAACTATCTTGTATCTACAGATGGAGCACTTGAATTAGCCATGATTGAAGAGGCTGTTCAAACAGCTGTGAAAAGTCAAACCTCCGCAAGCGCTGATGCAAACGGACTTATTGACATGACCCTTTCGATAACAAACAACAGTTTTGAAAAGGGTGATTTGACAGGTTGGACTGTAGCATCGGCAAGCGATACAGGAGTGAAAACCAATTCAGGTGATTATACTATAAGTAGTGGCGAGAGTGTTGACGGAACATTTTTATTTAATACATGGGCTTGGGGTGATGCAGATGATTGCTCCCCACTTACACAAAGTGTTACGGGCTTGAAAAATGGTTACTATAAACTAAAAGCATTGGTGACTTCATTTGCAGGAAAAACTGTATATTTGATAGGTAACAAACAATTTGCAGGAACAAATGCATTTGCAAATCAAAGTCAATTCGTTGAACTTGAAGTTGATTTCCTTGTTGAGGATGGAACGGCTGATATTGCCACCGTTGGTTCATGGGATGGTAATTTTAACTATCCGAAAGGAGCTTTCTTTAAGGCGGATAATTACCGACTATACTACCAAGGAACAGTAGGTCAAGGACGTTATGAGATAGCCTTGAGTGATGCCAAGAAGAAAGCGGAAACGCTGAATGCGACAGCAAAGGCTCAGTTTGATACTCAGATTGCAAGTTATGAGGGCTTAACTATCAGTGGTGATGGAAAGACAGAAGCAACAGCTATCTATAATATCTTAAAGGCTGCTACAAAGGCACAAGTTACAGCAAATTCAGAAATGACTTGGTTAATAGAGAATCCTAATTTTGAAACAGGAGATTGGACCGGATGGACTGTTTCTACACAATGGGATACACGTGTGGGACACCAAAGCAGTGGTATTTATGCAAATGGGTCACAAGGTCTGTATTTGTTCAATACATGGAATGATTGGGTAGATGCCGATAATGCGGGTGTCAACAATCCTATTAAGCAGACTATTACAGGATTACCTAAGGGTACCTATCGATTGACAGCCGCTGTAACTTCTGATGGAGGAAACAAGGTTTTTGTGTTTGCGAACGATACAGCCGGTGAGGGTTTTACGGCTACTGCAAATAATACGTTGGGTGATACGTATGTGGATTTTGAAGTAACAGATGGCACAGCAACAATCGGAGCAGTTGGAGCAAGAGACGGTGTTTACAATGCCGAAGGAGGATGCTGGTATAAGGCTGCAAACTTCCGCCTGACTTACTTAGGTCGTGAATTGGTATTGAACGAAGGTGAGACGGCTTCATTTGAAGATGGATTCTACACTTCAGTGACATTGAATCGTACAGTACCAGAAGGAAAGTGGTGCACCATCGTGTTCCCATTTGATATACCAGATGTTGGAGAATGGGAAGTCATGAAACTTATACGCTCTGAAGTCATAAAGAACGTTGCTTCAATGACATTTGAAGGTGTAAGTGAAGTTGAAGCCGGTGTGCCATACGTAGTACGCCAGTATTTGGGAAGCGACGTTACGCAATTCAGTATGACAAATATTGAAGTCACCTCTACTCTCAAACCGATAGCTGAAGGCGTGGTGACCTTCCAACCTAGCTATGCTGTAGGAACAGTTCCGGTAGGTGCGTTCTTCTTGAATAATAATACGTTCTATCAAGCAGCCGATGCAACGAATACTCTCAAAGCATTCCGTGGCTACTTTATAGTTGATGAATCAGCTGATGTCAACGGATTGAAGTTCATTATCGATGGTGAAGAGACTGCAATTGAGGGCGTGAACGCAGAAACAACAGAAGAGATAGTAGCTATTTACAGTCTTGACGGTCGTCGTGTAGAAAGCCTTGTCAAGGGAGTGAACATCGTGAAGTTGAGCAATGGTAAAACTCGCAAGGTGATAGTAAAGTAAAGAACAAAAACATTTAAAAACAATAAGACATGATAAGAAAAGAATATATTGCTCCCACGGTGGATGTACAAGACATGGCTATCGTTTGCATGTTGGAAGTGTCTGCCAGTGGCTCGTTAGATGGAACCACAACCGGCGGCTCATCAAGTGGTGGCATGGATGCCGATGCCAATGTCCGTAACGAATGGGATGAAGGTTTGTGGTAAGAAATGACTTACGACTTTAAAAAAAAAGAATCAGTTCGCTGATTCTTTTTTTTGTTTCTACACCTTATTATATATAGGGAATGACTCCATAAAAAAAGTTGCACTCTTAGTAAGAGAGCAACTTTAGTAGTCTTTTAACCCCCATTTCTTGCTTTACTTTCTTCTCTATTTGTGGATTTTGGTTTATCTTTGCGCTTTGTACAACGTTATAAAGTATGAGCCAAACGAAAATAACTATCAGTGATGCGCGTCTCCGTGAAGCTGCAGAGCAAGGAATGGATGAGTTTATTCAGGTGTTCACAGACCGCTATCTGGAAGTGATAGGGGGGGAGTTGAATGCCGAAACCATGTCGATGCTTAATGGTGAGCAAATCACCTTGTTGGCATATATTATGTTTCGTGATGAAGTCATGAACGGAGGTTTTATACAACTGATACATAATGGTTATGGTCCGTTTATTTTTGAAAATCCGTTTGCCAAAGCGATGCGATTGATGGGGGCTAAACCTTTTTCAAAGTTGGTGTATGAGGGACGGGCGTTGTACGAGAAATATGGAGCCGAACTAACCACGGAATGTAACGAGCAGGAATTTATGGAACTGTTTGAGCGATTCCCTGAGTTTGATGATTTGGACGATGAGTTCATCGAAATGGAGGAGCAGGTCACAGCGACTTTGGCTTGTTATGTGGATGAGCATTTGGAACTTTTCGGTGAGATTGTGAAAGATTGAGAGGATGGCAGAGAAGAAGGCAAAAACAAAAAGCGTGAATATCAAGAACAAACGAGCTTCGTTTGACTACTTGTTATTGGATAAATATACGGCAGGAATTGTACTTACCGGTACGGAAATCAAATCCATCAGAGCCGGCAAAGCAGCATTGGTGGATACGTTCTGTTTTGTACACAACGGTGAAGTGTGGGTGAAGAATATGTATGTGGCGGAGTATTCATATGGTTCGTACAATAACCATGCAGCGCGTCGCGACCGCAAACTCTTGCTTAATCGGAAAGAAATACGCAAGTTGCAACAGGATATGAAAAGTCCGGGTTTTACTTTGATACCGACTTTATTGTTTATTGATGAGAATGGTTTGGCAAAATTAGATATCCATTTGTGTCGCGGTAAGAAAGAATACGACAAACGACAGACATTGAAAGAGAAAGAAGATCGTCGTGAGATGGACCGACAATTTAAGAAGTACTAAAAAAGATAAGTCCCTTCATGGGACTTTGTTTATAATAAATCGAGTCAAAATGCTTCAGGATATAATAAAAAAGAGGGTTTTGGTATTGGATGGTGCAATGGGTACCATGATACAGCAATACGGATTGAACGAGGCGGATTTTCGAGGCGCACGTTTTAAAGATGTACCGGGACAGATGGCCGGAAATAATGACTTGTTATGTCTCACCCGTTCTGATGTGATAAGAGATATTCATAGGAAATATTTGAATGCAGGTGCAGATATTATAGAAACCAATACGTTCAGTGCGCAACGTATCTCCATGAGCGATTATCATGTGGAAGATTGCTGTAGAGAAATTAACTTAGAAGCTTGTAAGATTGCACGTGCAGAGGCTGACGCTTTTACTGCCATGACTCCTGAAAAACCTAGATTTGTAGCAGGTTCAATAGGTCCGACAAATAAAACTTGTTCAATGAGTCCAGATGTGAATAATCCGGCTTTACGAACTTTGACTTTTGACGAATTGGCAGCCGCTTATCAAGAACAAATGGAAGCCTTAATTGAGGGTGGAGTGGATGCGTTGTTGATAGAAACCATCTTTGATTCGCTCAATGCGAAGGCTGCTTTGTGGGCCGCAGAGGAAGCGATGACTAAAATGGGACGTAAGGTGCCCATTATGCTTTCGGTGACGGTGTCGGACAAGAGTGGTCGCACATTGTCCGGACAGACCATTAAGGCATTCATGACTTCAATTGCTCACGCCAATGTCTTTTCTGTTGGATTGAACTGCTCTTTCGGAGCGCGCGATTTGATGCCTTTTGTTCGTGAATTATCACAAATTTCACCTTATTATATATCTGTTTATCCCAATGCCGGATTGCCTAATAGTCTGGGGGCATACGATCAGACGCCTGAAGATATGGCAGAGGAAATGCGTACGATAGTGGATGAGGGGTTAGTGAACATTATCGGGGGGTGCTGTGGAACAACAGATGAATATATTGCTCGTTTCCAAACCTTGTCGGAGCAAGCAACGCCCTATATCCCCAAATCACAACTTGAAAAATTGACACTTAGTGGATTGGACAATTTTGTATTGACGCCTGAAATAAGATTTGTCAATGTTGGAGAGCGTTGCAATGTTGCAGGGTCGCGTAAATTCCTACGATTGATTAAGGGACAACAATACGACGAGGCATTGGAAATTGCACGTCAACAAGTAGATGATGGTGCGATGGTGATTGATGTCAATATGGATGACGGTTTGCTTGACACAGCAAAGGAGATGCGTACATTCCTTAATTTAATAGCATCGGAACCGGAAATCGCACGCGTACCGATTATGATAGATTCGTCAGATTGGAACGTTCTTCTGGCCGGATTGAAATGCGTACAAGGTAAGTGTATTGTCAACTCGTTGTCATTGAAGGAGGGAGAAAAGGTTTTTGTGGAACGTGCCCGTGAGGTAAAACGATTGGGGGCAGCATTGATAGTTATGGCTTTCGACGAGAAAGGTCAAGCAGATACTTTTGAAAGGAAGATTGAGGTTTGTGAGCGTGCATATAAATTATTGACTCAGGAAGTTCATTTCAATCCTAATGATATTATTTTCGATCCGAATATACTTGCCATTGCTACAGGTATGCCGGAACATGATAGCTATGCTGTTGATTTTATAAAGGCAACGGCATGGATTCGTCAAAATCTACCCGGTGCGCACGTAAGCGGTGGTGTGAGTAATCTTTCTTTTGCTTTGCGAGGTAACAACTATATCCGTGAAGCAATGCATGCTGTATTCCTTTATCATGCTTGTCGTGCCGGTATGGATATGGGAATTGTTAATCCTGCGACCAACGTGATGTATGGAGATATACCGGAAGAAACTCTACGTGTGGTAGAAGATGTGGTGCTGAATCGAGAACGAGGTGCCGCAGAGCATTTGATTGCATTGGCGGACAAAATGAAAACAGATGCACAAAACGCAGGCGTAGGAGGAGATACATCAACTGTAAAATCCGAATTGTGGCGGCAAGGTGCGATTGAAGAACGCTTGATATATGCTCTTCAAAAAGGTATAGAAACCTATCTACAAGAAGATTTAGAAGAGGCCGTAGTCCATTACAAACGTGTTGTTGATATCATAGAAGGTCCTTTGATGGATGGTATGAAAATGGTTGGAAAACAATTCGGAGATGGAAAAATGTTTTTACCTCAAGTGGTAAAAACTGCTCGAACCATGAAGAAAGCCGTAAGTATTCTGCAACCGCGCTTAGAAGCAGAAAAGGAACGTAACGTGACAAGTAGGGGATTGGTACTTCTTGCCACTGTGAAAGGCGATGTTCACGATATCGGTAAGAATATTGTTTCCGTGGTGATGGCTTGTAATAATTATGAGGTGGTAGATTTGGGTGTAATGACCCCCACGGAACTGATAGTGGCGAAAGCCAAAGAATTACAACCTGATTTAATTGGATTAAGTGGATTGATAACGCCGAGTCTTGAAGAAATGGTAAATGTATGCAAGGAGTTGCGTCGTGCTGGCATCAATGTTCCGGTTATGATAGGCGGTGCAACAACAAGTCCGTTGCACACCGCATTGAAAATAGCACCGGTCTATGATGCCCCTGTGGTATGGATGAAAGATGCATCGCAAAACGCACTTGTTGCTTCTAAATTGCTCAATAAAGAAACAGCAGAAGAATCTATAGCACAAATTAAAAAGGAGCAAGAGGAGTTGCGTCAAGGAGTAAGACGAGAGCCAGAACTATTGTCATTGCAAGAAGCACGAGATAGAAAACTTAGATTATTTGAATAAACGGAAAGTAAAGAAAAGAGGACGAAACGTTAGCTTCGCCCTCTTTCTTTTTTATCATCGTTTGTTATTGTGATATTTTCTTTTTAAAGTCCACCATTTTAATGGCTGTAACAGCACATTCGTCGCCTTTGTTTCCTAAAATACCTCCGGCGCGGTCTTGCGCTTGTTGCAAAGTGTTGCAAGTGAGTAGTCCGTAAATAACAGGAATATTACCGGTAGTATTCAACTCTGCCAAACCTTGAGTTGTTCCATCGCAGATATAATCAAAGTGTGGTGTATCGCCTCGAATGACACAGCCAATGGCTATCACACCGTCCACTTTACCGCTTTTTGCCATTTGAGACGCTCCGAAGATTAACTCGAAACTACCCGGAACGGTCATTACGATAATATCCTCCTCGCTGACTCCGTGTTTAAGTAATGTGGATTGCGCGCCTTCCAATAGTGCACCGGTAATGCTGTTGTTCCATTCGCTTACAACAATACCGAAACGCATCCCTGTTGCTGATGGTACAGACTTGATGTCGTATTCCGATAGATTGTGCAGATTGGTTGCCATGCGTTAACTTGTTTACTTGCTTACTCTTTCAATGTATTTATCAATTTCTGCGTATTGCATTGAATTGATGTATTTTTCCTTAATGGTTTCGTAGCATTCCAATGCGTCTTCTGTTTTGCCTTGTGACTCGAAAAGTTGACCGGCAGTCATCAAGCACATAGGACTGATGCTGTTGTTATCTGCTCTATCTGCAGCATCCAATAGTAAAGAAGTAGCTTTGTCCACTTGGTCAAGGTCAGCATAGCAGTTGGCCAATGCTTCAATAGCTGCAGGAGAAATTATTTCATCACCGCAATCATCAAATTTTTCCAAATAGTTTACAGCCTCTTGTGCTTTACCTAATTTAGCATAGCTCAAACCGGCATAAAGGTTGGCCAAATTTCCGGCTTTAGTGCTACTGTATTCATCTGCAATGTTCAAGAAACCGAGGTAACCCTGTCCGTCACCATTCAGAGCCATTTCATAATTGTCAGCGGCAAAATATTCTTGTCCTTTAAATATCAAATCGTTTGCCTTAGCCTCGCGTGGCTCAATTACATAATTCTTATACAAGAAGAAACCTGCTATAATTACAATGATTGCAACTGCAGCATAAAGTAACGTTTTCTTGTTTTTGTCAATGAATGCTTCTGAAGAACTGATTCTTTGTTCTACGTTAAGAGCTTCTTGTTTTGTTTTTTTGTTTGCCATCTTATTTTATTTTTTATTGTTATTCTTGTAAAGCTTTGCATTCGTGCTTTTCACGTGCAAAGTAAAGCGTCGCAAAAGTAACGATTTTATCCCGTATGATGAAATTTATAGCCTATTATTTTTAGTAATTGCTTGATAAAGTTTAATTTTGTAACGCTTAAAAACGACTGTTTACAGATGATACTGAAAAAGCTATCCGTATTGAATTATAAGAACATTTCTCAGGCAGAATTGACGTTCTCGCCTAAAATCAATTGTTTTATTGGGCATAATGGTGAGGGCAAAACCAATATGCTGGATGCCGTCTATTTCTTGTCATTCTGTAAAAGTGCCACCAATGCCATTGATTCACAAAATGTACGACATGGAGAGGAGTTTTTTATGTTGCAAGGTGATTATGTGCATGAATCAGGCGAGAATGAGGAGATATATTGTGGATTGAAGTTAAAGCAAAAGAAACGTTTTAAGAGGAATAAAAAGGAGTATAAGAAATTGTCGGAACATATTGGTTTGATTCCTCTGATTCTTGTTTCACCATCGGACGCTGAACTTATTTCGGGTGGTAGTGAAGAACGCCGTCGTTTTATGGATATGGTAATTTCACAGTACGACCACGAGTACTTGGAAGCATTGGTGCGTTATGGTAAAGCATTGGCACAAAGAAATGTGTTGTTGAAACAAGAAGACGAGCCGGATGAAGAACTCATGTGTTTGTGGGAAGACATGATGGCAAGTGAAGGAGAAAAGATATATAAGAAACGCAAACAATATATTGAGGAATTTGTTCCCGTATTTCAAGAGTTTTACGAACGTATCTCTTTAGGACGTGAGACTGTGGGACTACGGTATGTGTCGCACGGTGATCGTGGTGATTTGTTGAACGTCATTAGACGCGACCGAGCAAAGGATAGAGTTATGGGCTATTCGTTGCATGGCGTTCATAAAGATGATTTAGAAATGACGTTGGGTGGATTCCCTATCAAACGTGAGGGTTCGCAAGGTCAAAATAAAACTTTCCTGATAGCATTGAAGTTGGCACAGTTTGATTTTTTGAGGCGAACCGGCAGTAATACAACTCCCCTTTTGCTGTTAGATGATATTTTTGATAAGCTTGATGCCAATAGAGTGGAAGAAATCGTGAAGTTAGTTTCGGGTGAACGTTTCGGTCAGATATTCATAACCGATACGAATCGTGATCATTTGGATTCCATTTTAGGGAAAACACACAACGATTATAAACTTTTTTATGTGAAGAATGGTGAGATAGAGTGATGAAACGGAACAAGGCAGAAAATATAGGACAACTGATTCGTCAATATCTCAGGCAAGAAGGACTTGAAACACCTTTGAATGAATATCGTATGGTGGCTGCATGGCGTGAAGTGATGGGGGAGGCTATAGCAAAATATACGGGTGACCTTTTCGTCAAAAACCAAGTATTGTATGTTCATCTGAAATCACCTGCGCTAAAAGCCAACTTGATGATGGCACGTGCTACATTGGTCCAACGATTGAATGACCATGTCGGAGCGCAAGTGATTCAAAATATTATATTTCAGTAATATTTATAAAACTTCGTCCATACGGATGTCGTGTGCATCGGTTGGAACAAAATCCACTTTTTGAAAATCAAAACAAATACCGAGTTTATATAACGAAGTGTTTTTTGTCTTGTGTAATAACTTGTCGTAATACCCTTTGCCACGACCTAATCTATTACCTTCGTTATCAAATGCAACACCAGGGATAACAGCCAAATCAATAGAGGCATAGTCTGTAAATGCTTCTCCGTTAGGTTCAAGGACACCAAAGGCGCCTACAGTAAACCCTTTCTCAGGGTAGTATCGACGCAGTTCCAATTCATCTCCTTTGACAACCGGTAATAGAACACATTTTCTAGTGCTCCAGAAAATGACAAAATCGCGTGTCTCCACTTCGTCCGGTAACGAGTTGTATAATAGGACTGTTTTAGCTTCTGTGAAACGTGGATGTGCAGCCAAGCGCCTGAGTATCGGACCAGACAAATCTAAACGTGCTCCTTTGGACGTCTCCTTTTTTATCCGATTGATATATGTCCTAAGTTCAATCTTGTTCATCTTGATGTGTTTTTGATTGGTTGTTTTGTGGTGCAGTGGGGTAGGATTTACCTTCCTCTAAAATCTTAATGGCACGTCCTACGGTGCGATCATCTATATTCAAGTATTCATAGAACCATTCGGAATCTTTAGCATTGCTGATAATGTTGCCAAAGATGTTACGCTCAAATAATTTTCTGGATTGATACAGCATCAATGCGCGGCGACGTAGTCCTCTTTCTTGGGCAAATTTTGCAAAATCAGCAAGAATATTCTGTTGTTTTAGATAGATAATCATATCGTTGACGCTTTCCTTCTCTTCTAAAATTTTTCTGTGTGAATCAGTAAACTTTAGAGCATATTGATGAATCAATCCACTGATGACCGCTTCTTTATAATAAGACGTGATGTCCGAAGTATCTTCCGGGATGAAAATGTCTGGCATAATGCCACCGCCTCCGTAAACGCTTCTTCCCAAAAGAGTTTTGAACTGTGGCCCCTCTTGATGAATGCTGTCTTCAGAAAAGAACTCTCCTCGTTCATAACGCTCCATCAAATCGTTTTCATATTCTTCGTTATGACCATTCTCGTATGGTTTCTGTATGCAACGTCCTGAAGGGGTGTAATACCGTGCAATCGTCAGTCGTAAGATACTACCGTCTCTGAATTCAATCGGTTGTTGCACCAATCCTTTACCGAAAGAACGACGTCCGATTACTGTGCCACGGTCGTTGTCTTGTATGGCTCCGGCAAAAATTTCACTTGCCGATGCGGAACTTTCATCAATGAGAACAACTAAGGGTAAATGAGCAAAGGCACCACGCCCATCGCTGATATATTCTTCCCTTGGAGAGTTGCGCCCCTCTGTATAAACGATGAGTTTCCCTTTCGGTAAGAATATGTTTGCCATTTGTATGGCTGTTTGCATGATACCGCCACCATTTCCACGAAGGTCTATAATCAACCCTTTAAATCCTTCCTGCCCTAAGCGTGCTAATGCAACCAGCATTTCAGGGTAGGTGGTTTCGCTGAATTTGGTCACTTTAATATATCCTAGTTCAGGAGTAATCATGTATGAAGCTTCTACGCTATGAATAGGAATATCGCCACGGATAATGGTAAAATCCAATAATTCTTTTTCTCCCATACGTTTGATACCAAGTTTCACCTCAGTCCCTTTTTCTCCTTTCAAGCGCTTCATACTTTCCTCTGAAGTAATCTCTTTTCCAACAAATTCCTCGCCATCAATGGTAACAATACGGTCGCCTGCTAAAAGTCCCACTTTTTCCGACGGTCCACCTTTGATGACATTGATAATGTGTATGGTGTCTTCTTGAATCGTAAAACTGACACCAATGCCTGAAAAACTACCTTTGATATCAGTCATGGATTCTTCAGCGTCCTTTGCTTTAATATAGACAGAATGTGGATCCAAATCTGAAAGAATTTGTGGCATTGCATCCTCTATCAGATTGGTCATATTGACGGTGTCAACATAATGATCGTCAATAATGCGTAGCAAATCATTGATTTTATTGCTTGTTGTGTTGATGATACTTAGTCTGTTACCGGAATATTGGTTGGTATAGAACATTCCGATAAGGATGCCTATTACTATACATAATGATAATAATAAAGGGACGTATCTATTAGGCTTTTGAGAAGACATAGCGTGTATTGATTGAAATAAATAAGATTTATTTTGTTTCCTCCAAAGGTAAATATATGACTTCTATACCGGCGCGTTCTAACAACTCAATGCCGTCGGTTAGACGGTATTGGCGAGCGTAGAATACCTTTTTGATGCCGGCTTGTATGATAAGTTTGGAACACTCTATACATGGTGCGTCCGTAACATATAATGTAGCACCCTCGCTGTTGTTACCGGAGCGTGCTATCTTAGTGATAGCATTGGCCTCTGCGTGTAATACGTATGGTTTGGTTACGTTGTTCTCATCTTCGCAGATGTTCTCAAAACCTGCAGGTGTACCATTATAACCATCGGAAATAATCATTTTATCTTTAACTATGAGCGCACCGACTTTTCGACGCACACAATAGCTGTTTTCCGCCCATATTTTTGCCATACGTAGGTAGCGTAGGTCTAAATGATGTTGTTTATCTTCCATCGTATATCTATTGTTTGTCTGTATTTATGTTTATACCATTCCTTTTTAATAATGCCTCAATACTTGGCGCTTTACCACGAAAACGTTTGTATAACTGCATGGGTGGTTCGGTGCCTCCTTTTGACAATATATTATCACGGAAACTTTGAGCAACTTCTCTATTGAAAATTCCTTTTTCTTGGAATAAAGAGAAAGCATCAGCATCCAATACCTCAGCCCATTTGTAACTATAATATCCGGCAGCATAACCGCCTGACATGATATGCCCGAACTGAACAGTCATACAGGTCCCCTCAATTTGAGGCAGGAGTTGAGCTTCAACCCAAGCCTCTTTTTCAAACGTCAGTACGTCGTTGTTAAAAGGCTTGTCGAGCGTGTAATATGCCATATCCAACAGTCCGAAACTGACTTGACGAATGCAAGCGTATGCAGCGTTGAAATTCCGACTCTTGACGATTCGCTCAATGAGTTCTTCAGGTAAGGCTTCTCCCGTCTGATAATGTTGGGCAAAGGTATTTAAAAAATCGCGTTCAACGGCAAAGTTTTCCATGATTTGTGATGGTAGTTCAACGAAATCCCAATATACACTTGTTCCGCTAAGACTTTCAAAGCGCGTGTTGGCAAATATACCATGAAGTGCATGGCCGAACTCGTGGAGGAATGTTTCCACTTCGCTGAGTGTTAAAAGAGCCGGTTTGGTTTCGGTTGGTTTTGTTAGGTTCATAGTGACAGAGACATGAGGACGGCTATTGCCTTCTTTCTCGTCTATCCATTGTTCCTTGTATGTTGTCATCCACGCGCCGCTTTGTTTACTTTCGCGAGGGTGGAAGTCCGTATAAAGTACTGCCAAGTATGAACCGTCCTTATCAAATACTTCATAAGCGGTAACATCGGGATGATAAACCGGAATGTTCGAATTTTCTTTGAATGTGATGCCGTATAGTTTAGTAGCCAATCCAAAAACGCCCTCTTTAACTCGTGATAGTTCAAAATAGGGACGTAACATCTCAGCGTCCAAATTATATTTCTCCAACTGAAGTTTGTGAGCGTAATAACCAAAATCCCATGGTTGTAGAACAAAATCATCTCCTTCTTTTTGTTTGGCTATCTGTTCAATTTCCTTCACTTCTTCTCGTGCAGTGGGGAGGTATGCTTTCAATAAATCGTATAATAATTTATATACGTTCTCGCTATTCTCAGCCATTCTTTTCTTCAAAACGAAATCGGCATACGTCGGACTGCCCAATAATTGTGCTCGCTCGCGTCGTAAATTGACTATGCGTTTCACTAATTCCACATTATTGTATTCATTGTCTTTAATGCAGATGGTATTGCGAGCCATGTACATCTGGCGTCGAAGTTCCCTATTATCGGCATAAGTCATAAAGGGATTGTAGCTTGGAGCATGCAAGGTAAACAGCCAACCCTCTAATGATTTTTCTTTGGCTGCTAAGGCTGCTGCTTCAATAGCAGTATCAGGCAGTCCTGACAAGTCACCTTCGTCAGTAATGTGTAATTGGTAATTATTGGTCTCTTTTAAGTTGTTTTGTGAGAATTGTAACGTAAGTTGACTTAATTCCGTACTGATAGCTCTGAACTTCTCTTTGTCTTCGTTAGAGAGATTAGCACCGCTACGGATAAAGCCATCATAGGTTTTATCCAATAACATTTGTTCTTCCGGCGTGAGGTCACGGTGGTTTTCGTATACCGACTTAATGCGCGCAAAAAGTTTTTCATTAAGAAGAATATTATTGGCATGCTCTGTTAGAATCGGTGACATCTTTTGTGCCAAGGCATCCATCTCGTCATTGGTCTCTGCACTAAGTAGGTTGAAGAAAACATTGCTGACTCTTCCTAGAAGATTGTCCGGTATGTTGAATGCAATGGTGTTGTCGAATGTCGGAGGTTCGGGATTATTGATAATCTGTTCAGTCAAGGCATCGTCTTGGCGAATACCTTCCATAAATGCCGGTTCGTAATCTTCCAAACGAATTTCGTTAAAAGGAGCCGTATCGTGAGGAGTGCCGTAGGATGTCTTAAAAAACGGATTAAGTCTTTCTATTGTATCTGTTGTATTGCTCATAAAGGTTTTATTATTGGAGTTATTTAACTGCCTGAATCAATTTTTCAATGGCAGGTATGATGATTTTTTTTCTTTGTAATAATATCAATGATTGCTTTTGCAGGTTGTTCAGAGCTTTGGATACCTTCATGCGTGGGGCGTTGATTTGAGTACCTAAATCCCCCATACTGATGAGTAGTTCCTTTTCGCCGGCAGGATATACGCAACGGGAATGAATGAAATTGACAATTCTTTTTTCCGTGTCCCCGGAGAGATCATGCCACAGCCATTTTTGTTGCTTGTGGATTTTTGCAGAAAGCATATTGATAAGGTTCAGTCGGAACACTTCTGACGACCTGTACAGTTGGGCGATACCTACTTTAGGGATAACTAATGCCCGAAGTGCGGTACGTGCAGTATAAGAATGTGTGTAGGTCGTTGAAATACCATATAAAGATTCCGGTTGCAATGCTAAAGGGGCTTGTAGAAGTTCGAAAAAGGCATAGCGCCGATTGTCGGAGAAAGAATGCATACCAATAGTTCCGCGAATGATGATAATCAGTTGTTGACATGGCATATCCTGTGAGACGATGGTAGCTCCTTTGTTGTAATCTACCAATGAATGGGGCGTTTGCGAAGCGAATTGTTCCAAATCGTTTTTCCCCATACCTTGAAATAACGGTAAGTCCTTTAATGTCTCTGTTGAGAAATGCTCCATTTGGTATTATTTTTTCATCAGGTTATTTATGCCCTCAGTCATATATACTTGATTTGTTCCTACGCTATCGGCATATATAATGTAGGCGTTCAGCTCCGGATGTGCGGATAGAACGTCCTTTGAGGCATCCAATCCCAAAACCATAAAAGAGGTGGCATAAGCATCGGCTGTGGCACAATCGTCAGCTAGAACTGTGGCGGACAAAATGGAATGTTGCACAGGATAACCGCTATGTGGGTCTATGGTATGAGCGAATTTTTTACCGTCCTTATAATAAAAATTACGATAATTACCGGATGTAGCCATGGCAATGTCCGATACGTGAAGAATAGTTTCTATCGAAGTGTTAGTGTTAAGGGAATCCTCAACCGGTCTGTTAACACCGACTTTCCATTTTTCTCCGGCAGGGTTGAAACCTTTGACCACAATCTCACCACCAATTTCAATCATATAGTTTTGAATCCCTTTGCGGTCAAATAATCGGGCTACCACATCGCTGCCGAAACCTTTGGCTATAGCGCTACAGTCCAAAGTGACGCGAGGGTCTGTTTTGATAATCTTTCCACTATCATTAAGCGTTATCAATTCAAAACCGACAAATTCACGAAGACTATCAATCATGGTAGGTTTGATATTTTGTTCGTTTTTAAAACCAAACCCCCAAGCATTGACGAATGGGGCGACTGTAATATCAAATGCACCATTCGTTTGTTGACTGATATGTTTTGCTAAGTGAAATACATAAGTGAATAGACTATCGGGGATAACGTCTTCATTGTTGTTGATTTGCGTGATAACAGAATGCTTGTTGAAAGGGGAGAGTGAATTATCAACTTTTTGTAATTCCTGACGAATATCTTCTTGCAGACTACTGTCACATTGGTATGTTACATGGTAGAAAGTTCCAAATATCGCACCTTCTTCTTTTTGGAAAGGGATGTCGTGCTGACGATTGTATATGGCAAAAATCGTACCCACAATCAGAATTATCAAGAAGGGTAGGTGTTTACTAATGTTCTTGCGCTGGTTCATGATAGATATGTATGTTCAATGATTATTTTAATGCCTATACCGATGAGTATCAGTCCTCCGATAGGTGTGGGAGAACAAGGTAATTTACGACCTATAAAGATGCCAATCATCAATCCTATGGCTGTCATGACAGAACTGATAAGAGCGATGATCAATGAGGGTAATGAGATGTCATTCCAATGGTGTAGTCCCATGAAGGCCATGGAAACACCTACTGCCATTGCATCAATGCTGGTTGCTACGGCAAGTGTGAAAACAACTTTCAAGTCTAAAGGGTTGAATTTGGGCTCTTTCTCTGTGTTGTTAGTAAAACCTTCGCGAAGCATCTGAATCCCAATGATAGCTAACAGACTGAATGCAATCCAATGGTCGATAGACTCAAGATACTTACTAAAATGTGTACTGACAAACCAACCCAATCCGGTCATCCCACCTTGAAAAATACCGAAAAGCAATATCATCAAGGTCATGGACCGAGAATGATAACGTTTAACGATACTGCCTGATGTGATGCTGACAGCAAAACAATCCATAGCAAGAGCGAATCCCAGTAATATGGCTTCCGTGAAATGCATATTTGTTTAGATGTCAAAAATAATATTGAAAGTACCACCTAGGCATGAGTTGCCGTATTTCCCATATCCCGGGATATACCACGGATCACCGATAGGCGATTTTTTTGTACCTAAGCGAGCTTTATATCTTACGTTCCAACCTATATGGAAAAATTTCCAAATTCTGGTCTCTATACCAAAAACAACTTCACCCCAATGAGCATTGGCTGAAATGTCCTTGAATACAAATGGATATTCTGTTCCCCAAACAGGATCGATGAAGTTGGGAGAACTTATATCGTATTTAAAAGAAGTGAATCCATAACGTATTCCTGCATACAAACGATTGCCTTTCCACCATTTTTTAGTGAAGTTATAATCTAATCCAACACGAAAATAAGGTGCTTGAGTCTTAAATGTATTACCTGTTTCCGCACCCTCATAGTCGGATGAACCATATCCCATTTCAAAGACGGGGAAATATTTCTCTCTAAAATTCAATCGGGCAGCCACCTCCATTTGTGAATAATCGGAATTGGCGAATTTCATGACTGCTCCGACAAGGTCTGCCGAAACAGATACACCGGCAAAGACCGGTGCCTTTTCTTGTGATAAGTCTATGACCTCCTTTTTGTCTGTATTCCTTTTTGCAAACAAAGTCGTGGGAAGAACCAAACTAATTACCGCTATGAAAAAATATTTTAAAATTTTCGGATACATTATAATCGATATTCGGATTTACAATGGAAATGCTTTCAATCAGGATGTTCGTATGACGGACTGCTGTGACGTAATGAAACATGGATGCCGGACAATCCGGAGATTCATAATGAGGCGTGTTCTCTTTGTCGATAAAAACGGAATCTTCACGCATAAGTCCATTGATGTCTGTGAAGCGGAACACGAGAGTGTCGGTAGTAGCGCTGTAGCTTACCGGAAGTTCCACTGAACCGACATCTTGAATACGATTGACTAATATGGAATCGCTTCCTGCAGTGACGACTGTTAATGTGTCAAGAACGTTGACTGCCGACTCAACGCCATTCTCATTAACATAGAACCCGTATGTGCCATACACGACGTTGTTGATAGGGCAGTCGAACGAGTCACACGATGCCATGCTAAATAATAGGGAGCAAAGCGATGTGCTCAACAATATGGATTTTATTCGATTTATCATGAACTAATACTGATTAAATCTCTTTCTCGATTTGATAATTGTTACGTTCTGGTGAATTTCTGCTGATAAGTTCTCCCAAGAATCCAGCTAAGAAGAACTGTGTTCCCATGAGCATCGTTGTTAATGCGATATAAAAATAGGGAGAATCAGTCACCAGGCGATATCCCAGTCCGTGATGCATGGCATATAGTTTGGAAGCACCGACCACAATCACTAAAATAAAACCAATGATAAACATAAGAGTTCCCATAAGACCAAAAACATGCATTGGTTTTAGTCCAAAACGGCTGAGGAACCACAATGAAATTAAGTCCAAGTAACCATTTACAAAGCGATCTAGTCCGAACTTTGTTTTACCATATTTCCGAGCTTGATGATGCACTACTTTTTCACCGATTTTATCGAAACCTGCATTTTTAGCCAAATAGGGAATGTATCGATGCATCTCTCCATAGACCTCAATGCTTTTGACCACCTCTTTACGATAGGCTTTTAGTCCGCAGTTGAAGTCGTGTAAGTTTTTAATACCACTTACTTTGCGTGCTGTGGCATTGAAAAGTTTGGTGGGAATAGTCTTTGACAACGGGTCATAACGCTTTTGTTTATATCCGGAAACAAGGTCGTAACCGTCAGAAACAATCATACGATATAATTCGGGGATTTCGTCCGGTGAATCTTGTAAATCCGCATCCATAGTTATGACAACATTGCCTTGTGCTCGTTCAAATCCACAATAAAGTGCGGGACTTTTTCCGTAGTTACGACGGAACTTGATGCCCTTTACTTGTTTGTGTTTCTCTTGTAAATCTTCAATAACCTGCCAAGAGTGGTCTGTACTTCCGTCATTAACAAAAATGACTTCGAATGTAAAATGATTCTCTGTCATCACGCGTTCAATCCATGCGTACAATTCCGGTAGTGATTCTTCCTCGTTATAAAGAGGTATTACAACAGATATGTCCATTTGTTATTGATTTATATCGTTCGTTTATCTTTTTCTACCTACAGAACTGAATCCGGCTGTTGGAATAGTGAGTAGGACTCCTAAAAATAAGTTATATATGAGTAATTCAATAGTCAATTGAATAGGTGTGATGCTTTTCAACATATCTACAGCTTGCTGACTGACAGCTTTCAAGTCCTCTCCGGGCATCATGCTTTGCATCATAGTGATGACTTCTGGTTTATTCATGGTCTCAATATAAGTGCTAATGAGCAAACCATCATCTATATATCGAAAATATATGAATTGGGCTACAGCCATGAGTAGGGCGGCATACGAATATATCAATGAACTCATGCGCCAAGCTTGCCAAAAATTAAGTGGCGTAATGTCTCTTCTGAATTTGCGGACTAATGAGATGGTTACGTAAATGGAAAGTAAACCGAAAAGCATACTTAAATTACCCAATAAAGGTTGTGTTAGTCCGATGATAAAAAAGGAAAAACTAACAATCCACATCAATCCTACGATGGTACCGTATTGTGCTGCGAATGCTCTGAGTTGCTGATTGTCTATATTGCTCATGTTTATTTCTATACATTATACTTTGCAAAAATACGAAAAAATAGCATAATACAGTTGATGCTACTGCTTTTTTTAGTAAATATAAGCATTTGAAAAAGAGAAAATTTAAAGATTTTCGTGAAAAAAGTATGAAAGTTTGTTTGGATGCAAGCAAAAAACTTCCTACCTTTGCAACCGCAAACGGGGAAGTCCTGTACGGCCAGCTCCCTTCGAACCCCCCAGGGCTTGATCGCAGCAAGGGTAGTTGGTTGTAGCGGCGCGATGCAGTTCGCTTTCCCACCCGCCTCTTTAGCTCAGTTGGCCAGAGCACGTGATTTGTAATCTCGGGGTCGTTGGTTCGAATCCGACAAGAGGCTCAAAAAAAGAGAAATGAAGGCGAAACGAAGGTTTCGCCTTTTTTATTTAGAATATGTTGGACAACAAGTTTTATAATCCGATATTGGTTAAAACCCTCAATGATTTTTTCAAAGAAAAAGATTGGGAGGGATTGGTTGCTTTCCTTAAAAGGTTGACGAATAAGGATTTCCGTGCAGCAGGTGAAATTATCGGTTCGCAACTGATGCCGGAAGTCAGTACGGTCGTTTTCTGGCAAGCTTTTTATGAACTGTCCGCCTATCATTCAAAGGCTTTTTTGGTAACGATGTTGAAATCAGCAGAATTACGGAAACGCCAAAAAGGTCTTACTTTATTGGACGAAGGTTTTGATAAGGTGGCGATGTATTTAACAGAGAGTGGGACGGAGATAGATCGTATGAAATTTGTCACATTCATGTTACAGGTTTTCCCTGACGAACCCAACGAATTGGAACATCTGCTGAAACATTTGAAGATAGATGCTCCCAAAGTATGTGTTGATTATCTTCTTCGGGTTTGCAATATGGCAACGTATTATTTATTGTTCTTGTCCTTAAGGAAGTTGGAACACGATAAAGACTATTTAACCCGTTGTTGCTTGTTCTTGATGAAAAAAGGTGATTCTTTATCTTTTAATTTGGCAAGCGTTATGAAGGTGTATTTTGATTTGGAACAAGTAAAGGGAACGTTTTCTTTAAACTTAAATCCTTATCAGTTCGGGCGTTTGGAATTGTCGTATGAAAACTTTAAGAAAATACTGCAAAGTATCTGATTATAAAACTCCTATGAATAAATAAAACAAGAAGGGGGATATGCTTAAACATGTCCCCCTTCTTGTTTTAGATTTGTCAATTTTATTTCTCAATAGGCGCAAAAGTTATGTCAATAACATTTGCTTTCTTGAACATTTTCTTAGTGAATTTCTGAATGTCTTTCGGCGTCAAAGAAGATACGATATCCTCGAAGTTTTTGGGGTCATTTTGATTGATCCCGGTTTTGTAATAATAGTTCAGCAAGTTCATCCAGTAGGCATTGTGAGCTTTACCTTGTTCTGACTCTTTCAACATATTCTTGACAATCTTGCTCAATTCCTCTTCGGTTACACCATTCTTCTTGATATCCTCGATTTCCTTATAAAGTAAGGGTTTAAGTGTAGCTGCCTTATCCGGGTCGCAATCGAATTGCATCATCATTGAGTATGAGCAATACGGTTCTCTTGATGCGGAACCTCTTACACCGACACCATAAGTACCACCTTGTTCCTCACGAATGGTTTTTGTGTAACGTGTAGAAAGGATGTTACCTAATATGTTCACCATATAAGAATCCTTCAAATTGAACTTCATTTCTTTCACATAGTTCACGATAACCGTTGATTTAGGAACTTCCAATGGTAGATAGATTACTTTCTCAGTTACGCCCTTCGGCTCTCTAACCTTATGGTCAACCCAATGTTCCTTGCGGTGGATAGAAGGAATGGAACCGATGTATTTTTGTACCATTTCTTTAGCAACTTCTTTTTCAACATTACCAACAATGAAGAAAGTAAAATCACTTGCATCACAAATACGGTCACGGTATATTTTTTCAATACGGTCAATGGTGATGTTGTTTACATAATCCTCGTTACGCAATAGAGAACGCTTGTGGTAGTTGTTTCTGATGAGTTGCAAAGAATCTCTCATAATCTTTTGAGGCTGTCCTTCCATCTGTTTCACACTGATCATCATACGTTCAATAAGGACGTTGTGTGCCAATGTGTCAAAACGAGGAGCAGTAAATCTTAGGTAGAGCAACTGCATCATAGTCTCAAAATCTTTTGGTGTAGCACCACCGCTAACCGTTTCGTACATTCCACTGATGCTGACGTTACATCCGGCTTGTTTTCCGGTCAGAAGTTTACGAAGGGATATATTGTCGAACTCGCCGATACCATACGATGGTGTGAAAGAACCGATACTTGCAGCTGCAGGGAGTAGGTCAAGGTCATCATAAACTGTAGAACCACCGGGACTATAAGCTGTCAGCGTAACTTCATCCTTCTCGAAATCGGCTTTGCGGAACACCACTTTCGCACCATTGGCAAGTGTCCATTCTTCAGCTTCAAATTCAGGAAGCACTTTTACTTTGGTAATTTCTGCACCCGGCAATTCTTCGTTGATAAGTTGACCTTTCACACTATTGTCTTCGTATGCGGCAACCGGCTTGTTCTCATATTCTTTCAAAATGTTGCGAGCCTCTTGTTCACTAAGGTGTGTCACACCTTCGCTCGGACCTGAAACAATGATGGTACGATTGTCAGCTTTCCACCATTTTTTTACTTGCTCAGAAATTTCCTTTGCGGTGATATAAGGCAATACGGCCTTCGCTGCATTGGCATAATCTTCAATGTCAACGTATGCTTCATTCTTCAGGAAATTCTCCTGCATATCTTCAATGTAGCTGTCGTTACGAGTCTTGTCCTTATCTTTAACCCATGATTCAAGCGATGTTAAATAGTTGGCTTTAACGCGTTCCAACTCGCCCTCGGTAAATCCGTGTTGTACCACTCTTTCATGTTCGGTAATAGCTCCGATAAGAGCCTCTTTCTCCTGATTAGGTTTGGCATTGGCGCTAATGGCATAACCGTAATAACCACGTGTGATGCCATAGAAACCTACTGAAGCTGCGATGTAAGGAGCCTCACCACGTTGTACAATTTCAGTGATACGGTTGTTCAACATCTGATTGTAGAATGATTGCATCAAACCTATTTTGATGTCACCGTATGTCATCTTACCATTCCCGTCAAGTGATTCGTCACGGAAGATTCGCATCACTTGCACTTTAGATGCAGTAGCCTCCTTGTCGGTTGCTAAGCAGAAATAAGTTTCTTCATGACTTGGGATATCAAAAAACGGACGTGGAGTAGGGTTTTCCACTGCCGGGATAGATGAGAACAAATCTTTTATCTTCTGTTCCATCTTCTGCACTTCAAAATCGCCAACGATGGCAATAGCTTCCAAGTCTGTGCGATACCATTTATAGTAGAAGTCGCGAATTTCTTCCGGTTTGAAGTTTTGGATTACTTCCAACTCACCGATAACGTCGCGTTCTGCAATCTTTGAACCTTTGTACAAAACAGGCATTTGTTGGTTGCGTATGCGTGATACGCTGTTGTTACGAGTACGCCATTCTTCTGTGATGACACCACGTTCCTCATCCAATTCTTTGGAATCGAGTGTCAGGTAATGTGACCAATCGTGCAGAATCAATAAACAAGTATCAATAAGGCTCTCGTTATTCACCGGTACATCGCTGATGTTATAAACGGTTTCTTCCTGTGTCGTGTATGCATTCAAGTTTCCACCGAAAGAAATACCATGACGTTCCAATGTAGAAGTTAGGGTGTTGCCGGGGAAGTTTTTGGTACCGTTGAACGCCATGTGCTCAAGGAAATGAGCCAAACCATCTTGATTGTCTTCTTCAAGCAATGCACCTACATTACGGATAATGTAGAAACTAGCACGTTCTTTCGGTTCTTCGTTGTGGCGAAGATAATAAGTGATGCCGTTAGGCAACTTTCCGACCAATACATTCGGGTCAGTCGGTAACTCTTTGTTCCAATCTATTGGTTGTGCAAAGCCAACCATACTGATGAGGAACAGAGATAGTAATAATAGTTTCTGTTTCATAAAGTTTAGATGTATGTTATATAAATTGCTACAAAATTACAACATAAATATTTATTAGCGGGAGGATGAGTGCTTTAAAAGTCTATAATATTAAAAACTATGTTAAATCAACAACAGTAATACCTGCACCGCCAAACTGTACATGCTCGTCCTTAAACGATTTAATGCCCGGTATGGTGTGAAGATATTGGCGGATAAGTGTTCGAAGTATGCCATTACCCGTGCCATGTAGTATCCTTACTCGTGCCATACCGAGTAGGATTGCATCATCAATGAAATAAGTAATGGCATTGATGGCTTCGTCTCCTCTCATCCCTCGTACATCAATGTCCTGTTTGAAATTCAGTTTCTTTTCATACACAGCATCTTGTGTTTGCTTACTTATATAAGTGACAGCCTGTTGTGTTTCTTTTTTTGCCGGAGCAATGGCACGTTCCAATCTACCAACTTTAATGTTGGTACGCATCATTCCAAATGTAACGATGGCATTTTTTCCATCTGTTTCATTGATGGTACCAACTGTAGTCTGTCCTTTGATGCGCACAGTGTCTCCGACTTTAAGTGGCTCGTCCGAGAGTTGTGCTTCGTAAACTTTGTTTTTCAAATCATCCGTTGCATTCCGCTTGGCTGCTTCGGCGGCTTTTTTCTCTTTTCTTTCGGCTTGTCGTTTCTTGCGTTCTTGGATTTGTTGCATCTTACGAGCTATTTTATCCGATTCATGCGTACTTTCCAAATCCTTTAATGTCTGTTTGAAATCGTCCAATTCCTGACGGATGTTACGAGTTTTTTCTCTTTCGGCTTGTGCTTCTTTGATACCTTTTATGGTACGTTCTATTTGGGCATTGGAGTCTTTAAGCAGTTGTTCTGCTTCGGCTTTTGCTTGACGTATGATTTCTTTGCGACTTTTCTGTAGCTCTTCAATCTCCGTCTCGTACCGTGCAATCGTCTTCTCCATTTCCTTTTCGCGCGAATGGATGTTTTGGCGTTTGTTCTCCCAATACCGTTTGTCGCGCACAATGTCCTGTAGGTATTTGTCGGCATTGATATATTCCTTGCCGACTATTTTTGAAGCGTCTTCAATAACATCTTCGGGGATGCCTATTTTGCGGGCTATCTCTACAGCGAAAGAACTGCCCGGATTACCGATTTGGAGTTGAAACAAAGCCTGCATATGTTGCCGGTCATACAACATGGCACCATTGGTTACCCCTTCATGGTCCTCTGCAAAATGTTTCAGATTCTGGTAGTGCGTGGTAATGATTCCGAAAGTCTTTTTCTGATTAAAACGTTTCAATACAGCTTCGGCTATCGCTCCACCTATTTGTGGTTCTGTACCACCTCCAAACTCGTCTATAAGAAGTAAACTTTTCCCATTGCAATGTTTCATCATGTGCTTCATGTTGAGGAGATGTCCGGAGTAGGTACTCAAGTCGTCCTCAATACTTTGTTCGTCACCAATGTCAATAAAGATGCTCCCGAAAATGCCGGTTTTAGAATTTTCGCCAATAGGTATAGGCAGTCCGCATTGTAACATATATTGAAGAAGTCCTACCGTCTTCAAGCATACTGACTTTCCACCGGCGTTAGGTCCGGAAATAATCAAGATACGTTGATGTTGATGGAGTGAGATGTCTAATGGAACAATTTTTTTTCCATGTCTGGCAAGCGATAATTTGAGTAAAGGATGGCATGCCATGCTCCAATCCACCAAAGGGGCGTTGCTTATTTGAGGGGGAATTGCCGAAATATGATTGGCAAGACAAGCTTTTGCTCTGATGAATTCAATTTCGGCAAGGAACTCGTATGATTCCAATAATTCTCGGTGCAAAGGGCGCACCTCAGAAGTGAATTCTTGCAAGATGCGAATAATTTCGCGTCGTTCTTCGCCCTCCAATTCTCTCACCCGATTGTTCGCTTCTACCACCTCTGCCGGCTCAATGAAAACGGTTCTACCCGTTGCAGACTCATCGTGAACAATACCTTTTATTTTTCGTTTCAGGGCAGGCACAACGGGGATGACAAGTCGTCCATCGCGCATGGTCGGTGCCACGTCTTTGTCAACGATGCCGTCCTGCTGTGCATGGCGTAAAATGGCATGTAATGTTTTTGATATACCACTTTCTGTTGCAATGAGTTCTCGACGGATACGTAGTAATTCCGCTGAGGCGTTGTCTTTTATCTTACCATATTTGTCAAGTATTGCATCAATACGTTTTACAAGTTGTGGGAAGGTGACGACGTCTTGACATAAGCGGTGTAGGGCGGGATAGACCGTAGAGTTGTCAGTGGTTTCTTCGTCTTCCTTATTTAAGAATCTGACAATACCGATAATGGTGGATAAAGAGCGTTTGAGGTCAAACAATTCGTTTTCGTCCAGATAGGTCCCTTCAATCCTTATACGTTTTAGGGCGGGACGAACATCATAAAAATCCTGTTCGGGAAAATCCTCTTCACCTTGCATGATACGCAGAAATTCCTTAGTATGTTCGTGTAACTCACGAATCTGATGCACGTCGGTCATGAAGTGCATGGCTTCTACGCGTCCTTGACCTAATGAGCTGACACAAAAGTCCGTCAAAAGTTTTCTGATATCATTGAAACCAATCTTATGTTCGAAGTTCTGAGGGTAAATCATGATTGACATTCGTTTCAGGTGGCAAAGTTACTAAAAACTCAAGAATAAAACTTCCGAAGAACAGAAAAACCAATTGTGTTGTAATTTGATGTAGGTATTAAAAAGCAACTTTTTAAGTATTTATGAAAACTCTTTATAAAATATTAAGTTGTTTGTTTGCGAATAACCCTTTTACTTTGCACTTGTAAAAATTATGAATGATGAAAGATATTTTTTTAGTATGTAAAGACTTCGGAATCTCAAAGAATCATACGACATTGCCCAACTCAATTCATGAAGATGACCGGAATTTTATAGAGAAAGAAGATGAAAAAGCAAAAAAAATAGATCTTATTGTTATCAGTGTAGTAGTGCGTGGTGAATGTGTGTGTGTTATCAATGACGAAGAATATACCCTTCGTTCACATGATATGTTGATGCTTTTGCCGGAAACGGTCATCAAAAAACGAGAACGTTCTGACGATTTAACAGTCAATTGTATCTGTGTGTCTAAGGAAATGATTTCTAATATTGTTTCTATGTCCTTATATAATTGGGATGTATTGACTTATTTAATGTCCTATCCCAAATTGACGATGAATACAGAAGAGATGAGGCGTTTCAATCTGTATTATGAATTGTTGGATAGTAAACTAAGCGACGAGAGTGCTGCGTGTTACAAAGAATCAGTGCAGATGCTGATGAAATCATTTATGTACGATTTTCATTCAGTATTGACCAAGTACGTTAAATTCGAGCAACCTGATTTTTCTCAAGGTCGCAATCTGTTTAAGAGTTTTATGGATATTTTGGCAACCACCTATCCACGTCCGCGTTCGGTTTCATATTATGCCGATTTATTGAATGTTACTCCAAAATATCTTTCAGCCGTCTGCAAACAGAACTGTGGCAGAACGGCATCAAGCATGATTCACAAGGCAGTAACGAAAGATATCCATGAATTATTGGTAGAAACCACCAAGAGCATCAAAGAAATAATGGTAGAGTTGGATTTCCCCTCATTGTCATTCTTTGGTAAATATGTCAAGAAACACTTTGGAATGGGACCCAAAGAATACAGAGTGAATTCAACCCTTAAAGCATCATCCTAATAGAACGTCCAGAATCATCATCAGAACGAACCCTGAAGCAAAACCGATAGTTCCCGTATTGGAGTGTTCACCTTCGGAAGCTTCCGGTATGAGTTCTTCCACGACAACGTAAATCATCGCTCCCGCCGAAAACGCCAAGAGGTAGGGGAGTATGGGAACGATGTGAGTCGCTAGCAAAATCGTGATAATGGCGGCTATCGGTTCCACAATACCACTCAACGCACCGATGCCAAACGAGCGCAACTTACTATTCCCTTCCCCACGCAAAGGCATGGAGACGATAGCACCTTCAGGAAAGTTTTGGATGGCTATACCCAATGATAAAGCCAAAGCACCGGCCATGGAAAGGTGTACACTTTGTTCTAAAGCAGCCGCCAGAACCACTCCCACAGCCATCCCCTCAGGAATATTATGTAAAGTTACAGCCATAACAAGCATACTTGTGCGTGACAGTTTACTTTTCGGACCTTCAGGCGAGGAACTGCCTAAATGCAAGTGAGGTGTAATTTTGTCCATTAACAATAAAAAAGCAATACCGGCACAGAAACCAACTACGGCAGGAATAACCCGAGTAGCAGAATCTGCATCCCCCATATCAATGGCAGGAATCAATAACGACCAGACAGATGCCGCCACCATTACCCCCGAAGCAAACCCAAGTAGTGTCTTTTGCACCAACGTAGGAATTTTCTGTTTCATAAGGAATACGCATGCCGCTCCTAATGTAGTACCTAAAAATGGCAATAACAATCCTAATAACAATCCGCTCATAGTTCTATTGATTTCTTTAAAGGACGAAAGTACATTGTCCTAATGAAAAAAACAAGGACGTAAACATCTTTTAGCAAAGAAAAGTCATCTGACATTTACTCTTCAATACTGATTTCACCGGCAATACTTGTTTTCATTAACCGTCTGATTTCTTCTGTCGGTAAGTTCTGTCCCAATAAGAACATCAGTTTCGTCAAGGCACATTCCGGAGTACTGTCGTACCCGCTAATCACTCCAGCTTCCAAAAGTTGTCGTCCTGTTTCATAACGTTCCATTTCCACGCTTCCCGATTGACATTGCGTGATGTTAACGATGATGACACCACGTTCGTTGGCCTCTTTTATCAAATCGATGAGCCACGTCTTTTGCGGAGCGTTGCCCGAACCGAATGTTTTTAATACAACGGCTTTAAGATGTGGCATACGGAATACGGACGTAATAATAGATTCCTGTATGCCTGGGAATAGTGTTAGAACAACAACGTTCGTATCAAATAAATAATGTACTTTAAGAGGTTGATTCACATTTGGTTTTCTGATGCGACGTGGCATGAATTTAATGTCAATACCGCTATGTCCCAAACAAGGGTAGTTGTATGATTTGAAGGCATTGAACTTCTCGGCATTGATTTTCGTGGTTCTGTTACCTCTCAGCAAGTCGCTTTCAAAGTAGATGCAAACTTCAGGCACTACTGCCGTACCATCGGGATTCTTGGCAGCAGCTATCTCTATTGATGTGATGAGATTCTCTTTGCCGTCAGTTCGTAACATACCCATAGGAAGTTGCGAGCCGGTAAGGATAACCGGTTTGGCAAGATTTTCCAACATAAAACTCAGGGCAGAGGCAGTGTAAGCCATGGTGTCTGTACCATGCAGAACAACGAAACCGTCATAATGGTCGTAGTTTCGTTCAATGATGCGGGCCAGTCGTTCCCAATGATAAGGTTCCATGTCCGATGAGTCAATGGGAGGGTCGAACGAATAAGTATTGATGTCGTAATTGAAACGTTTCAGTTCAGGAACCAATTTCAGTAAATGGTCAAAATTAAAACTTTCCAAAGCTCCGGTTTCCGGGTTCTCTATCATACCTATGGTTCCACCGGTGTAAATAAGTAATACGGAAGGTGCTGTCCCAGTCATTTGTTGAATACTTAATATTGTTCTTTTGCAAAGTTAAGGATAATATCTGTATTTATCTCCAAACATAACAGAATATGTTCCGAAAGAGAATATAGATGGGCGAGGAGTAAAAAAAATAAGATTATCATGAGATTTTTTTTTTTGATTTTGCTTGTTTTTTTGAAAAAACACTACTTTTGTACTTAACTAATTTAAATGTCTTTTAAAAGATTTAAGTATGCGAGTAATAATATTAGATGATTATAGTTTGGTGTCACGTTGGGCAGCCAACTATGTGGTGGAGAAAATCACCCAAAAGAACCCAACACCTGAAAATCCGTTTGTGTTAGGATGTCCTACCGGTTCGTCACCTTTAGGAATGTATAAAGAACTGATACGTTTGAATAAGGAAGGTAAAGTATCTTTTGAGAACGTGATAACGTTCAACATGGACGAGTATGTCGGTCTGCCGAAAGAGCATCCCGAAAGTTATTATTCTTTTATGTGGAACAACTTCTTCAATCATATAGACATCAAGCGAGAGAACGTACATATTCTCAATGGTAATGCACCCGATTTGTTGGAAGAGTGCGACAACTACGAACGCATGATAGCCGAAGCAGGAGGAATAGACTTATTCTTAGGAGGCATCGGTCCTGATGGGCACATCGCTTTCAACGAACCCGGTTCTTCACTCACTTCCAAAACACGAATCAAAACCCTTAACACCGATACCATCATCGCCAACAGTCGTTTCTTTGACAACGACATCAATCAAGTACCTAAACAAGCTTTGACAGTAGGAGTGGGTACAGTGATGGCAGCTCGTGAGGTGTTGGTGATATGCAACGGACATAATAAGGCTCGTGCGTTAAAGCACGCCATAGAGGAATGCATCAACCACATGTGGACCGTCAGTGCCATTCAGATGCATCCGCACGGTATCATCGTATGCGACGAACCTGCCTGTGCCGAAATTAAGGTCGGCACTTACAAATACTTCAAAGACAAAGAGAAGTTGGAAGGTTTGGTTGACCGTTATCTATAATCATATACGAATAAAAAAAGCTCGCGGAAGCGAGCTTTTATCGTTATAAAGACCTATTAAAGTATCGTGTTCATTCAGAATCGTAGGGAGGAATCTCTACATAAGCAAAATAGAATTTGACTATTATTTTGTCATTTCGATGGAGCGAAGCGACGAGAAATCTTTTGTGCCAGCTTCATAGGAAGGGTTTATTTCACAATAAACCAAGGATTGAGTAAATCCTCCTTATTGTAGTGAAGGTGTGTTTTTTCGTCAGTCTTGAAAATATTTTTGCCCGCAGCCCTCACAATGGCATGACCGGCAGCCGTATCCCATTCCATTGTAGGGGCAAAACGAGGATAGACGTCAGCCGCACCCTCAGCCACCTTACAAATTTTGATGGAACTACCGCATGAAATGAGATTGATGTGTCCGAATTCGCTCTCCAACTTTTGAATGTAATTCTCCGTCTCAGGTGATAGGTGAGAGCGTGAAGCCACTACCACGAAACCCTTATTGTCAGATTGTTCAAGAGGCAGTTCATCAGCACGCTCAGTCAAATCGTCCACCGAAAGACCGGCAGAACGATAATCAATATCCTCAATCTTGTATGCCCCCATACTGTACTCGCCAAAATACAAAGTGCGAGTAACAGGGATATATACCACCCCTAAAACAGGACTTTCGTTTTCCACCAATGCGATGTTCACTGTAAATTCACCATTCTTCTTGATAAATTCCTTTGTACCATCCAAAGGATCCACAATCCACAGCGTTTTCCATTCTTTGCGTTCTTCATAAGACGTATGTGCCCCTTCCTCGCTCAGTATAGGGATAGACGTTTCTTCAAGCAACTTGACAATTCGCACATGAGCCCTTTTGTCAGCGATAGTCAGAGGAGAGTTATCAGCCTTCCGTTCTATGCCAAAATCCGACTTCGGGTCGTTATACACTTCAAGTATATCTTTTCCTGCCAACAATGCAGCACGTATAGCACATGATAATAATTCGTTATTCATATATAACTTTGACTTTTAACTTTGACTTTAACTTTAACGGTAACTTTGACATTGACTTAACATTCCCGTTCCCGTTCCCGTTATCGTTAACGTTATCGTTAACGTTATTGTATCGTTCCCGTTAATTTACCACTCCTTCCAGAACACAGGACTGAACAGGGTCAGTACACAGAACAGTTCCAAACGACCGATGAGCATCAAGAAAGATAAAATCCACTTTGCAGCTTCCGGTAATCCGTTCATGGTAAAAGCAGGACCATATTCCCCTAATGCCGGTCCCGTATTGCTGAGTGATGAAATGGTGCAACTGAATGCTTCAAGGAAGTTGACGTCAAGCGCCATGAGTAACATCGTACCAATGAGCGAACAAGTGATGAAAAACAAGATGAAAGTAGAAATCGTGTTCAATAAAGTCTGCGGAATCACCTGTTTGTTAATCCGCACAGCCAACACCGCATTAGGATGAATCAGTCGTTTAAACTCATTCTTTATGTTATGATATAAAATCATGATACGCATATTTTTTACGCCTCCCGCAGTAGAACCGGTACATCCTCCCGCTATCATTGCTAATAAAAGAATAACCCATGTGAATTGAGGCCACATATTATAATCATCCGTAGCAAATCCGGTAGAACTATGAATGGTGGAAACTTGGAAGAAAGCTTTTCGAAAAGCCATTTCTATGGGATAGTCTCTTTGAAAGAATAATGAGGCTGTAATGATAATCGTCATAATACAAACCGAACTCAGAAACCATCTTATTTCGCTATTACCAAATAATCGTTTGAATTTGCCTTGCATACACGTCACCAGTAAGGAGAAATTCAAGCTGGCAATAATCATGAAAATAGCGAGAATGTATTCTATGTAAGGTGAGTTCCAAAATGCGATACTATCCTGTTTTGTAGAAAAACCACCGGTACCCAGTGCAGTAAGAGAGTGACACACAGCATCAAAAAGATCCATATCTCCTAAATAAAGTAAGGTAGTGCAACATCCTGTAATTAAGATGTAAGTTGTCCAAATGAGTTTAGTATTGATACTGATTTTCGGGTGAATCTTGTCGTGAATAACTCCAGTAGCCTCAGCGCTGAACAATTGAAGATTACCACCTCCGAAAACGGGCAAAAGAGCTATCGTGAAACACATTATACCCAATCCGCCAATCCATTGAGTCAAGCTTCTCCAGAAAAGCATACCTTTTGGCATGGCCTCAATATTGTCAAGAATTGTAGCCCCCGTCGTAGTAAAACCCGATATGGTTTCAAAAAAAGCATTCGTTACGGAAGAGATTTCGCCACTTATCAAGAAAGGCAACATACCGAGAACGGTAAACAGCAACCAAGTCAGAGTAACGATGAAATACCCATCCTTTCGGGTCATCCATGTGTCCGCTCCTTTCCCGTAAAATATCAATCCTCCACCAATCAAAACGTTGATAATGGCAGTATAAAGGAAACTCTTGAAACAAGCCTCATGATAGAACAATGACACCCCCATGCAAAGTAGTAGCATACCACCTTCCACCCAAAGCAAAATACCTATAGCGTATGCTATCAGTTTAAAGTTAAGAATCTTCTTGAATGGAATGTTCTTATTCGTTTTTCTACTATTCAGAGTCTGTTCCATAAAACTTTATTGCGGAGCAAAAGTACAAAGTTTCAATGTGACTGCAAAAGCATTGCTAAGTTTTGTGTTTATCATTTTCTATATTCTTTTAGTATATTCCATAGAAAGAGAGTATTACCGATGATATACCGTCTCCACATCCTGCGTGGTTCTTTGAGTAAACGGTACAACCATTCCAATCCATGTTCTTGCCACCAAATAGGAGCCCTTTTGACAGTACCGGCATAAAAATCAAATACAGCTCCGATAGTACCCACATGGCAATGAATCTTCAGTTCATTCCAATGCTCATACGTCCATTTCTCCTGTTTAGGAGCAGTCATACCAATCCATAAAAGGTCGGGGTCAGCCTTATTGATAGCCTCAATAATGGCACGATTATCCTCCTCAGTAAACACCGCCTTATAGGGTGGGGAATAGGTTACTATTTCAATATTAGGATAATCCTTTGCAGCCCTTTCTCTAATCAGTCCCAATACCATCTCCGAACTACCCATGAACATCACCCGCCCCTTTCTCTCAGTACAATCCTTCCCGTTAAAGTTATCGTTATCGTTCCCGTTATCGTTCCCGTTCCCGTTAAAGTTCCCGTTCCCGTTAAAGTTCCCGTTCCCGTTATCGTTAAAGTTAACGTTAATCTTCTCCATTTCATGCATGAACAAATCCCATCCGGCAATTCGTTCTGTCGGTTGCGATTTAGCTTTCAGCCAGCGACACGCCTTAACGATGCTTGCACCATCAGGAATCAGTACATCTCCTTTGGTCAGCGCCTCTGCAAATAGATTATCCTTCAATGCAGTATTGTACGAATGAGCATTGATAGTATTGATTAGGAGTTTACCTTTAGGCAAATCCCCTAATGCCTTTTTATCCTTTAATAAAGTAACATCTTTGAGTAAAAACATAAAGCTTTATTTCTTTTCCCCGAAATTTATCCTATTTATTTCCCCCTTTTCTGTCATTCCGACCTTTCATTCACTGTCATTCCGACCAACGGGAGGAATCTCAATCCAAAATCCCCATGTCATTCCGACCGACGGGAGGAATCTAAAATATCCTCTTCTGTTATTCTACTAAATCATTTTAATGAAGAGTCTCTTTTTGAAAAGATAATACATCTCTTCCTTGTACAGTTTCAATATTAAAAGATTTTGCGTAATCTTTCAGTTTATAATTCCTTTTAATGTCAGAGTCAAGCTCATTCTCAAATCCCAATCCAATATGATAGTAAGCATCAAAAATTTCCCCCATGCCACCGAATGTATTGACAACACCATCCATTTCAGAACATTGTTTAAATTGATCCTTTTGGCAGAGAAACAATCCGCAAAGTTCCAATTCATCAAAACAAATCAAATGCTCATGAAATCCTTCTCTATAATCAAGAAAATCAATGAGCCACTCAGCTGCAATACCCTTTTTCAAACGTTTAAGAAGCGTCAAAAATATTTCCAAGTCATCAACACATACCGACCAAGGATATAAATCCTTTTCATTCTTCTTCAGAAGTCTTTCAAGATTCGTTTGAATAGGTCCGTATTTATGTTCAGTCACGACAATAGAAAAAACGCGTTGAATTTTTCTTCCATTCAATCGGTGAAGTATCGTTTTCATATCCTTGCCATCAATAATATTGATGCATGTATCGGAGTAAAAAACGTCTTCTACGCGTTTACACTGTTCATAACCCAGTTGAACAGCCTTTGCGAAATCACTTTTTATCCTGTCGTATGCCTTTATAGGTTCTCTGAAAGGTTCCCTAAAAGAGCAGTTCTTCACCTCAACAATAAAACAAGAATCTTTGTATATAATTAGGAGGTCATTCTCAGATTTCCCATCCACGCTGTAATTCGAAAAGAAAAGCGTCTTATTCCCAAAGAATTTCTTAAAAATGGTCAGAACTTTATTCTCTAATGCAGTGTCCTTACGTTCTTTGTATTTCTGTCCCCCAATAACGTTATTTTGTAAAAAAGCATCCAACCGATAATAAAAAGCCTCCAATAGGAATTTGCTACCTAAACAAGCGTATTCACCATTCAGCGGTACTAAAGGGCACTTTTCAGACACATGATTCTCGGCATAATATACAACCTTATCGCATAACTCTTCTTTATTATAACAGATGAATTTAAGAATATCTTGTAGAGCCTGTTTGTTTATTTTAACCGATTCAATCTCCTCTTTGGAATGTAAGAAAAGTTCTCCGGGACTCATGGAGCCATGTTCTCGTAATTCAGTTAATTCAGGTTGTAATATCCATTCATTATGTTTGAAACCGCGTTCAGCGAACACATCTGTTAATCCGCTCCAAATATCAGGATTCTCATAAAAATAGTTGTAAGATTGAGCGTAAGCCAACATATTCTTGGTATATTTTTGGTTGGTTAGCGTACGCATGTGCAAAGAAAATGTAATGGCGTCATTAATGGTAAAACCGAATTCATTTTTTATTTCTTTATCATACAACGTACAATGCCGTTTCAATCTGTCAAGTGTCTGTTCCTCGTAGCATAAACGACAGTTGCTAAAATGGTTCATAAAGACCGCTAAGGACACCTCCACTTTATCGCCACGTTCATCGTGATAGGCATTACCGTTATTATCGAATCCGATACTGACGAAATAAGCCAATTCCATTTCTCCCAAAAGAAAAGAAATGGAATCCCATTTACTTTCGGTAATTATTTCTTTTCCTGATTTATTTCTTACGCTGTAATAAACATCAATCAGATAGAGGATTTGTTTCATGGGCGACTGCAGATGTTTGAAGAGGGGAGAAGTAGCCCTACTTTCCATCTCTGCATATATACGCATAAGGAACACTAGGAACTCTCTTTCTGAGAGTTCCTTTACTTCTTCTTTCAGTTCCTTAATAATCTCTTCTTGCGTTCGATGATGCTCTTTAGCATGCATCAAATCTTTGTGCGCCTCATGAAGATCGATGTCCTTGAATATCATGTATGAAATGACTTCGTATTTTCGTCCTTCTTCACCCTGTACTCTCTTGTCATTGCGACCGACGGGAGGAATCTCTCCCTCTTTTGTCCTTCCAACCGAGCGGAGCGACGAGGAATCTCCAACCTCTATACTATTTCTTTTATTTTCTCCACAAACCTTTTTTCAAAGCTTTCAAGGGTGAATTTTAAAAACTTCTTTCCAATTATAATCGCAATCTTTAAATGTTTGTGCCCAAATCCGACTTAAACATCTGAGGAGGTATGCACATACAAGAATAACTGCAAAAATAATGAGAATGTTAAGAGGAAATAGGAAGTTTAGTTTATCTGTAAATATGCTTGATTGCACAAGATATACCTCCAAACATAGTCCTCCAATAATAGATATGATATTTCCTATGATTTTATTCGAAAATAGACTTTTCACACAATCACTATTACACCATCTATACAAATAATATGTAATACCAGATAATGGAATTAATGATATAAGTTGAATATAATTAAATTGTATGCTTGTTTTAAAGTAACAGAACGCATAAAATGCAATTGTACATAGCAAGACCTTTGAAATCTCTAACCACCCACTTTTTATATAAAGAGTATTCTGTTTAGAATGTAACCCAAGTATAGCCCCTTGAAGCATATAACAGAAAAAGAATACCCATTTGTAATATGTATCACCATAAATGTTAAATGTATCAACTTCTCTGAATATAGGATATAAAGATAGAGAAATGGCTATAGTTGTAAAAAACACTGGTTTTAGATGGTTGATTAAATATTTTCTAATAAAATAGAGAAAGACATAGTAAATCATAATACATGACACAAACCAACTACCACCTGTAATGAGAATATCAATGAACGATTTATTATTATGTAGAAAAATACTACTAATCATTGCCCATGCAAAAACGGTAGGGTATATTCTGTTTATTCTTCTTTTGTAATAATTACCAAAATCTTTATAGTCCCTTCCAAGGAATATGGTAAATCCGGAAATAAAAAAGAATAATGCATCCCCAATAGCACCACCGGTGGCTAAATAAGAATATTCACCATATAACAAATCCATATGGCTGTTTGTTATAAACAAAACAGCAAGGAACTTAAGAATGTCAATGCTTATATTACGATTCATATAAAGTGAAATGATGACTATACGTTGAGTTCTATAAAATTTCTTTGTTTTTTAGCTCTTTCCAGTGCTTTCAAGTCTTCTTCTGTTAAATCGGTTTTTACACCGAACACTTTTTTGTCCTTGTAATACTTCTCAAACAAATCTTCTAAATATTCCCTTGTGAATCGTTCCTCTTCTTTATATAAGGCTTTTTCGTGTTCTAAAATTTGATCAATCGTATACGTAACGCCAACTATTTTTGCCGGAGATCCCACAACTAAGGCATACGGCGGGACTGGCTTAGTTACAGTGCTACTTGCACCGCAAATGCAACCTCTTCCTAAATTTGCTCCTTGAAGTATTGTAACATTCGCTCCCACCCAAACATCCTCTTCAATGGTTAAATCGCTTGATTTGTCATTAATGTGAGATGCACTCAATAAAATTTGCGGAATACCAACGGTGTTTCTATGACTGTTCGTAATGATGGAACAATTCATACTTACGACGGTATATTTTTTTATTGTAATCTTCTCATTGGGTGCATTCTGAATTTTAGCATATTTCCTGATGAGCGTGTTTTCTTCCATGTACAGCGCACTTGGTTCGGCAATATATGTAGGAAACTCTATACGGGAATTCTTTCCGCTACCGCCTAAGGCGCGCTTAATAGGAAAGAACTTGAAGATTTTCTTTAATTTTTGAAGCATATCGATTAATCTTTATAAGTTATTCTTAATGATAGTCATAGCGCCTTTAAAGTCTCTCGCAATGATTCTTCTTACTAGCCTGCGAAAGAGAAAATCAAGGAGAATACGTTTTTCGTATTTGTTGGTGATTTGTTTTAATTTAACGTGGCCTGCAAAATCTTTGTTTATTGGAATGGATTTATGGCTTAAACCCTCACCATTCCTTTTATATTCCATTATGATTTCGGTAGAGGTATAAACGCAACTATTTCGGAACAATCTTAGATTCCATTCTTTATCTTCGTATAAGGTCAAGTCGGTTCGCATTAGTCCAACCCTTTCAATGAGTGTTTTCTTTATGAATGTATTTCCCATCCGTGAGGAAAATTCCTTGTTCCATAAAGCACGCATAGGATCTTTTGTCAATCCCTTTGTTTGATTGATGCACGTCTTTCTTATATGCCCTATTTCGTCTTTTTCAATGAAACTGCCAATAAGAATCTCACATTTCCCGGATTCCAATCTCATTCGGTTAAACTCTTCAAAAGCACCAGGACACAAATGGTCGTCGGCATCTAAAAAGCATATGTATTCTCCTTGAGCTTCACATACACCTCTATTCCTTGTGGCAGAAACCCCTTCATTACACTTATCAATGATGCGGATACGAGGATTGTTTATTGATTCTACAACGGATAATGACCTATCTGTCGACCCATCGTTAATAATCAGAATCTCATAATCGGTAAAGGTCTGACTGATCACTGACTCAATGGTGTCCTTTATATATTTTTCCTTATTATATAATGGAATAATAATAGAGAGTGTCATAAACTGAATTTAGAAAAGAAGGAATATAAGTATTTTTTAATTTTGTGCTATGGATGAATAAACTTTTAACAAATCGTTAATTATGTTTTTAGGATTATGCCTTTCAATGGCTAATAACATACCTTTATGCGCCATGTCTTTCCATTTTTCTTCATTGCCATAGCAATCTTTTATTGATATTGATAGATCTATGGGGGCGTTGGCAGGAATAAGATGACCGGTAATGTTATTCTCTATTAATGAACTAATTCCACCAACATTAGTAGCGATTATAGGAACACCTAATATCTGAGCTTCACAAAGACTATTTGGACTATTGTCTATATAAGATGGATGTACATATAAATCTGCAGATAGACATTCTTTAATTATTTGTTCGGGCTGTAATGGTCCTAAAAGGTGAACATTAATAGAACTGGTTTTTAAATTACATATCTTTTCAAAGAACTTTGTATATTCAGATTTGTTATTAACACCTGCTATATGCCATTCAAAATCAAATGAATTATATTCTTTTAAAATAGCCGCTGTTTTTAGTACTAAATCAAATCCTTTATAAAGAGTTTCAGAAAGAGTTGAAAATATTATAAATTTATTATTTCTAGGCTTATTCCATTTCTTTGCAGTATAAAAATCGCTCCTTAATGTTTCGTTAATATGGAAGTAATTGACGTTCGGATTGTTAAAAGTTGCTATATTCTTATCCCAATGCGTTCTTCCAATAACGTTTGGTACATTTTTTAAATATTCAATTTCAACTTTTGCTCTCTTCGCCATTTTTTTTTCATTAAAGATGAATCCATTTTTATAAATCCACTCATTTAACGAGAATCTACTCCATTTGAAAGAGTATTTGTTCATGCCATATGGATAGTATGTATATATGTATAGAGAGAGAAAACCTTGCAAATGAGCAACAACAGGAACGTCTTTTAAAAGACAAACGGAACCTAACACATTTTCAACACCCCATAGATGAATAACGTCAGGCTTGAACTCTTGTATAATGTTTTGTATGTGTGGGAGATACTGTTTTTGATTTTCCTTTTTAAATCCATGCCAATAATACAAGAGTTTAGCAAATCCTTTTTTCTTGTTCTCTTTAATCGGAAAGTATGTAACATTGTCAATCTCCCTTTTTTTAGTATTGTGAGGATATAAAAATGTAATTCCAAGTTGTATATTTGGAGCATATTTTCCGACTAAATCTTGAAGAGACGAAATCCATCCACCACCACCATATTTATCCCTTTTAACAGATTGGTCAAAATGCGATGGATTCATAGCAACCCAAAGAACTTTCATATGATTTATTTTTGTTTTTAATATTGGATATTATCTAATAAAAACTTAATAGATTCCCTTTTAAATGTTTCTTTATTAAGATTTATTAGATTCCAATCTATAGGTTTTGTTATTTGTTTGTATAAACTGCCTTTAGAACTATTATAGATACGTTCTTCACATCCCAATTTCTTTAATAAACTGATTTGTCTATTATTTTCAACCTTTGAACTCCCTGTTTGTGGTAAAAACAAGAAAGGAGTATTTGTGTTGATAGCAAAAGCAATGCCATGAAAGGAGTTTGTAATAAAATATTTAGAATTATCTATATTTTTAATCCATCCAATGGGAGAGGGATATACAAGATTAAAATTGGAGAAAGCATATTCAGCATTTTGAATAGCAGTGATGTATATTTTATATCGCAAGATATTCTCCATTTCTTTTAGTTCATTTTCGTAAGGACATTTGTCGGCATTAAATGGGTTCACAAAATATCCATATATAAAGTCTCCTTCTAACGGTGTTGAATGATTTTCATATTGATAATAATCTTCTTTCTCTATAAGAAATGTAGGGTCAATTACATATTTTGCATCTTTGTGCCAACACGAATTGATGATATTAACACCTTCTGGTTCTCTTACAGATATAGCATTAAATCTATTTAAATAATACCAAATTAAAGGCTTCATAAAGGATTTAACATTATCTTTTCCAAATGAGGCTGCGTATGATATTCTTTTTTTGTTGGGCGGAGTCCATTGTAGATATTTGTCAGGATGATAACCAGCCCAAACTTGATCGCTTCCAATTATATATATGTCGGCCATTGGAGGATTTTTCTTTAAAGTCTTATAATCATTGTATGTTTCTGAAAAATGACATTTATTAACAACAAAAGAGTTGAACTCTTCTTTGTTATGAAAAATAAACTCACTTTTTAGATAACGACTTTTTAGAATCTTTTTTCTTAAATAACGATTTATACCTTTGGCTTCAGACCTAGTATATTTTAACCATTTTACATTATGTCCGTGTTTTTCAAGAAAAGTTTGCAATGCAAAATATTGAAGTAAACTACCATAGTTATTTACTTTGCAAATAAATGAATAAGAAGAAAATATTATTATATCCATATTAAAACTTTGGGAATAAGCATTTGAGATGAAGAGAAATAAAATGCAAGATAGCAACAATAATATTTCTGTGCTTACAATCAAAGTGAAAAATATCTTTAGGCATTGAGTATGATAAAGGGGTATATAAATTTTTAAATCTTCTAAATAATGGAGTTTCTTTTAAGAAACATTTTGGTTTTAATAAATTCTTTTTGCATGTGCCACACTTTTTTCTACTAGAAAATACTTTTATGTTTTTTCTTATAGCGGTCATTGAGTAATCTGTATCACCACCCGAATGAGAGTAATAATTATCAATAATACCAATACTTTTATAAACGGATTGGGGTATTAATACAAAATTTCCGTGAAGGTATTCAATTTCTTGCATTTCCCCATTTTCAATAATTAATTTTTTATTGAATCTTCCGCAATAAGTAGTTTTAGAATGATCTTCAGTGTCGCACATTATACCAGAGATGATGGCCTTATTCTCTTTTTCTTCAGAACAATCTAATATATGTTTCAATGCGTCTTCAAATAAGGCAACATCATCATTTAACCAACAGATATAGTCATATTCTTTTTTAGATTCAGCGACTTTCCATGCTGTCCACATGCCCTTTGTCCAAAATAAACTACCATTACCTTGTATGATATTTACAGTCGGGAAATGAATTTTAATAGCATCTGATGTTCCATCAGTAGATCCATCGTCAGTTAAATATATATCAATGATGTGGTCATCGAGATTTTTTTGCTTGAAAAGCGAATAAAGACATTTTAAAGTTTTGTCTTTTCTATTATATACTGTCATAATAACAGCTATACTTTTTTTTGTCATAATACTCTTTTTGGTAAAAAACTATTAATCCATTTTTTGAATTCAACATTAGACATGTTTCTGATTGCTTCAGAGTAACCCATAGCAACCATTGCGAATAATGAAATATTCATTATGTCAAATCTATTAAAATCTTCTATCCAACTATACAACCATCTAAATGCGATGTAGAATCCGACAATTTTTATATAGAAATTATTAGATTTGTACACAGCTAAATATGAACTTCTCAGAAACAAGAATAAATAAAGAATAACTCCGATAATACCCATCCATGTAAAAATATTTAATGAACCAACTTCATTAGAGTGTCTTTCTAACCTCCCTGTATTAGTTTGTTTTTCAATGATTTTACCGAATGTTTGACTATCGTTCCCGCGAGCAGGAGAGCGTCCCCAAATAATATAATTGTTTTTGATAGAGGAGGTTAAAACCTCTATATAGATGGTACTTCTAGTATCCTCATTTAAATTTTGCTGCGTAAAATCTGAATGAAAACGGTCTTTTTTTTCAATATCATCGAAAACATTATATTTACCACTTAATCCTAATACTAACAAAACAATGGTAATGATATAACAACCCCAATGTAAGATTTTAATTAATGAAGTACTGATGTGTTTTTTATATAAAATCAGTAAACTCATAAGCAGACACATAAATGCTTTAATAGTTTGACTTCTAGCGTAAGGTGCTATTATAAGCAAAACTAAAACAGAGATTAGAATTGTATATTTCCATTTCCCTTTTATACATGGTATAAAACAACCAATAAATAAAACAGGAGCAAAATAGAAACAGTATGAACTTTGATGTAAATTCCAAACATAAAAAAAACCCAATAGAACAAATGCATACTTAAACCAATATCTAAATATATATGATAATCTATAGGGGTCAGCAAAATAGTAAATAAGCAGAGGTACTAATAAAGCAAAACCTCCATCAATAAGTTGTTTGTATTCCCAGTAATTATCAGCTATAAAAACACCTCTAACTATTTGAATGAATACATATACTAGATAAATAGATAATATACGATATTCTGGTGCTTTAAAAAGATGGTTCTGTTTTATATAATAAAATAAGAAGAAAAAGATTATAAAAATGGTGAGCCATTCTAAATAAAGATTACCTATTGGAATTCTACACCAAGGGTTTATTGAAAATATAGTGGTTAGTAATATGCTAAACGCAAATATCTTTTCATACTTTAATGTGTTCATAGCTATTTAAGAATTTCAATCCATTTTTTATTTATATTTGAAATATGGTTGTCTTTTGCCTTATTAATGGCATTATTTGACATATACAAAATCAATTCATTATTGTTCATTAAGGTTTCAATTTCCTTAATAAATAAATTTATATTAAAAGGTTCTACTAATATCCCATTTTTATAGTTATCAATTATCTCGTGCGCCGAATCAAAACTATTGAATATAATAGGTACAATTCCTCTTCCCATTGTTTCAAAGAGAACTAAAGGCCATCCCTCATAGATAGAAGTCATTAGAAGAATAGATGCATTGTCAATGTATTCGTTTATGTTTGGATGAAATCCTTCTATAAAGATTCGAGAAAGATGATTTTTTTTAATAAAATCCTCTATTTCTTTCCTTTTAACCCCGTCACCTATAATTCTTAAAGACCATTCTGGGTGTTGGAATTCTATGCCTTTCCATATGTGTAGGAGATGACTAATTCCTTTTTGATCATCAAGCCGTCCAATGAAAATAAAGTTTTTCTTAACTTCTGTTTTGCGTACGTTTATGGTATTGTTGGTAGTTGGATTATTTATCCATGTTAGTTTCTTTAAATCTTTGATTTTTGTTATGTTTTGAAAAAGAGGGATGTAATTCTTGCTTAGTAGAATATATTTATTACAAAGCTCATACAAATTACATCTTCTATTACGTTCCCATTCATTAACTTTTAATCGGTGCTTAAAATAAGTGAATTTATGAATGAAATCAATAATAGATTTTACTTTGTGTGTTTTCCAATTTAAATAATCCTGTTTGCTAATACAGCCTGGTAGATTGTGCTCACAGATAGCAATTTTACATTTATCTTTTACTGCGTATAATAAATCCTCTGTCTTTGCGTATGAGTCTTGATAAATTATCCAGTCTATATTATTGTTTGTTATTATTTGATTTAGTAAATCAATATTTTCGGAGGATGAAATTTCATGAGGTTTCGGCAGGAAATATACTTTTATATCTTTGTCTAATTCTGATAGAAGATTTAGATCTTGTGCTTGTACAGATAGTATGTACACTTTCCAGCCTATGACTTTACTCCAATAATTGGCAAGAACAGATGTGACCTTTTCTATCCCGCCATACCCCGGATACCTTGATATATAGAATAAGATGTTTTTCATCTTAAATGTATTTTACGCTTAATTTTATTTAAAAATATAAGTAGTAAGGAAAAGAGTCGGACAGAAAAAGAATAACGATTTTTATATGCCCATTTTTCAACTTCGCTTCTATTTCCTATAAAATCATCATAATCTGCGAGAAAGATGGATGGTAATTCATTTATGATTATTCGATTCTCTTTCTGTTTTTTCTTCTCCATGTCAATTTGATTACTAATTCCTTCTACATCAAATTTTGCAATAAGTAGGTTTAATTTTCTGTAGGAAGCATTACGAAGTATCAATTGTTCAAAGAAGAATTTTTTATCTGATGCTATGCGGAGATTTTCATCATACGGAGTTTTAATGAAAAGTTCTCTACGAATAAGAGCACTCTGATGACTTAAAGAACCGCTATAAAATGTATTACATGTTACATGTAAAGGAGCATCCCATATATGTGAGATTTCACCACATCTTGTGCATATCGTATCACCCTGTAAAATGTCTGCATCAAATTTTATTTTATTGATTTCGTCAGTTACATTTTCATCAACTAAACAATCGCCACTATTTATAAAGATTAGATAATTACCAGAAGACATTTTTATGCCCTTATTCATTGCATGATATATACCAGAGTCTTTTTCGGAAATATATTTAGAAATGATTTTTGAGTTTTTTCTAAGTAAATCAACACTTCCATCAGTACTTCCCCCATCAACAATAATAAACTCAAAATTTTTATTTTTTTGAGAACTTATGGAAGTTAAAGTCTTCTCTAATCCAATTTTATTGTTGTAATTAATTGTAATAATAGAAAACGGATACATCTTATATTTTAATGAATTTTGACCAAAATGTTTGAAATTCCCATTTCTCAAATGCATGACAACCAAAAGGAAGTTGATTGTTATTGATTGCGTACATCAATGAAGGTTTACATTCAAAAGCGAACGAGATTGCTTCATCATAACTCGGAATTCGAGGAGGATATTTTGTATGTTGTAGCAATTTTGATATTATGATATCTTCATTGATTTCTTTTCCTAATCTGGATAGGAAGAATGCGCCATTGGCATGATAACCCAATATATGAGGAATAAGCAAAATATAGTCCTTGAATGTTTTACAGTTACTCATCCATTGCTTAAATGAAAAAATATTGTTATTCTCTTTTAATAAATCTATAAAATATTGAACCCTTCTCAATGAAAATCCGCCATTGCCAACAAGAAAAACTTCTTTCCCGGTTTGATCGTATTCAATCCATGGAGCACCTATATAATCATAATTTTTTTTACACCATTCATATAATGAATCATTAAAAACCCAAGCGTCTAACTGATATATAAGTATATAATCGAATGCAATATATTTTTTGTAGAATAAAGGAGATAGGCATAATAAATTGTATGATTTAATATCTTCGAACCATTTAGGGTCAAATTCCTCATAAATTATATTTGTTTCGGGATAGTCGTTGCAAATCTGTAGATATCTTGAAATGTCTATGCCTTTTGGAATAACAAAAGAGAAAGTATAATTTCTAAGAATTGATAAAACTTGCCTTAATGATGCAGTTTCACTATCTTTTAGAAATGGTTTATATATAGGTATTACAACAGCAATTTTCATTTAAGAGAAATTTGTTTTATAATATTGTTTCTATCCTTATTTATAATTCTATCATTAATAATATTCATGCAGTAATTTAGAAGTTCTTCCTTATTAAAACTTTCAATATTGAAACATTTTCCATTTTCAAAAGTTTGTGATATAAATGTTTGAAATTTCCTTTTGTCATTGAGTGAAATTATTTTAGTTCCAACTCTATATGACATAATTAGTCCATGTAGATTTTGTGAAAGAACGATGTAGCTTTTACATAGTAAATCTTGCAACTCCATCACATTTTTAGGGATTTTATATGTAGTATCTATATTTCTTTTCTCTAATTCTTTATAAATTGTTTCTGCATATTTTTGTGGAATAGTCCATTGCTGAGAAATCGTTATTAGAACCTTTTTCCCAGTTGTATTTACTAGCTCCTCAATAACTTCTATTATCTCATTTATCCGATTGTGGATTCCGAAAAAGGGAATTATTGTTATATACGATCGGACTCCTTTGTATATAGATGTATCGTATATTGCTAAGTCGGGAGTGATATGCTCATCTACTTTTATTCCCAAATGTTCAAGTTCTTCTTGGCTTTCTAAATCTCTAACTATAATTTTATCAGAAAGGGATAAGTATCTTTGCACTAGACTTTTAGTCCTTTTATTTTCAAATGGACCAATTGTTTGCCCAATTAAATAAATAGGAATACCTTTCTTCTTTGCCCATTCTATTTCAAGGAAATGACCGATATTGCATTCGTGTGATTCATTTAAATATCCTCCTCCAGACATGATAAATAAGTCAATATCTTTAAACTGTTTCTCGATTTTTTTGTAGAGGAGTGATAGAATCCATCTTAATATTCTCGGATGTTTTTCTAAAAGATAGTAATAAAATTCAATTTTATTTTTGTGAAATATATTCCATAAATGATATTTAATCTTAAAGAAAGTATTCCAAACAATAGGAGTTATAAAAATGTATTGTAAAGTGTAGCCAAAAATAATTCTCTGAATAGATGGAATAATCTCCACTTCACTCAAAATACTTTTTTTGACGCATTTTAGAGATTCTATAGGGTTATATGATGTAATGACGATATCTGAATTGGGGTAATCCCTTTTTAGTATCTTAATGGTAGAGATTAAGATTGCGTCATCTCCTAAATTACGATATCCCCATCCTCCTGACACGAGTATTCTTTTCTTCATAAATTATAAATTTAGAGGGTTTTGAGGTATGTAATTCTTTTTAAAATGAATTTGGTCTGTAAATTCATTAGATGGTCTGTAATTTAAGTTATCTATATAAGTTTTTAATAGACGGTCTGTATCTAAAAGGAGATTATGTAATTCTTTTTTTCTATCTTCTTTGACAGGAGAAGGGTAAAAATTAAAACTTAAATTGTTTTCTTTACATATGCTGTCTATTTTATTTAAATAACATTTTGTTATAGGGCTACACCATTGACCTGCGTTCTCGTCTGGAAGTGAATATGATGGACTCCAATTTATACCTTTTATTACGGGTAGTTTCGCTAGGAAGTGGTATGGAATTTTTTTTACTCTCGAGTTTATTAACTCATTGTTCAGTTCTGCTTCATATTCGCTGTTATAATAGAAAAATTTCAAGAAATAATGAAAAGCAAAACGATCCAAATTGTTCTTGAGGCTAAATGGATTATAGTATAGAATGATTTCTTCGGGCAACAACTCCTTATTTGTTTCTATGAAACTCTTAAGTAAACAATAATGCCCAGCAAGTGTTATAGCTTGATTACATGATAATGAATATATAGAGTCATTATACTCGTTGACACTATATATTTGTTCAGCGACAGAATCACCAATAATGACTTTTTTTACTTTTTTCTTAGTTTTGCTTTTATAAATTGCACTAAATATTTCGCTCCCATTTAATGGGAGAGCATATTCTCCATGTGGATTTTTATAAGTCAAATGTAATCGAGAAAAACTATATAAATTAAAAATAGCCCCGAAGACAATGGTTATAATAAGAGTTTGAATTATAATTTTTTTCATAAAAACAATTAGAATTTAAAATAGATAAAATCCGATGATTGTCCTTGATGATAAATTATCAAATATGTCAAAAATAAATATAGAGAATATGATACAAATTTGTTGCTTTTAAGTTGAAGTGGATGTTCTTTATCTCGTGTAATCCATTCAAGTACGAATAAGATAAAGATGTATGAGAGAATATTTATATGGATATCAGGTCTTATTAACCATGTTGTAGTAAATATTCGTTTTAGATATAAAAAACCATCTGATATTGTTGCAGCCCTAAATAAAATCCAACCAATTGTAGATAGCATGAAGACTTTTAACATTAAAACGATTTCTGTGAATTTGGGTAAATTTTTATCTTTTGCAATAATATCTTTATACTTCTCTTGTTTCATCAAAATGCTTATTATTAGTAATAAACCATGAAAAGCGCCCCATAAAACAAAGGTCCAATTGGCACCATGCCATAGCCCACTAACTAGGAAGACAATTAAAATATTTATTAGATGGCGTATTTTTGAGCATCGATTTCCTCCTAATGGTTTATAGATATAATCAGTAAACCATGAAGTTAATGAGATATGCCATTTCTTCCAAAATTCATTCATGTTCCTACTAAAATATGGCATGTTAAAATTTTTGATAATGTTAAAACCTAACAGTTTACTAACTCCAATAGCCATGTCGCTATATCCTGAAAAATCTGCATATATTTGTATGCTGTAAAGACAAGCAGTCCAAATTAACGTAGATGCGGGAAGATTCGTATAGTCGTTCCAAACCTCATTTACTATATTGGCAATGTTGTCTGCTATTACCATTTTCTTAAAAAGTCCCCATAGTATTTGTCTGCATCCATCTACTGCTAATTCATAATTAAACTTGCGAATTACTAAAAGTTGAGAAATAAAAGAATTCGGTCGATCAATTGGTCCGGAAATTATTGTTGGGAAAAATGAAATATAGTTCGAAAGGATGATGAAATTTTTCTCAGCTTTAATATTGCTTTTATGTATTTCAATGAAATAACTAATAATCTTAAATGTAAAGAAAGAAATTCCTAAAGGTAATGCAATTTTTACAGTTGATTCATGCATGTGAACCCCTATTAAATGAAATGTATCATATATGGATTCAAGTAAGAAATGGTAATACTTATAATAAATTAAAGGTATTAATCCTATTATAATACTTAAAACCACATATATATTTTTTTTACTTTTTTCTATCTTGATTCCCATCCAATATGTGGCGATGTTCATTATTAGAAGGAACAAACACATATACCAATTAGCAAAAGCATAAAAGGCATAATTGGCTATAAATAGAATTGTATTTTGTATGTTCTTATCTCTTTGGGGTATGTAGTATAAAGAAAATACAAGAATAAAGAACAATAAAAAATTAAGAGAATTAATGACCATACTATAATTGTATATCGATATAAGGGGAGTATTTCTTTTTTAAACCTATTTTTCTCAAAAATGAATTGATAATAAATTTATATTTCTCCCATCCTTTGTAATAATACTTTAAAGGCATGCCATTCCATTTGGTCAAGGATTGGTATTTGAAGAATTCTTTAGCGTATGGGTGATCTAATCCTTCGTAAAACCATGGTTTTATCCAAGTGAAATGGATGATAACAGGATGTTCTTGCGCTTCTTTTAATTCATCCCATAGTTCATACGGTACAGGCTTTCTTATGAAGAAATAAGTACAAATAGAATTGAATTTTAAAGGTAGATTAATCTTGCTATCTTGAAAGAGATAATTCATAATGTCTTGGTCCGCCATATATATACGTTCCTTATATTTTTCAGCAAATGATAAGGCTTGTTCCAATACTTTATGTTCTCTCCAATATTTCAAATTAATGAGCATAACTCCAGCATTGAAGTATCCTTTTGACATTGGATATTGTAACCTATTAAAATGACTGATATCATAAGCATAACTATCCATAACTACTGCGCAAGGGTGTCCTTTTATATCAATGTTCCATAAATCGTCAAGTTTATCATTGATTATGATATCATTATCAAGATAAAGGATTTTGTCAATATTCTTTGGAAGAATATTTGAAATAAACAAGCGGATGTACGTAGCGTTTGTTAAGTAACTATGAACTGCAGGCAAAGTTTCAAGAAGTTCTTTATCTATGCTATAAAAAAAGATTTCTTGATGATATTTATTGGATAATTCTTTTGCAATTGCCTTATGACTATCTTCTAATCCTTTGCCAATTACATGTGTTGTAATATGAGTTTCCTTGTTATTTTCATAAATAGATGCAAGGGTTACACACAATGGCATAAGATAATTCTGGTCTATACAACAAAGGATATTCATATATAGCGTTTTTTAGTTATTTATTTTTTCTTGTTTTTCCCATTCAAATGTTTCTTCCATTCCCTCTTCAAAGGTAGTGTAATTGTATTCTCCTATTGTACACTTTAAAAGTGTTATGTCTAATTCAAAACTAGGAATATCTACAAAAGATGAACTCGTATATTCAACTTTAAACGAAGGAACAATTTTTTTTATGGAATTGGCTATTTCATTTACAGAGTGTAAAGAACCAGATGCTATATTTAAAACATTCGTTTTTACTCCTTCTTTAATAAGCCTAAAAATGATGTCACAAACGTCGTTTATATAAATATAGTCCTTTAAACCTTTACCATCCCCCCAAATGTTGAATGTTTGTTCGTTTATAGCTTTACGTATTGCTATATTAATAATTCCTTGTCTATCATTATAATGATATTTACCATACGGATTTGACAATCTAAGAATTAATGAATTGAATCCATATAACTCAGAATATGAAAGAAGATATTTTTCTGTTGCGAGTTTTACAATACCATATGAACTCTTAGGATATACGGCATCTCCCTCTGAATGTTTCTTCTTTTGGAAGTTGCCATATATAGCTCCACCTGATGATAAATATACGATATCTTTAACATTATATTTTTGCATAATGTTTAGTAACTTAATCGTTGGAATTAAGTTTGATTCAATGTCGTATAATGCGTTATTGGATGTTATAGGTGTAGTACTTGATAAAAAATGGAGAACATAATCAATGTTATTCTCTTCAAAAACATTTGATAGGTTTGTTTCGTCTGAAAAATCACCAGAATAAACTTTTTTTACGCATTTGAATTTGTGTCCGCTTCTATGCTTCTGAAATTTGTCAAATACAATGACGTCATATATATTTGACAAATTATTATCAATAAAATCTAACAGATTTGAACCAATAAATCCGAATCCTCCGATTAGAAAAATGGTTTTCATTTATTTGTGTTCTTTAAATTCAATTTATCAAATACTTTTTCAAAAATGAATGTCCGCTCTTTCTTATCACATCCCACAAATAGTATTACTATAGACGAGGAAATTAAACAAAAGATAAAATCAATCATAAAATGTAAAAAAGTTGTTTCGTTGTTAATGTGTATGAGATATGGTATTATAGAGGATAAAAGTCCTACTTTAATGGCGTTAAAGAAAACCTCTTTACATACTCTCTGTATATTTAAGTTTACCATTTTTTTTAGTATAATCAAACGAGCGACCATACAAATCGATGCCATAAATATTGCAACAATAGTTACTATCTCAGGAAAGCTCCCCACTCTGAGACAGATATATGCTATGGGTAAATTTAGCATTTGTAATCCACCAACTATTAATTGATAGTTTCTAATTCTTCCTGTTGCTAAGGCTATTGTGACAAATGGATTAGCAATGCAGTCAAACATAGCCAAAATGAGAACTAACTGTACGAATAATGCAGAATGTGCAGGAACTTCTTCAAGCCATAATTGTAATATATAGTCAGTATTTAGGATAAATGGTAATGAAAGGAAAAATAAAATGTAGAATGAAAACCTTGCGCCCTTCATGACTAAAGTAAACATATAATCATGATTTGAAGATGCGTAGTTCTTAATAATTTGTGGTGTTAGTGCAGTCTGAAAGTTATGAACAAATCCTGTAATTGCGTTATTAACTTGGCTTGCAATAGCTCTAGCTGCATTTACCGTCGGACCAAAGAACAAATTAATTAAAATGTTTCCTCCTTGGTCTCTCAAAATGGCAGAAGCAGAACCTATCACATTCCAACCTGCGAAACTGAACATTTCTTTAAGTCGTTCCTTATCAAAATTAAATTTAAAATTACATTCTTCGAAATTCCTTTTACAATAAATGCCATAGATTAATCGCATGATTAAATTAAATATCATAATAATTGCAGAAAAGAAAATCAATTTGTCGGTCGGTGTATATTGCGTACTCCATGCAATTAATAATTTACCAACAACGTCAAGAATACTCATATAAGCAAAGATTGACATTTTTTCATGTGCAATAATTATGGCGTTATATGGGATAGTAATTAAACTTAGCATGAATGATATTATAGAGAATTGATATACGAAATTTGTTGCAAGTATTCGACTTTCGGGGATAACCATTTTGTAATTAAGAAACCAAAGACCTATTGTTTCTGCAATAATAAAAAATATCAATGCCAATAGCATTTGAATCGTGACGGCAGAAGAAAAGGTTTTTGTTAATTGCTCAATATTACCCTTACCGATATCAAACATTAAAAAGCGATTAATTGCATTGTTAAGTGATCCGGAAATCATTGTGAACATGGATACAAATCCACCAACGACATTGTAAATTCCATAATCCTCAATGCCGAGTGATTTTAGAATAACTCTTGATGTGTATATGCTAATAACCATCATAGCCAACATACGCACATAAAGTACAAGTGTATTTTTTGCTATACGTTTATTGTTTTCGTTCATGCGTTGAAATCTATATAGGCTTATTTCCGGTTTAACTCTTTCAATAGTTGCGGTGTTTCTTCGACTAATACGGTCTGGTGTATAATATAGTATATAAATCTTTTATTGTATGTAATCCAACATAAGGTTAGCATTAATACAACTTTTCCTATTAGTGTTATGTAAGGGATAAGAAAATTCAAATATACAATGATGTTCTTTTCTAAGATTAATGGGAAGGCATGATAGCATTGAAAAATTCCGTAAAAATATAAAATAATAAGAAAACCTTGCGGTATTTGTAAATATAAACTATTTAACTTACCAAGTACAAGTAAAAATGAAATGGCCGATATGACGCTCAGTAAAGTAGTGGTTATTATTCGAGCATTTTCAGAATCTTTATATGTAAATTCAGCACATAAGCATATTATAAATATGGTAAAGCATAGAATCCAACCAAGAATTCCCCACCATATACTTTCATCATAATTTTTATGATGTCTAATATTAATGGTCACATTCGTTAATACTAAATAAATAATAAAAACGGTTGAGCTTGTCATGAAATCAAAAACTTGTCTATAAAATAGTTGGGATATTGGTATGCTAATTATTGAGGAGGCTTTATTTATGTCTATAATAGTAAACATAAACAACCCCAAATATAGTGCAAGCCACATCATCCATACTAAAATCCAAACCCTAAAGAAATATTTTGTTGTATCTTGAATAATATTATATTTTTCAATTATTGTATTTTCATCTTTAATTTTGACATGACATTTTCTTATCAAATAGGTTTTAATAGATTGACCATTTTCAAGGTAATCATAAATAATCTTTTTGTTATGTAGAAGGATAAACAATGAAAAAAATATAAATAGTGATTGTGCTGCATAGTTTTGTCGCTCTGAAATTGTAAATCTTTTAATGAATATTTTTAGATCACTTTCAGAACTCTTATTTACCTCGCTATTTACTAATTCATTATTTGGGTAATTATTTGGATTAAAGGGTACTACCGAATCGGTTTCTCCTGCTTTTATAAATATTGCAGAAAGAATGACAGGTATTATGGCGGCAAGTAATGTTAGGCAAATTTGATATTTTTCTTTTTTAAGCCATTCGTTGAAATCTTTTAGCATATATATTTATCTTTTTTTATGATTCTTAATATCCTTATATACCCAAAAATCATCCATGTCTGAAATGTCTATGTCTTCAATCTCACTTTCCTTAATTCCATATTGTCTTATAGGCATATTTTCTGAATCTACAGTCTCGTAACATTCAAATAAGTTTTGTGGATTTTTTACTTTTCCACAGTAGACTTTACTTGGTTCTTTATCATAGCCTGCATAATGTTCAATAAATAACATAAGTGAACTATCGTTATCTCTTTGAGTACATACTACATTGTCGGCAATGGCTAACAATTGGTTTGCTGATTTAGCAGTTTTATCACATAAAAGGAATAAATCAATGTTCTTTTCTCTACATAGTGTAATTAATGATGAAATAAAGAGGTCAGCTTCTTTTAATAGAGGAAAACAATAATCTATAATTTGTATATCGTCAATTATAATTCGTTTTATTTTTTTAGTATTGTATGTAATCTCAATTTGTTTCTTGATATAGAAAAGAATTTCTGAGGGTGTAATATTGCCCATCAGTATGTTCATAAAATGGATGTATGAATAACATTTTATGCATGTATCTCCAGTGCATTTGCATCGCTTAGATAATGCAGGACATGATAATTTTCTTCTTATTGTTGCGTCATCTTTGTTTAGTAAGAATATTAGTGTATGTTCTTCGTTTAAAGATGAACTAAAGATACTACCAAAAGTTATATAACGTTTATAAGTGTTGGGATTCCCAATAACAGCTGTGACGCCACCTCTGTAATTACTAATTATATCTTTATTCGAAGTATGATTTATTTCAGTGTTGTTTCTGCGAGACATGAATATGCGTTCCAAAATATCAACAGAGCAAAAGTATGAATCCTTAGGATTAGTTAGTTCTTTTGTATTTTCTATCTTTAATAACTCTTTTTTTTGTTTATAGTAATTATAATTATAATCATTAGGAGAAGCATTATTAGGAATACTATCCAAATATTGTTGGAAAGTTGGAGTAATAACATCGGAATGAGTATATACAATAGCACGTTGCATATATCTTCTTTTGGAGAAATACGTGTAAATGTTAGGGAATATTTCTAATCCATAATCTCTTTTTTTGTATTGATGCACTCCTAAGCAGGTTTGTTGCGATATACTTCTTTTAATTGATAAATTATAAATGTAATAATTATCACTTTCTTTATTGCCTAACTCAATAATCATATTTGCTAAATCGTTAGGTATATTTAGTTCTTTTGAAATAACAAGAATAGAAATATAGTGTTTACTTAATCCGTTTATAATATCTTCCCAATTGTGTTTCTTATTGTAGTCTATAAGATCATAGATATAAATATTGTTTGGCTTTTCATTTATCTCATGAGAAAGATTTTTGATTTCGACATTCTTGCAATGAGCATTGATGATAGGAGTTTGTAATTTGTTTCTTAATACATCAATATGCCTTTTGAATTTTTCAAAATCTTCTTTGTTGTTTTCGGAAAAATATTCATTGATAGAATCCTTTTTGCGTTTGTACAGTAAAGTGGTTGTACTGGTATCGAAAGGTATGCTCCTATAATGAAGACCATTAGTCCTATTATTGTAAAAAATAGCTTCTCTGCAGATAAGTTCATCTATGTTGTTTTGCCAACTTGATGGGGGAGGCGTTTGAATATTATCATTTCGATATTCAATATATGGTGTTGAAGAGAAAAAAGCATTAAAAAGATTATTATCTGAAAAGTTTGTATTAACAGATGCTTTTAACTCAATCATTTTTTGCGTGCAATGAGCAATTAAAGTATCTAATAGCAAATCATTAAGATATTTTTCTTTATGATAGTTAGATATAATATTAACTTCATGAGAATTTGTATCCCCATTAATTATACTTAATGATTGAGCTATTCCATATCCAATTTGTATTCCTAATAATGTTTTGTCTATGCTTTCATCTCCCTTTATGATTATTAGATTGTTGTCTTCAGATAAATTTAACCCACCGAATAATAATTCATCAAGTCCGGGTACTCTTGTTGAAATTTTCTCCAGAATTGTTCTTTTTTTCGTGTCTGCCATAGATGTAATATTGGTTAATTTATTATTTTAAATGTTTTAATTTCAATATCATAAAAAATAATGAAATCTTTCTTTATATCAAACAATCTTCCAATCGTTTATTTTCTTGGTTCCGCTATCGAAGTTGATGCCTATTTTGAATATTTTCTGTTATCTCCGGCAAAGGTGTCTGCATATCCTTTTTCTTCTATTTGGTCCAAAGCTTCTTGGGCTGATTTGTCAATCCTGTTCGTAATAATAAGAATAGTCTATGCCTTTCATAAAAATCTCTCGGTCATTGATTTTGTCTGTTAAAGCATTTGTTATTAATGTTTGAATATTTGTTGAGTTGACTGGACTTAAACGCATTGCTTCCATGTATGCTGATTTGTCAATTTTACTCCAATCAACGCAATGCTTCAGTGAGCGTTTTAAAATTAAGTCGAGCCAGATTCTAGTACTTCTACCATTACCTTCCATAAAAGGATGAGCAATGTTCATTTCAACGTACTTGTCAACAATTGATTTAATATCATTTTCTGGCATTCGCTCAATTTGAATGAGCGTTTGGTCTAGAAATCTTGATACTGCAAATTGAAATCCACCTTTGGAAATATTTTTTTGTCGGATTTGTCCTGCAAATTCGTATAGGCCGCCAAAAAGATATGCGTGGATTTGTTGTAAACCACGAACAGTTCCCACCTCTATTGTTTCTAACAGGGAACTGTCCCATAATTGATATGCTTTGTCGCGACTTTTGCTATCAATCTGATCCTCTCCTGTAATTAGCCATTTTGCAAAGGTGATAGCATGTTGACTAGGAACGACTTCAATGAGGTTGAGCATTTCTTTTTGAGATAAACAGTCGGTTTTATACCGTTTGCCATCTGTGGCAACAAGTTTCAGTTGGTTACAACGTGTAACCAACTCATTCCCGTCTTTTGTTAAGCGATGTTTTAAAACTTTCCAATAATTGCGTGGATCTTTACTTTCCGTCAATACTGCTATAACATCGACTACAGAAAATAACCAACGGTTGCCATCATAGTCCCATGCGGCACGAACTTCTTTGTTGTTAAAGAAACGGATTGAGATTTTTTGTTGTTGGTTCATTTCATGTGATTAACGGTGACGGTAACGATAACTTTAACTATAACGGTAACGGTAACGGTAACTTTAACTTTGTAGCGATTGTTATTGTATAGAATCTTGCTGTTGTTTTACCGAATCTTCCAATCATCTATCTTCTTGGTTTCGCTGTCGAAGTTGATGCCTATTTTGAATATTTATTGTTATAGTTCCAATTATTTCTTTATAGTTTTGATACTGTATATATCAATTTGTAACCTCCACTACACGATACCGATTGCCCATGCTGGTGTGAATCCGTTCTATCCCTGATGCTCGGAGGGCTTTGCTGAAATCCTGTACTCTGATACCGGTGAGGGGTATGTCGGATTTCCGACGTGTGAGTGCTATGATTTCTTGTAGGGAATATAGGGTGGTTTCTTCATCGTCTTGAGGGATGCGGAAGTGTTGTGAGAGTATCTCTTGGAGGGAATCGCTTTTGTAAAATGGTTGGTTGTTGCGTTGTATCGCTTCTTCCTCTTCCTTCGTGAACCAATAGATATGTCCGCTTTGCAACTCTTCTTTCAATTGGGCATAGAGTTGGTCGTACTGAATGGGAGCGTTCTCAATGGGGTGTATTACGTCCACGCAGATGAAACGACGACTGCCGGAAGGGTCTGTCAGTAACTCATGACTGTTGGATGTTCCGATGAAGCTTGCTATGCGTGTGAGGTTGCGCTCGTCGTGTTGGTATGCCTTGCGGAGGCGCAATCCTGTGAGTTGCATGATGTTCTTCAGCATGGGGTGTTTCTGTGCTGATATTTGGTCGAATTCGTCAAGGTTGATGAGTCCCATTTCGGTGAGGTGTTTCCCTAATTGTGACAGATTGGTCATATTGACATTGTCTGTATAGTACTCCTGCAAAGATGGGGGTAGGAGTGAACGGCAGAAAGTGGACTTCCCCATGCCTTGTCGCTCGCTGACCAATATCGGCATCAGACTATTGGCGTAGCTTTTATTGAGTTCCATCCATTGTGCCATCATGGCTAACATCCAGCGGTGGAACCCCATTGTCCATATAGGGCTGTCGGAGATTCTTTTTGCCAGTGCTTCGACGCGTTCTGTACCGTCCCATTGCGGGAGGGTGTCAATGTAGGTTTTGAATGGATGATAGGACTTGATGCGTGATGATTGGATATACCGATAGACGTCTCTGTCCCAGCATAGGATACCAGCATCGTGGGCTGATAGGCATATCGTATTCATATCTCGCAGTGTCAATGGGTGGAATTCTTTACTGTTATGTTCCCGATATTCGGTGTTGGTTGAGATTTGGTTATAGCGCAGCTCGTAATGCTTTTTTAGGAAGTCTGACAATCGGTGAATTGTGGTTGGTTGTTGAATGTCTTTCCCTGCTAATAGTTTCTCCAATCTCTTTCTGCTTCTTTCTATAACGGCTTTTTGGTGTGCTTTTGCAATAATCTCTTGGAACTTCATTTGTTTTTTTGTGACAAAGGTATGGTCCCTTGAGATTTTGCCCCGTTACTTTCTGCACATTTCCGTCACTTTCTGCATTTTTTCGTCATTTCCTGATTTTACTGTGGTGCGTTCGTCGTCAAAATGACGGACGTCTGGCGTTCAATTGACGGACTGATGTCGTTTTACTGATGTACGTCTGTCGTTTTTGTTTCGATTTTGTGAAGGATGAATGACTTTTCGCGCGCGTATATATTACCTAGAGTTTTGAAATCATGTTTCATGTTTCATTTTCCTTCAAAATGCTTCTGTTTATGCGGTTTTTGGAGTGAAACATGATGTTTCATTTTAGTCACGCTTGAAGATATCGCGTGTTATAATAATTTATATTTGCTCACGGTTTTTATTATATGCTCCTTGATTGTATCCCAAGACGTTTCAGAAAACATCTTTGGCATGATTTGTTCTTCTGCATCTTCAAAATAGGTTAGGCTCATCAATGCCCTAAATACAGAACTTTCCGGATATTTTTCTTCGTAGAAACTAATAATATCCGATAAAGAATAGTGTTGAAGAAGGAAATACATATCGATAAAGTCTTTTTTAGAACCTCTTCCTGCTATCGCATTTACTTTCATTGCTGCAATGTCCTTTGGAGTAGCTAAACGGATATCTTCTTCAATAAGTGGTGCGTCAATCCATTTGTAATTGTAGTTTACAATATCGATTTTTATATTGTTAAGTATATAGACTTTAATGTTTGCACTTTCTTTGATAACTTTTAATGTACCGTATTTATGAAGAATGCTTTTTATCGTGTCGTCATCGGTTTGTATTTTACCAAAGAAATCTAGATCAATAGATACTCGATGCCCATATTGTAGGGCTAGAGATGTCCCACCAACTAAGCGTAATTGAGAGAACTCAGGCTCTAACATCAAAGATTTTAGTAACTCCAATGTGCCGGGTTCGATTGTCTTGTGTGATAACATCTATATTCTTCTTTATTGGTGTTGGAGATACAACAGATAAATGATAGGCAGACGGGGTCTAATGTGCGAAGATTTTGACAGACTTCTACAATCTTGTCTAGCCCGTAATATGAACGTATTGTGTTCCAGTCTTTTATGTCTCCGTATTCAAGAACGCGCTGGATGATTTGGGATGGGCATTTATCCATATCAAAGAGTTCCATGTCGATGTCCCAAAACAGCCCTTCTGTAAAATTCTTGGAATATTCTGTAGTTTCCATGTGGGGATTTTTTACTTTAACGGTAACTTTAACGGGGCATTTCATTTTAGTCACGCTTGAAGATGTCGCGTGTATAGACTTTTTCCTGGACGTCGTCCAAGCAACTATCGTAGCGATTGGCGATGATGGCCTGACTTTGGTTCTTGAACTCGTCAAGGTTGTTCACTACTTTGCTGCCGAAGAAAGTATCACCGTCTTTTAACGTGGGTTCGTAGATAATGACGGTGGCACCTTTGGCTTTGATGCGTTTCATGATGCCTTGTATGCTGCTCTGACGGAAGTTGTCACTATTGGATTTCATGGTCAGGCGAAAGACGCCGATGACGCATTGCTTTTCTTCATTGGGATTGTAATCGCCGCGATTGTAGTAGTCGTAATAGCCGGCGATGTTTAGTACTCTGTCGGCGATGAAGTCCTTACGGGTGCGATTGCTTTCCACAATGGCGCTCATCATGTTTTGCGGTACGTCCTGATAGTTGGCCAATAGTTGTTTGGTGTCTTTGGGCAGACAGTAACCACCATAACCGAATGAGGGGTTGTTGTAGTGTGTGCCAATGCGAGGGTCTAGTCCTACACCGTTGATGATGGCTTGTGTGTCAAGCCCTTTCATCTCGGCGTATGTATCTAGTTCGTTGAAATAGCTTACGCGCAATGCCAGATAAGTGTTGGCGAAAAGTTTTACTGCTTCGGCTTCTGTCAATCCCATAAAGAGGGTTTCCACGTCTTGCTTGATGGCTCCTTCTTGCAATAATGCGGCAAAGGTACGGGCGGCTTTATCCAAGCGTTCGTCACCTTCGGGTCTGCCCACAATGATACGACTGGGGTAGAGGTTGTCATACAATGCCTTGCTCTCACGAAGGAATTCCGGTGAGAACAGGATATTGTTGCAGTTCATGGTTTTGCGGATACCTTCGGTATATCCCACCGGAATGGTGGATTTGATGACCATGATGGCTTCCGGATTGTATTGCTTCACCAATTGGATGACTGTTTCTACCGCACTTGTATCAAAGAAGTTCTTTTTGCTGTCGTAATTGGTTGGTGCGGCTATCACGACGAAGTCGGCATTGCTGTATGCTTCTTTTGCGTCAAGTGTGGCGCGTAGGTTCAATTCCTTTTCTGCCAGATACTTCTCAATGTATTCATCTTGAATGGGTGACTGACGTTTGTTGATCATATCCACTTTTTCGGGGATGATGTCAACGGCTACTACTTCGTTGTGTTGTGCCAATAGGGTGGCGATGGACAGACCGACGTAACCGGTACCTGCTACTGCTATTTTCATGGGTTGTTGATACGTTTTAATCTTTAGTCATTTCGAACGGATGTGAGAAATCTCAGTTTCTTTGTATGCTCATTAGATTCCTCGTCGCTTTCGCTCTGTCGGAATGACATTTGATTTTATTTTATTAACTGAAGAAAATCTTGTGAGATAGACACTTTTGCACAGCCTAGAACGTCCATTTTGACTACGAGGCTAGTACTATTATCCGGCTCCCGACAGACATATCCTTCTAATCCAATGAGATTGCCGGCAATGACTCTGACACGTTCGCCAATTTGGAATACGTGCGATTCAATGCTGATGGGCGATTCGGCGTCCGAAGCCAATCGTCTCAGATTCTCCATTTGGTGGTCGGGTATGATGGCTACAGGACGATGACCTTTGTCGTTCGCTCCGGCAATGTTGATAAAAAAACGTTTGATATAGGGAAGGCGCACCACCTCTTTGAGGCGTGCCTTTTCTGTGCATTTAATGAATAAAAGTGTGGGAAATAAGATGCGGTCGGCGTAGGTGCGCTGTCCGTTGCTTTTCAGGCGGAGCGTTTTTTGTGTAGGAAGGCACACTTCGTAGTCGTTCGTGCCGTTGGGTTGTTGCTCAATCCATTTGTTGAACCGTTCATAGCAGGCTTTTTCTGCTTTGTTTCCAACGACTGCAATGTACCAATTTCGTTGTGGTTGCTCGCTTTCCGGTACGCCTACGGCGTTGTCAGCTAGTGTGTTGGCTGGCATCGCATTTGTTTTATCCCGGTCGTTTTTTACAAAATTGCTATCCATAAAGAGAGCATTTGCGATAGTAGCTATACTCTTTAGAGTATCCTAATCTTTACAAAGGTATGTAATATTTCTTTAATAGTCAGTAAAAAGTGACAACTTTTTTTAAGGTTTGCACAAAAAAAGTCCTATCTTGCTTGGTGCATGATAGGACGGGTGTGGTTATTTTTATTAACCGAACAAATCGGAATGTGTTGCTGTAAAATATATTCCTAATTCATGAATTACTTTTTAGGTAGTAATTCTGTGAGTGAACCGAGTGCGCCTACGAGGTTGCTTGCTTCGAAGGGTAAGAAAACGGTCTTGGATTGTTCGCCGCTTCCAATTTCTTTGATGGCGTCAACATATTTTGTCAAGAGCATATAAGTGGCGGGGTCGGTCTTTGATTCGGCAATGGCGGCAGCCACTTTTCGTATTGCTTCTGCTTCTGCGTTGGCTTGCAAAATCTTTGCATCAGCTTCGCCCTGTGCCTTGAGTATCTGTGTTTGGCGTTCTGCTTCTGCTTGGTTGATTTGTGATTCTTTCTCACCTTCGGATTGTAGTATCATGGCTTCTTTATTACCGCGTGCTTCAAGAACTTTTGCGCGGCGTTCTCGCTCGGCCTGCATTTGTTGTTCCATGGCTCTGCGTACTGATTCCGGTGGCGTGATGTCTTGAAGTTCTACACGGTTTACCTTTACACCCCACTTGTTCGTGGCTTCGTCCAATACGAGGCGTAATTTGGAGTTGATGGTGTCGCGTGAGGTGAGTGTTTCGTCCAATTCCAATTCGCCGATGACATTACGTAAAGTGGTTTGTGTAAGTTTTTCAATGGCGTTGGGTAGGTTGTCAATTTCGTACACAGACTTGACAGGATCTACAATCTGGAAATAGAGTAGGGCGTTAATGGTGGTTGTCACATTGTCTTTCGTGATGACGCTTTGTTTGTCAAAGTCGTACACTTGCTCACGCAGGTCGATGCGTGATGTGGTGCGCATGACGACATTCTTCGTGCTGTTGGTGTGCTTGATTTCATCGCGTTGTACGACTTCACGTGCGCGGTCAACAATGGGCAGAAGGAAGTTGATGCCCGATTGCAAGGTTCTGTCATAACGTCCCAAACGTTCTACTACTTTTGTTTCTGATTGTGGAACAATCATAAAACCTTTCATTACATAAATCACTGCTATGATGGCAATGATGAAGAATACGGTAATCATATGCTATAGTTTTTTAATGGTTAGTACTACACTTTCAATCTTTGTTACAACGACTCTTGTACCCTTAGGAATTTTTTCTCCTTCGCTTTTGGCGCGCCAATCTATTCCGTCAATGATGACTCGACCGGTGTCATCATCGCCGTCTACGTCGGAGCAGACCACTCCGTGTTTGCCAATGATGGCAGAAGCGTTTGTGATGACTTTTTCGCCTCCTTTGAAAAATGTTCGTTTTAGTACGGGGCGAATGCAGGCGATTGCCAATACTGAAATAACGGCAAAAGTGAGCAGCTGCATATTGAGGCTTACGCCACATGCTGCAGCAATGGCAGCTGCACCTGCGCCTATGGATAAGCAAATGACTGCAAATCCTGTCGTCATTAACTCTGTGATAAAAAGCAAGAGGGCTACGATAGTCCACAAAATCCAAGATTCCATATTGTCCTTATTTTGTTTGATTTAGATTTGTCAAAGATAAGGAAAAAGAAATTATAGTGCAATTTTTCTTTTTTTTCTTTTCATACATCAACTTACAAAAGCGGGCTTTTGATGTTGCTTAGGGATTAACTTCGCTTTGCTTGTTTTTCCCTTTCGCTCGCCGCGGGGCCCTTTCAAATAACAAACCATCAAGAAGGGCGGTTCCCGCTACCATTCTTTTCATATATCAACTTACAAAAGCGGGCTTTTGACGTTGCTATATAAAAAGAAAAGGTGTCGATTTCTCGACACCTTCTTGATGGTTTGTTCTTTGCGGAGAGAGAGGGATTCGAACCCCCGGTGCCTCTCAGCACGGCGGTTTTCAAGACCGCTGTAATCGACCACTCTACCATCTCTCCTGAGCTTCTTGTTTAAGAGTAGTTCTCTTGAAAAGCGATGCAAAGGTAGGCTTTTCTGTTGAACGCTCCAAATTTTAGGCTGCTTTTTTTTTGAAAAAGATTATATTTTAGTGGAGAGTATCTTTTTAAACCGCTCAATTTCTGTCTTTAATTCTTCTTCTGATAGCGAGGGATGCGTATCGGTCAAATAGCATTTAAAGGCTTCGATGGCTTTCATGCGTGCCATTGACTTACCGGCTTGCAGACCGCTATGGTAGGGCGTGTGGGGAAGAAGGCTACGATTAAAATTTCCGTCACTCATGTTCTTTTCTTTGTTTTAACGAGTCAAAGTTACTCCTTTTTCATGAGAGACGGAAATTATTAGGAGGGTTTTGTTTTATTGTAAATCTATACGCTTTGCATAATTAAATGTCCTTTATGATAAGATGATTGGCGCGGTCCACGACGGATGTATCCAGTGTGGCGAGATATATTTTTGTTGTATTTTCTGATTCGTGTCCCATGCCCTCGCTGATGACAGAAAGTGGGATTCTTTTACTTTTAGCGATGCTTGCCCATGAGTGGCGTGCTACATACATGGATAATGGGAGCGGACTATTTACCAGAGAAGAAATCTGTTTGAGTTTCCTGTTTACTAATATCATTGCATTACGATATTGTTGTCGTTCGTTAAGATTAACTTTTCTTATGATAGGGAGTATGTATTCTGTCGTTTGGGTGGAAGGGTATTTGTTGATGATTTCTTGCATACATTTCTCCCATCTGATGCTGAGCTGTTGTCCTGTTTTTTTACGACGATATGTCAGTATCCCGTTCTTCAAATCCTTTTTGCGAAGGTATGCCATATCGACGAACGACATGCCTCTGGTGTAGAAAGAAAACATGAACATATCTCTCGCAAAATCCATAGAGCAGCCAGTCTTTAGCTGTACTTCTTTGATGTTTTTGATAATGTGCTTTTGTACAGCACGTTTGGAAGTCTTTTCGATGCCTGTGTAAACGTGACGGAAGGGGTGGCGTTGGAGGGTTAATCCGTTCTCAATCGCTCTGTTATAGACGGCTCGAAGTATGCGCATATAGAATGAAATGCTGTTCATGCAGATTCCTTTTTGTTTGAGATACGATTCGTATCTTTCCATTACCTCCTGAGTGATGTCGTCGAAATAAATGTCCTTATTTTTCCTAAATTTAAGAAAGCAATCCAAGGCGCACTGGTAAGTCTCGCTTGTGCGTATTCGTCCTTGTTCTTTTAGGTTGTCAATGAGGGTTATCATATATGTTTCTAAGGTCTGTGCATGGGTCTTGTTTTCATACAGCCTGATGACGTCGTTGGCTGTAAATGGGCGATCACGTTTGATGAGTAAATCAATACATTCTTGCAGTTTGACGATGTCATTATCCAAACTGCTTTGATACTCGTTGAGTAGTGTGGCGCGTGAGTTGTTTCCATCTGCAATGACAAAACTTGAGGTTTCGTTGCTCCATTCTGTCGGGTGCACTTTGTAAGAACTTTTGTGTACTTTTGTTTTACGTTGATGAATGACTTGGAAGTAGATTCTTCCTGTTTTACCTTCAATGCTGGAAGGTCTGAACTTAATTTTGATTGATGTCATAATAATTAGTTTTAGATGTTGTTTTAAAAGAGCGAACTTGAGTTCGCAGCAATAAATTAAGTATAAAACAATCTAAAACATACTTGTCGCTGAGGTGTGTTCTTTTCTACTTTTTTTATCTACACCTTATTATAATGTCCAAAGACCGGCGCCCGGTTTGGTCGTTGATGTTTGTGAGATTGATAAAACAAGCGAGGTTGTGCAGAAAGAGAGATTCCTCCCATCTGTCGGTGTGACATGGTGGGAGGAATGAATACAATATAATAAATAACGGGTTCTATTTTGACTTTACCTCATGATTGTAATGATTTATCTTCTATGTGATGCACCACCTCTTGAGGGTCTGCTATTGCCGCGAGGGGTGGCGTTCCTGTTTGATGCTGATGAACGACCGCTACTTCTCTGTATGCTTTGATGTGAGTTCCTGTTCGGGCTGCTAATGCGTGGCGTGTTTGTTGTGGTGCGTGTCGTTGTTCGTTTCACGGTGGTGCGTGTAGAACTTTGACGGTTGTATTGGTGGCTGCGTGTTGGTGCCGTTGCCCGTTCCTTTTTGCTTTGCGAACCGCGTAGGGTTTGTTGTGATTTATTGTTACGTTCTACGGCTTGACTCTTGCCTTGAATATCTTTGCCTTGGCGTGAGGGGGATTCGATACGGAATCCGTTGTTTTTGTTGCGCCCGGAATTTTGCTCTTGGTGGATGCCTTTGCTACGCTCAAATCGGAACCCATTGTCTCTGTGCTGTGTGCTACTTCTGCGGTGGTTGTCGGCTACAGGACCTCTGCTTGTGCCTCTGAATCCGCCATTCCATGCAGGACGTCGATGTGCATAGTAGCTCACATGGTGGTGATGATGGTGGGCGTAGTGGCCACCACGATAGACGTGGTAAACTCTAGGTGGATTGTAGTAGAAGTGGTTCACTCTGTAAATTCCGTACATGGGATAGAACCATGCGTTGGCTCTCCATATCACAGGACGGAAGAAGTAGTCGGCGGCAGCGAACAGTGTGTATTGCCAATCGTAAAGGATGTGACGTAGGTCGGCATTACGGTAGGTCCAATACGAACCATAAAGGTCGCTTTCGGTGCGGAGGTTTAGGAAATAGTCCAAATTGATTTCATACGCATCGTTGTATTGCGCATCATTCAAGTTCAATTCGTATGCCATTTTGTCGGTCAAGAACCGTGCTCTGTCTCTGGCTTCTTCGTAAGGCATTGCGTTAGCGGTTGTCCATCCGATGAACAGAACGCTCAATATTCCTAATAACTTTTTCATATCTTTATCATTTAAAGGTTAGTACTTGTTTACTTTTCTCATGGGCAAAGTTCACCTTTTCTAGGGACCGGTACAAAGGATTATTCCTAAAAGCCGGTAGGAATTTCCCTAAAGTTGATATGAAATGACGTCAACCGATTTAATATCAGCGCTTAATGTGGATTTGTTTTTATCCTAATGTGAATTGTTGATGGAAGTGTTGGGCAAATAATTCGTTCAATCTGTTCTCGTTCAATGGTTGTTTGAACAGTCCGAAAACGCTGGAACCCGAACCGCTCATTGAGGCATAAGTGGCACCCAGACGGTATAGGGTGGTCTTAATATCGGCAATGGTGGGGTGTAACTGAAATATGCCGTCCTCAAAGTCGTTTACAAGGAGGTCTTTCCATTCTTCTATGGGGCGTGTGATGATGTCTGTAACGCATTGGTTCGGAGCGTGAGGAGTGATACCGGCGTAAGCTTCTTTAGTAGAAACAAAAACGTCGGGTTTGACTAAAACTAAAGTCCATCCCTTTAGTGATAATTCGCAAGGTTTGAAGATGTTGCCTATGCCAGTGGCGAATACGGGGCGGTTGCGGACAAAGAAAGCGCAGTCTGCTCCCAAGGTTGCTAAACGTTGTTCCATTTCGTCATCGCTCAAACGGAGGTTGAACATTTTGTTGAGTGTTGTCATCATAAATGCTGCGTCCGATGACCCACCGCCCAAACCGGCTCCTGAAGGGATGCGCTTGAGCATACTGATGCGCAAATAAGGGATGTCAAATTCCTGTTTCAACAACCTTAGAACTTTGATGATGAGGTTCTTCTCGGCCGGGCAGTTGATGTCTATACCGCCGGTCTGAAGTGTATAATCGTCTGATTCTTGTGTAATGGTGATGCAGCTGTCTAGAAAGAAAGTTTCATCGTCAGCCTTTGTGATATCCGTAACTGTTTCCACCTTCAGAATATCGCAGAGGGGAATGGGGTAAAATATGGTTTCCAAGTTGTGATAACTATCCGGGCGACGTTCCGTTACGTTCAGTCCTAAATTGATTTTAGCGTTAGGGTAACAAATCATACCTTGAGTTTTTAACCAACAAAATTATAAAATGTTTATAAATAGTTGATAAGATGTTAGTAAAATCATAAAAAAATGCTGCAAACGTACTTCGCAAAGTATTACCTTTGCAAGCAAAATGAATGAGCAATGGCAGAACAAAGAAGAACAACACGGAGAGTCAACTCGAAAGCGAAAACGCTAGTACCACAAGAAGATGCCTATGGGCACGTACAACCACAGGCGGTAGAGTTTGAGGAGGCTGTATTGGGAGCATTGATGATAGAACAGGATGCTTTCTCGATAGTCAGTGAGATATTAAAGCCGGAGAGTTTCTACGATCATAGACATCAAATCATTTACGATGCAATCAGAGGTTTGAACTCGCAACAGAAACCTGTGGATATCCTGACGGTGGCGGAGCATCTGAAGTCAATGGATAAGTTGGACGAGGTGGGCGGTCCGTTCTATATCACCCAGTTGAGCAACAAGGTTTCATCGTCTGCCCATATTGAATACCATGCGCGGATTATAGCCCAAAAGTTTTTGGCGCGTGAGTTGATAACCTTCACAAGTCAGGTGCAAACAAAGGCATTTGATGAGACGGAGGATGTGGATGACTTGATGCAGGAGGCTGAAGGAAAGTTGTTTGAGATTTCTCAACAGAACATGAAGAAAGACTATACTCAAATCAACCCTGTCATCCGTGAGGCGTATGAAATGTTGCAGAAAGCAGCTGCACGAACAGATGGTTTGAGCGGTTTGAGTAGCGGTTTTGAACGTTTGGATAAGATGACATCCGGTTGGCAAAACTCAGACTTGGTCATTATCGCTGCACGTCCGGCAATGGGAAAAACGGCTTTCGTCCTCTCTATGGCAAAGAAAATGGCGGTAGATTTGAAAATCCCTGTAGCCATGTTCTCATTGGAAATGAGTAACGTACAGTTGGTAAACCGTATGATTGTCAATGTGTGTGAGATTCCGGGAGAAAAGTTGAAAAGCGGTCAGTTGGCACCCTATGAATGGATTCAGTTGGATAGTAAAATCACTCAGTTGTACGATGCTCCATTTTACGTAGATGACACACCGTCGTTGTCAGTCTTTGAGTTGCGCACCAAAGCACGTCGTTTGGTAAGAGAGCATGGTGTAAAAATAATATTGATAGACTACTTGCAGTTGATGAATGCCAGTGGAATGTCCTACGGAAGTCGTCAGGAAGAAGTCAGCACCATATCACGTTCGTTAAAGGGATTGGCTAAGGAGTTGAACATTCCTATTATTGCGCTGAGTCAGTTGAACCGTGGTGTTGAAAGTCGTGAAGGTATTGAGGGTAAGCGTCCACAGTTAAGCGACCTTCGTGAGTCGGGAGCTATTGAGCAGGATGCGGATATGGTATGCTTTATCCACCGTCCTGAATATTACAAGATATATAAGGATGAAAAGGGAAACGACCTGCATGGGATGGCGGAAATCATTATCGCCAAGCATCGTAATGGTGCAGTGGGTGATGTGCGCTTGAAGTTCCGTGGAGAGTATGCACGCTTCCAGGACCCTGAAGAGGATGCTTATGTGCCTATGCCGGGAGAGTCGGTAGCGTTTGGTTCTGATAGAGGTGGTGGAGCACCATTGCCTTCGCCGGATTTTGTTCCTCCTATTGAACCATCTTCACCCTATGAGGCACCTGTTTTGGATACTCCTCCGCCGTTCTAAAAACAGAGAGTAAAAAACTGCATTAAAGCGGGGGAGACCCACCCCCGTCCCCTCCACAAGGGAGGGGAGATAATCTTCATTCCCAATGTTATGTCATCCCGACAGAGCGAAGCGACGAGGGATCTACGGGCGCTGACCTATGGTTCGGATGACAAAGGTTGGTTTCATTATAACAAAGTAAGTATTTCGTTATAATTAGGTGCGTGTTGCGGAAAGAACACGATAGTTGGGGCGTTTTTTCATTTTGGTACGCCCTTTTTTCTTGGTGGATTGTACGAAAAAGTGTAATTTTGCGCATTATTTCGAAATAACTAAATACAAAAGATATGAATATCTCTTATAATTGGCTGAAAGAGTATGTCGATTTTGATTTGACTGCTCAGGCCGTTGCAGAAGCCTTGACATCGGAAGGTCTTGAGGTGGGCTGTGTGGAAGAGGTGCAACCTATCAAGGGTGGATTGCAAGGTTTGGTGATTGGCGAGGTACTGACTTGTGAGGAGCATCCTAATTCTGACCATATGCACGTTTGTATGGTCAACTTAGGTGATGGTGAGCCTGTTCAGATTGTATGTGGAGCGCCTAATGTGGCAGCAGGACAAAAAGTAGTCGTAGCAACTTTGGGTTGCAAATTGTATGATGGTGACGAGTGTTTTACCATCAAGAAGTCCAAGTTGCGTGGCGTGGAGAGCAATGGAATGATATGTGCTGAGGACGAAATAGGATTGGGTACAGACCATAACGGTATTATTGTTCTGCCGGAAACAGCCGTACCGGGAACGCCGGCGGCAGATTATTATAACTTGAAGAGTGACTATTTGATTGAGGTGGATATCACTCCCAATCGTGCCGATGCCTGCTCACATTACGGTGTAGCGCGCGATTTGTATGCATGGTTGGTTCAGAACGGTTACAAGACAGCGTTGCGTCGTCCTTCATGCGAAGGCTTTAAGGTAGATAGTAATGCTTTGAATATCGATATTGAGGTGCAAAACGTTGAGGCTTGTCCGCGTTATGCCGCTGTTACAATCAAGAATTGTGAGGTGAAGGAAAGTCCGGAGTGGTTGCAAGAGAAGTTGCGCATCATAGGACTTCGCCCTATTAACAATATCGTGGATATAACCAACTACATCATGCATGCGTATGGCCAACCATTGCACTGCTTTGATGCTGATATGATAAAAGGTGGCAAGGTGGTGGTGAAGACCATGCCCGAAGGTACACCTTTCGTAACGCTCGATGGTGTTGAACATAAGTTGAGTGAGCGCGATTTGGCTATCTGTAATGTAGAAGAACCGATGTGTATTGCCGGTGTCTTCGGCGGAAGGGGTAGTGGTACTTACGAAACGACTTGCAATGTCTTGTTGGAAAGTGCCTACTTCAATCCTACTTGGATTCGTAAAAGTGCGCGTCGTCATGGGTTGAGTACTGACGCATCGTTCCGTTTTGAAAGAGGCATCGACCCCAACGGAGTTATTTATGCGTTAAAGCAGGCTGCGATATTGTGTAAAGAATTGGCGGGTGGAGAGATTGCGATGGAGATTAAGGATGTTTACCCCAATCCAATCCAAGACTTTATTGTTGATTTGAACTACGATTATGCTTACAGATTGATGGGTAAGAACATCGGGGCAGCAACGGTAAAGAGTATCGTTACCAGCTTGGAAATGACAGTGCTTGAGGAGACTGCTGAAGGTTTGAAATTGCAAGTACCCGCTTATCGTGTGGATGTGCAGCGTCCATGTGATGTCGTGGAGGATATTTTGCGTGTGTATGGATATAACAATGTAGAGATTCCTTCGTCGGTAAAATCTACGTTGAACGTAAAGGGCGACGAGGACAAAAGCCACAAACTTCAGAACCTGATTGCAGAGCAATTGGTAGGCTGTGGCTTTAACGAAATATTGAACAACTCTTTGCAACGAGGCGCATATTATGACGGAGTCACTTCTTATCCGGCAGAGAACCTTGTGAAGTTGATGAACCCGTTGAGCTCGGATTTGAATGCGATGCGCCAGAGTCTGCTGTTCGGCGGTTTGGAATGTATCGCTCACAACGCCAACCGTAAGAATGCCGATTTGAAGTTCTTTGAGTTTGGTAATTGCTATTATTATAATGAGAGTAGGAAATGTGCGGATATCATACCGGGTGTCAGCAGTAGTCGCGACCCAGAGGTGATAAAGCATGTGCTGGATGCATACAATGAGGATTACCATTTGGGCTTATGGGTGACAGGCAAACGCGTAGTCGGCTCATGGGCGCATCCCGATGAGGATTCCACATTCTACGAGTTGAAAGCCTATGTGCTGAACATTCTTCAGCGCTTGGGAGTAAGTTTCGGAGCATTGGTGTTCGCACCTTGCAACAAGGATATTTATTCTAAAGGTATAGAGATTCAGAATCGTGGCGGAAAGGTACTTGCCATGATGGGCGTAGTCAGCAAGAAGATTCAAAAGGCAATGGACGTAGATAATGAGGTTTACTTTGCGGATTTGAACTGGAACCTGTTGATGAAAGCCATTCGTAATAATAAGGTAAGTTATCATGAAATCAGCAAGTTCCCGGCAGTAAGCCGCGACTTGGCATTGTTGCTCGACAAGCATGTTGAGTTCGCTGAAATAGAAAAGATAGCCTTCGCTACCGAAAAGAAACTCTTGAAAGAAGTGAAGCTGTTCGACGTCTATGAAGGCAAGAACTTGGAAGCAGGCAAGAAGAGTTATGCCGTGAATTTCCTTTTACAAGACGAAACGAAGACGCTCAATGACAAGCAGATAGACGCGATAATGAGCAAGTTGGTAGCCAATTTGGAACGTCAGCTCGGAGCGAAATTACGATAAAGATAGATGAAAGGTTTACTCATAGCAAAAATCGTTTATTACATCTTGGTGTTCTGCTGGCTACTGCAAATTACCATGCAGGGATATACTAGGGCACTGCTCATACCGACTGTTGTATTGGTAGTTTACGGAGTTTGGCTGAACTATAAAATGAGAAATACAAAGAAATAACACAATAAAAATTTAAACCAATGGGAAGAGCTTTTGAATATAGAAAAGCTGCAAAGCTGAAAAGATGGGGCCACATGGCAAAGACCTTCACTAAGTTAGGAAAACAAATTGCCATTGCGGTGAAAGCAGGCGGTCCGGAACCTGAGAACAACCCGACATTGCGTTCGTTGATAGCAACCTGTAAGCGTGAGAACATGCCGAAGGATAACATCGAGCGTGCTATTAAGAATGCGATGGGCAAGGACCAAAGCGAGTACAAGAGCATGACGTATGAAGGTTATGGACCGCACGGAATCGCGGTGTTTGTCGATACGTTGACAGACAACCCTACGAGAACAGTAGCCGACGTGCGTTCGGTCTTCAACAAATTCTCCGGAACTTTGGGCAACATGGGTTCGTTGGCATATCTCTTTGACCACAAGTGCTTGTTTACATTTAAGAAACCGGCTGACTTGGATATGGACGATTTGATTCTCGAACTGATTGACTACGGAGTGGAAGAGGATTTCGATATGGATGAGGAAGAAGGAACGATTACCATCTACGGTGACCCTAAGAGCTATGGCGCTATCCAAAAACAACTTGAGGAGCAAGGCTTTGAGGATGTCGGTGGTGAGTTTACTTATATCCCGAACGACTTGAAGGATGTCACTGCTGAGGCACGAGAAACCTTGAACAAGATGGTAGAGAAGTTGGAAGAGTTTGACGATGTGCAGACAGTATATACCAACATGAAACCTGAAGAGGCGTAAACATGAAAACGGTTTATTATACGCAAGGTACTTGTAGCCAAGCTATTGAGTTGGAGCTAGACGGAGAGGTCGTAAAGTCCGTTCGTTTTGCCGGTGGCTGTCATGGGAATTTGCAAGGAATAGCCCGTTTGGTAGAGGGTATGAAAGTGAGTGATGTGATAGCCCGACTTAATGGTATCCGTTGTGGCATGAAGGCGACATCTTGTCCCGACCAATTGTGTCGTGCTTTGGAACAGGCGATGCAGCAGTAACGCGCGCGCGTATAATAATAAGGTATAAGGGGGTGTGTTATTGGCACGCCCCTTTTCTTTTTAATGCTACTTACTATAGTCGGCTTGGGTAATGGTAGTGGTAAAGCGGACTTTTCCGGTGGTCTTGGAATGATAGCAATAACAGAAGTTGATGCCCTTGTCCTTGTGTGTCTTCAAATCGACGGAGTTGATAATGGCTTCTTTAAGGTTGGCTTCTAAGATGTTTCCGGCATCGGGGGTCATGACGCTGTCATTGTCTAACATGCCTTCAAGAGTGTAGTAATAGGTAAGGGTGCGTGTCGGTTTGTTGTAAGTCAGACTGTCCATCATGGTGTATTGATCCATGCGGCGCGGACATTGTTTTTGGGTGTATTCCTGTGCTTCTCGTTCGCAGCGTTCGTCGAAATTCTCAAAGCCACAACTTGCGAGTAGCAGTACTGACAGCAGTGGGGTGAATAATCTTATTGCTTTCATCGTTGATGAGTGTTATTTTGTCTGCTAAATTACGTTATTCTCTTGTAAGTAGCAAATCTTTGTGATGTTCTCTTCTGAAATCGGTCGGCAGTGGTTCGGCAATGATATTTTCTCGGGTTTTGCATGGTAGATTCCAATTTCTGCTTAACTTTGTAGTGAGATAAATGGTATAGAGTATGATTAACAAGGAAGAGAGGGTAGCAAGGGCTGTGGCTTACTTTAAGGAGGGTTACAATTGTTCGCAGGCTGTTGTAGCGGCTTTTGCCGACATTTATGGATTTAATCGTGAGCAGGCTTTGAGGATGGCAGCCTCCTTTGGTGGTGGTATCGGTAGGATGAGAATGACGTGTGGAGCTGCTTGCGGAATGTTTCTTTTGGCCGGGTTGGAGACCGGAGCGGTGGATGGTGCAGACCGCGAGGGGAAGTCGCGCAATTATGCAGTGGTTCAGGAACTTGCCAAGCGTTTTAAGGAGGAGAATGGCTCTTTGACTTGTGCCGAACTTTTGGGTTTGTCGCGACAAGAGCCTGTTGTCAGTGAGGCTGAGGCTAGGACAGCTGCCTATTATCAAAAAAGGCCCTGTGCTAAGATGGTGGAGACGGCAGCAAGGATATTTGCTGATTACCTCGAAACATTGGAATAATGGATGCTGTATGCCATAATTGGTACGTTAAATTGTTGTGAAAAGTTAATAATACTTATAAATAGCAAACTGCAAATCCCCTGCTTATAAGATATAAGGAAAAGTTTCGTACCTTTGCACCCGATTTAAGGAAAGATTGTTTTAATTTATTAAAAAGTTTAAGTATTATGTTTGAAAATGCTGGTGCATTGGCAGGACAAGTTTGGACTGCATTGAACGAGAACGCACAGTTAGGTGTAAAAGAATTGAAGAAAGCAGCAAAGGTAAAGACTGACAAGGAATTGTATTTGGCTCTTGGTTGGTTGCTCCGTGAGGATAAATTGGCTGTTAGCGGTGATGAGAAAGAACCTGTTTTCTCTTTGAAGTAATCAGGTAGTGTTTTAAAAGATATTAGAGCGTGTCGGAACGATGGTTTCGGCACGCTCTTTTTTTGTGTCGTCCCTTTGGCGTGGTTGTCATTTTGTAAGATTTATACTTTATTAACCTTGTATGGTATTGCTTTTTGCTTTCTAAATTCGTAGGTTTGCGGTGTGAGTGGTGACAAAATGTTATTTACTTAAATCGATGTCTATGGAACTACAGAAGATTATGGCTCATCTTGAAGCCAAGCATTCGGGTGAGAACGAGTATTTGCAAGCTGTTCGCGAAGTACTTGTTTCAATAGAGGATGTTTATAATGCTCATCCCGAGTTTGAAAAAGCTAAATTGATAGAACGTCTTGTTGAACCGGAGCGTATCATCATATTCCGTGTGCCGTGGGTTGATGACAAGGGGGAGGTTCAGGTGAATCTAGGCTACCGTGTGCAGTTCAACAGTGCTATAGGTCCTTATAAGGGCGGTCTGCGCTTTCATGCTTCGGTCAATTTGTCCATCTTGAAGTTTCTCGCTTTCGAGCAGACCTTTAAGAATGCCTTGACCACATTGCCTATGGGTGGTGGCAAGGGAGGTTCCGACTTCTCTCCTCGCGGTAAGAGTGATGCTGAAGTGATGCGATTCTGCCAAGCGTTTATGAATGAATTGTATCGTTATATCGGTCCTGAAATTGATATTCCGGCAGGCGATATAGGTGTTGGCGGACGTGAAGTAGGCTATCTCTTCGGGCAGTACAAGAAGTTGACAAGGGATTGGAGTGGTGTATTGACCGGTAAGGGATTGGAGTTCGGTGGTTCGTTGATTCGCCCTGAGGCTACAGGATATGGCGGACTTTATTTCGTTAAGGAGATGTTGGCTGTCAAGGGTTTGGACATTAAAGGCAAACGTGTGGCAATAAGCGGATTTGGTAATGTGGCATGGGGAGCTGCCAAGAAAGCCACTGAGATGGGTGCTAAGGTGATTACTATATCCGGTCCGGATGGCTATATTTACGACGAGCAGGGGGTGAGTGGCGAGAAGATTGATTATATGCTGGAGTTGCGAGCAAGCGGGAATGACATTTGCAGTCCTTATGCCGAAAGGTTCAAGGGAGCAGTGTTTGTGCCCTCTCGTAAACCGTGGGAGGTGAAGTGTGACATTGCGTTACCTTGTGCTACTCAGAACGAGTTGAATGGTGATGATGCCCGGTGTTTGATTGATAATGGTACGCTTTGTGTCGGTGAGATTTCCAATATGGGTTGCACGCCCGAGGCCATAGATTTGTTTGTCGAGCATCAAATGTTGTACGCTCCGGGTAAGGCTGTCAATGCCGGTGGGGTAGCAACTTCCGGACTTGAGATGAGTCAGAACGCAACGCATCTGAATTGGAGTGCTGACGAGGTGGATGCCAAACTTCATGCCATCATGCACAATATCCATGAGCAGTGCGTGAAATATGGTACGGAGCCGAGTGGTTACGTCAACTATGTGAAGGGTGCGAACATTGCCGGTTTCATGAAAGTGGCGAAAGCGATGATGGCACAAGGAGTGGTTTAAGAATAATAAGCTAAATGACGTATCGGCGTGAGTACATTTTATTGTATTCATGCCGATAATTTTTCCGCCAATGTCTTGCCAGTCTTCCGTTTTTTGTGTTTATTTGTTTTGCGTATTATGAACATTGAAAAACATGACAGGAAATAACAGTGAGTGCCCGTTATTAAGGGATACGTCGTTCGTAGATTTGATGAAACGTCGCATCTTTAATGTGTTGCTGATAGCGAACCCGTACGATGCCTTTATGCTGGAGGATGATGGGCGTGTGGATGAAAAAATATTTGATGAGTATGTCAAGTTGGGATTGCGCTATCCTCCTCGTTTCTTTCAAGTGGCGTCGTTCGAAGAGGCCAAGGAGGAGTTGGAGCGCACATCGTTCGACCTGATAATTTGTATGCCGGGAGCGGACAACAAAGATGTGTTTGAAATCTCTAAAAGGATAAAGACGGAGCATCCTACAATCCCGTTTGTCATGCTGACCCCCTTCAGTCATGGTATTCGTAGGAGTATGGAGAAGATGGATTATTCTATCTTCGACTACGTGTTCTGCTGGTTGGGGAATACAGACTTGCTGCTGTCCATCATCAAATTGATAGAGGACAAGATGAATTTGGAGAACGATGTGGCTGCGGGAGTTCAGATGATTCTGCTGGTGGAGGATTCCATACGTTTCTATTCGTCCATCCTCCCCATCTTATACCGTTTCGTGCTTCAGCAGAGTTTGGAGTTTGCCACCGAGGCGCTTAACGCACAGTTGGAGACTTTGCGAATGAGAGGTCGCCCGAAGATTGTTCTGGCGCGTAATTATGAGGAGGCATGGGGGCTGTATAGTCGTTATAAAGGCAATACGTTGGGAGTCATTAGCGATTGTCGTTTCCCACGTGGTGGAAAAACGGACGAATTGGCAGGTTACGAACTCTTGTCGGCCATACGTTCGGAGGACGAGTTCGTGCCGTTGATTATGGAGTCGTCGGAGGAGAACAAACAGGAGTGGGCAGAGCGATGTGGAGCAAAGTTTATAGACAAGAATTCCAAAAAGATAGGCGTTGACTTGCGTCGGTTGGTCAGAAAGTATTTCGGCTTTGGCGATTTTATTTTCAAAAATCCGGAGACTATGGAAGAAGTGGCGCGCATCAAGAATCTGAAGGACTTGCAGGACAATATATTCAGTCTGCCCAAGGAGTCGCTCTTGTATCATATTACACGAAACAACGTGTCCCGTTGGCTGTGTTCAAGGGCATTGTTCCCCATCTCCGAGTTCCTGAAGCATATCACATGGGATTCGTTGCAGGATGTTGACGCACACCGACAGATTATCTACGATGCCATAGTGAGTTATCGACGCATGAAGAATCAAGGCGTTGTGGCTGTGTTCCACCGTGAGCGGTTCGACAGGTTCAGCAATTTTGCCCGTATTGGCGAAGGCTCGCTGGGAGGCAAGGGGCGCGGTTTGGCGTTTCTGGACCATATCATCAAGCAGCATCCCGATTTGAACGCTTATGACAATGCACAGGTTATGATACCCAAGACGGTGGTGCTGTGTACCGATGTTTTTGATGAGTTTATGGACGAGAATGAACTCTACCAAACGGCATTGTCGGATATTCCCGATGAGGAAATTCTCCGGTCGTTCCTTCAAGCCAAATTGCCGGAACAATTGATGGAGGATTTGAGCAAGTTCGTCGAGGTGGTGCGTCAGCCCATTGCCATCCGTTCCTCTTCTTTACTTGAGGACGCTCACTATCAGCCTTTTGCCGGAATCTATTCTACCTATATGATACCATTCGTCGAAAATAAGCAGGAGCGAATAAAAATGCTGACGGATTCGATTAAAGGCGTTTATGCTTCGGTTTATTATAAAGATAGTAAGGCGTATATGACGGCTACGAGTAATGTGATAGATCAAGAGAAGATGGCTGTGATTCTGCAAGAAGTGGCGGGCTGTCAGTATGGCGAACGCTTCTATCCCAACATATCAGGAGTAGCACGTTCGGTCAACTATTATCCGATTGGAGACGAGAAAGCCGAGGAGGGAATAGTGAACCTTGCGCTCGGTTTGGGCAAGTATATCGTGGACGGCGGCTTGAATTTGCGCGTATGTCCGGTACATCCCGACAAGGTGTTGCAAACAAGTGAGATGGAGATAGCCTTGCGCGAGACACAGAGTTGTTTTTATGCGCTGGAAATGAAAGCCGTGAAAGATGAGTTCCGCGTGGATGATGGCTTCAACCTGTTGAAAGTGCCTGTGCGCGATGCCGAGAAGGATGGGTCGTTGCGCTATATCGCCTCAACCTACGACCCATACGACATGGTGATTCGTGACGGTATTTACGATGGTGGACGCAAGTTGATTACCTTCTGTGGCGTACTGCAGCAAAACGTCTTCCCATTGCCGGACCTGTTGAAGTCGGTATTGAAATATGGACAGGAAGATATGCGCCGTGCCGTTGAAATTGAGTTCGCAGTCCAACTGAACGACGACCGAACAGGTACGTTCTATCTGCTGCAAATCCGTCCGATGGTGGATAACAAAATGATGTTGGAGGAGGACTTGACCCTAATACCCGACAGTGCAACCCTGATACGCTCGCACAATGCCATTGGTCATGGTGTAATGACCGACATCTTTGATGTGGTATATGTGAAGACCGAGGATTATACGGCTGCCAACAATCCGGCGATAGCTGACGAGATTGACAAGATAAACAGCCGATACTTGCGCGAAGGAAAGAATTATGTTTTGGTAGGTCCGGGACGTTGGGGTAGCAGTGATTCTTGGTTAGGAGTCCCTGTCAAATGGCCCAATATATCCGCAGCCCGCGTCATTGTGGAATCGGGATTGACAAACTATAGGGTTGACCCAAGTCAAGGTACGCACTTCTTCCAAAATCTGACGAGCTTTGGAGTGGGGTATTTCACTGTCAACGACTTTATGGGCGATGGCGTGTACAACCAATCGTATTTAAATAGTCAGCCGGCAGTGGAAGAAACAAAGTTTGTGCGCTGTGTCCGATTTGAACAACCGATAGTAGTAAAAGTCGATGGCATGAAAAAGGAAGGTGTCGTGATGCTACCGGGAGAAAATTAGTGAGTAAGTGATAAAAAAATGGAGGCTCTGTCCACTTGACACAGCCTCCATTTCTTATTTTTCTATTCGTATTTATACAATGCCTTGCGCCATCATCGCTTTCGCCACTTTCATGAAACCGGCAATGTTCGCACCCTTCACATAGTTGACGTAACCGTCTTCCTCTGTTCCGTACTTCACACAGTTGTTATGGATGTCTTCCATAATCATATGCAAGCGGTTGTCCACTTCCTCGGAAGTCCATGACAAACGTTCTGAGTTCTGACTCATCTCCAAACCTGATACTGACACACCACCTGCATTGGCAGCCTTACCCGGAGCGTACAGAATCTTAGCTTCTTGGAACACACGAATGGCACCCGGAGTAGAAGGCATGTTAGCACCTTCGCTCACTGCGATAACGCCATTTGCTACAAGAGCTTTCGCTGCATCCTCGTTCAACTCGTTTTGTGTAGCTGAAGGCAGAGCGATGTCAGCTTTCTCGTTCCATGGTTTTGCACCTGCTACGTACTTGCAACCGTACTTCTCGGCATACTCACGAATACGTCCGCGATACAAGTTCTTCAACTCCATAATGTAGTCCAATTTCTCACGGTCGATACCGTCCGGGTCGTAGATGTAACCATCAGAATCGGACATGGTAAGTACTTTACCGCCCAATTGCAGAACCTTCTCTGCTGTGTATTGCGCCACGTTTCCTGAACCGGAAATCAGCACGCTCTTACCCTTGAGGTCCATGCCTTTGGTTTTCAACATTTCCATAAGGAAGTAAACATTACCATATCCTGTAGCCTCAGGACGAATCAACGAACCACCGAACTCACGGCCCTTGCCGGTAAATGTTCCTGTAAACTCATGAGTAAGTTTCTTATACATACCGAACATATAGCCTACTTCGCGACCGCCAACACCAATATCGCCTGCCGGTACGTCAGTGTCCGGACCGATGTGCTTTGTCAACTCAAGCATGAAGGCTTGGCAGAATCGCATCACTTCCGCATTGCTCTTACCGCGAGGAGAGAAGTCGGAACCTCCCTTGCCACCACCCATAGGCAATGTGGTGAGTGAGTTCTTGAATGTTTGTTCAAAAGCCAAGAATTTCAAAATTCCTAAGTTTACTGAACTGTGGAAACGGATACCGCCCTTATAAGGACCTATCACGTTGTTGTGCTGTACACGATAACCCATGTTGGTTTGTACTTGACCCTTATCGTCCACCCATGTTACACGGAATTGGTAAACGCGATCGGGAATGCAAAGGCGTTCGATTAAGTTGACCTTGTCAAACTCGGGATGTTTGTTGTATTCTTCTTCTATTGTTCCAAGAACTTCTTCCACAGCTTGGTGGTATTCCGGTTCATTAGGGAAACGACGTTTCAAATCTTCCAATACTTTTTTTGCGTCCATGTTTCAATCTTTTTAATAAGTGTTCTAAAAATGTTTTAATTCTCGTTTTATTTTGTGTGTTTGTGACGAATCCTCGACACTTCTACGTTACCGATTTGTTTATGTGTCCGAAGCGAGGTGTTCGTTTTCAGTCGCCAAAGGTATGAATTTAATGACAAACTGCCAATATTATTACGAAAAAAAATCTTTTTGCTTAGTTTTTCTTTTAAAAACAATCATTTTATCTGCTTTTTAAGGTAGTTTGCTTGACTAAATGTTATTTTGTTGCCGTTAATTTGTTCTTCCGTAAAGAAAAACCTCTTGTTTTGTAGAAAAAAGGCATTGGAAAGCTTGATTTTTCTGCATAAAAACACCTTTAGGAATTTTGTACTTCTTCGGCTTTGCACTATCTTTGCAAACATACATTAAGACAGACTTTATAGATAACTAATGAAGCATATTAGAAATTTTTGTATCATAGCGCATATCGACCACGGAAAATCAACTTTGGCGGATCGATTGCTTGAATATACCAACACGATAAAGGTTACAGAGGGGCAGATGCTCGACGATATGGATTTGGAGAAGGAGCGAGGCATAACCATTAAAAGCCATGCTATCCAAATGGAATATATGTACGAGGGGGAGAAATATACGTTGAATCTTATTGATACTCCGGGACACGTTGATTTTTCTTACGAAGTGTCACGTTCTATTGCTGCCTGTGAAGGAGCATTGTTGGTGGTTGATGCTACGCAAGGCGTCCAAGCGCAGACCATCTCCAACCTTTACATGGCTATCGATCATGATTTGGAAATTATTCCTATCATCAACAAGTGTGATATGGTAAATGCCATGCCGGAGGAAGTAGAGGATGAGATCATTGATTTGTTGGGCTGTAAGCGCGAGGAGATTATCAGAGCTTCCGGACGTACAGGTCAGGGAGTTGACGACATTTTGAAAGCTGTTGTAGAGCGCATCCCACATCCGGAAGGCGATGAGGAAGCCCCATTGCAAGCATTGATTTTTGACTCTGTGTTCAATTCCTTCAGAGGCATTATCGCTTACTTCAAGATTGTGAACGGAAGTATCAAGTCCGGCGATAAAGTGGTGTTTATCAATACCGAGAAAGAATACTCGGCTGACGAAATCGGCGTGCTGAAGATGGAGATGTCGCCCCGTAAAGAATTACATTGCGGTGACGTAGGATATATTGTTTCCGGAATAAAAACCGCCACGGAAGTCAAGGTGGGCGATACAATCACCCATGTAGCTCGTCCTTGTAGTAAAGCCATTGCCGGTTTTGAGGAAGTGAAGCCGATGGTGTTTGCAGGTCTTTATCCGATAGAGACAGAAGATTTTGAGAACTTGCGCGCTTCGTTAGAGAAATTACAACTCAATGATGCCTCGTTAACGTTCCAACCGGAATCTTCTGTTGCGCTCGGTTTCGGATTCCGATGTGGCTTCTTGGGATTGTTGCACATGGAGATTGTGCAAGAACGCTTGGACCGTGAGTTTAACATGGATGTCATTACAACAGTTCCTAACGTGTCTTACTTGGTTTATGACAAACAAGGAGAAGTGAAGGAAGTGCATAATCCGGCAGGAATGCCAGATATAACAATGATAGACCATATTGAAGAGCCATATATCAAAGCTTCCATCATTACCACAACGAATTTCATTGGCAATATCATGACGTTGTGCTTAGGCAAGCGTGGAGAACTCATTAAACAGGAGTATATCAGTGGTAATCGAGTGGAATTACAGTATTATATGCCTTTGGGAGAAATCGTGATAGATTTCTATGACAAACTGAAGAGTATCTCCAAAGGGTATGCCTCTTTTGACTATCATCAGGATGGGTTTCGTCCGTCGAAACTGATAAAATTGGATATTCTGCTTAACGGAGAGTCGGTGGATGCCTTATCTACACTAACACACTTTGACAATGCTGAGAATTTCGGACGCCGAATGTGCGAGAAATTAAAAGAACTATTACCGAGACAACAGTTTGATATCGCCATACAAGCAGCCATAGGTGCGAAGATTATAGCACGAGAGACAGTGAAACAATTGCGTAAGGATGTGACTGCAAAGTGTTATGGTGGAGACGTGAGCCGTAAGAGAAAATTGTTGGAAAAGCAGAAGAAAGGAAAGAAAAGAATGAAACAAATCGGTAACGTAGAAGTGCCACAGAAAGCTTTTCTTGCCGTGCTGAAGTTGGATTAACCTTAAATAATAAATTCTAAAGCCATGGATTTGAGACGTGATGTGGCTCGCGAGATAGCCCGAATATATTGCCGTTTGTCTCCTCAAGGTGTAGAGGCTTTGTCCGAGATACTTGTACCTTTTAAATTTGCAAAAGGGGCGGTGGTCCTGCCTGAAGGAGACGTGTGTCGTCATATGTATTTTGTTGAAAGGGGCATGGTGAGACAATATTATTATAAAGGTGGAAGGGATGTGACTGAGCATTTCTCCTATGAAGGGCGTATCGTTGTGTGCATTGAGAGTTTCCTCAGACAAGAGCCTTCCAAATTGATTGTCGAGGCGTTGGAGAACAGTCGTCTTTATGGTATTCCTTACGATGAGTTGCATCAACTGGCTGATGAGAACAAGGAGATAGAATTGTTGTTCCGTAAGATTATGGAACATGCGCTGATAAGTTCTCAGGTATATGCCGACAGCCAACGCTTTGAGAATGCTACGGAACGCTATTTGCGTTTGTTGGAAACTAAACCGGAAATCCTGTTGCGAGCGCCTATGTTGCACATCGCATCATACCTACAGATGTCCCCGGAGACGTTAAGTCGTGTTCGGGCTGCACACATGGCAGGCGAGATTGGTAAAGATAAAAAATATACGTCAACGGAGAATCATTAAATGATTAAACCTTTTGAACGCCATGAAGTCATAAGGTTATCAGTGTTTATAGAATAAAACTAAGTACTAATATTAAGTTATCAATAAGTTATGAAGAAGATTTTATTTTGTTTATTCTTTGTGTTGGGCGCAATGTCGGTTGTTGCTCAGTCGAAAGTTTACTTTACGAAGGATATTTCTCCTGAAGGTTTAGTCAAAGTGTATAAGGCCCTTGGCAGAAAAGCCAAGGGACGAGTTGCTGTGAAAATCAGTACGGGAGAGCCGGGTGGAAAGCATTTTTTACAACCGTCATTGATAAAGGATTTGGTTCAGAAAGTTGATGGTACAATCGTTGAGTGTAATACGGCCTACAATGGTCCGCGATTCAACACAGAAAGTCATAAGAAAGCGGCACGTGATCATGGTTTCTACGACATTGCAGATGTTGACATCATGGATGAGACAGGCGATTTGAAGATACCGGTACAAGACACAACCAGAATGAAGTATAATATCGTCGGTGCGAATATGGCTAATTATGATTTTATGATTAACCTTGCACACTTCAAAGGACATCAAATGGGAGGTTTCGGCGGTGTTTTGAAAAATGCAAGTATTGGTGTGGCTTCTCGTAGTGGCAAGACTTACATTCATTCGGCAGGAAGAATAGAAGATGTGAAGAAGATTTGGCGTTATACGAATGACCAAGATGGATTCATTGAGTGTATGGCGGCTGCGGCTCAGGCAGTGCACAATTACTTTGATAATGGAAAGAAGATTCTCTACATAAACGTAATGAACAACTTGTCTATCGATTGCGACTGTAATGGAAATCCGGCAGCGCCACAAATGAAAGATGTCGGTATCCTGGCATCGCTCGACCCTGTAGCGTTGGATAAGGCGTGTCTAGATATTGTTTTCGGACATGAAAGCAAGGAAGGCGATACGAGCGAACCGCTTATTAAGAGAATCAATAGTCTTCATGGAACATGGATTGTTGAATATGCAGAGAAGATAGGGCTGGGTAGTCAGACTTATAAGTTGATTGATATAGATAAATAATCCCCATAATATATAAGGAGTGGGGTTGAGCTATGAAACGAGTAGTTCAACCCCTTTTCTGTAAAAGGTAATAATGCTAAAAAATGAAGGGAGGTAAAAGCCTTATAAGTCTAGTATTTTTCTTGTTGTCCCTTTCGCCAATCTGTGCGCAAGAGGAAAATAAGGATAGTCTGAACGAAGTGGTTGTGACCGGTATTCGTCAGGAAACCGATGTCCGTCATTTGTCGATGAACGTATCTGTTATAGATAGAAAAGATATAGAACTAGAACATTCTGCTTCAGTATTACCTTTGCTATCAGAGCATGTACCCGGCTTGTTCGTGACATCAAGAGGGATGATGGGATATGGTGTGTCGGGCGGTTCTGCAGGAAATATTTCATTGCGGGGATTGAGTAGCAGTGGTGGGCAGATGATGGTTCTTGTAGATGGGCATCCTCAGTTCATGGGACTTTTCGGTCACCCAACGCCTGATGCTTATCAATCGTTAATGGTTGAGCGTATTGAGGTGTTGAGAGGTCCGGCATCAATGCTTTATGGAGGCAATGCCATGGGTGGCGTTATCAATATCGTGACAAGGAAGATGCGTGAAGATGGTGTGAGAACTTCAGCAAACGTAGGTTATGGCTCATACAATACTTTAGAAACGGAATTGGTAAATCGCTGGCGAAAAGGTAAGTTTACAAGTATTGCCGGAGTGTCGTACAATCGCACTGATGGACATAGACCTGAAATGAAATTTGAACAAGTCAATGGGTTTGTTAAGTTGGGGTATAAAATCTCTCAACATTGGAGCATGACGGCTGATGCGAGCATTACATATTTTAATGCGCAACAACCGGGAATGGTGACAGAACCTTTGAATGATGCGCGACAAACTGTAAATCGTATCCTCTCTTCTGTAGCAGTTGAGAATAAGTATGAGAAGACAACAGGTAGTCTGAGTTTGTTTTATAATTGGGGAAGGCATAAGATAAATGATGGTTATAAACCTATGAGTGGTGAGAAGCCGTTGGATTATCTGTTTTATTCCATAGATGATATGATGGGAGCCTCATGGAATCAAAATTTGCGTTTGTTCAAAGGAAATCTTTTGACCGTAGGTTTCGACTGGTTTCGTTTTGGTGGCGATGCATGGAATCAATATGTAGTCGGTTCTCAAAAAGGACAAAAGAAAGATATAGCTGATAAAACGGAGAATGAAGTCGCTGCATATTTAGACATTCGTCAGCATATAGGGACCAGATTGACGTTGAATGCCGGTTTCCGCATCGACCATCATTCAAGAGTAGGGACAGAGTATATCCCTCAAGTAGGAGTCGCCATGCATTTACCTCATAGTTTAGAGTTAAAGGCCTCTGCTGTTAAAGGTTTCAGGAATCCTTCTATAAAGGAAATGTATATGTTTCCGGTTCAAAACCCAAACTTGAAATCGGAACGCTTGTGGAGTTATGAATTGACACTGTCACAGTGTTTTTTAAATCGGCGTCTAAAATATGGAATCAACGTATATTATATCAATGGCGACAACATGATATTGACATTGCCTAATCCGAACGGGGCTGGACGTTTGAACCAAAACTCCGGAACGATAGAGAATGTGGGAGTTGAGGCTGATGTCAATTATCATATTCGCAAAGAATGGCAGATTAACGCCAATTACAGTTGGTTGAATATGAAGAATCCCGTCGTTGCGGCGCCGGAACATAAATTGTATGTAGGAGCTTCATACTCTAAATCCCGGTGGAATGTTGCAACGGGTGTGCAATACGTAGAAGGGTTATATACATCTACATCACCAAATAAAAAAGAAAATTTTGTATTATGGAATCTTCGTTGTAACTTCAATGCGACGAAATGGTTGGACGTATGGGTAAAGGGAGAGAACCTTTTGGCACAACGGTATGAAATCAATGCCGGTTATCCGATGCCTAAGGCAACTGTAATGGTTGGATTAAGTCTGAAATTATAGAAATGTAATCATGAAAAAGAAAGCTTTTGCTACGGTAGTTATTTTGATGTTTATAATTGTATTCGGTTTCATAGTTGTAGATTTTTACAAGTCTTTGAGATACGAAGTCAACTACGCATTGCCCCAAGTCAGGATAGAGTTCCCGTATGATGCAGCTCCTTTGTCGAAGGATTATTGGATAGAAAAATGTAAAGCAGAAGTGGTCGATGCAGATGGAATCAGGCGTTCCGCTACAATGGATGTCAATGTGAAAGGAAGAGGTAATTCAACGTTCGCAAAACCGAAACGTCCTTATAATATAAAATTAGATGAGCCCATGTCATTGCTTGGCTTGCCACCGCGTAAGCGTTATGTGCTTTTGGCCAACTTCTTCGATCACTCTCTGATGCGCAATGCGTTGGCTTTTGAAGTGGCGCGTCAAACATCGTTGGCATCTACAACACCGCAAGGCTGTTTTGTAGAATTGGTAGTTAATGACGAGTCGCAGGGCGTATATTATCTTTGTGAGCGCGCAAAGGATATGGTGTCTAAGGAATCCATCTTATTGGAGTTTGATACCTATGCGTACAAGGAAGATAAAACAGTATTTAAAACAAATCGAAATGAGCTACCCGTCTCCGTTCGTAATCCAAGCACTTTGCCTAAACCCTTGAAAGGTAAGATGGAAGCATTGATAAATCGGTTAGACGCACTGCCTTCGGAAATTATTGACATGAAGTCTTTTGTGGATTATTATATTGTTCAAGAACTTTGTCAGAATGCCGAGCCGAACGGACCGCGCAGTTGTTTTGTACATTCAAACAGTAATGATTGTTTTGTAGCCGGTCCGGTTTGGGACTTTGATTTGGCATTTAATACGGTCGGTGTTGATTCAATGAAAGATACACGTCCTATGCGATTCTTTCATCTTGAAGGAATACGTCGCCTTACTTCAGATTCCTTATATAATTCATCAGCATTGTGGTATGGAGATTATATGAAAAGTCCGGAGTTTGTAAAGATGTTAAAAGAAAGATGGATAGAGTTGCGACCGAGTTTTGAACGACTCATTACCTATATAGATAGTTTGGATAACTTGATTCGTCCGGCGGCTGTGGAAGACCAGATGAAATGGAATCATCAAGAACCTGCAAGATTCGATACTTGTACGACATACGATTCCGGCGTGAACACGTTGCGTCGTGTATATGAAGAGCGCATTGTTAAATTGGATAGCTTGATTCAAGCAATCAAGTAGAATGTGAATACTTTTCACGAAACCTAAAGTAAAACAAGAAGGCTGTTTTAAGAGCAACTACTCAAAAAACAGCCTTCTTGTTTGTATGAATAAAACCTTGCTTAAGGTCTTGTTAATTCATTTCTTATTACACCTCAGTATTTAGATAAAGGAAGCGCTTGATACTTCTCTTCGGTGTCTTTTCAAATTCTTCATGAACAATCTTAATACCGGCAAGTTTTGCATACGGCGGAACCAAAGTGTTAAGCTCACTCCTGTTTTGTTCCATGAGTTTTTGAATATCCTCGTCGGTGTTCAGTCCCATATTCTTCGCTTCGTCAAAGTCCGGATAAACTAATCCGTATAGTTTGTCGCCTTTTTGGATGACAACACTTTCGTTGACCAATGTCAAGTTGTTGAGTACATCTTCAATCTCTTCCGGATAGATGTTCTGACCATTGGCTCCAAGCAACATGTTCTTGCTTCTTCCTTTGATGTAAACAAAACCATCCTTGTCGATGATTCCTAGGTCACCGGTATGATACCAACCATCTACCAGTGTTTGTGCTGTAGCTTCCTCGTTCTTGTAATAGCCCAGCATGACGTTAGCGCCCTTAGCAAGGATTTCGCCTACTACATTCTCGGGGTCACTGCTGTCGATTTTCAATTCCATACGTGGAGCAGCCTTACCGCAAGAACCCAATTTGAATTCTTTAAAGTCTGCATAAGAAAGAATCGGTGCACATTCAGTAGCGCCATAGCCCACTGTATAGTTGAAACCGATGTCTTTGAGTAATGCTTCGATTTCGCGGTTGAAAGCAGCGCCACCAACAATCACCTCATAGAAGTTGCCACCGAAGGCATTTTTCAATTGTGCACAAATCTTATCTTTAATTTTCTGGCTGATGACCGGCATCTTCAATAACATTCTGACGGTTGTTCCTTGAATCTTTGGAAGAACAGCCTTGCGGATAATCTTTTCAATGATTAGCGGAACGGCAACCACCAAGCGTGGTTTGATTTCAGCAAATGCTGCAAAAAGAAGAGTCGGTGACGGGTTCTTGGTCAAGAAATAAACATGGCAACCATGTGTGAACTCAAACAAGAATTCAAAAGCCATACCATACATGTGTGCCATCGGTAACATAGAAATGACTTTGTCACCGGCTTTCATGTTCTTACCAATTGCTTCTCTTGCAAAATCCAAATTGGACCACATAGCACGATAAGGTATCATAACTCCCTTAGAGTTGCTTGTTGTTCCTGAAGTATAATTAAGAAGTCCCATTTCTTCTGGTGAATCCTTGTAGTAAGAGATGTGTTCAGGAAGGAATTTATTGGGGAAACGCTCACCGAAAAGTTTGTTCAGATTTTCTCGAGCGTATGTTGTCTTTTCATTATGGCATACCAACAATGAATAATCGGGGATATTGATGATGGCATCCAAGCCAGGCATTTCTTCGGCTTTGAGATTTTTCCACACCAAGTCGCCAACAAAAAGTAATTTGGATTCACTGTGATTAACGATTGTATGTACTTGTTCCGGCATGAAGTCGGGTAGGATGGGGACTGCTACTGCACCGTATGTTACGGTTGCGAAGAATGCGATACCCCAATTGGCACTGTTGCGACCGCAAAGAGCAATCTTGTCACCTTTCTTAATGTCACTATGTTCGAAAATAATGTGGAGTTTTTCAATAATTCGAGCGACATCCTTGTATTGATAGGTTTCTCCTCTGTAGTCTGACAAGGCATCTAAGTCCCAATGCTTTTTGACGCTGTTCTCAATCAAAGCGTTTAAACTCATGTTATTCATTGCACATTCTTTTAAAATTTGTGCAAAATTAGGCTATATCTTTGAGAATAGCAAGAAAAAATGGAACTTTTAGCCTCTTTCGCCGAAAATGAGACTACCGATTCGGACGAGTGTACTGCCTTCATCTATGGCAATAGGGTAGTCGTCACTCATGCCCCATGAGCATTCTGTAAAGTCATCTTTATCGTCAAACAAGTTGTTCTTTATGTGGAGGAATAACTCGTGTACTGACCTAAATTCGTTCTTTATTCTATCTTCGTCTTCTGTATTGGACGCCATGCACATCAGTCCTTTTATTTTGATATGCTTGAACTGTTGCCATTCCTTTTGTGCAAAAAACTCAACGCACTCTTCCGGTGTGAAGCCGAATTTAGTTTCTTCTTGGGCTATATGTACTTGTATGAGACAAGGAATTGTTCGTTGTGTTTTAGCTGCCTGTTTATTGATTTCTTCTAGCAACCTAAAAGAATCAACAGAATGAATCATTGCTATGAAGGGGGCTATATACTTTACTTTGTTGGTCTGTAGGTGTCCGATGAAATGCCATTCAATGTCCTTTGGCAGATGCTCATGTTTGAGGCGAAGTTCTTGTGCATGACTTTCACCGAATATTCTTTGACCGGCAGAATAAGCATCAAGGATGTATTCTTCCGGTTGGTATTTGGAAACCGCCACCAATCGTACGTTTGTTGGAATGGTAGCGGTGATATGTTTGATTCTTTCTTGAATAGTAGGCATATTTACTCTTATACCTTATTATATATAGTAGGGAATCGTTTTATGCTTCCGGGAATTCCGGTTTTTGTGTTGATGTCACCTGGTAGTGGAATACGTCCATAATGGGGGTTTCCGCGATGGATACAATTTCATAGTCCACCATACTGCCTTCCATTCCCTTATCCAGACGCTTCACGGCATCGCGCAAGTCGGAAGCTTGTATCAGCACGTTTTGGCATGTTTTTTTCTCAGCACCGCTTTTCTCATCTAATGTGATAAAAGCTATTTTTGCTTTGAACCATTTGTCCGCAGCATCTTCAGCTGTTTCAAAAAGTTCGGCAAACTTGGCGCGTTTGATGTCGGTAACTTCAAATTCTCCTGACATGAAAGGTTTGATTTCCTCAAGGAATCTTCTTTCAGCCTCAGTAAAACTGAGGGCATCCACCAAATAAGGTTCTGTCACCTTTTTTATCAAACCGTTTTCCAATGTCTTGTCGTATCTTACTTTACATTCAAACCATTCGTTCATCATAATTCTTCTGTTTATTTGTTTTTACTATACAAAGGTACATGATAAATCTTAAAGTGAGGTATTTTAAGTGAAAAAAGAATCAATGAAATTAAAAAAGGCAGTTACCTGAGCAACTACCTTCTTTTGCCGAATAAGTGGCGTAAACTACGGATAATTTTCAATCCTATCGATACGCCTTCAAATATTGCGAATCCCTGGTCAAACAGACCGATAAGTCGCCCGGTTCTTGTTGTTGGTTTGGGCGCCGGTTTGAACAAACTATCAAACGTAGCCTTTATTTGTTGGTGGCTTTCGTTGATTTGACTTCGGATATTGGCTTTACGCAAACGAATCTCAGTCAAAGCATCTGTCTTTACCTGTGGTGTTTCATTGATGAGTGCCATTCGCTTCTTTTAAAATAAGCTTTGTCATGAATCTTGCCAAAGGCTGAATGACGAAGCGGTTTCTGTTAAAATAAAAAACACATGCTACAAATAGTACGATACCTCCCGTGATACAGAAGCCTAAAGGAAGATTATGAAGTGTATCTCCAAGGTAGTAGGCCAATGCGAAAGATAAGAACATCAAAATAATGAAACTCAGTAATATCAGTACAGCAGTGATGATTGTCGCTGATAATATTACTGTCATCTTCTCCGCAGCGTCCAATTTGACAAATTCCTTTTGGAGCTCAAGGTATTTTTTGAACTCCGAAAAGAGTTTGCCTATACTTTCCATATTTTTATTGTCTGATAACATAGCGTATTTGTTAGACCTCTTCAGAAGCTTTGATTTCGTCTGCTATTTCATCAACAAGCGACTCCATTTCTTGACGGTTGAGTCTGATGCCACGCTTGCGTAATGCTTCAGCAATTTTTTCACGAGTTTCAGAACCCTTATCCGGTGCAAATAAAATACCAAGAGCTGCGCCTACTGCTGCGCCACCGATGAATGCTGCTAAAAAATTCAGAGTTTTCATAATCAATGTGTTTAAGATGTAACTTCAAAGGCAAAGTTATAAATTCAAATGATATAAACCATTTTTTGACCGTTTTTTTTTGATTATTTAATCATAATGTTCGTTTTAACCTTTTTTGTGTAGAAAAGCTTTTATAAGCGACAAATTATGATTACTTTTGTATCTGTGTAGAAACGTAGTTATCTCGATGCGGAAGAATGCGGTTTTATGCGGACTTAAAAAGAGAAATAATTAGTTATAAATTAAATCGATAAAGAGTAAAAGTATGAAAAAAATCTTTGTGTTAGGATTGGGTTTGGCGTTGGCATTCGGAATGTCATCTTGTAAGTCTTCAGAAAGTGCCTATAAGAAGGCATACGAAAAAGCTAAGCAGCAACAAGTAGCAGAAGGTGCGCAAACAACTACTGAGTCAACCAAAAAAGTAGAGGTGCTTCCTGTAACATCTCAAACAACAACTGCAACAGTTCCTGTAGCAACGACTGATGTTAATTCAGTGCGTGTACAGACTGAGAATGTGACCTTGGTTTCTGGTTCAGGCTTAAAAGCATATAGTGTTGTATGTGGAAGTTTCAGTTTGAAAGCAAATGCTGAAGGTTTGCAAAAGACATTGACAAACGCCGGCTATAATGCGCAAGTGGTTTTCAATGCGCAGAAGAATATGTATCGTGTGGTGGCTTCAACATTCGATGAGAAGGTGACTGCCGTACAATCTCGCGACATCTTGCGTGAAAATTATCCCGATGCATGGTTGCTTTATGTAAAATAAAATAGCATATCATTCAAATAGAACGGAGACAGGCATCAGCCTTAGTCTCCGTTTTTTTATGCTTTATGAAAAGAATTAAGATTTATTTGTCGTTGTAAGTCTCTTCTTTTGTTCATTTTCATTAAATTTGCAACCTATATGGGTAGAGTATTATCAATAGATTATGGTAAGAAAAGGACTGGGATAGCCGTAACGGACCCTTTAAAAATCATTGCAAATGGTTTGACCACTGTCGAAACGTCCACTCTGATGGATTTTTTGAATGATTACCTGAAAAAAGAGAGTGTAGAACGAATTGTCGTAGGATGGCCTCGTCAGGCAAATGGTGAAGATTCGGAAAATATGAAACGTATCCGACCTTTTGTGCAAAGAATATCTAAGTTGTGGCCTAATGTTCCTGTAGAACTTTTTGATGAACGTTATACGTCCGTATTGGCGCATCAAACTATCTTGGCGAGCGGAATCGGCAAAAAGGCAAGACAAAACAAGGCTTTGGTCGATGAGATAAGCGCAACAATCATTTTACAAGGTTGGATGGAAGCACATAGACTATAGAAAATATATAAACAATTACAATTATGATATTACCAATTTACACTTTAGGACAGCCGGTTTTGAGACAAGTAGCAGAAGACATTACACCAGAATATCCCGAACTCAAACAGTTGATATCGAATATGTACGAGACGTTGGAGCAATCAGAAGGTATTGGATTGGCAGCTCCACAGATTGGTTTACCTATTCGTTTAGTCATTATTAACTTAGACCTTATTTCGGAAGATTTGCCTGAATATAAAGGTTATATTCATACGTTCATCAATCCGCATATTATAGAGTTTGACAACACGGAGACAGACTCAATGGAGGAAGGTTGTTTGAGTTTGCCAGGCATACATGAACCGGTACGTCGCCCAACCCGTATTCACGTTAAATATTTGGACGAGGAGTTCAATGAGCATGATGAATGGGTGGATGGTTATCTGGCTCGTGTCATGCAGCATGAATTTGACCATTTGGAAGGTAAAGTCTTCGTTGATCATCTTTCAATGTTGCGCAAGCAAATGATAAAAGGTAAGTTAAGCAATCTTTTGAAAGGAAACTTCCGCTGCTCATATAAAGTTAAGACAAAAAGATAATGCGCCACATACGGAAAGTCTGTATCCTTTTGTGTCTCTTCTTTGCTCCTTTTTTAAATGCACAGATAAACACAGAAAGAGTGATGTTGATGGGACGCAACGCACTCTATTATGAGGATTATGTACTTTCCATACAGCGCTTCAATATGGTTATCTCTGCCAAACCTTACTTGGCAGAGCCGTATTTTTATAGAGGTCTTGCAAAGTTTTATTTGGAAGACTATTCCGGTGCGGAGGAGGACTGTACCAGCGCCATTGAGCGCAATCCTTTTTTACCTGATAATTATAGGTTGCGTGGACTTTGTCGTGTCAATCTGAAAAAATATGATGAGGCTATTGCCGATTACAGAAAACTTTTGGACATAGAACCTAAGGACGAAGGAGGTTTACACAACATGGTGTTGTGTCATTTGCGTTTGAAGGAATATGATGAGGCGATAAAGGGGATAGACCAAATGATAAGATTTTGGCCTAAAAATTCCCAACTGTATGCTTTCAAAGCACAGGCTTATTTTGCTCAAAAGGACACGGTGGCGGCTGTCGCTTGCGTGGATAAGGCTCTGGAAGTGAATCCTTATGACGGTAAGGCTTGGAATATGCGAGCTATGGTTTTGGCAAGTAAAAGCGAGTACAAGGAGGCGGAGGAAGCCTTGAATAAAACAATATTGCAAGAACCAAAGATTCCTGACCATTACGTAAATCGCGCTTTGGTCCGATACTATCAACGTAATCTGCGTGGAGCAATGAACGATTATGATATCGCTATTGAATTGGATTCTTCTAATTATGTAGGGCATTTTAATCGAGGATTGTTAAGGGCGCAAGTAGGTGATGATAATCGTGCCATTGAAGATTTCAATTTTGTATTGAAGCGTGAACCGGACAATATGATAGCGTTGTTCAATCGCGCTATGATGTTGGATAATACCGGTGACTATAAAGGAGCTATCCGTGACATTGATTCTGTCATAGCGGAATATCCCGATTTTCTTACCGGTTATCAGTTCCGAGCAGAAGTACGTAGGAAGATAGGAGATAGGAATGGAGCCGAGCGTGATGAGTTTAAAGTGATGAAAGCCCAAATGGAGCGGCGCTATGGGAATCAAAAGCCTGCGGACTCAAAGCGTACACGCAAGAAGAATGAGCGTAATATTGAGGATTATGATAAACTCATAGAAGAAGATAATACGGAAGAAGAGGCACCAATCTATGCAAGTGAGTATCGTGGAAAGGTGCAGAATCGTAAAACGGAACTTGAACCGGAACCTTTAATGGTGTTGTCATACTATTCTGCTAATAAAGAGTTGCGCCGTAGGATGTATGACAGCGATTTAGAGCGGCTTAATAGATTGAATGTTTTCTTGCAGGATTTGTTGCTGACTACGCATGAGGAGGTCTTGACAGAGGCAAGAGTGGCGCGTCATTTTGCATCCATCAAGGATTTGACTGATAGAATCGAGCGTCAGCCAAGCAACGCCTTACTTTTTTTAGCTCGCAGTATGGATTATTATATGGTACAAGATTTTGAGAAAGCTTTGTCCGATATTAATAATTCAATTGAAATGGATAGCACTTTGGCTTTAGCTTATTATGTGCGTTCTCAAATCATTGTAAAGAATCATGAGGTGCGCAGTGCAGAAAATAAAGCAGCAACCGAACACCAACTGTCAAAATGGGAACAAGAAGGTTTGCAACTAAGTCTGCAAAAAGCACTGAATGATTGTGATAAGGCGTTGAAGCTGCGACCGGATATGTCAGGATGTTATTATAATAAAGGTAATATATACTTGATGTTGCGTATGTGGGATGTCGCAATTAAAGAGTACACTAATGCGATAGAGCATAACGTTGATTTTGCCGAAGCATATTACAACAGAGGAATTGCTCATATCTTATCTGGGGATTATACGATCGGTGTTGCCGACCTGAGTGTAGCCGGCGAAAAAGGCTTATATAAGGCATATAATCTTATTAAAAGATATAGCAAAAATCCAAATCGGGAAGCATCTGAAAATTAAGCACTTGTGATTGATGAATTTTCGGACGTCCGGCGTCGTGATGACAGACGTCCGAAAATTAAACGACAGACGTTCGTCGTTGTAGCGATGTACTGATGTCGTAAAAATGAAGTGCTTTTCACTTTAAAAAGTAATAACCTATAACTTACTTTTTCTATATGATGACAGTTTTTCCATATAAGGAAAATGTTATTTTTTTGACTTTTATGCCTTGCTTTCATGAAAAAACTCTAATTTTGCAGTTTATAACAAGAAATATATGATGAATATGATCAAGATAACTTTTCCCGATGGCTCATTACGCGAGTACGAAGCAGGCGTAACGGGTTTGCAAATAGCCGAGAGTATTTCTTCTCGATTGGCACAAGACGTACTGGCTTGTGGCGTGAATGGTGAGGTGGTAGAATTGAACCGCCCTATTAACGAGGATTCTACGATAGTATTGTATAAGTGGGATGACCCCGAAGGCAAGCATGCGTTTTGGCATACATCCGCGCACTTGATGGCAGAAGCAATGCAGGAATTATATCCCGGCATTCAATTCGGTATAGGTCCGGCTATCGAGAGCGGTTTCTACTACGACGTGATGCCTCCTACAGGTGTCGTAATCCGCGAGGCTGACTTTGTAAATATCGAGAAAAAGATGTTAGAGTTGGCACAACGTAAGGAAGCAATCGTACGTGCGGACATTTCCAAAGCAGATGCCTTAAAGTTCTTTGGAGAAAAGGGACAGACTTATAAGAATGAATTGATTGATGATTTGGAGGACGGACATATTTCTACTTATACACAAGGAGCGTTCACTGACTTGTGTCGTGGTCCTCACTTGATGAATACCGGTGCCATTAAAGCCGTGAAGGTGACTGCTGTGTCATCAGCTTATTGGCGTGGCGATGAGAAGCGTCCTCAAATGACTCGTGTATATGCTATCTCTTTCCCAAAGAAAAAGATGCTTGATGAACATCTTGCTTTATTAGAGGAAGCCAAGAAACGCGACCATCGTAAGATTGGTAAGGAAATGGAACTCTTTATGTTCTCTGAGCGTGTTGGCAAAGGTTTGCCAATGTGGCTTCCAAAAGGAACGGCATTGCGCTTGCGCTTGGAAGATTTCTTGAAGAAAATTCAAAAACGTTATGGATACCAGCAAGTTATGACGCCGCATATCGGAGGTAAGAACTTGTATGTGACATCAGGGCATTACGCACATTATGGCAAAGATTCTTTCCAACCAATTCAAACACCGGAGGAGGGAGAAGAGTATTTGTTGAAGCCGATGAACTGTCCGCATCACTGTGAAATTTTCGCATGGAAACCGCGTTCATATAAGGACCTTCCTTTGCGTCTTGCCGAGTTCGGTACGGTTTATCGTTACGAACAAAGTGGAGAATTGCACGGTTTGACACGTGTTCGTTCATTCACTCAGGATGATGCTCACATATTCTGTCGTCCGGACCAAGTGAAGTCGGAGTTTATCCGAGTGATGGAAATTATTCAAATCATCTTCGGCGCATTGAAATTTGAGAACTTTGAGGCGCAGATTTCTTTGCGTGACCCGAACAATCATGAAAAGTATATCGGTTCCGACGAAGTATGGGCAGAAGCGGAAAATGCCATTATTGAAGCATGTGCAGAGAAAGGTCTGCCGGCGAAAGTTGAGTATGGCGAAGCCGCCTTCTATGGTCCTAAGTTGGACTTTATGGTAAAGGATGCGTTGGGTCGTCGTTGGCAACTCGGAACTATCCAAGTGGATTATAACTTACCCGAGCGCTTTAAGTTGGAATATACCGGTGAGGACAATCAAAAGCATCGTCCGGTTATGATTCACCGTGCGCCTTTTGGTTCAATGGAACGTTTCTGTGCTGTTTTGATTGAACATACAGCCGGTCACTTCCCATTGTGGCTGACTCCCGATCAAGTAGCAATACTTCCGATTTCTGAGAAGTTCAATGACTATGCAAAACAATTGTGTGCATACTTTGACGAGCAGGATGTTCGTGCAGTAGTTGATGACAGAAACGAAAAAATAGGTCGTAAGATTCGTGATAACGAGATGAAACGTATTCCTTATATGTTGATAGTCGGCGAAAAAGAAGCAGCAGAGGGTACTGTTTCGGTTCGTAAACAAGGCGAAGGAGACCAAGGAAGCATGAAATTTGAAGATTTTGCGAAGAAAATTACCGAAGAGGTGCGTAATATGATAAATAAATATTAACTTTGCACCCGATTTTAAAGCGGTTAGTAATAAAACAACAAAAAAACAAACAGAAGAGAACAACATTTTTGAATGAAAAAAGACAATCTTAAAGAACAATATCGTGTGAATGAACAGATACGAGTTCGTGAAGTTCGTATCGTAGGCGATAATGTAGAGTCAACGGTTGTGTCAACAGCTAAAGCTTTGCAGATGGCAGAGGCACAAGGAGTCGATCTTGTAGAAATTTCACCGAATGCGGTTCCCCCTGTTTGTAGGTTGATAGATTACAGCAAATTCCTCTACCAACAAAAGAAGCGCCAAAAAGAGATGAAGGCGAAGCAAGTGAAGGTAGATGTGAAAGAAATCCGTTTCGGACCGCAGACAGATGATCATGACTACAACTTTAAGTTGAAACACGCGCAAGGATTCTTATCCGATGGTGATAAGGTAAAGGCGTACGTATTCTTTAAAGGTCGTAGCATCTTGTTTAAGGAACAAGGAGAGGTTCTTTTGTTGCGTTTCGCAAACGATTTGGAGGAATATGGTAAGGTAGAACAAATGCCTGTCCTTGAAGGAAAGAGAATGACTATCTTTATTTCTCCTAAAAAACAAGCACAACCCAAGAAAGCGGTGACAGAGGATACATCTGCGGCACACGTAAAGGTTGAAAAAGCGCAACCCAAAGCCAATGCACCTAAAGAGTACAAAGGTCCTAGAGTGGAGGGTGAAGATTAAATGAGAGAGAAGTGCGTAACGCCTTGGTATATGCGTTGCCACACATTAATAACAATTAAAAATTAAACAAAATGCCAAAAGTAAAGACTAATTCCGGTGCCAAAAAAAGATTCGTTCTTACCGGAACAGGTAAAATCAAGAGACGCCACGCTTATCACAGTCACATCTTGACAAAGAAGACTAAGAAGCAGAAAAGAAATTTGGTTCACACAGATTTGATCGTGAACGTAGATGTAAACCAAGTTCGTGAACTTCTTTGTATGCGTTAATTAAAGCGAGGTAAGTATTAAACAAAGTTATTAACCGGATGTTTTAGCTTCAAGTTCATCACTCAGTAAGGGGATGGCGCTAACATTCAAAAAGATTTAAAATTATGCCAAGATCAGTCAATCATGTTGCTTCAAGAGCAAGAAGAAAGAAAATTTTAGGTTTGACCAGAGGTTACTTTGGTGCACGTAAGAATGTATGGACCGTTGCCAAGAATACTTGGGAAAAAGGTTTGACTTATGCTTTCCGTGACCGTCGTAACAAAAAACGTAACTTCCGCGCATTGTGGATTCAACGTATCAACGCTGCCGCACGTTTGGAAGGTATGTCATATTCACAATTGATGGGTGCTTTACACAAGTCAGGAATTGAAATCAACCGTAAGGTACTTGCCGATTTGGCAGTGAATCATCCTGAAGCATTCAAGGCTATCGTGAACAAGGTGAAGTAATCGGATAGAGATATATAATAATAAGGTGTATTGCTTGTCAGTACACCTTTTTTTGTGTTACTTTGTGCAGATATTACAACTAACCGAAGTAAAAATAATATAATCAGATATTTCAAATGGAAAGAAAACTAAAAGATTATGCGCTTCTTATGCTGAAGGGTATGGGTATGGGCGCCGCCGATGTAGTGCCGGGCGTTTCAGGTGGAACTATAGCCTTCATTGTAGGTATTTACGATGAGTTAATCAATACCATTAAAAGCATTAACTTACAGTCTTTGAAGTTGTTGTTTACATTTAAGTTTAAAGAGTTTTGGAAAACAGTGAACGGCAATTTTTTATTTTCTCTATTTGCAGGAATTGCCATCAGTGTATTCTCTCTAGCCAAGTTGATTACTTTTCTATTAGTGGCACACCCCATTTTGGTGTGGGCTTTCTTCTTTGGATTGGTTTTGGCATCCACTTGGTTTGTGGCGAAAGATATTGAGGGATGGAATTGGAAAACAGTGCTAAGTTTCATCATTGGAGCCGTTATAGCGTATTATATTACGGTGGTGACACCGGCAGAAACACCTACCAATCTTTTATTTATCTTCTTGTGTGGTGCGATTGCTATTTGTGCCATGATTTTGCCAGGCATATCCGGTAGTTTTATTCTAGTGTTGTTAGGTAAGTATCATTATATTATGGATGCTGTGAAAGGCTTGGATTTGTTGATACTTTGCGTATTTGGTGCCGGCGCATTTATTGGTATTACATCTTTTTCAAGAGTATTGTCGTATGCACTTAAACACTTCCGAAATGTAACAATGGCGGTGTTGGCTGGTTTCATGCTTGGTTCGTTGAATAAGGTATGGCCTTGGAAAACGACAGAGATTGAAATCATCAATGGAACAGAGTTTACTATTGAGCATAATTCTTTGCCTACACAGTATTTAGTTGAGGGCGTTGTCTTGATGATTGTCGGTTTTATGTTGGTTTACGTGCTTGAGAAGATTTCCGCTAAAAAGTCCTAAAAACGAAAAATATGAGTAAGAAAGGTTATTTTTGGTTGTTGGCACTTCTTTGTGTGCTGTCCTTGTTGCTCTTTTTGGGCGAAACGCATTTTCATACAAGAGGTGAGCCACGTGAAGCTGTCGTTGCCCTTTCGATGTTGAATCAAGGTAATTGGATTCTGCCAACAAATAACGGAGTAGAAATTGCTTTTAAACCTCCTTTCTTTCATTGGTGTATCGCTGCGTTCTCATCTCTGACCGGTGCTGTGAGCGAGATGACATCTCGTTTGCCGTCTGCGTTAGGACTGATAGCGATGGTTCTTTGTAGTTTTGTCTTTTTTGCAAAGCGTAGGGGAGTAGAAGTGTCATTTGTAGCGGCACTTATTACACTGACCAACTTTGAGGTGCATCGTGCCGGTGTGGCATGTCGAGTGGATATGGTATTGACTGCTATGATGGTGATTTCTCTGCTACAACTTTATAAGTGGGGCGAACGAGAGTTGAAAGGTGTTCCTTTTTGGGCTGTGTTGACATTGAGCGCAGCGTTTCTTACCAAAGGACCAACAGGAATTGTGCTACCTTGTGTTGTTCCGGCAGTGTTTTTGTGGATTCGTGGCATTAATTTCTTCAAGATATTCTACAAGTTCTTGATGGTGGCTCTACTTTCATGTGTACTTCCTTGCTTATGGTATTGGGCAGCTTATCAGCAAGGTGGCGAGCGTTTCCTTGATTTGGTTTTGGAAGAGAATGTCTATCGTTTCTTGGGAAATATGACCTACGCTGCACATGTCAATCCGGCGTATTATAATGTTGTAACAGTTGTGGCGGGTTATCTTCCTTATACATTATTGCCACTCATTTCGCTATTCTTCTTGAAATATAAAAAGTGTTCAATCCGTCCGGGTGAATGGTGGACACGTTTTGTGACATACATTCGTAATATGGATGATGCACGTTTGTTCTCTTTGCTGAGTATTGTTATCATTTTCGTATTCTATTGTATCCCGAAGAGTAAGCGCAGTGTTTACCTTCTCCCGATATATCCGTTCATCGCGTACTTCTTAGCAGAGTTTATTTTCTATCTACGTAGAAAGCACGAATGTGCAGTGCGGATATTCGGTAGTATTATGGCAGGACTGTCATTGTTACTAGCAGTGGTTTTTGCCGCTGTTCGAATGGACTTAGTACCTGAAACACTTTTCAAAGGACGTCATGCAGCAGAGAACGTTGCTTATCTTCGTGCGTTGAGTGATTTTCCATTGAGTCTTTGGACGGTTGTCATAGTCCTTGTGCCTGTAGTTGCGGCTCTTTACTATTTTTACATCCAGCGACGTCGTGAGGAAAACAATAAGATAGTCTATTCTTGTATCGTAGTGATATTTTCCATCTTCTTTGCCCTTGATGGCGTTTACCAACCTGTGATATTGAATGTCAAGTCTGATAGGGCGGTGGCGTTGGAAATTGAAAAGATAGTTCCGGAAGGACGCTTGTATTCATATCGCACGGATGTTGTACCGGCAAATCGTATGCATCCTTTTACCGTGAATTTCTATTTGGGTGACCGTATGGTTCCGTTCGAATGTTATTCTCACGATGAGGGATTTGTGTATATGGGCGAAGATGCTCTTCCTGTTTTTAATGAACTGTTTGGAAAAGAATATACGATAGAGGAAGTTTACAATTCGCACCACCGCAGTTGTGATGATAAGCGCAATAATATCCTTTACCGCTTTGAGCGTAGAATAAATTCGGAATCAAACGAATAAAAATGAGTAAGGTTGAGATTTTTCGTACATTCGTCAGGTTTGGATTGGTAGGTGTTTTCGCTACAGTCCTACATTATGGTATCTATTGGGTGTTGCAACGCTTCATTGAAGTGAATACTGCTTACACGATAGCCTATTTCCTGGCTTTTATTGCAAATTTCTACCTTACTTCCTACTTTACATTCGGTACATCGCCGACATGGCGAAAACTTATTGGAATGGGAGGTGCGCATCTGATAAATTGGTTGTTCCAATTAGTGTTGCTAAACCTCTTTATATGGCTTGGCGTACATCAGAAATGGGCACCACTGCCGGTATTCGCCATTTCTGTTCCGGTAAATTTCCTTTTAGTACGTTTTGTGTTCACTGCCAAAAACAAAAAATGATATGAAATTAGCTATCGTCGTTCCGTGTTATAATGAAGAAGAGATGTTGCCACAAACAACATCAGAGTTGCTTCGGGTGCTTGAAGGTTTGCAATCAGCAAAGAAAATTGAGCAAGGAATCGTTTTATATGTTGATGATGGGTCGCACGACCGTACATGGCAACTTATATGTGAGTTGGCATCAAAATATACGCAAGTGAAAGGTTTGAAATTAGCGCATAATGCCGGTCATCAACAAGCTCTTTGGGCAGGTTTGGAATGGGCTGCAGTCAATGCGGATGCCGCTATTTCTATAGATGCAGATTTACAAGACGATGTGAACGCCATTGTTGAGATGGTGGACGCATGGCGCGGAGGTGTGGATATTGTATTTGGTGTTAGAAAGGAGCGTAAGACCGATACGTTGTTCAAAAGGCATACAGCGCAAGGATTCTATAAGTTGATGAATGCTTTGGGTGGTGAGGTGGTTTACAATCATGCCGATTTCAGATTGATGTCGCGCCGAACACTTCAAGCTTTAGTTTCTTTCCCTGAACGAAACTTATTCTTACGAGGAATGGTAGCGTCTTTAGGCTATCCAACGGCACAAGTCTTTTATGACCGTAAGGAACGTTTGGCAGGCGAGTCGAAGTATCCTCTGAGTAAGATGTTAAGCTTTGCTCTCGATGGTATTACTTCTTTCTCCGTTCGACCGTTGCGTTATATCGTGATGTTGGGTATGTTATTTATCCTTATTTCATTAGCTGCAATCATTTATGGTGTAGTAGTTTATTTCGAGGGCAAGACCATTCCGGGTTGGACGTCACTTTTGGTTTCTGTATGGTTTATCGGCGGTTCCATACTTATGGCTGTCGGGATTATAGGAGAGTATATCGGTAAGATATATAAAGAGGTGAAACGTCGTCCGCGTTATTTTATTGAGAAGGAGATTTAAGGATTCAATACGTTTTTATCTTCCTTCTTCGTAGGTGGTCATGAGGAATGAATAACTTTCTAGATATTAGGAATAGTAGGATAGAACAAAAGGGAAGGCAATCCATATTGGAATGTCTTCCCTTCTTTTTATGGGAAAGCCGCACCGATGATGTGATGAAACTCCGAGTAAATAAGATTTGAGCGCCCGTTACCTTTGTAATCCACCGGCATAAAGCTACCCGAAGGCGTGGCCCGCCATTGGTTAACGAAGCATTCTCGGTTTTCAGAATAATTTGATGAGTATCCCAATCTAACCGATGCGGCTCGCTTTTCGTATAGGCAAAGATATGTGATTGGCGCAAGATAAACAAATGAAAACATTTAATTTCTTACAACATGTGTTCTTTTCGGTTAAATTGTTTATATTTGCACCGAACTTAAAACATAGTAGCCAATGGGAATATAATAAGGAGAGTATCTTAATACCTACATTATAAATTTTAGGAAAAGCGTTTAACTTTATCTTTGGCAGAGGGAAACCTGAGAAATTTTGTTCTGCACCAACGATAAGTAGGGTGAGCGCTCGCATGTTATATGCGAGCTTTACTTTGTTTGTTGGTGCATGGTTTTCTCAGGACCTCCCTCTGCAGGCAAGGATTGCTCGCATTCTTTTTGTCTTTTTATAAACATGATACATATTGGAAAAATAATTGAGGAGGAAATGCGTCGTCAGGAGCGTAGTCCATCATGGCTTGCAAGAAAAATTAATTGTGAGCGTCCAAATGTTTATTATATTTTTAAACAAGAATCAATAAATACTGATTTGTTATTACGAATAAGCAGAGCTCTAAAGTGTAATTTCTTTATCTATTATTCAGAAGAACTAGATGAATAATCAATTTGATGTGTATAATATTTATACGTAATCGTTAATTTACCTTACTGTCTTTGTTTTTATAAAAGTTGTATAAGCATGATATTTGCAATATGTTTAACTAATAAAAAATATTTATATGAGAAAGATAAAATTATTATTAGCGTTACTTCTTGTAACATTGTGTTTGGCTTCATGTAGTTCATGGTCAAGCATGAGTAATCAGGAGGCTTATGATTTTGGCTATAGCATCGGTTCTGCAATTCGTAATTTGGGTAAATAATTTCCAATAAACTTATTATATTAATTAATGTTTAAAGCTTACAATTATGAAAAAGATTATTCTTTCCGTATTAGCAGTTATGACGTTATCTTCAGGCGCTCTTACAGCTACAAATTTTAGAGACTTGAATACAATTAGTGTTAATATTCAATCAGAGGCTCAACGTGTAACAGTTTATATGATAAAAAAGCGTGGAAGTCTTGTTACCAAAACTCGAAAGTCTGGTTCGTACAACGAAGATACTAATAAAATAACTATTGATGGAGATACTTATAGAGTGAGCGAAAATCCGTATTATGGTGACGATTCTTCTTTTGGAGCATATCGATATGTTGCTGGAGGATGTTATTATTTTAATTTATAATATTAAAGGATGAGACTTTCTATAATAGCATTTATTTCATTAATATTGTCAATTGATTCTTTCGGTCAGAGTAGTTATACTTGTCCAGATTGTGATGGTGAAGGAAAAACGATAATAAAATGCAATGAATGTCATAATGGAGCTATTTATTGTACGACTTGTGATTATAGAGGAGTCGTAAATAATCATTGTTATAGTTGTAGCGGTAATGGAGAAACTACAACGACCAAACGAAAAGTGTGTAGTTATTGTAATGGTTCCAGATATACAAGAATGGAGAAGCAAACGCCTTGTTCTTGTCGAGGGGGAAAAAGACCAATAACGAGAAATGGTACAACAGTTTATATAGATTGCTCTAGATGTTCAGGTACAGGTTATTTGACCTCGTATTATAATGCAGGATGTAGGTATTGTGGTGCAAGTGGATATTTAGGAACAGAGAGTGTGAATGAGACTTGTAGTGCATGTAATGGAAAAGGCAGTACAACTATAAAGTGTACTGTTTGTGATGGTAAAGGAGCTTACGTCTGCTCAAAGTGCAAAGGTTATGCTAATATAACCGAAAAATGTGCTAGGTGTAAAGGATGGGGTAAGATATATAGTTACAATTAGGATCCTGATATTTAAGATAATTCGAGCCGGTATGCATTGTCATTCCGGCTCGGTTTGTTTTTTTAGTGATTTGTCTTTTATCAAAATAATTACTTGATAGAGTACAAATGTAGTGTTGATATTTCTTCTTTATATACTCTTTCTGTTATCTTTGTCAGCATAATCAAAAAGAAAAGAAATAATGAGAAGAATGTTATGCCTTGCGAATGTCGTATTGATATTCTCTTTTTTATCGTGTTCAAATTTAAGGAAGGTGGATGCTGCCTTTCTGCCAATAACAAACGATTGCTTTTGGAATACAGCAGACGGAGAACCTCTTTATAGTCAAGGCGGCGGTATCTTTAAGTTTAATGACCCTGAAAGTGGTAAAGAGAAATATTATTGGTATGGGGTGAAATATCGTGAGGCAGAATTGTATCGTCAGGACCCGACGCTAACGCAAGGGCGTGACCATTTCCAATCCGTTACTTGTTATAGTTCGACCGATCTTGTGAATTGGCATTTTGAAGCAGATGTCCTGACACGTGAGGAACTGAATATGAATCGTTTCCCAACGTGGGCCGGACGTTTGGGTGTGGCATATATGGATACGATTAAAAAGTACGTGATGTTTATACAGCATGGTAATAAAGTGCTAGTGGCAACATCGGATACACCGACCGGTAATTTTGTGCAACATAGGCATATTGAAATGACAGAACGTATTGGCACATCCAACACCGGCGACCAAACGGTGTTTACAGACGAAGATACGGGTAAATCTTATTTGGTGTACTCCTACGGACAGGGGAGAGATAAGATATACGTGTCGGAAATAGGTTGGCGTGACGGCAAGGTTGACTTGTTGAATTGTGTGCAAGTATTTAAGGGAGCAAGTCGCGAAGGGAATTGCTTATTTAAGTATAAGGGGAAGTATTATATGTGTGCCAGCAATATATATGGATGGGATGCGTCGTACGCTTATTATTTGGTGGCAGACAATATTTTCGGTCCTTATCAGCCGGTGGATGATATGCAGGTGATGAAAGGTTGCGAGGACGATTATGCCCATGTTACTCAGACAGGTTTCTTTTATACGCTAAGAGGTTCAAAACAAGAAACCGTGATTTATTGCGGCGACCGTTGGGCTGAGTTTGCCGGTAATGGATTGGGCTATAATCAGTGGTTCCCTCTCTCGTTTGATGGGACGGAGCAAAAGCCGCGCTTCAATTCAATAAGTCATTGGGCGCTCAACTCAGTGACGGGCGAATGGCATGTCGGTGGGCAGAACAATTATATCCTAAATCCGAGTTTTGAAGCCGACCGTGTAGCAATTCCAAGCAATAAGAAACCCGTTCAAGAGCAACTAAAGGGGTGGAACAGCGAGGTTATTAAAGGTAATAAAATAGCGACGTTTGACGAACATTCTCCGCAGCTGAATTATTTTAATTCTCGGCAAGACCGGTCGAAGGTTGTGGGGGAGAAAGCGCTCAGTTTGTGCGATAAGGTGCCATTCGAACGTCGTGTGTTTCAGTTGGTTAAATCCCGTCCTGAAATTCCGCTCAATGACGGGCGTTATCTTTTATCGGCAATGGTGCGAACAGATGGAACTTTAAAAGAAGCGCAGATGTACGCTGATGTAGCCGTTGTAGAAATTCATGACACAAATGGACAATGGGAACGGATAGAACAGGAAGTGTTTGTGAAAAATGGTCGTATTGAAGTCGGATTCCGTGCGTCAAGTGACACCGGAGGTCGATTGTTGGTCGATGATGTTTCTCTTGTGAGAGTCATGTAATTACGAGTGAAACAGACAATATTAGGACTATAAGGCGAAAGAAAGAAGGGATGTAATAATGTAATAAAAACCGCAAGTTTATTCGTGTTTTCTCATGCTTTCCACTATCTTTGTACAGATTTTAACTTAATAAACAGAAATAGTCTATGAAGTTACAATTCTCTATTGACTACGTTACGCGGTGGGGCGAAGATGTCCGAGTGGTGTTAACACTGACGGATGCAAAGGGCCGGTCGAAATCTCAAGTTCATCCGTTGGAAACGAAAGACGGAAAGTTATGGGCAGGCGAAGTTACCGTCATAGACAGTCAGATACAAACATTCCAATATAAGTATTGTATATATAAAGGTGATGAGTGCATCCGCACAGAGTGGAACGTCGTGCCACGACAGTTTCGTGCCGATACGACCAAAAACTATTTGTTCCCCGATTCATGGCGTGATGTCCCCTCGTCCTCTTTTCTTTATACATCAGCATTTACGCAATGTGTGAACCCACATGAGGAGAGTAGGGAAGACTTACCTTATTTCAGTAGTACATTGATGTTGCGTGTGGCAGCACCGCAACTTGCGAAAGGTCAGGCTTTGGCTTTGCTCGGCAATCAACCCGCATTGGGAGAGTGGAATCCAAACTTTGCTCTTAGGATGAAAGAAGTGGGATTGCATGAGTGGAGTATCACCTTGAGTGCGCCCGGCTTGAAATTTCCATTAGAATATAAATATGTGATAGTCGATGAACGCACCGGTGAGTTTGTTGCATGGGAAGGTGGTGATAACAGAACGCTTCCGGTTGGTATAAGCAAAGAACAAGTGCTGGTCGTTACGGACAAACCCTTACGTGTGCCCGACGCCAAATGGAAAGCCGCCGGGGTAGTGATACCCGTATTCTCTTTGCGCAGTGAGGGAAGTTGTGGCGTAGGTGATTTCGGAGATTTGCGTCAGATGGTGGATTGGGCAGTATTGACTGGTATGCGTGTCATACAGATATTACCGATTTACGACACGACCATTCACAAAAACAGTAAAGATTCCTATCCCTATAACAGCATCTCTATTTATGCGCTCCATCCGCAGTACATGGACTTACGTCAGTTACCGGTAGTGGGAAACAACGCTAAGCGAAAGGAGTTCGAAGCGCGCCGTAAGCAATTGAACGAACTGTCTCAGTTGGATTATGAAGGCGTAAACAATTTGAAGTGCGAATACTTGCATGAGGTGTTTGCCCAAGAGGGCGACGAAGTGTTGGCCTCTGCCGAATTTAAGGACTTCTTCAAGCAGAACGAATATTGGTTGATGTCGTATGCCGCATTCTCGGTTTTGAGAGACCGCAATCAAACTTCAGATTTTCATTATTGGAAAGAACATTCAGAATATAGAGCAGAAGATATTCGCTCGTTCTGCAAACCGGATGCTCCGGTGTATAAGGAAATTTCATATTATTACTACATACAATTCCGCTTGCATCAACAATTGTTGGCGGCTTGCGATTATGCACGTGCTAAAGGGGTAATATTAAAAGGAGATATTCCCATCGGCATCAGTCGTCACAGTGTAGAGTCATGGGTAGAGCCCTACTACTTCAATATGAACGGACAGGCCGGTGCGCCACCCGATGATTTTTCTGTCAACGGACAAAATTGGGGCTTCCCTACATATAATTGGGACGTCATGCGTAAGGATGGTTGCAGTTGGTGGGTGCGCCGTTTCAAGAAGATGGCGGAATATTTTAACGCCTATCGTATAGATCATGTACTGGGATTCTTCCGTATTTGGGAGATTCCAACCGATTCGGTGCATGGTTTGTTAGGACATTTCTCACCGGCGTTGCCTATGTCGGTAGAGGAAGTAGAAGCCTACGGATTGCGCTTCCGAAAGAATTATTTTACAAAACCTTATATCAACGATTGGGTGTTGGAAAAGATTTTTGGTAAGGAGGCAGAAAACGTCAAAGGAGCTTATCTTACTCGCGTCGGGGCTGATTGGTACGAAATGAAACCCGAATATGACACGCAGCGTAAGGTGGAAGCGGCTTTCCGTGATAAAACGAGCGATGAAGATGTCAAGTTGCGTGAGGGACTTTATTCTTTGATAAGCAACGTGTTGTTTGTTGAAGACCCGAAAGAGAAGGGCAAGTATCATCCGCGCATATCGGCCCAGAACGATTATTTGTACCAAACATTGAGCGGTTCGGAAAGGGAGGCGTTCAATAAACTTTACAACGATTATTATTTTTATCGCCATAATGATTTCTGGTACGACCAAGCCATGCAGAAATTGCCGGTGTTGGTGGATGCGACACAAATGTTGGTTTGTGCAGAAGATTTAGGTATGGTGCCGGAATGTGTGCCTTGGGTGATGAATGATTTGCGCATCCTGACACTTGAAATTCAAACCATGCCAAAGAAATACGGAGTGCGCTTCGGACGGTTGGAAGAGAACCCTTACCGTAGCGTGGCAACGATATTCACTCATGATATGCCGACCTTGCGCGGTTGGTGGGAAGAAGACAAGGAGCGCGCCCAACAGTATTTCAACGAGATACTTCAGAAGGACGGCACTGCCCCTGTCGTGATGCCGGCATGGTTGTGTGAGGAGGTGGTGGCACGCCATCTATATTCTCCGTCCATGTTGTGCCTTGTGTCATGGCAGGATTGGATGTCAATGGATGAGCAGTTGCGTTATCCCGATGTGAATTTCGAGCGCATCAACATACCGTCCGACCCACATAATTACTGGCGTTACCGTATGCACATGACATTGGAGACGTTGATGAAATGCGACGGCTTGAACCAAAAAATCCGTTCCATGATTGAACGAAGTGACAGATAACAATATTACTATTTAACATAAACAAGGAAACAATGAAAAAAACTCTTGTAGATTTATTTGAAGCCTCAGTAAGGCAGTATCCCAACAATACTTTCTTGTTGGAAAAAACAGGTAAGAAATTCGAACCGACTACTTATACGCAAGTCAAGGAGCAGGTTTATCGTTTGGGAGCCGGTCTTCAGGCATTAGGTGTTAAGAAAGGCGACACAATGGCTCTGTTGAGCGAAGGTCGCAATATGTGGGTTATTGGTGAACTTTCAATGTTCTATGCCGGTGCCATCAACGTGCCTCTCAGCATAAAATTGGAAGAGAGCAACGACCTGTTGTTCCGCCTTATACATGGTGATGTGAAGTTCGTCATGGTGTCAGGTACTCAGTTGAAGAAAATTCGCAGTATAAAGGAGAAACTTACTGATGTACAAAAGATTATTGTTTTTGATAGTCAGGAAAGTTACGAAGAGAAGGAAGTTGCTCTTGAAGAGGTTTTGAAGATGGGTGACAACTTCTTGGCATCCCACACAGAGGAGGAGTTTTTGGCCGTTGCCAACTCCATACAGAACGATGACTATGCAACCATTACCTATACGAGTGGAACCACTGCCGACCCTAAAGGTGTGGTGCTGACACATCGCAACTATACTGCCAACGTTGAACAAGCATTGACTTTGGTAGATATTGACGAAACTTGGCGTACTTTGATTATTCTGCCTCTCGACCATTGTTTTGCACACGTCGTTGGATTCTATATCATGATGTCAAAGGGAGCGACTGCGGCTACTGTCCAAGTGGGACGCACTCCGTTGGAAACTTTGAAGAATATCCCATTAAACATCAAAGAAGTGAAACCGCACTTCATCCTAAGTGTGCCGGCTTTGGCTAAGACGTTCAAAAAGAACATTGAGCAAGGCATCCGTGCTAAGGGCGAAACCACTGTCAAGTTGTTCAATTTCGGTATGAAAGTACGTCAATGCTACTTTGGCGACAGCAATCTTGACTTCAAGGGATTCCGTTTGTTACTCAAACCATTGGTATGGTTGTTTGATAAAATCATCTTCTCAAAGGTGCGCGAGAACTTTGGAGGTGAGTTGAAGTTCTTCATCGGCGGAGGAGCGTTGCTCGACAAGGATTTGCAAAAGTTCTATGTAGGTATCGGTATTCCGATGTTCCAAGGTTATGGATTGAGCGAAGCCACTCCGGTCATCTCATCCAATGGCCCTGAATTGTATCGTTTCGGCTCAAGTGGTAAGTTGGTGAAACCTATCGAATTGAAGATTTGTGACAGCGAGGGCAAGGAACTGCCGGTAGGCGAGCAAGGCGAAATCGTTGTTAAGGGTGAAAATGTCATGGCAGGCTATTGGAAGAACCCCGAATCTACGGCCGAAACCGTAAAGGATGGCTACCTTTATACAGGCGACCTTGGTTATATGTCCAAAGAAGGTTTGCTTTATGTGAAGGGACGTTTCAAGAGTTTGTTGATTTCAAGCGATGGCGAGAAATACAGTCCGGAAGGTATCGAGGAAGCGTTGGTGGAAAAATCTCCGTATATTGACCAAGTGATGCTCTATAACAATCAATCGGCATTTACCTCTGCGTTGATTGTCCCCAATAAGGACCAATTGTCGCGTGCATTGAAGCAACAGAATCTGACTCTGCAAACCGAAGACGGACGCAAGGCGGCATTGCAGATTTTGGAGAAGAGCGTGGCTCAATTTAAGAAGGGTGGTGAATTTGAAGGCATGTTCCCTGAACGTTGGTTGCCGAGCAGTATAGCTGTTTTAGCTGAACCGTTTACCGAACAGAATCAGATGATTAACAGTACGATGAAGATGGTTCGCGGTAAGATTGAAAAGGCGTATGCCGAGCGCATTACCTACCTTTATACAGCTGAAGGCAAGCAATTGTTGAACCAGCAAAATGTGGACGCTTTGAAGTAAGAAGCGTTTAAATATCAATTAAAAAGCCGTTAAACAGTTTTCAAAGGACTGTCTGACGGCTTTCTTGTTTCCTAGAGGAATGTCATTGTCGAAAAGTGTACGATTCGATGCACACGGTCGTACACAAAAATGTACTCACGTGTACACAAAAATGTACTCACGTGTACACAAAAATGTACGCCTGTGTACATTTTTTTTGCTCTTTACCAGTCGAAATTTTCTTCGTAGCGGTCAAATTCAACGGGTGCTGAGGCGCCATGTTTCTGAAGCGTCTTAATGACTGTTTCCAAACGGTCTTCGGGCATTCTGCGAGTGCCATTTAAGTAATTGTAGTACGCTTTATAACTGAATTTTGCTATCAGTGAACTTCTCACCGTGGCTGCATCTGCACGCGTCAGATTGTTCAGCGTGCGCTTGAATCCATAAGGGATGCGTATGCGTTTGGCCTCATGAAAATAGGGGCAGGTACTACCGTTGTCCGGTCGCACCAGTGCGGGGTTGATGATAGTTACATTCACCTCGTCGGAGGAGATGGTTTGTGTTGCTAAATTGCGCAGGCATTGATTGGCTGCGATGCACTCTGAATGGAAACAATGTCCATATCCGCATGGCGCTTTCTGTGAAAAGGTTTTGTTGTTCATAATAATAGAATTAGTGGAGTTGTAAAGTTAATAAAAATATTTTGAACCGTCAAAGATAGGCTTTGTCTTGGCGCATTGTCTTAGTTGTGCTACCTTTGCGGCCATGAAATACGTAATGATTGTATTAGGGAGTTTGGCACTGTTGTTGGGGTTTATAGGGATGTTCGTCCCGTTGTTGCCCACGACACCATTTCTACTGCTGTCTGCAGCACTTTATTTTCGCAGTTCGCCGCCTCTTTATGCTTGGTTGTTGGGTCGTCCGCGATTGGGGCAGTATATTCGCAACTTCCGAGAGTATCGTGCCATTCCCCTTCGAGCGAAAGTAGTTTCTGTCAGTTTGGTATGGGCCACATTAGTTTATTGTGCCATCGTCGTGAGTACGGTATGGTGGGGACGTGCGCTTTTCATATTGTTGGCAGTCGCTATCTCTTGGCATATCCTTTCGTATAAGACTTTAAGAAAATAGTGTTGCAAGGTGCGGACAATGGTTTCTTTGTCGTATCTTTGCAGTCGGAAATTAAATCAGATTAGTTTATGGTATCAGTAGATGGGCTTACCGTAGAGTTCGGTGGCACTACTTTGTTCAGTGATATATCTTTTCAAATCAATGAGAAGGACCGTATCGCCTTGATGGGTAAAAACGGTGCTGGTAAAAGTACGTTGTTGAAAATCTTGGCAGGAGTACGCCAACCTACAAGGGGTAAAGTCACGACGCCTAAGGATTGTGTCGTTGCATATCTTCCTCAGCATTTGATGACAGAGGACGGAAGGACGGTTTTTGAGGAGGCTTCGATGGCTTTTTCGCATCTGAAAGATATGGAGGACGAGATAGAGGCATTGAACAACGAGCTGGCAGTGCGCACAGACTACGAAAGCGACGAGTATATGGCGCTGATAGAAAAGGTGGCCACCATGAGCGAGAAGTTCTATGCCATCGATTTGACCCACTTTGAGGAGGATGTGGAGAAGGCCTTGTTGGGATTGGGATTCGAGCGCTCTGACTTCAATCGTCCAACAAGCGATTTCAGTGGAGGTTGGCGTATGCGAATCGAATTGGCGAAGTTGTTGTTGCAGGACCCCGATGTCTTGCTGCTTGACGAGCCAACCAATCATTTGGATATTGAAAGTATTCAGTGGTTGGAACAGTTCTTGACCGAAAGCGCGAAAGCCGTTGTCGTTATCAGTCACGACCGTAAGTTTGTGGATAATATCACGACGAGAACCATTGAGGTGACGATGGGACGCATTTACGACTATAAGGTGAATTATAGTAAGTATTTGGAACTTCGCAAGGAGCGTCGCGAGCAGCAGATGAAGCAATATGAGGAGCAGCAGAAAATGATACAGGAAACGAAAGATTATATCGAACGTTTCAAAGGAACATACAGTAAGACATTGCAAGTGCAGAGTCGCGTAAAGATGTTGGAGAAACTGCAAATCATAGAAGTTGATGAAGAGGATACGTCCGCATTGCGACTGAAGTTTCCGCCATCGCCCAGAAGTGGCAATTATCCGGTGATTATGGACGGGGTAGGAAAATGTTACGATGAACACCGCGTCTTCGGAGGTGTGAATTTAATGGTGGAGCGTGGTAATAAGATTGCTTTTGTAGGAAGAAACGGTGAGGGAAAGTCCACATTGGTAAAATGTATCATGCAAGAGTTGGAGCATGAAGGCACGTTGACATTAGGTCATAACGTACAGATAGGATATTTCGCTCAGAATCAAGCTTCGTTGTTGGACGGCGAACTGACGGTGTTTCAAACCATTGACGACGTGGCAGTAGGAGACATCCGAACAAAGATAAGGGATTTGTTGGGAGCGTTTATGTTTGGTGGCGAGGAAAGTACAAAGAAGGTAAAGGTACTTTCAGGAGGAGAACGGACACGTCTTGCCCTGCTGAAACTTTTGCTCAACCCCGTGAATTTGTTGATACTTGACGAGCCGACGAATCATCTGGACTTGAAAACAAAGGATATTTTGAAGCAAGCCCTGATAGCATTTGACGGCACGCTGATTGTTGTAAGTCACGACCGTGATTTCCTGGATGGGTTGGTTACTAAAGTTTACGAGTTCGGTCACGGAAAAGTGAAGGAACATTTATGTGGCATTTATGAGTTCCTAGAAACGAAAAAAATGGAGAATTTGCGTGAACTGGAACGTAAATAACGATAAAAGGCGGCGTTTGCCGTCTTTTTTTTTGTTCCAAAAGGAACTTTTCTTCCTTTTTTCTGGGAGAAAGGAAATAGAATGATTAAATTTGCCCAATTTTGAGAATGACGAAGAGCGAGTAGCAACTCGTTATAGAGAAGAACAAAATAACATAAATCATAAAGAGGATGAAAAAGCAATTTAAGAAAGTATTGGTCTTGGGTTCAGGAGCGTTGAAAATCGGCCAAGCCGGTGAGTTTGATTATTCCGGTTCGCAAGCATTGAAAGCGTTGCGCGAAGAGGGTATCTATTCGGTATTGGTAAATCCCAATATTGCAACGATTCAAACTTCTGAGGGCATCGCAGACCAAGTGTATTTTCTACCTGTTACCACACATTTTGTAACGGAGATTATCAAGAAAGAACGCCCCGACGGTATCTTATTGGCGTTTGGAGGACAAACTGCTTTGAATTGTGGTACTGAGTTATATCAGAACGGTGTGTTGAAGGAGTATGGCGTAGAAGTGTTAGGAACATCGGTTGATGCCATCATGTACACTGAGGACCGCGACCTCTTTGTGAAGAAGTTGGACGAAATCCAAATGAAGACGCCGGTAAGCCGTGCGGTAGAGAACATGGAAGATGCTTTGGCGGCAGCACGCACCATCGGTTTCCCTGTCATGATACGCTCAGCTTATGCTTTGGGTGGTTTAGGAAGTGGAATCTGTCCTGACGAGAAGACATTTGTAGAGTTGGCAGAAAGCGCCTTTACTTTTGCGCCTCAGATTTTGGTCGAGGAATCCCTGAAGGGTTGGAAAGAAATAGAGTTTGAGGTGATTCGTGATGCCAACGACCATTGTTTTACTGTAGCAAGTATGGAAAACTTCGACCCGCTTGGAATTCATACAGGTGAGTCAATCGTTGTGGCACCTACATGTTCTTTGACCGACGAACAAGTGACCATGTTGCAAGAACTCTCTGTTGGATGTATCCGTCATTTGGGCATCGTCGGCGAGTGTAACATACAATATGCTTTTAATGCCACTACCAATGATTATCGTGTGATTGAGGTGAATGCACGCTTGAGCCGTTCTTCGGCGTTGGCGTCAAAAGCCACCGGTTATCCTTTGGCGTTCGTCGCTGCTAAGATTGGATTAGGTTATACGTTAGATCAAATCGGCGAAATGGGTACGCCTAATTCGGCATATAACGCACCGAAGTTGGATTACCTGATTTGTAAAATCCCACGTTGGGACTTGACCAAGTTTGAGGGTGTCTCTCGTCATATCGGTTCTAGTATGAAGTCAGTGGGCGAAATCATGTCTATCGGTCGTTCTTTCGAAGAAATTATCCAGAAAGGATTGCGTATGATAGGTCAAGGAATGCATGGTTTCGTTGGTAATGGGAAATTGAACTTTGACAATCTTGATGAAGAGTTGTCCAATCCTACCGATATGAGAATCTTCGCAATAGCTCAAGCTCTTGAGGAAGGTTATAGCATAGAACGTATTTTTGAATTGACCAAAATAGACCCATGGTTCATTGGTAAGTTGAAAAATATCGTGGATATGAAAGAGAAATTGGAAGCTTGCAATTCATTGAGCGACGTTTCTGCGGAGATGATGCGCGAGGCGAAGTGCTTAGGATTCTCTGACTTCCAAATTGCTCGTTTCGTAAACAAGCCGGATGGTACCAACATGGAGAAAGAAAACTTACAGGTACGTCAGTATCGTAAGCAGTTGGGAATCCTTCCGGCTGTAAAACGTATCAATACAGTGGCATCCGAACATCCCGAATTGACCAACTATTTGTACATGACTTACGGAGTTGAGGGATATGATGTGAATTATTATAAGACAGAAAAGTCTGTCATCGTATTAGGTTCGGGCGCTTATCGTATAGGTTCTTCCGTAGAGTTTGACTGGTGTTCCGTTAATGCGGTACAAACAGCTCGCAAGTTAGGATACAAGTCAATCATGATCAACTACAATCCCGAAACAGTTTCTACGGACTATGATATGTGCGACCGCTTGTACTTTGACGAATTGTCATTTGAGCGTGTGCTTGACGTGATAGATTTAGAACAACCGGGAGGTGTCATCGTTTCTGTAGGTGGTCAGATTCCGAACAATTTGGCAATGAAACTGCATCGTCAATCAGTGCCCATTTTGGGAACGTCTCCTGTGTCAATCGACCGCGCAGAAAATAGAAATAAATTCTCAGCGATGTTAGACCGTTTGGGTATCGACCAACCGGCATGGCAAGAATTGACGAGTCTTGATGATATGAAGGCGTTTATCGATAAAGTCGGTTACCCCGTTTTGGTACGCCCATCGTATGTGCTTTCAGGCGCAGCAATGAACGTTTGCCATAACGAAGAAGAATTGACAAGATTCTTGCAAATGGCGCGTGAAGTATCTAAGGAATATCCTGTTGTGGTCTCTCAATTCATGCAAGAAACAAAAGAGATAGAGTTTGACGCTGTGGCGCAAAACGGTGAGGTAGTTGAGTATGCTATTTCAGAACATATCGAGTTCGCAGGTGTACATTCCGGTGATGCAACCTTGGTATTCCCGGCTCAACAAATCTATTTCGCGACGATGCGCGCAATCAAGAAAATCAGTAGCAGAATTGCAAAAGAATTAAATATTTCCGGTCCGTTCAATATTCAGTACTTGGCGAAAGGCCGACAAATAAAGGTTATTGAATGTAACTTGAGAGCGTCAAGAAGTTTCCCTTTTGTTTCTAAGATTTTGAAACGTAACTTCATTGAGACTGCAACTCGTATCATGCTGGATGCTCCGTATGATCGTCCAGATAAGTCGGTGTTTGATATCGACCGTATCGGTGTCAAGGCCTCACAGTTCTCATTCGCACGTTTGCAAAATGCCGACCCTGTGTTGGGTGTAGATATGTCTTCAACCGGTGAGGTTGGATGTTTGGGCGATGACTTCAATGAGGCATTACTCAATGCGTTAATCGCTACCGGATATTCTATCCCCAAGAAGTCAGTTATGTTCTCTTCCGGAGCCGCACATTCAAAGGTAGATTTGTTAGAGCCCAGCAGAATGTTGGCAAATAAGGGATATGAAATTTATGCAACTGAGGGTACAGCGAAATTCTTGAATGAGAACGGTATTCCTGCAATCGCTGTATATTGGCCGGATGAAAATCCGAATGCCAAGGATAATGTGATGCAAATGATTGCCGATCATAAATTTGACTTAATCGTGAACATTCCGAAGAACCACACCAAACGTGAATTGACGAACGGGTATAGAATACGTCGTGGTGCGATAGATCATAATATACCATTGTTGACCAATGCTCGTTTGGCAAAAGCTTTCATTGAGGCTTTCTGTGAGAAAGGTTTGCAAGAAATTCAAATCAAGAGTTGGCAAGAGTATAAATAAGATTGAACGCTATACAAAGGGGAGCCGTTTGTCTGATAAAAAAGAGACAGCGGCTCTCTTTTTATAAATATATGGTAAGAAAACTACTTTTAAATCGTATATTTGTGCAGAATCAGCGAAAGGTAATCAATGAAATCTCACAGTGTATTTTATAAGTGGATGTGCTTACTGACTCTTTTATGTCTTTCTTCTAATCTGTTTGGAGATTCTTTTGAAGGAGAAGTAAAGGCAAGGAAAGTGGCATCTGCTTTTTTCAATATAAAATGCAAGACGGTAAAACGCAATACAAGTGACTTGCATTTATACAAAACAGTTGGTAATGGCTTTCTTTTCGGACCTGAGCAAGGACCCGGTTTTGTGTGGGTCATTGAGGGAGACAATGAACCTCTGATATGCGGGTATAGCATGACAACGGAAGCGAAGGAGGTTGATATTCCCGTGAGTCTGGCACAATCAATGAATCTGCAGTCTGTGAATACGATAGCAACGAACGTAAAGACCGAACCGATTGCTCCTTTGCTTACATCTGTTTGGGACCAGGTCGCGCCATATAATGGTATGTGTCCTTATTATAAATATGATGATGGCAGAGTCAGCAAAACAAGGTGTAAGGTGGGTTGTGTCGCCACAGCAACATCAGAAGTTATGCGATATTATGAGTGGCCGAAAGTCCTGAAAGATACTTTGCATGGATGGACAACCAATCATTATGAGTTGAGCGATGTGTTGCCGAGAGTAGAAATAGATTGGGATAATATTTTGGATACTTATAGTAACGGATATACCGACCAAGAGGCACAAGCAGTTCAAGAACTTGCGTTATATTGCGGAATGGCATGTAAGATGAATTATGGCATTAATTCATCAGGAAGTAATACCGTTAAGATGATGGAACCATTGCAAAAGGTGTTCGATTATAAATATGTAACGTTATACGATAGAGCTTATTATTCTCCTAATAAATGGCGAGACTTATTGCAGTTTGAGTTGCGGCGAGGCGTTCCGTTGATTTATGTCGGTTATAATATAGGATTTACCGGTCATGCTTTCGTGGTCGATGGACTTGACGATTCCGGCTTCTATCACATAAGATGGGGTGAGGGAGGAACGTTCAACGGCTATTTTAATATAGATTTTATGAATGCTTATGAGCCGTGTAGCAAACCTACTGAAATGGGCAAAGAGATGGGGCATTTCAGTAATCAATCGGTCATCGCCATTCATCCGGATAGTTTGGGCTATTTTGAAGGAGATACATTAACCTATGAAACGGAAGATATAGAAGTGCATGATTTTAAGTTTTTGCGGTCACTCAATACAAATGGTTATGTAACTGCCGAAATGGATATACTTAACAAGTCAGCCGATACAATTACTTATACAGTTTTGGCATTTACTACACATGATAAAGAGGAAATCAATTGGGAGGAAGCAGAAGGAGTAGGCATAACGACAGTGACCTTGTTTCCGAAGAGTACTACCAAATCAAGAATCCATTGCAGATTTGAGAGCGCAGGAACCTATCAATTTGGTTTGACTGCCGATCAAGAGCACGTACTGTATTTTGATGAGGTAAACGTTGCTAAGGGTAATCCGTATGCTTTAACTTTCGGTCCGGTTGAAATTCTTAAGTTGGATGCCAATCATGCAACATTCGTAGTGCCATTGGCTAATGCGCCGGAAGGTGATACTACGAGTGATATCATTACGTATTGTTTCAGTCCTAAGGGAGATGAAAAATACGAATCACAATGGAGCCTGTTCACGATAAGTGCCAATGAAACACAGAAAGATACCATAACCTTTACCGGTTTAGTTCCTGATACGGATTACACATTATTGGTGAGGTATCCTTGGACTGTTGTCGCATCTATGGATATAAGAACACCCGAAGGTTCTTGTATAGAAGAAAATTTGTTGGGTCAAGCTCACGGGAAGTATCAAATATTCAATCTTCAAGGGGTATGTATTGGTAGCGTTTATAAAGATGCTTTAGATGAAAGATTAAAAACCTTGTCGCATGGTATTTACCTACTGATAAGCCCTAACGGTAAGATAGAGAAATTTATAAAAAAGTAGGGATGTTATTATTTTAATATACTTAAAGTTTTTGTTTATATGATTGATGTTGAGTCGTTGATATTCAAGTATTATTCTAACAATGAACGTCTAAGAGATATTCTTTGGAGGCATAGTAATAACGTAGCAGATAAATGTCTAAGAATTGCAATACTGCATCCCGAATTAGGACTTGATACGACGTTCTTGAGAGAAGCAGCGTTATTACACGATATCGGTATAATAAAGACCGATGCGCCCGGCATATTTTGTTTTGGTGATGCGCCTTATATCTGTCATGGATATTTGGGTGCAGAAATATTGAGAAACGAGGGACTTCATAACCACGCAAGAGTTTGCGAACGACATACCGGTACAGGTTTGTCTATGCGTGATGTAGAATTGCAAAACATCCCCATACCCTTGAAAGATTATCGCCCTGAGACGATGGAAGAGCAAGTTATATGTTTTGCTGATAAATTCTTTTCAAAAACTCATCCGGATGAAGAGAAGAGTGTTGAAAGAGTATTAGAAGGTTTGAGTAGCTTTGGCGAGGAAGGGGTCAAACGTTTTAAGGATTGGATAGATAAATTTGGTTAAATAGTCGGTCGGTAAGCGTATTTTATGTAATTTTGTACCCGCTTAGTGAGTAAGAAATAGAGGATTTCCGATTGAGAACAAAGATAGCAATACTTTTATTCATTTGTAGTTCATTTTGTTTATTAGCGCAAAACGAAATGAATAGGGAAGTTTTGCATTTTAATAATACAGATTCAATAACGAATCAACTACCGTCCATGTCGGATAGCATTGCAATTGCGGATAGCTTAAATCTAAGCGTCGATACGATTCAAAATGATTCTGTAGCAAAGGATACAGCTAAGGTAAGCAAGTCTGTATTAGACCAGCCGGTTGAATATGTTGCGTCCGACTCTGTGACTTTTGAATCAGGTGTGGGGAATGCTAACCTATATGGAAATAGTAAAGTTAATTATACCAATTTGGAGTTGCAGGCTGATTGGATTACGATGAACATGGACAGTAGTATCGTGCATGCCGTTGGGCGTGAAGATTCAACAGGTAATGTGAAAGGTCAGCCCGTATTCAAACAAGGAAGCGACCAGTACGAACCAGAACGTATCAGCTATAACTTCAAGACACGAAAGGCTTTTATTGACAATGTTTATACACAGCAAGGAGATGGTTTCTTGATTAGTGAACAGTCAAAACGTGATTCTGAGGGTGTGATGTACGTACGTCGAGGTAAGTACACGACTTGTAATGCAAAACATCCTCATTTCTATTTGGCATTGACGCGTGCCAAGGTACGTCCCGGTAAAGACGTGGTTTTCGGACCGGCATATCTGGTCGTTGAGGACGTTCCTCTGCCTTTAGCCATACCTTATGGATTCTTCCCATTTAGCAAGAAGTATTCTTCCGGTTTTATCGTTCCAACTTTAGGAGATGAAAGCATCAGAGGTTTTTATGTCCGTGATGGTGGATACTATTTTGCGATAAACGACAAAATGGACTTAAAATTATTAGGAGAAATCTACACTAAAGGTTCGTGGGGACTAAGCACGCAGTCCAATTATAGAAAACGCTATAAGTTCTCAGGAAATTTCTATTTGAGCTATCAGAACACTGTAGAGGGTGAGAAAAATATGCCGGACTATACAAAATCTACCAGTTTTAAAGTACAGTGGACCCATCGTCAAGATGCGAAAGCCAATCCGACACAAAGTTTCTCTGCCAGCGTGAACTTTGCGACATCCAATTATGAGCGTAATAATTTGGTGAGTATGTATAATCCGCAAAATTATACACAGAGTACTCGAACATCAAGTATCAGTTATTCAAAATCATTTCCCAAAATTGGTTTGACTCTCTCTGGTACGTTCAATTTAGCTCAAAATGTTCGTGACTCTTCCATCTCAATGACATTACCAAGTCTTGACATTACGTTAGCACGTTTCTATCCGTTCAAACGTAAGAAGGCGGCAGGTAAGGAAAGATGGTATGAGAAGATTGCGATGAGTTACACAGGTAGTTTAAGTAACAGTATAGATACGAAAGAAAATCTTTTGTTCAAATCAAATATCATCAAAGATTGGCGTAACGGAATGAGGCATAGCGTGCCTATCAGTGCCACATTCAATTTGTTCAATTATATCAACATCACGCCGCAGTTTAACTTCACGGACCGAATGTACACACATAAGGTCATGAAAAGTTGGGACGAAGAACGACAGATGGAGAAGAATGATACGGTGTGGGGTTTTAACAACGTCTATAATTACTCCATGAGTGTTTCTGCCAATACGAAACTATATGGTTTTTACACGCCGCTTTTCGGAAAGAGAATTCAAGCGATACGTCACGTCTTTACACCTACGGTAAGTTTTAGTTATGCACCGGACTTTGGGGCGTCTCGTTATGGATATTATGCGTCATACGTTAAGACCGATGCCGACGGAACGGTGTCAACAGTTAATTACTCGCCTTATAGTGGTAGCCTATACGGAGTTCCCGGAAAGGGTAAGACAGGAAATGTCTCAATGGATATATCCAACAATATTGAGATGAAAATCCGAACGAAGAACGATTCGGTAAAGAAAATCAGTTTGATTGACGAGTTGGGTGCAAGTTTGAGTTATAACATGGCTGCCGAACGTCGCCCATGGAGTGATTTATCCACTCGAATCCGTATCAAAACACCATGGAACTATACGTTCAGTATGAATGCGGTATTTGCAACATACGCCTATGAGTTTGATGAAAAAGGACGGGTAAGAGTAGGAGATAAAACAGAGTGGTCGCAAGGACGATTCGGACGATTCCAAGGTATGTCCCAAAACCTTTCTTATACTTTCAATAACGAAACTTTCAAAAAGTGGTTCGGGTGGGGAAAATCCAATAGCGAGGACGTTGAGGCTGTTGACGAAGAAGATGCCATGAACGATGTTGGTGACACGAACATCGATCCGGAAAGAAAGAAGGCAGAGCAGGCCGGACAGAAGAAAGGAGCAGAGAAAGCGGAAGTTGACGAGGATGGTTACTTGAAATTCAAAATGCCATGGTCGTTCACGGTTTCATACGGAGTTACGATGTCCGAAAATACCCAAGCCCAAATCCGTGTCAAGAAAATGAGGTATCCATATAAATTGACGCATACTCTCAACTTCTCGGGTAATCTTCGTATTTCTGATGGATGGAATCTGACTTTCTCTTCAGGCTATGATTTTAACTATCATCAGTTATCAATGACAACGGCATCAATATCGCGTGATTTACATTGTTTCTCCATGTCGGCGAGTGTGGTGTTGAGCCCTTACACATCCTACAACTTTACATTCTCGGCGAACGCTTCAGAATTGGCTGATGTCCTGAAGTGGAAGAAGCAAAGTAGTTACAGCTCTAATCTTGAGTGGTATTGATATAGTATAATTATATGTCGCGTACATAATTATACTTGTTCTTAATCAAACAGCGTTGGGTAGTCCGATAAATCTTCTTTAAGTTCCTCTGTTTTTTCTGATGGCAACTCCTCTTTTTCTTTGAATTGAAGCTCCAATTGTTTGAGTTCGTCGGCTTTCAATGCGTAGCTTCCCCATTTATTTCCTTTGGTAAAAGGTGAAGTGTTTTTCTGCGACTGAGCCCATAAGAAAAAGCGGACATATTGATAGGTCCAATCAAAACTTTCGGAGTTAAAAAAACTTGCACGACGATTATATACTAACTTCGCGATTAAGCCGACCGGCAGACCTTCCTTGCCCTTAGTCCGTAAAATTTCATAAATATCGTTATAAAACGGGCTTTTCATGACGCAAAGATAAGTATAAATGTGGATTCTTTCAATTATTTATATACCTTTGCTTAATGTTTTAATGAAAATATGTTATGAAAAAGCTATTTGGATTTTATATTTTGGTGTTAACTCTCTTCTTTGCTTCATGCGATAAGAAAGGAAGTTCTTATGATTTTGCACAGATTCTTTATCCCAATGCTTATGGGGCAGTACTCTATGCCGACCAAACCATAGACACCTTACGTTTCGCTACTACCTACGATTGGTCGTTATCTGTACCTGCCGAATGGATGAGCGTGAATCCCGATTCTATGTCAGGCGTCGTGCCGGAGGGATATTATATGGTTTATAAAGTACAAGTCAAGTTCGACACGAACAAATCGGATACGGTGCGTACGGACTTTATTTTTTTCAATGCTGATGGTAGATCGTTGGCGTCTGCCTATTCACAATTGCACTACATGAACATCCAAAGACCACGTAGAACAAATTATCAGTTCTTATTGCAAGATTCTGCCCGTCAAGAACGTGATAGTTTGGTATTCCGTACGTATAGCAATGATTGGGCTTTGACTTTTAAAGATGGGCAACCATCATGGATAATTTTGGATGCGGACGCGAAGATGTCCGGACGTTCAGGAACTTATGTTGTGAAATATGACTTACAACCCAATGAAACGACCGAACCGCGTGAAGCTCTTTTGGAGTTGAGAAGCGCAGATGTTGTCAATAAGATTAAAATCAGACAAACCGGATTGAACAAAACGACAGGAAACAATTAATTATTAACCCAAACAATAAAACAGACATGAAGAAACATTTTTTTAGGACGGCACTTAAATCATTCTTTTTAGTGTTAGGTCTGAATGCCACAGTTGCATCGATTGCGGCAGTCCCCGATTCTGTGTATTTGAAAGCATATAATGTACACGTAGGTTCGGGCTTAAATCTTGCTTGGAGTGCGGACAAACAAGCATGGAAAGAGATAGGTCCGCTTCATCCTTTCATCAAGAGTGATTTCGGTACGTGGGGTGGTGAGAAAAAAATGTATAATCCGCATCTTATCCGTGTCCCGGATGGCACTTGGCGTTGCGTTTTTCAAGTGAACGATTATGCCAATCAGTTTGCGGTGGCGTACTCAACCGATTTGATTAAATGGCGTCCGCAGGATTATCCGTATATGGAGGGTGTGAATAGTTGTATAGCTCCTTTGTTGTCTTATGATGATAAGACGGCAACTTATACCGTTGTGTTTAAAACAAAGGATGGCGATTACTTCTCCACCACATCAAAGGATTTTTATAATTTTTCTACGCCTAAAAAGGTTTCAGAGTCTAGTTATTCGTTGATAGCAGAACGTTCAGTTGACGGATTGAATATAACAAAAGTGTCTTACGTAGAAGTAGAGCGTATTGAGAACTATGTGGCAAGTTTGGCTTATTGGGCTGCTCTAAATGGAGAACTGGCGCGTGATAATGAGGGTCGTTTCAGAGGTTTAAGACCTTTGGAAGCTAACATCGTGATAAATCCTACCAATAAGAAGAAAATCAGCGACAAGCTAATAGGAATTTTCTTTGAGGATATCAATTATGCAGCAGACGGTGGTTTGTATGCAGAATTGGTTCAGAATCGCGATTTTGAATATTCGCAAGCCGATGTCAGAGGTCACAACCGTGCATGGAAAGCCGATTACGCTTGGACTTTAGAGGGAGATGGCGGAAACTGGAAAATTCAAACAGAGAATCCTATCCATGAGAACAATCCTCATTATGCAGTGGTTGAGGTTAAGAAAGCCGGCGATGTGGCATTGTTAAATAGCGGTTTCGATGGCATCGCTGTGCGTGCAGGAGAAAAATATGATGTATCTCTCTTTACGAAGTTGTTGTCAGGAAAAAGCGGAAAGTTAGTCATCAGTTTGGTTCAAGATGGTAAAACTATAGCAAAGACGACTGTGGGTGCGCCTAAGGCGAAATGGAAGAAAGTAACAGCAGTACTGAAACCAACAGTAGATGCTAACCATGCTTCAATCAAAATAGAACCTCAAGGCGTTGGCGTTGTGGCTCTTGACATGATTTCTTTGTTCCCGCAAGATACATTCAAGGGACGCAAAAACGGATTACGTAAAGATTTGGCACAAGCATTGGCAGACTTAAAGCCGAAGTTTATGCGTTTCCCGGGTGGATGTGTAGCGCATGGAGACGGTTTGCATAATATATATAATTGGAAAGAAACCATCGGTCCGCTTGAGGCACGTAAACCACAGCGTAACTTATGGGGATACCACCAAACTAAGGGATTGGGTTATTATGAATATTTCCAATTCTGTGAGGATATGGGATGCGAACCATTACCGGTATTAGCTGCCGGAGTGAGTTGCCAAAACTCAAGTGACTGTGGACATGGTCAGCAGGGAGGTATTCCGATGGACAAGATGCAAGAGTACGTGCAAGATGTGCTCGACTTGATAGAGTGGGCGAATGGCGATGCTAAAACCACTATTTGGGGTAAGAAACGCGCAGAACAGGGTCATCCTAAACCATTCAACTTGAAGTATATCGGAATCGGTAATGAGGATTTGATTTCCAAAACTTTTGAGGAGCGATATATCATGCTCATTAAGGCCGTGAAAGAGAAATATCCTGAAATCATAGTTTGCGGAACGTCCGGTCCGTGGTGTGATGGTAGCGATTATGAAACCGGTTGGAGATTGGCTAAGGATTATAAGATTGACATGATAGATGAGCATTATTATCAAACGCCCGGTTGGTTCATTTATCACCAAAATTATTACGACCAATATGACCGCAACGGTTCAAAGGTTTATTTGGGCGAATATGCGGCTCATGCTCCCGGACGTCCCAATAACATAGAAACAGCATTGTGTGAAGCAATGCACATTTGTGGAATGGAGCGTAATGGTGACATTGTAGAAATGAGTTCATATGCACCGCTTTTGGCAAAAGAACATCACACGCAATGGAGCCCTGACATGATTTACTTTAATAATACTGAAGTAAAACCGACAGTCGGATATTATGTTCAAAAACTATGCGGGAACTATTGTGGCGATGAATATATTGAAAGTACATTGACCGTCAATGAAGGCCGTAAGGGTGTGCGTGAGCGTTTGGCTGTCAGTACAGTGCGTGACAGCAAGACGGGTAAGATATATATTAAGATGGTAAACTTGTTGAATCATCCGGTTAAAGGAAAGTTGGATTTGACGAAAATGACTGAATGTTTTGCGACGACAGATGTTGTCAATGCACGTTTGCACTTGTTGACCGGAAAGTATGATGACTTGAATGCACGCCCTCAAGAAAGCGAAATCAAGGTGACTCCAAACTTTGAGTATGAACTTCCGGCTTACTCGTTCAGTCTCATTGAGTTATAAGAATAAAATAAGGACATTATAAAGAGGTCCTGACATCACAAAAATGACGGACGTCCGGCGTTACGACGACAGACGTCCGTCATTAATTTTTCGGACGTCCGGCATTTTAGTAACGAAAGGAGGGCACTTTTTCAGCAACGAAACATTGCTTTTTTTGTTCCTTATTGAAAGATTTTATTCAGAAAGAACTTTGATTTATAAAAAACTTGCGAAAGATAGTATGCTATCGCAAGTTTTTTGTATCTTGACCTTGCGAAATTGTGTCTCTCATACGTATATATAATAAGTATAGAACTAAAGTATAGTGTTAAGTTTATGAAGTATAAGTTATATATTAAGTCGTGCGAATTGCTCCGTTACGTTGTTCTTACAATGGTATTCATCCCCTTAGCTGTGTTTAGTCAAGATTACGTGTCACAGGTATGGTCGCCTGATTTGGGTAATGGAACTTATAAAAATCCGGTAATACATGCCGACTATTCCGATCCGGATGTTTGTGCTGTAGGTAATGACTTTTATTTAACGGCGTCAAGTTTTTCTTGTGTGCCGGGATTGCCAATTCTTCATTCCAAGGATTTGGTAAATTGGCGTATCATAGGTCATGCTTTAGATAAATTAGTACCGGAAAACTATTACAATGTGGTGCGTCATGGAAAGGGCGTATGGGCTCCGAGCATTCGTTATCATAAAGGAGAATTTTATATTTATTGGGGCGATCCGGATTATGGTGTCTTTATGGTAAAGACAACCAATCCGTCAGGCAAATGGTCGGAACCCATTTTGGTAAAAGAAGCTAAAGGTATTATCGACCCATGTCCTTTGTGGGATGAGGATGGAAAGTGCTATTTGGCTTATGCGTGGGCAGCGAGTCGTGCGCAAATCAACTCTGTTGTTTGTGTGGCGGAAATGAATGCTGAAGGAACGAAGGTAGTAGGTTCGCCACGCATTGTATTTGATGGCAATGACGATGTGAATCATACAGCCGAAGGACCAAAGTTTTATAAATATAATGGTTACTATTATCTGTTCTTTCCCGCTGGTGGAGTGGAAAAAGGATGGCAGATGGTGGCGCGTAGCAAATCGGTATATGGTCCCTATGAAGCCCGTCGCGTAATGGATCAAGGCACAACCCCTGTCAATGGACCTCATCAAGGCGGATGGGTGCGTACAGCATCGGGAGAAGATTGGTTCTTGCATTTTCAGGATAAAGGATGTTACGGCAGAGTGGTGTGGTTGGAACCTATGAAATGGCGCGAAGGATGGCCTGTGATAGGTGAAGATGCTGACAATGACGGTTGTGGTAATCCTGTGTTGGAATATCGTAAACCGAATGTACATGAACAAACCGTTCAGAATCCTGTTGAGAACGACGAGTTTAACGTGCCCGAACTTGGCAAACAATGGCAATGGCATTCAAACTATCAAGACTTATACGGTTTTACGACTCCTTATGGTTATATGCGTTTATATACATGGCCGGTGTCAAACCAATATGTCAACTTATGGGAGACCTCAAACCTATTGTTACAAAAATTCCCTGCTCCAACCTTTACAGCAACCACAAAGGTTAAAATGGTCAGTAAGGAAGATGGACAGGAAGGTGGACTGATATTGATGGGATGGGATTATTCGGCCTTGACTGTTTGTCGTAAAGGCGACCAATTTATATTACGTCAGCGTACTTGCAAGGACGCCGAACAAGGAAATGCAGAAACTGTGATTGACATAAAAAGTTTTGAGCCTTCCGAACGTCAGACCATTATCTATTCGCCAACAGTGAGCAGAACAATATATTTGCGTGCGACAGTGGCTGAAAATGGGCTATGCCAATTTGCATATAGTCTTAATGGCAGAAAGTTTATTAAATGCGGACAGCCTTTCGTTGCTCGACAGGGTAAGTGGATAGGTGCAAAAATAGGGTACGTATGTATCGAGCCCTATGCCGAACGCCCTGTGAATAGAGGATGGCTCGATTTGGATTGGTTTAGAGTAGAACCATAAAAATAGGACTAAAAACATTTTTAATTATAGTATCATGAAAAAACAAACATCTAAATTCGCTCTTTTGCCCGTTTTGTTCGGGTTCTTTGTGATGGGCTTTTGTGATATAGTCGGCATTTCGTCCGATTATGCGCGTGAGGCATTCGGTTGGAGTCACACGATGGCTGGTTTCGTCCCGTCAATGGTATTCATCTGGTTCTTATTCTTCAGTATTCCGGTAGGAATAAAGATGAATGTATGGGGACGCAAGAATACAGTGATGCTCAGTATGTTGGTTACGTTGGTAGGTATGTGTATTCCGATGCTTCAAACAGCGTGGGCATGCTTGGCCGGTTATGCTTTATTGGGAATCGGAAATGCTATTTTGCAAGTATCACTCAACCCACTTCTTAATAATATTGTTACGGACCAAAGCCTACTGACCAGCAGTTTGACAGCCGGACAAGTAATAAAGGCAGTTTCCTCTTTTACAGGTCCGTTCATCATGTTATTTGCGGTAAATGTATTAGGCGATGGCGATAAGGGAAATTGGTACTTGGCCTTCCCTGTTCTAGGTTTTGTTACGTTGGTATCAGCCCTTTGGTTGTGGTTTACACCTGTAGCACGCGAAAAAAGTCAAGCGTCCGATGTGAGTATCCGTAAGGTATGGGGATTATTGTCGGACAAGACCATTTTTCTACTGTTTTTGGGAATATTCTTCGTTGTAGGCATTGATGTGGCAACGAACTTCATTAGTTCAAAAGTGATGATCGGTAGGTTCCATTGGACGACGCAGGAGGCAGGCATTGCGCCACAAGTATATTTTATTTGTAGAACGGTTGGTGCATTTTTAGGAGTATTTATCATGACAAAAGTATCGGAAATGACCTATTTCCGTATCAACATCTTGACATGTATAGTTGCGATTTTGGTTTTGGCATTTTATGAGAATGCCATCGTAGATATGGTTTGTATCGGAGCTATCGGTTTCTTGTGTTCATGTATATTCCCTATTATATATTCAATGGCAGTACAACGTATGCCACATAATGCCAACCTGATTTCCGGTTTGATGATTACGGCTGTTGCCGGAGGTGGAGCTGTCACTCCTTTGATTGGTGCGGCCACTGACGCAGCCGGAATAACGGCCGGTGTTTGTGTCTTATTGATTTGTGCTTTTTATTTGACGTTCTGTGCTTATGGCGTAAAGAGCAAGAAATAATAGAGTAATTAAGTTAGCATATTCTTATGAAAAAGAAAGTAATTATAGCCTTATCGTTGTTAGTATGCGCATCCTATATCTCGGCGCAACGTATTGACGTAGATAAGGAATTGAATTATTGTCATCAACAGGTACAACGTGCTTTGGACGGATTAAAAACCAATGGTGGATGGGACTATTCTCAAATGCCGAGAAATATACTTGCACAGGACTTGAAGAATGGGAAAACTAAGTGGAATTGTCGTCCGTCAACTCCTGAAGAATGGTGTGGTGGCTTTTGGCCGGGAGTTTTATGGTATGATTATGAATTCAGCGGTGATGCGTTTGTCGGAAGACAAGCTAATAACTATACCGCATCATTAGCTTATTTGGCCGACCGCGAACCGTATGACCATGATTTAGGTTTTTTGGTATATTGCAGTTTTGGCAACGGAATGAGAATTGTTCCCAATGCGGCTTATCGCGATGTGATTGTAGGGACCGCCGAGCAGTTGGCAAAGTTATACAATCCCACAGTCGGTACAATTTTGAGTTGGCCCCGTGAAGTGAAAAAGCAAGGATGGCCCCATAATACGATTATGGATAATATGATAAACCTTGAGATGTTGTTTTGGGCATCAAGAAACGGTGGCTCTTCAAATTTGTATGATGTGGCAGTTGATCATGCTACGACAACCATGAACAATCATTTCAGAAAAGATGGTTCATGTTATCACGTTGCTGTTTATGATACGATAAGCGGAAAGCTCATTAAGGGCGTGACGCATCAAGGATATGCTGACCATACAATGTGGGCGAGGGGACAATCGTGGGCTATTTACGGATATACAATGGTTTATCGTGAGACTCGTGACCCGAAATTCTTGAGTTTCGCTCAGAAAGTGACGGACATATATTTGAAGCGTTTGCCGGAACGAAGCAATGATTGGGTTCCGTTATGGGATTTTGACGCTCCGGATAACATGACGTCTAAAGATGCTTCTGCTGCTTGTGTCGTAGCGTCTGCTTTGTTAGAGTTAAGCTGTTATGTAGATTCCGCTAAAGCCGCGTATTATCGCGACTGCGCTGAGAATATGCTCTATTCATTAAGCAGAAATTATCAGAGTGGCGAACAGTGTGTTTCTTTTTTATTGCATAGCACAGGGCATCATCCCGCAGGTAGTGAGATAGATGCTGCCATCATTTATGCAGATTATTATTACTATGAAGCATTGTTGCGATTGCGACGTTTGCGTCAGGGGCGTCCGATATTAGGAATCGGATAAAAAAAATCAATAAAGCGGTAAGCTCAGCATGTTAGTGTTGAGCTTACTTGCTTTTTTTATGTTTGTCCGATGCGTATTGAGAAGGAGTCACGCCAAACATTTCCTTAAAGTACGATGAGAAATAACGTGGTGTGTTGAATCCGACCATCCACGAGATTTCTTGAACGGAATATTGACTTTGTTCTAATAATTGTGCCGCCCGTTTCAAACGTACAGTACGCATAAACTCGGATGGCGTAAGTCCGACAATGGCTTGCATCTTGCGGTAAAGGGAAGAACGTTCAATACCCATATCTGCACTTAGAGCTTCTACGTTATATTCAGTATTGTTCATATTCTTCTCGATACACTCCATAGCTTTTTGAATGAGCTGTTCGTCAAGTTGTGTAATTGTGATTTCCTTTGGCGTGATATCGATGTCTTTTTTGAAGAGGTCCTGACGTTTGTTTCGTTGTTCCAGCAATTGGTGGATACGACTTGAAAGGACATCTATATCAAAAGGCTTGGAGATAAAAGAGTCTGCACCGACTTCGTATGCATTGCTTCGGCTTTCTGCCGAATCCTTGGCTGTAAGCAAAATGAAAGGAATGTGGCTGCACTTCATATCCGATTTGATAGCCTTGCAGAGTTCATGTCCATTCATTTTCGGCATCATGACGTCGCTGATAATCAAGTCAGGGTTGTAATGTCTGGCAGCGCTTAATCCCTCTTCTCCATCAGACGCAACATATATGTGATATTCGTTCTCCAAAAGTGTCTTAATGAAGTTGCGGAATTGTTCGTTGTCCTCAACGACGAGTATGCTGATGTTCTTTTCCTCACTACTCGGGGCGTCGGTAATTTCTTGGTTTTGAGGTTCTGCTGTCTCTGTTGGCAATTGAACTTCTTCAGTCTCTAAGGTTGATTCTGCTATCATAGGAAGTGTAATGATGAACTTCGAACCTTTACCTAATGTACTTTCTACTGAGATTTCTCCATGATGCAGTTCTATGTAACCCTTAGTAAGATGCAAACCGATACCGCTTCCTGTGTTCAATCCATTTAAGTGTACATTCTTACTTTGATAGAATCTGACGAATATATTTTTTAATTCTTCGGCAGCAATGCCGATGCCTGTATCACTTACGCAAATCCGGATTCCGTTAGGTTTGTCCCTATGGACTTCATCGTAAGTCCAGCCTGCTTGTACTGTTATCATACCACTTTGTGGCGTGAATTTTAAGGCATTTGATATAAGGTTGTTCATGACGCGTGTCATCTTGTCCGCATCAAGGATGAAAGTGTCTTCTTCAGTGAACGAACATTCGCAAACTAAGTTTAAATTACGTTCTTGAGCCAATTCTTTGAAGTAATTGGCGCTATTCTCTATAAATGCTTTTATTGGAATGGCGCTGGGTTTGAACTTTTCTCCTTGTTGTTCCAAACGTCTGAAATCAAGAAGTTGGTTGACCAACTTCAGTAAGTCTTTGGCATTGTTTAAAATTCGTTCCAGGTCCTTCTTTATTGCAGAATCCTTATTGTTTTTTATAAGAAGCTCAAGCGGTGTGATGATAAGGGCTAAAGGAGTTCGAAACTCATGACTGATGTTTGTGAAGAATCTGAACTTAAGTTCATCTAGAGCCTGTTCCTTTTGTCGCTTGATTTTGTCTTGTTCCGCCACCATGCGGGAACGCTTGTAAACGATATAAAGTTCAACGATATAGTAGGTACAAGTGATAATGATAATCGCGTATAATAGGTATGCCCACCACGTCTTCCAAAATGGAGGTTTTACGATAATCTCCCATTCTTTTATGTCGTTCCAAGCTCCGTCGCCCATAGCAGATTGAACCTGCAAAACGTAGTTGTCCGGCGACAATGATGTGTAGGAAACCGTACAGATACCTGTATTCTCGGCGCTGTAGTTCCAATCTTTATCTACCCCTTTGAGTTGGTATCTGTATCTTGTGTGTTGAGGCGTTTCATAGTTAAGGGCAGAGAAACGCATGTCAAAGAAGTTCTCGTTATGTTCCAAAATGATTTTATTGGTGTATGACAAACCATCGGGAATAATGCATCTGCCATTAAAGAGTCCTTCGTTGTTGATTGCTTGGTCCATGACTTGCAGTCCGACAAGGGTAGGTGTCAGTACAGCATTATTATAGTCTGTGATTTGTGGATTTATATCCGTAATACCATCAATCCCTCCGATGTAAATATGACCATCGGGCATTGTTTCAATGGATTGCTCCATCATCTCGCCATATTGAATACCATCTGCCAATCCTAATTTTGCTATGGAATAACCTTCGGATTTATTCTTATGTATTTTACCAATACCGTTAGAGGTTGACACCCATAAGTCGCCGTCTGAATCTTTTACGATACCTTGAATACAATTATTGGGTAACCCGTCCTCTGTGCTAAGACGAATGGTTTCGTTCTTACCGTAATCATGATAAATCAAACCGTTTTGTGAACCAATCCAAACACCGTTCCCCTCTGAAAAAGCACAATTGAACTTGATGCTGTATTTTTCAAACGGTTTTATCCAATCGATTTCTGCCAATCTGCTCCCATTTGCGTAAAACTCATACAAACAACTTTGTCCGCCAAGAATCAGTTTCCCGGGTTCGGTTTCTATAGCAAAACTCATCGCCCGACTTTTGTTTAAAGCAGGATGAATCTTGTTTAAGAGAATGAAAGTGTGCTCTTCGGGGTTACAAAGGTATATGTCCTTAAGATCTACGCAGACTAATATTCTTCCATCCTTTAGTGGAAGACAAAAACGGATGATTTCAGAAACCTTTTCACTAATCAATTCCTTATCCTTTCTAGTTATCTTACCATCGCGGAAACAATATAGTCCCTTCCGACTGCTTATCCAAAAGTGTCCGTCATCACTCTTTTTAATGTTTGTGTAATAAACCGGTTCAAAGTCCGGCAGGGCAGTTTGATAAGTTTTGTTCCTAGTATTGAACATATACAGACCACAAAGTGTTCCCACTAAAAGTTTCTCATCATCATATTGACAGATGGTGCGAATGTACCTACTCTCGTAGTTGATACCTAATGTATTAGGGTAGTAAGAAAGGAAGGTGTTTTTCGGGATATTTTTTAAAATTCCGTTAGAACCTGTACCCAACCATAAACCATTTTGTTTGTCTATAAGAATGGATATGATGACATCATTGATATCTTTTTTCTCAATAGCTTCAAGATGATTCGTTTCTTTAATTATCCTCAAGTCGTTTGATAGACGAATCAGTGAGTTGCGACCGCCCAATAGAAAATCTCCGTCATTTGTCTTTTTGATGTCGTAGAAACTCACATCAGAAAGAACTGTATTCCATTGCCGTGTATATATATTATAGGTATATAGCTCATGATGCGGATGTATGTTGGAAATGATAAGGGTTTGATGGTCTTTCTGAATCCATGTCGTTCTGAAATGCTCAGAAGGTTCTGATGTAGTTATGGTATTGTCCTCATGGATGATGCTTAAATTCTTTTCTTCCCAGCAGAGCATCTTACCGGTGTTAAGGAAGATAAAGTGAAAGGGACCTGATTGTATCACTTCTTTTACTCGAATCCCCTTTTTTAGTTCTTCTTTGCTTGGCTGATATACCAACATGGCGGGACTCTTCCAATCGTACCTGTAGAGCTTGCCACTTTCTGTTATTAACCATGCTTTTTTGTCTTGGTCAAGTATAAAATCGTTGAGCGATTCTTTTACTTCGGAAGCCTCAAATAATTGTTTGATGTTGTTGCAGAATCGTTGTGTCCGTCCATCTATGAGGTATAAACGATGATAGTCTTTTGCCCACAAAAGACCATTCCCATTGTCATACACGGTGCAAGAATTATGCATTCCTAATGGGATGGTGTACGTTAAATCACAGGTAAGAGGCTCAAACGTGTTCCCATTGTACACGTTGAACATTCCTTCTGTATATACGAGGATTTTGCCGTCCTCCATCTGGGTAATGAACTGCACTTGGTTGTTGAATAGGCCGTTTCTGGTGTCCAATAGTCTAAACTTAACATTGGCACAGAATGTATATTGACCGAAAGTCAGTAGGCTGACAATAAAAATAAGGAGTTTTGTTCTATTCATCTTAGTAATTATCTTATGATGCAAAGATAGCAGAAAACTCGGTTAATACCATTCCTATTTATTGAGGATGTTGGCACGACATGTGTATGAAATGTTGTTTTTTGATGTATAAAATGTTGTTACCTCTCTTTTGCAACCCTTTGTACATATTTTTGACACAATTTGTATGCGTCTTTTATTTGGTGTTCATTTACATTTGCAATGTTGAAAAAAACAGACGTAGAGACATGGAGAACAAATTTGATTATGCACACTTTTACGAATGTTATTACGAGCAGGCAGTATGCTATGCCCGTAAATACATATTCAATAATGAGGACGCGTATGATGTAGTGAGTGATTCCTATTTGCGTCTGATGGAGTTGAGGGAGCGTTTGGAGCAGAGACAGAATGTACGTGCGTTATTTTATTCCATCGTACATAATAAATGTATGGATTATCTTAGACGTCTGCAATGTTATTGTGGTGTAGAGGAAAGATTGAAACAGACGGCGAGTGCTCTTGCAGAGGACGAATTTGATTCTTTATGTCAAAAGGAGATGTTCCGTATTATAGGCGAAACATTGTCAGAACTGCCTTGTTTGCAACAACGTATTTTCAGTGAGATACGCATGAACGAGAAGAGCTATCAAGAAGTTGCTGAACTTGAAGGAATAAATAAAAGGAAAGTAGAATATCAGTTGAATTTGGCAACGGAGCAACTGCGCAAGCGCATGGCGCAGATGTATGGTTAGTCCGAGTATTTCTATTTAATAGGTTTTTTCATATATTAGTTAAGTAGTGGATTAAGACTGAGCAGTGATTGTTCGGTCTTAATTATTTAATACCCCTCTTATTTAAAGCCTTTACATATTTATTGGCGTTGTTTTTATGCTCTCGATAGGTACGTGCGAAATTATGGTAACCTGAGAAATCTTCTTTAGCACACATGTACAGATAGTTACTTGTCTCATGGTTAAGGACAGCGTCAATACCTGCGATGCTTGCTATTCGGATAGGACCGGGAGGAAGACCTTTGTTCTTGTATGTATTATACGGACTGTCAATATCAAGGTGCTTGTAGTAGATGCGACGTAAAGCAAAATCCTGAAGTGCGAATTTCACGGTAGGATCTGCTTGTAGTGGCATACCGATGCGTAAACGGTTAAGATACATACTTGCGACCATTGGTTTTTCACCGTTTTTATTGGTTTCTTCATCAATGATAGATGCAAGGGTACAAATCTCTATGGGGGACATCTTGAGTGCTTTTGCTTTTCGCATACGTTCTTCATTCCAAAAGTGGTCGTACTCTTTTTTCATCCTTTGAATGAATGCTTCAACGCTGATGTTCCAATAAACTTCGTATGAGTTGGGGATGAAAATACAAGCTATGGTATGTGGTTCATATCCATATTCTTTGCAGACAATTGAGTCCGTCAAGTAACGGGCAATGCTTGTCGAATCAATCATAAGTTTCTTGTCAAGCGCACGAGCTAATTGTGGAATGGTTCTTACAGAAGGAACCGTCAGCATGATTGGTGTTTGCTGTCCTCTATGAACCCGTTGGAATACGGACAAGATATTATCATTAGGAGTGATTTCGTACCTACCGCTCTTAACTTTGTTCTCTTTCCAGTGGGCAAGAATATCAAAGCCTATGACTGTTTTTGGCAGTGCATTTTCATTAAGTTTGATTTTGACAGAGTCCAGGTTGTCGTCCTCATCTATATATAAATAGGTGTTGTTTGTAATTTGAAAAGTCTTGCTGAAAAGCACTAGGTAAGCCATACCTGTTACAAACATACCGATGCAAAGGCAAATGATGCCTATCCATAAACCAACTCTTTGCCTTATTTTCATGAATGATGAAGTTTACTTGAACATTTCTGCAAAGTTAGTTAAAAAAACTGCTCTCTTTCTGAAAAAGATAATTATATTTGTGAGAAATTAAGCTAATCAGTAGATTTTAAAATTTAGTACTTATGAGAACAAAACCTTTATTAGTGGCATTGGCATTAAGTCTTGGAATGTCTGTGTCGGCTCAAAAGGAGACACAAGTGAAGTTAAACCTTGAGCAAGCCAAACAAATCATCCCGAAAGAAATTTACGGTCAGTTTGCTGAACATCTCGGAACGTGTATTTATGGTGGTTTATGGGTGGGAGAAAACTCCTCTATACCCAATACGTCAGGATATAGAAACGACGTATTGCAAGCATTGAAAGAACTGAAAATTCCTGTGTTGCGTTGGCCGGGAGGATGTTTCGCCGATGAATATCATTGGATGGATGGTATCGGACCTAAGGAGAACCGTCCGCGCATGGTGAATAACAATTGGGGCGGAACCGTTGAAGATAATAGTTTTGGAACGCATGAGTTTTTGAATCTTTGCGAGTTGCTTGAATGTGAACCTTATGTGTCCATGAATGTCGGTAGCGGAACAGTTCAGGAGACTGCTCAATGGGTAGAGTACATGACGGCAGCAGATGGACCAATGGCAAAGTTGCGCAAGCAGAACGGTCGTGAAAATCCATGGCGTGTAAAATACATTGGCGTAGGTAATGAAAGTTGGGGTTGTGGCGGAAATATGCGTCCGGAATATTATGCAGACCTTTATCGACGTTATCAAACTTATTGCCGTAGTTATAATGGAAACCGTTTGTTTAAGATTGCTAGCGGATCGGGCGAATACGATTTACATTGGACCGAAACCATGATGAAGCAAGCTGGAAATCACATGAACGGTTTGTCACTCCATTATTATACCGTTGCAGGTTGGAGTGGTAGTAAAGGTTCTGCTACAAAATTCAGTGATGAGGACTACTATTGGACGATGGGTAAGTGTCTGGATATTGAGAATTGCTTGAAGGAGCATATTAAGATAATGGACAAGTATGATCCGCGCAAGCGTGTTGCCTTGATGGTGGACGAGTGGGGAACATGGTGGGACGAAGAGCCCGGAACCATTCGCGGACACTTGTATCAGCAAAATACGATGCGTGACGCTTTTGTTGCGGCTCTTTCTTTGAATGTGTTCCATAAATATACGGATCGCATCAAGATGGCGAATATTGCACAAATCGCCAACGTATTGCAAAGTATGATTCTCACAAAGGAAGATAAGATGGTGTTGACACCAACTTACTACGTGTTTAAGATGTATAATGTGCATCAGAATGCAACTTATGTGCCATTAGACATTACTTGTGAACAACGTCAGGTCAGAGCACGCATGGGTCGTGATGGCGAACAACGTACTTTACCGATTGTATCGGTAACGGCTTCAAAGGCTAAGGATGGTACATTGTACGTTTCTTTGTCAAATGTGGACTTGAAGGAGAAAAACGAAGTGACGATTGATTTAGGCAATATCCAAGCAAAATCCGTAAGTGGAGAGATTCTAACTTGCAAGAACATTGCCGATATGAATACCTTTGAGCAGCCCGATGTCGTAAAGACAGAAACGTTTAAAGGTGCGAAATTGTCAAAGGGAAAGTTAGTGGTTAAACTTCCTGCAATGAGCATTGTTACTTTAGCTGTGAAGTAAGCTTATATAATATAATAAGGAATGAGAAAGTTGTATCTAATACTGTTTGTATTGCTATGTACGTCTCTGTTGCCAATTAAAGCGGGCGAACGGAAAGTTGAGAACTTTAATTTCGGATGGCGCTTCATTCTGTCAGATGTGAAGGGTGCTGAGCAACCCCGGTTTGATGACAGCGGATGGCGGACTGTTGACGTGCCGCATGACTTTCAAATAGAGCAGGCGTGGGTGGCACCGACAGCCGATGAACGTCCCGACAATAGTGATGTGGGTGCGAATGTACGTAGTCGCTTGAGTAGTAGGGGATTTAAAGAAATGGGGATAGGGTGGTATCGTAAATCGTTTGTCCCTGATTCCGAGTGGATCGGAAAGCGTGTCGTATTGGATTTTGAAGGTATCATGTACGTTGGGGATGTGTATCTGAATGGTGAACGAATCGGTGGTACGGACTATGGCTACGTCGGTTTTGAGATTGATGTAACGAAGAAGTTGAAGTATGGCGAAACGAACGTATTGGCGGTCAAGGCAGATACGCGTGAACCGAGCAATTCCCGTTGGTACACCGGAGGCGGACTGTTCCGTGATGTAAATCTTATCGTAACCGATGCCAAATACTATCTCATGCGTCATCCCTTGTATATTACGACTCCCGATGTAACACCGGAAAAGGCAATAGTACATATTCAAGCAGAAGTGGCGTGTTACGAAAAACAACCTGTCAAGGCGGAGGTTGTTATCACTGATGCTACCGGTGCTGAAGTGGTGCGTAAGTCACAGGAGTTCAAACGCCGCCAGAATACGTATGAATATAAGTTTGACGCAATTACTTTGGCACAGCCTAAGTTGTGGGATTGTGAGACACCACATTTGTACACCGCTCATGTCGCGTTGTATCGTCCTGATGGAACAGTGGCCGATAAAGTTTGTGAGCGTTTTGGCGTCCGCAAGGTGGAATTCTCTCCGACGTTTGGAATGAAACTGAATGGGAAGAAAGTTTTGCTCAAAGGAATTGCAAACCATCATACACTCGGTGCGTTAGGCGCGGCAGCTTATCCCCGTGCGATAGAAAAACGCATACAGTTACTTAAAGAGTATGGAGTGAATCATATCCGCACGTCGCATAATCCCTATAGTGATGACTTTATGGATTTGTGTGACGAGTATGGCATACTTGTCGTGGATGAACTTTATGACAAGTGGTTGGACCAATATTGTGGCGGTCGTGTCCCATGGGCACAACTATGGCAAAAGGACATCCCGGAATGGATAAAGCGCGATAGGAATCATCCATGCGTGGTATTTTGGAGTTTGGGTAACGAACTGCAAACATATTGGCATTTGCTTTATGCCGATTGGGGCGTAACACCTTATCGTATGCAACGTGAACTGTTGAAACGCTATGATAACACACGTCTGATAACGGTGGCAATGCATCCGCGCGGTCGTCACATGGATACCGACTCTTTGCCGGCTCCGTTGGTACACGAAACCGACATCGCATCCTATAATTATAGGTATATGTATTTCCCGGGTGACTCTCGAAAATTCCCTCACATGATGTTCTATCAGAGCGAGGCAAATACGAGTAACATGGGCCCCAATTACTATGAGATGGATTTGGACAAGGTGATAGGTTTGGCTTATTGGGGGCAGATTGACTACTTAGGCGAAAGTGGCGGTTGGCCGGCGAAAGGATGGGCGCAGGGTGCGTTCGACATTTCATTGCAGCCGAAGCCAATAGCTTACATGCTCAAAAGTATGTTTATGGACGAACCTGTGGTACATATCGGAGTGATAGATAACAACGTGGATTTGATGTGGAATGGCGTGCAGGTGGGTACAGCGCACATGAGTGAGCATTGGAACCGTAAAGAAGGAGAGAAAGTATCGCTTTATACTTATACCAATTGTGATGAAGTGGAAGTTTTTGTCAATGGTAAAAGTCAGGGCGTAAAGAAAAACTTACCGGGACGTGGAAGGAATAAATTAAAATGGGACGGTATCCGTTATGTTGACGGATATGTTGAGGCCGTAGCCCGTAAAAACGGTAAGATAGTAGCACGCCACAAAATAGAGACTACCGGAAAGGCGAAAAAGTTGAAGGTGGAGCAAGATAACATGAATTGGAAAGCCGATGGTATGGACTTGCAACATTTACGTATTTGGGCGGTCGATAGTAAAGGACGTCGTGTGCATGATGTTGAAACACCTTTGCATTTCCGTGTTGAAGGCGACGCACGTATTGTAGCCGTTGATAATGGTAACATCGTATCGGATGAGATGCACGTCGCTGATGAGCGTAAACTGTTTAGAGGTTCTGCGTTGGTTATTTTGCGAGCAGGCAGAACACCGGGCGAAATAACTTTAATAACCGAGGGAGACGGATTCAAAACCGTTCGAACCAAGTTACGTACCTATTAGCGAGAAGAATTTATCAAGCAAAGAAAAACCCGATGACTTAGTTGCCGTCGGGTTTTTCTAATTCTACGAAAGGACTTGCGTCCCAATGGAATGTTTCCGGATTGTCCGGTGTCGCAGGATTGTAAGTGCTGTAATCATTTCGAAGATATGCGGTGAGCGGTAGTCCGATACGCTTCATTTCCTCAATGACGCATTTGGCAATCTCATAGGCACCGTATGGGTTGAAGTGTGTGTTGTCTGCGAAAGCTTTGGTTTGGTTCGGGAATGTTCCGGCAGGGTAGTGAACAAACGCTTTTTTACTCTCATTCTCTCCCAACGTTTCAAATAAGATACGTGTCATTTCCTGAAGGTCAATCAGTGGCACGTTTTCTTTTTCTGCCAACCAATGTATTGCGTCGGGATAGTCAAGATGCGTGTCTTGTATTTTCCCCTCTTTGAATGAACGACGGCGCGTTGGAGTTACCAATACCGGATGGCCACCTCTGAGACGAATCTCATCTATGAATGTTTTAAGACTTGTAGCGAAAGAATAAAATGCGCCTTTGCCCGGCCCTTTTTGCTTTTGGTCGTTATGTCCGAATTCCATGAACATATAGTCGCCCGCTTTCATCTGTGACAAGGCTTTTTTCAATCGGTTTGCAGCGATGAACGTGTTGGCTGATTCTCCGCTTTCCGCATAGTTGGCAAAGCAGACTTTTTCGTTGAAAAATCGGGGAATCATTTGTCCCCAACTTGCCCATGGCTCTTCATCTTGGTCCACCACGGTAGAGTTGCCGGCAAGGAATACGGTCGGCACTTTTTCGTCGCGCTCTATTTGTATGGCTGCGCAAAGTGGTTGCGTGCCGTTTATCTCAATGGTTAGTTTGTCATCCCAGTTCAGTTTGGAGCGTTCACGCTTTTTGATGTGGACTACCTCTGTTTCGGAAATAATGGGCGTACGCTTGTTTACCACAAAGGTGAACGTCTTGAATTCGCCTTTCTTTGTTTCTATGTTTTCGAGAAAGAGTCTGCGAGATTCCGCTCTTACTGTAGTGATGCCGCTTTTTTTTCTATCTCCAATGGTTACAGTCACTCGGTAATTGCCGTCAGGAACCTGAACGGAGAAGTAGTAAGGAGTAGGAGTTTTACCATTGGGTGAGGGTAAAAAGTCGTATCCATATCCTTTAATGGTATCATATCGGTCTGTTGGAGTCACTTGGACTAGGTCAGGCATATATTTCTGCCCGTTGTCAGTTTTTATCCATGCCGCTTTGATTCTTCTGTCAGACGTCAGTCGGTATAATGTGTTGCGGTTCTCAGCAAGCAACTCCCCTGTGCAAAAAGCACAGATGTAAAGCACAGTAAAAATCTTTTTAATCATGAGTTTTATGTAATCTTGTTTGGTTGTAACAAAGTTATGCTTTTTAAGAAAGTAGAACAAAAAATTAGAACTTTTATTTTGTAAGAGGAAAATATATTATACCTTTGCACCCGAAATGAAAAAGCCGACATGGCTCAGTTGGTAGAGCATTTCATTCGTAATGAAAGGGTCCGGGGTTCGAGTCCCCGTGTCGGCTCAATAAAGCGAAAACGTCAGTAAAGCAAAAAGCAATGATGTTCTCGCTTTTTTGTTTATAGATACTCTTAATATAAATCCTGTAAGGTTCAAAAAAGAATAAAGCGACGAAGAAAAATCGTCGCTTTATTCTTTGGAGCGGAAAACGGGGCTCAAACCCGCGACCCCCAGCTTGGAAGGCTAGTGCTCTATCAACTGAGCTATTTCCGCATTGTTTGTTTTGCCTTAAGCGAGTGCAAAGGTAGTCATAAAAATGATAACCGCAATAAATTTCCTGATTTTGTTCGTGATTTTTTGATTTTGAAGTCGCTTTTATGCTTTTTTCTCACAATTTTATAATAGTTTTGTGCTTTTAGTGAGTTCGTTCGTATATAATATATGAATGATGAAAGAATAGCATTGTTATGAGTAGATTATTTGCAACCATTTGTTTGGGTTTGTTTTTGTTTTCTGTTGCTGCAGAAGCGAAAGTGGTCGTATATCCGGAAATAATAGACAAAGAATTGATTGAAGACAATAGGTATAAGGTTTATGTACGCAGTGCCAATGCTTCAGACGAGTGGAAAAGACTTCAGGTGTTGAGTGTTGATGTGGATATGGATACCCGTTCCAAAGCAGCCATGGCGCAATTTGATATGGATGCGCCGGTTGAAGTGAAAGTGGTTACCGGTGGCATAAAAGTGAGTGATGTTAAAATTCGTCCACTTGCAAGAGGAATCCAATCCAAAAGTATAGACGAGCATACATTTATGTTCCGTTTAGACCGTCCGGAAAAACTAAGTGTAGAAGTTAATGGTGACAGAAAAAGAAACTTACATTTATTTGCCAATAATGTAGAAGAGGAAACATTTGAGACGTTGGACGGTAACGATGTGATTCGTTGGGGAAATGGTTCAAAGGATATATTCAGGAAGAATTGTCGGTTGATATATTTTGGTCCGGGCGTTCATCAACCTAAAGACTTGCCCAATAATGAGATAAACATTCCAAGTAATTGTACGGTATATTTAGCACCCGGAGCTTTGGTTAAGGCTAAATTACGAGTGGATAGAGCCAAGAATGTACGGATAATAGGAAGAGGTTATTTGTTCCAACCACTGAGAGGTGTGGAGATTACTCATTCAAAAAATGTTACAGTGGACGGCATTACCATGTTGAATCCAATGCACTATACAATATTTGGAGGGCAAAGCAAGGATGTAACAATCAATAATATTAAAAGTTTCTCAGTGCGTGGATGGAGCGATGGTATTGATTTGATGTGCTGTCAGAACTGGACTATCAACGATGTGTTTCTTAGAACAAGCGACGATTGTTTGGCATTTTACAATCATCGGTGGTGGTTCTGGGGCGATTCAAAGAATTTGAATGTGACGAATACTATTCTTTGGGCAGATGTGGCGCACGCCATGAATGTAGGTGGGCATGGCGACGATTTGTCAAAAAAAGGTGAGGTCATGGAAAATATTGTTTTTAAGAATATCGATGTGTTGAATGTGGATGAGGATGATGATAATTACCGTGGTGTGATGTCTATCTGTTGCGGAGATAAGAACAGAGTCCGCAAAGTTTTATTTGAGAATATCAGAGTAGAGGATTGCGAGGAGGCGCGTTTGGTGGATGTAAGAGTTCTTTTTAACGAGAAATATAATACAGTTCCGGGAGGAACGATAGAGAATGTGACTTTCAAAAACATATCTTATCAGTCCGAGGGAGGCGATATGTACCCTATGCGTATCATGGGGTATGATGTAAAGTCCGTCGTCAGAAATATATTGTTTGAAAATGTAATATTGAACGGTAATAAAATGAAGAGTATCAAGAATGTCGAAACGAATGAGTTTGTTGAAGATATTTTTGTAAAATAATCCGGTTAATTCGTTTTCAGTCAACGGATATTTTTCTTTATTTAAGGTTGTGTTTTTATTGCAAGTGAACGTATTTATTTGTAATTTTGCGCCTTAATTAAAAGAAACTTTATTTCAGATTTTTTCCTAATGACGTTTGAAATAACTTATGTATTAGTCTGTTTGGCGTTGATGGTTATAGCTTTGATTTATGACCGTATGCGTCCGGGCATGATTCTGTTCTCGGTAGTCGTACTGTTCTTTTGTGCCGGAATATTGTCCCCAAAGGAAGTATTGGAAGGGTTCTCCAATAAAGGTATGATAACAGTAGCGCTTCTTTTTTTGGTAAGCGAAGGAATTCGTAAGAGCGGTGTTTTGGAGCGCCTGATATTTGCCATGTTGCCAAAGAAAACCTGTACGGTGGCATCTGCCAACTTACGGATACTACCGGTTGTAGCTTCTATTTCAGCTTTTTTGAACAACACCCCTGTAGTGGTCATCTTTGCACCCATCATCAAGAACTGGGCGAGAAAGATGCATTTGTCTCCTGAAAAGTTTTTGATTCCCCTTTCATACGCTACGATTTTAGGTGGTATGTGTACGTTGATAGGTACCTCAACCAATTTGGTGGTTGATGGTATGATACAGGATCACGGATATGAAGGATTCACTATCTTTGAGTTAGGAAAAGTAGGTCTGATTATTGCGGTTGTGGGCATCCTGTATTTGGTTGCTTTCTCCAAACGTTTGTTGCCGGATAATAGGCTCAAGGATGAGGCTGCCGACGTCAATGAGTCGGGAGACGGAGTTCGCGTTGAGGCTGTGCTTGGCGCTCGTTTTCCGGGTAATGGTAAGACCTTGAGCGAATTTGATTTTTACAGACATTACGGTGCGACGGTAAGGAGTATTCATCGTAATGGAGCAAGAATACAAGGTGATTGGATGAATGTGCGTCTGTCCGAGAATGACACATTGATTTTGGACGCAGATTCAACCTTTATTCCTACATGGGGAGATAGCCGTGTGTTCATTATGGTGTCAGCACAAGGCGCTGAACCTGAAATGGGAAAAAAGAAGAAGTATTTGGCAATGATATTATTGCTCGTGATGATTATAGGCGCCACCGTCGGTGAATTGCCTCCGGTAAAGGAGTTGGTCCCCAATTTCAAGTTGGATATGTTCTTCTTTGTTTGTGTCACGACTGTGATAATGGCATGGTGCGGTATGTTCAATCCTAAGAAATACACAAAGTACATTTCATGGGACGTACTGATAACCATTGCTTGCGCTTTCGCTATCAGTAAAGCCATGACAAATTCCGGTTTTGCAGATTGTATTGCGGAAAATATAATAGGCATGACAGACAGTCTAGGTCCATGGGCTTTGTTGGCTGTCATTTTCTTAATCACCAATATTTTTACAGAGTTAATTACGAACAATGCTGCGGCTGCTTTGTCGTTTCCTATTGCTTTAGCGGTGGCGGAACACTTGCACGTCAGTCCGACCCCGTTCTTTGTTGTCATCTGTATAGCAGCATCTGCGTCATTTTCTACTCCAATCGGCTATCAGACGAACCTGATAGTGCAGGGAGTCGGCGGATATAAGTTCACGGATTTTGTTAAAATTGGTCTTCCTTTGAACATCATAGTATTCTTGTTGTCAGTATTCTTGATACCATTGTTCTGGGAGTTTTAAATAAAAGTAAATTATGGCAGAAGCAACGAATATATACCCAATATATGACAAAATGATGTCCCGTAAAGACAAGGAAACTCTTTTGGGACAGCGTGGTGTAATGATTTGGTTTACGGGTTTGTCCGGTTCCGGGAAAAGTACGGTAGCGATGGGAGTGGAAAGAGAACTCCATAAGCGAGGCATTTTATGTCGGATATTGGATGGGGACAATATCCGTAGTGGTATCAATAAGAACTTAGGATTTTCCGATGAGGATAGACGAGAAAATATCCGACGGATTGCCGAGGTGGGCAAGTTGTTCGTAGATACGGGTATCGTGACCCTTGCCGCATTTATCAGCCCTACGGACGAATCACGTAGTATGGCTTCGGAGATTATCGGCGAAGAGGATTTCAAAGAAGTGTATGTCTCTACACCCTTGGAGGTTTGCGAGCAGCGCGATGTTAAAGGATTGTATGCCCGTGCCCGTAAGGGAGAAATCAAGGACTTTACCGGTGTGAGCGCACCGTTTGAAGAACCTTCGTCACCGGCTTTGTCGATAGACACCTCCGTTTTGAGTCTAGAGGAGTCAGTGAACAAGGTCTTGGAACTTATTTTGAATAATAAATAACAATATAATTATGGCAGAGTATAAGTTGAGTCATTTGCAAGAGTTGGAGGCAGAAGCCATCCACATCATTCGCGAAGTGGCTGCAGAGTTTGAGAATCCCGTGATGTTGTATTCCATCGGAAAGGATTCTTCTGTAATGGTACGTTTGGCAGAAAAGGCATTTGCACCCGGCAAAGTACCGTTCCCCTTGATGCACATCGATTCAAGATGGAAATTCAAAGAGATGGTTCAGTTTCGTGACGAATATGCCAAGAAATATGGTTGGAATCTGATTGTGGAGTCCAACGAGGAAGCATTCAATGCCGGTGTCGGTCCGTTTTCTCATGGAAGTAAGGTGCATACGGATTTGATGAAGACTAAAGCCCTGTTGGACGCTTTGGCAAAGCATAAATTTGATGCGGCATTTGGTGGCGCCAGAAGAGACGAGGAGAAGAGCCGTGCCAAGGAGCGTATCTTCTCATTCCGTGACCAATTCCAACAATGGGACCCCAAGAATCAGCGTCCTGAGTTGTGGGATACATATAACAGTCGTGTGCGCAAAGGAGAAAGTATCCGTGTGTTCCCGTTGAGCAACTGGACAGAGTTGGATATTTGGCAGTACATCCGATTGGAGAATATTCCTATCGTACCTTTATACTACGCCAAGGAGCGTCCTGTTATCAACCTTGACGGACAACTTATTATGCCGGATGACGAGCGTCTGCCGGAAGAGTTGAAAGATAAGATAGAGATGCGCATGATTCGTTTCCGTACGCTTGGCTGTTGGCCGTTGACCGGTGCGATAGAAAGCGAAGCCGATACAATTGAGAAAATAGTTGAGGAGATGATGACGACAACGAAGAGTGAGCGTACTACTCGTGTGATTGACTTCGACCAGGAAGCGTCCATGGAGCAAAAGAAACGCGAAGGTTATTTTTAATTAAGGAGGAACGTTTTTATGGCTATATCAAATATTCAGGAATTTTTAGACCAAGACGAGAAAAAAGATTTGCTTCGTCTCTTGACCGCAGGTTCTGTTGACGATGGTAAGTCAACCTTGATTGGACGTTTGTTGTTCGATAGTAAGAAACTTTATGAGGATCAGCTGCAAGCATTGGAGCGTGACAGCAAACGTGTAGGAAATGCAGGAGAAAATATTGACTATGCCTTACTGTTGGATGGTTTGAAGGCAGAGCGTGAAGAGGGCATCACTATTGATGTCGCTTACCGTTATTTCTCAACCAATCAACGTAAGTTCATCATCGCAGATACTCCGGGACACGAGCAATATACTCGTAATATGATTACAGGAGGCTCTACAGCCAACTTGGCCATCATTTTGGTCGATGCCCGTACCGGTGTCATTACTCAAACTCGTCGCCACACGTTCTTGGTGTCATTGTTGGGTATCAAGCACATCGTTTTGGCAGTGAACAAGATGGATTTGGTTGATTTTGACGAGAATGTATTCAATGCCATTGTGGATGAGTATAAGAGTTTGACTGATAAATTAGGAATTGAGGATGTGACTTGTTTCCCGTTGTCAGCTCTTGATGGAGACAATGTGGTGGATAAGTCTGAACGTACTCCATGGTATGAGGGAACAAGTTTGTTGGATTTCTTGGAGAATGTGCCTATCCATACCGACCGTAATATGAATGATTTCCGTTATCCCGTACAATATGTTTTGCGTCCGAACTTGGACTTCCGTGGTTTCTGCGGGAAAATAGCCTCCGGTGTTGTGCGTAAGGGAGACGAAATCATGGCATTGCCGTCTCGCAAGACCTCACGAGTGAAGAGCATCGTTACTTATGAAGGAGAGTTGGATGAGGCGTTCTGTCCGCAATGTGTTACGCTGACATTAGAGGATGAGATTGATATTTCGCGTGGCGAGATGTTGGTACATCCTGATAATCTTCCTGAAATGAACCGTCATTTTGAGACGATGTTGGTTTGGATGGATGAAGAGCCGATGGATAGAAGTAAGCAGTTCTATTTGAAGCACAACACAAACACCACTCGTGCAACCATCGATGAGATTTGCTATCAAGTAGATGTCAACACAATGGAACAGCATGAAGCTGATGGTTTCCGTCTGAATGAGATCGGAAAGGTACAGATAACCACTGCCAAGACAATATTCTTTGATGCTTACAAGAAGAATCGTGCAACAGGTTCGTTTATTTTAATCGATCCTATTACCAACAATACGAGTGCCGTTGGTATGATTATTGCTCCGATAGACGGTAAGGATGTTGAGAGTGAACGTTTGCCTGAACTGAACTTGCCGAAGTTGGGTATCGGTCCAGAGCATTATGAGGCTATAGAGAAAGCCGTGAAGGACTTGGAACGTCAAGGTTTGGCGATAGAAATCATTAAGGAATAATCAATAACATTATACAATTATGGGATTATTAGAATTTAGCAAACTTCCGGTCAATACCTTGGTAGGTGCCGATTGGCAAACATTCAAGGAAATGACTGCCGGGCAGCATATAGCAAAGGATAGGAGAGGAAAGTATTATCTGACAAAGGCCGTATGTCGCCTGTTGAGTCTGATGGCATCCTTCCAAGAACGCAAATATAAAAAGTTGTTGGCAGACAAACCATTGGAGAACGACCCTGTTTTTATTTTGGGACATTGGCGTAGCGGTACTACCTTTGTGCATAATATCTTTGCTCAAGACAAGCACTTCGGTTATACAACGACCTATCAAACCGTTTTCCCACACATGATGATGTTCGGACAACCCATGTTCAAAAAGACGATGGGGTGGTTGATGCCGGACAAGCGCCCGACTGACAATATGGAACTGGCGCCCGACCTCCCACAAGAAGAGGAGTTCGCGCTCTCTAATATGATGCCGTACACTTATTATGATTTCTGGTTCTTCCCTGAACGTATGTTGGAGTATTGCGATCGTTACCTGACGTTCGAGAAGATAACACCCGAAGAATTGAAAATCTTTAAGGACACGTTTGAGAAGTTGGTGAAAATCTCTTTGTGGAACACAGGTGGTACGCAGTATCTCTCAAAGAATCCTCCTCACACCGGTCGTGTGAAGGCTTTGGTAGAGTTGTTCCCCAATGCCAAGTTCATCTACTTGATGCGCAATCCTTATACTGTATTCGAGAGTACGCGCAACTTCTTCAGCAATACCATCAAACCGCTTGAGTTGCAACACATCAGCGAGGAGGAGATGGAGAAGAACATCTTAGAGGCTTATACCCGTTTGTATGATGCTTATAACGAACAGAAGAAGTTTATCCCCGAAGGCAACTTATTCGAGGTGAAGTTTGAGGACTTCGAGGCAGATGCTTACGAGACCACTCGCAAGGCTTATGAACTATTGAACATCCCCGGATTTGCTGAGGCAGAACCAGCCATTGCAGCATATTTGGATAAGAAGAAAGGTTATAAGAAGAACAAGTATGAGTACAAACCTCGCACAGTACAACTTGTTAATGAACATTGGAGCAAGTCATTGAAGGATTGGGGCTACGAGATTCAGAAGTAATTAAAGTGAGGATTTCTAGAATCCTTTACGTTAAGAATAGAACAAAGAATAAGAAAGGGAATGTACCGCAGTGCATTCCCTTTCTTTTATCTATAATTCGTTAGATTTACTTCTTGCCGAATATTTCCGGATTTTGTTTGTAGCGCTTGTTCAAACCGCTAACTACTTCGTTGGTGATGTCATATTTAGAATTGGCCATCAAGATGTTGTCGCCCGCCTTACTGATGATGTAGTCAAACTTCTTGGTTTTGTTGTACTCTCTCAAGAAAGCTTGAATGGAATCGCGCATCTCGTTGTTGTACTTAGCTTGCTCCTCAGCAAAATCGTTCATTAAACGTTCGTTGAGCATCTGTAAGTCTTGTTGTTGTTTAGCCAAAGACATTTGAGCCTGTTCCACTTGTTCTTTAGTTGTAAATTGATTGGACTCATACTTCTTTTGCAACTCTGCGGCATTAGCTTGCAATGCACGTTCTTTGCTAGCCAAAGTAGCGCGGATGTTTTCACCCTTCTTGTTCATCAGGATGGTGTAATCCTTGCAGAAGTTATACTGCGACATGAGGGTGTCAATTTCAACGTAAGCGATTTTCAAACCGACGAATTGTGAGTCGGTAGCTTGAGTCAAATCGTTTTCTTCTGTCGCGGAGTTGCCACAGTTTGTCATGGAAAGCACAAAGGCGAAAGCTGCCAAACCTGCAGCAAAATAATTCATTTTTTTCATTGTTATTATAGTTTATTGTTTCTTTCTTCGTTCGCTGATTCTGTGAGGATTTGCCTTGCGCTCCATGGCATCCATGCTCTGTACACAAGTGATGCCTCGTTTGCGCATGGCTGCGCTATGTCCGATGTGCGTATTAGGAAAGCGCCCGTTCTTTTTGACAATCAGTTTGATGGCAAGGAAAGCCATACTTATACCCACGATAATCAAAGTAACGAGTAAACCCTTCAGCATATCATTGTTGTCTTTTAGTTGTACTATGAATCCCCTTGAATAAAAAAACAAATGACTTTGTCTTTGTTCTTCAATAGGCTTTCACTATATTTGCATACTTTCACTTGCAAAGATAAGGTTTATATATGGGCGAATGATGATGTTCGCATCGCTTTTAACCAAAATTAGTAAAAATAATAACAGAAAACAGTATAGCATGGAAATGAAATCTTTAAAACCGGCGGAAGTGTTCCGCTTTTTTGACGAGGTAAATAAAATCCCCCGTCCTTCAAAGAAAGAAGAAAAGATGATTGCCTATCTTCAGAAGTTCGCATCGGAGAGGGGCTTGGAATGTAAGGTGGATGAAACCGGTAATGTCTTGATTCGCAAGGCTGCTACTACCGGAATGGAAGACCGTAAGACGGTCATTTTGCAAAGTCACATGGATATGGTTTGCGAGAAGAATCGCGACGTAGAGTTTGATTTTGAAAACGATGCTATCCAAACAGTTGTCGATGGCGAATGGTTGAAGGCAAAAGGAACGACATTAGGCGCAGACGATGGTATAGGTGTAGCAATGGAATTAGCACTGTTGGACGCTGCCGATATTGAGCATGGACCCATTGAATGTGTCTTTACGCGTGACGAAGAAACAGGTCTTAGCGGAGCGTTCGGTATGCAGCCCGGTTTTATGAGTGGTGACATTCTTTTGAATTTAGATTCAGAGGATGAAGGACAGTTCTTTGTGAGCTGTGCCGGAGGAGCCGGAACATCGGCAGAGTTTGATTTTACTCCTATAGACGCGCCACAAGACTATTTCTTCTTCGAACTGAAAGTCAAGGGACTGACCGGTGGACATTCCGGTGACGACATCAATAAAAAACGTGCTAATGCCAATAAAATCTTGGCACGCTTTCTTTATAATTCATTAGAAAAATACGATTTGTATTTGTGTGACATTCAGGCAGGTGGCTTGCACAATGCCATTCCTCGCGAAGCGGCTGCAGTGTGCGCAATCCCGATGAAGGACAAGGAAAGCATAAGAGTAGATTGGAATATTTTTGCTGCCGATGTCGAGGAAGAATACAGCGTAACGGAGAAAACCATGCAGTTTGAATTACAGAGCGAATCGGCACAACCGAAAGCGGTGGATCGTGTAGTCGCTCGCAACTTGATATGGGCATTGCAAGCCGTTCATAATGGTATCCTATCAATGTCACAAGACATCGATTTGGTGGAGACAAGTTCCAACTTGGCAAGCATCCGATTGGTGGAAGGCAACAAAATCGTCATAAAAACCAGTCAGCGAAGCAGTATCCTGAGCGCACGCCACAATATGAGCAACACCATCAAGGCCACGTTCGAGTTGGCAGGTGCAAAAGTAGAAGTAGGCGAGGGTTATCCGGGTTGGAAGATGAATCCCAACTCAAAGATACTTCAGATAGTAGTAGAAACCTATAAGGAATTATTTGGCAAAGAACCTAAGGTGTTAGGAATCCATGCCGGATTGGAGTGTGGTTTGTTCAGTGAGAAATATCCGGGATTGGATATGGTGTCTTTCGGACCGACGTTGCGAGGCGTACATTCGCCCGACGAACGCCTGTTGATACCTACCGTCGCTATGGTATGGGAACACATGAAAACCATCCTTAAGAATATTCCGAAAAAGGATTAAAATAATGTTGTTTTAGGGGTTGTGGCAAAGCATAAATACGTTCTCGATTTATGTTTTGACACAACCTCTTTTGTATATCTTTTGTCCTGAAACATGGTGAAACATCATGTTTCACTCTAAAAACCGCATCCACAAAGGGGTTTTGACACAAAATGAAACATGAAACATGATAAAACTCTCTATGTATAACGCGCGCGTGCGCGAGAATGATGTTTCATGATTCACCGTTTTTCATCCGTCCTTCCATTGTCCAACTGACAGACGTCCGTCATCAAAACGCAAGACGTCTCTCGTCGCGACGACGGACGTCCGGAATTTTCATGCCCTCTGCCCATAGTGTTTTTAAAATTTGATACACTTTTTTAGGACTATTCTTGTGCCTAACGTATTGAAGTAAGATGATATGGAAAATGGTTTCACTCTTCTCTAGAGTGCAACCGATTTGACAAATGTACGTAAAATATCGTAAATGAAGACTAAAAATCAATAAAAAAGTTTTGTTAAATACTAACTTTTAAAAAGTCGTTTAGAAAATTTATATTGCGTCTTCTTCTTTCTTGCTCAATTTTAAATAGTTAAATATCCGGTTGCACTCTAGAGAAGAGTGAAATCAAAATATTAAACAAACCAATAAGGTGGATTTGAATGAACATAAATACATCGAATCACTAACCGATGAAGAAATTGTCGGTGCCATACTTAATAGGGATGCTCGGATAACCCGTTTGTATCTCTATGAGAAGTGTTATCCGCTTTTCAAGGTTCGTCATGACAAATATTATACAGATTGTGAGTCTTGTATTGAGTTCATCAATGAGATATACGCATACATAATGACGCCGGGTGTAAAGACGGGTAAATGCTATCTCTCTACTTTTGGTTTTAGTTGCAGTCTTACTTGTTGGCTAAAGATTGTAGCAGAGAATTATTGTCATCAACTCTTCAAAAAAAGAATTGATATTATTGATGTACCAGAAGGTGCCGGTGGTAGAAAAACATCGGAGCCAATCTCTCCTAATATAAACACGTTGAATAAATGTGATGTGGAAACCGTATTGAACTTAATGCCCAATAAACGATATAGTAGCCTTATACGCTTACGCTATGTCGAAGAAAAGAACAACGAAGAAACCGCAGATATATTAGGGATGTCTATGGATAATTATTACAACAAGCATAAATTGGCAAAAGAGCAATTTGCCAAGATATTAAGAAAGGAGGGCTTGATATGATTAAACATATAACTCCACTTCCTATTTCTGAAGAGATGTTAGGCGCATATCTTGAGGGCAATCTTGCCCAACACGATGCAAAATATATAGAACAGTTGTTACAGGGCAATGATGAGCTGTCTGCATTTGTTGAAAATTTATCAGTGTCAGATGATTTAACATCAGATTACCGAATGGAGGATATACCAAGTTTTGAAAATGACTTTATTCTTCCGGAAATCTCAACGGAAGTCGGAACGTATATACAACCTCATATCCTCCCTTTTGGATTTGAGCCATCATTTGTTGATGTCGCAGCCTGTGCCATGATGCCAGAACTTACGGATGATGGCGATATGATGATAAGTGATAATCTATCCAATACCGATACAGACAATATCTCAGATATAGGTATGGACATACATATAAATAGTGAAGATTTACCGATTGATGGTGAATAATTAAAAATGAAATTATGGAAAGTCAATCATATGCTGCAAATTGTGGATTATTTTGGGTAGCCAATTCAGTAGTATCCACTATTATGGGGACAACTAACCGTAGTCTCCACGAAGAAGCTGCACAGCGTAATCTGGATTTTCAGCGTGAATTGGAGGATGCACGCAATATCGCTCAAGATGAAGTTGAAGCGGAAAAGATAGCTTTCAAACGAAGAGTGATGAAACTTTCACGGCAATATCGTCAAGCTGAAAGTGCAGAAATGTTTGATCAACAATTAAAAACGATAGAGTTACAATCGTTCATAGAGAAGTATTGGCCATTAGCTCCTGCATTGCCTAATATTATTCTCAATGAGATAGAGCAAAGCAAATATTCAAACAGAAATCTTCCGTTAAATGTCATATTGCTCCACGCTCCGTTGTTACCGCCAAAGGTCGCTCCAATGGCAATAAAGGCTCATAGTAAGGACTTCGAGACCTACAAAGAGTTGGAGCGTAAACTTGAAATAAGCCTCAAGACCCTTTGCGATGTAAAACTTCGCAAAGATAGTTGTATTAACACTGATTTCGTAGGTGGTAATGCAAATATGATGAATATCCACTTTCTTATGGGAGGCTTGCCAACTCTAGTAATATCTCCCAAATACAACAACGAAGGAAAGATGATATTCAACGCCGCAGTATGGGAAGCACAAGCCATACGTCCTCTTATACGTCCACTTTTCAGCATCAGCTATGAACCGTTGATTGCAGAACGTGATGATGAATATTTTAAGCAAGCGATAGAAAAAATCGAAACCGCACTCACTGTTATTGTAGGTGCAACACGCGACTCTTATATGTTGTTAACACAAGGCAAAGCCCCAATGCTTAATAGTCTTTTGGATGAAAAGAAAAAGGAAATCATAGAAAATGACAAGGCTTTAAAATCTTTTGTAAAACAAGAATATGAGAATATAGTCAATGCATTGGATACAAAATACTCCCCCAAGTTATTGGAGGCTTATTCAAAAGAAGATGTAGAATCTATGAAGTCGCAGGCACATAACATGAGTTTAACATTCTAAAATGAAAGAATTATGCCGGTAGACCCTTTATCATTAGCATTGATGGCTGTAAATGTTGGAGCATCTGTTTTTAATAACTGGCGAAACAACAAACAAAGTCATAAATTACAAGAGAAGCAACAAGAATTCGCCAGGGCTGCAACCGAGCGAAACAAACAGCGTATGTGGCAACTTATGCGCGAGGGACAAGAGTTGGCTCTTGAAATGGAACGCGAAACGCATGAGAATCGTTTAGAGGATATACGTAATGACTTCGATAAAATTCTACATCGTTTAGCTTATATTGAAGCTATCAAGACTTGGCCTTTAAAGGTACTCCCGATTGTAATGAAGAATCAGTCATTGGGAAGTCTCATTGCTACTGGCGATGAGAATATAGCGATGCATTGTATTCTTACGCCTTCCAATTGTATTCAATTTAACAAGCATATACTTCCAACCATAGAGGAGAAGTTAGCCGACTTCTGCAATCTACATTGGAGTACGCTCTCTTCTCATCCTATATTATTCTATAGCGGAGCTTGGAAGACGGGAACAACACCAACAGGAGTGGAAATCTCACAGTTGAAAACGAACCTGAGGAACTTGCCAACACTGCTTATAACGCCTTTCTTTAAACCTGAGGGTGGTATAGTTTTCCAAATCAATGCATGGGGAATAGGTGTCGAATTAGAAACAGAGATTGAATGTGCCGATTTCTCATATGCTGAATCATATAAGTCGGGCATCGACTATCTACAGGAAGAAGATATAAAGGAGAGAACGATAGAAGAGTTTATTCCATATCTACAGTGTTTAGTAGGTTATATTGCAGACCAATATTTTTGGACCAATCACAATGAATCTCCACTATTGCCAACATTATTGGCAATGAAAGTGGTTAACACTGATGGTATGCAGTATCTAAACACTGCTAGTGAGGAGCGATATAGCAATCTGCTTGATGTTTGTGTCGAGGAAAGTTTGGCAATGCCGTTTAGTCCAGAAAAGATGCTAAGCTTACTTGAGGGAAGTGCTTCATTATGGGATGAAACTACAAGAACGGATAAGTTGGAAGAAATATTCATTACGAATGCTCAAAGAAGAAGCAACAATGCAATATCTTCGATGAACGAAGCTTTATATTGCGAATTGTATTCAAAAGAAGATTTGCCTTTCCTCCGTAAATTTATTGAATTATATCAGTACGATGATTATAAAGATGACTTCTCTAACCTTTTTGAGGCGCTAGAGAGTATTGACTTTGATTATTCAATACTTGAGTCAACGGACATTACAGCGCTCGAAACACTAGCTGGTGATGGCGATAGTGTAGCAATGTTTAGACTTGGGGAAATCTATGAATGTTCTATGGGTACTGATTTCAATCCGGACTTGTCTGATAAATACTATTCGATGGCAATAAACGCCATGCAACGGCTAGCGATTGTTAGAGCTAAAATAATTAATAGAGATTCAATTGCTGGCGATGTTGACTTTTTAGCAAGCATAGATTGTGTACAGTCATCAATCTTATTATCTCAGGCATTTTATTACGGATTAGGAGTAGAACAGTCTACAGAAAGAGCAATGACAGAATTAGAAAAGTGGTCAAATAGTAATCATCCACTAATTAGCTACATTGCCGCTGAACTTGTTATTCAGGAGTATGGAGATCAACAAAAAGAATTAATTGAAGAGCTTCTTATTCGTTCGTCTAATTTGGGGTACATAAAAGCGCAACTCAAATTAATGGAGTTATATGAAGATGGTGCAATTTTGCAAGAATCGCCATATCGAGTTGTTGAATATGCTAAAAAAGCAGCACTACAAGGCCACCCAGACGGTTTGCTCGTTTTAGCTCTTTGCTATATTAGAGGATATGGTGTAAACATTAATAAAAACAAGGGTAAGGAACTTTTAGTTATGGCTGCCGATAGAGGAAATACGGATGCAATAGAAATAATTAATCAGATAAAATAATGTGTAACTATAATATACCTAATGTTGTTTTTATCGGCGCAAAAGATACTGGTAAAAGCACGACGATTAATAATTTATGGGAAAATTCCCATAATAAGCAACCATTCATCGTATCTGAATATATTGAAGGTAGAGGACAGGTGGATTATAAAGTAGTGGAATTGCCATATATTCCTTTTACGTTGAAGGAGGAAACTGAAAATTGGCAATTAAGTAATAAAGATATCTTAAAGACGGCTGATGTAATCGTTTTTGTAGTAACTGTTTCAGATATTACTATTAATAGGCGTGCACATCTTTTGTCAGAATTAAGTTCGAAAGGCTTTGTCAAGGATTCAGCTATGTTTGTTTTGGCAATAAGTGGGATTGAGGAATATGTCAATATTAAAGATCTCAACAATACGTACACTATCAGTTTAGAAGATGTATCTTCTTTATTGTATGTAAGGGATTTATTTTTTAACGAATTTTCTAGGTATACAGGAAATCTAATATTTTCGATTGATAAAGCCATACCATATTCTTATCGGGCAAAGTGGCAATTGGCAAACATTAAAAATGCGATTGTGGAGGGTGTAATAAAACGACATAACGAAATTATGTTTGATGAATTGCTACCTACTATTGTATTTATTGGCAAAACTGGTTGTGGAAAAAGTTCCACCATAAACACTTTATGTGGGACTGATTTGCCTGTTGATGGAGCTGTTGCATGCACAAAATTTCCGATTGTTATCAAAAAGATGATAACTATTGGGGACAAAACAACGGAACTCAATATTGTTGATCTACCAGGTATAGCTGAAAGTTTAGAAGCTAATATGTTATACGAAGACTACTATGCTACATATATTAGGTCAGCTTCTGTAGTAGTATGCTTGTCGCAAGCAAACACGAGAGCTTATACTCAAGATGAGGAGTTTTACAAAAAAATGATTGAAGCAGGATTAATAACCAAAAACACCAACCTAATTCTTGGTATTAATAAAATTGACTTGTTGTTTAAGTCTGAAGAAAATATTTCAGGAATTGATATATCTACCATAACAGATAAAGATCCTCTAATTGTTGATAAAATCAATGATTACTACAATAATGTTTTTGCAAATATTTTTTCTGACTTCGAAAATGTGAATATCGATTCTGTGGTTGTCTATTCGAATATGCAAAGATGGAATTTGGAAACATTGAAGAAACATATTTTTAATTTTTTAAATCATTAAAACGATGGGACTATTTAATCTCAAGAAAACAAAAATTCCCCGTGTCGTAATTGGTATTAACCAAGTAGATAATTTGGGACCATGGGATGACAGACTGAATCTTCCAGCAGAAAGTACTGAACGCAGTATTAAGAAGAGAACAGATGCAATTATAGAGTTACTATCTAAAGGTAGTCATTCTGCAGCCAAGGAGCAAATAGAACACTATTCAGCTTTAAGGGCATACAGAATGTATCAAATGCTTGCGAAGATTGCGCAAAATTGTAAAGAAGGCATTATTATTCCTGATAATCCAGTAAAGCTATGGGATGATCAGTTTGAAATGCCCGATGAAGTACGTGAGTTCTACCAAGAAAAAGCTGCTGAATTAGACAAAAAGCTTGCGGGTATGGGCATTGATAGCCTATTGGGAAAACTAATGGAGAAACTTGATTCGGCTGATCAAAAGAAATTGAAAGAGAAGTGGGCGGTTAAGAAAGATACTCCCATTCGAGTTGGTATTCTTGGAAAGGCTGGTGTTGGCAAAACCACAACTGTGAATAATCTTTTCAACGCAAAGTTTAAGACTAGTCGTAATGCTGTTGGTACAACCGAGGCTCAATACAAGGATTTCGAGTTGCCAGATGGAGGTATTATTACCATAGTTGATATGCCTGGATATGGCCGTAGCATGGATGAAGACGAAGGATACAAGAAGATTTATTTACAGGAGCTCCCCAAATGTGATATTATTCTATTGGTTGTTCAAGCAGATACAAGAGATCTGACTGATGACCAGATTATGATTGAGAATTTGTACGAATGGAGTAAAGAAGGACGAATTTAAATAATACAACTATGGGTAACTATCCATTATCTAAAAAAGAAAAAGATCGTATTATTGAACTGTTAGAAGGTGAGCATCCGTCAAAACGTGAAGTGTTTATGAGAAATGCAGAATCATTTGCAGGATGGCTAGCAGGTGCTTGCTATGATATATGGTGTAAAATTAAGAATTTCTTCTCAGGCGTTGGAAATGCTATTGGAGATTTCTTAGATTGGTTGTTTGATTAAAAATAGTAATAATATGAAACTAACGGATGACGAGAAAAGAAGAGTAATTGACGAACTCGAAGATATTGAGCCTGCAAAGAGAAACACTCTATTGTCAAATCTTACTAACTTCACAAAGTGGCTTGCAAGTGCACTATATGATATATACCAAAAGGTTAAATCTTGGATTAGTGATATTTGGGAATGGATTAAAACTAATATTTTCTAACAATGGGAAAATATCCTTTAACTCCATCAGAACGTGAACGTTTTGATAGAATGTGGCGCGGATTATCTGGCAGCAGAAAAGCAACAGCAGTCTTAGACTTTGAGCATTTCTGTAGTTGGCTCCGTGGTGAAGATTCTTCATTCTACTATGCAATAAAAAATAAGTTGCAGGATTTGTGGAATGAAGTAAAATCAACAATTGGAGAAATTGCTGAAGGTGTAGCTATTGGGGCTGCTGCTGTAGTAGCTTTACCTGCAATTGCCGCTGTTGAAGGCATAAAAGCTATAGGGAAGTGGTTAGATGATTTGTAATTTTAATATAGGGATGCACTTAGTCTATATTTAAGACCTCTGCATCCCTATTGCTCAATAAAAATCATAATTTATGAAACGGAGTAAAGAATATACCCCAAATCTGCATTTTGACAAAGAATTCTTATCAAAATATGAATATTACGATAAAGAGATAAGGTTTATGATAGCAGATGAGTTGGGAAGACAGCATTCTTCACAAAACTGGCATACGGGAATTCAAGTTCTACTTGTCGGAGGAATGTTTACAGTTGAAATAGACAAACTAATATATTTGGTAATATTAGGTTTGTTAATTTCAATTATTGCATTCTTAACTTATAGAACAAGTGAGTTAAAAATTAAAAAGATATTATATTTTTGGAACGGATATCAAAAATCTCAAGGAAGAAGTTATTTAGAATACCCTCCTGTTTGGAGTGGTCCTATAAAGTCGATTGTATTTAAAAAAGGAACTGAACAATATTGTTATTTTGGAGATTATAAAATCTCAACTACAACGAGGTATTTATCAGAAGGTATTTCATTATATGCAATACCCGTATTTTGTATTATTGGTTGGTTAACAACTTTCGCTATTGTCATTAATAAATGAATAAAGATATGGATAAATATCCTTTAATAAATTTCGAACGCTATAGTACAATAATGCGAGGTGTTGGCTATGATATTGCAAATACTCCAATCTTATCTGGTGAAGAGAAGAATATATTAATAAAGGCTTGTGAGAACTATTTCTATCAAGAAAAATCTTTTACAAAATAGGAGAGATGTTTATTGTGGAAAGTTCGAAAACTATATCATATTAGAAATTCCGGATTGTACTATCAGGCAGAACCAAGTTCATTTTTTGATAGGCTCTTGGGATAATACTCCTATTTATTCTTTAGAATAGAATTTATACAAATCGATTAGAGAATATGGCATTTTATCAGCAGCGTGGCAAAATAGATGGTATCTCTGAGATACCATCTGGAAGTGGTTGTTTTTCAATGATTGCTTTTATTGTACTTATTATTCAATTGTCAATTTAATATTATGGAGAAAAAAGATAAAAAGGAATCTGTAAAAAAACAGAAAGGACTTACTGAAGAAGAAAGAAAGAAGTTCTTTGAATTATATGAAAAATCGATGGCTTATGGTGGTGAAATAGAGGAACCAAAAACATTAATCCAAAAAATCAAAGATTGGATCGGTTAATCTCCCATTTATAGCAACATATATATAACTCAAAGTACAATTATGAATAAGGAATTACTTATTTCTATTATATCTGAAGATAACAATTTATCAAAAGATGAAAAAAGTGAACTCATAATGGTTTTAAATAACGATGTAGGTAATTTTTCACAAAAACATTTAGAAAAACTTCTTATATTATTAAAGGGAAATAGCGACAAATTTGATTTTTCTTCGATGCCATTGCCTATAACACCTGGGTTTATTTCAGATCCATCTGATGATATAATAAGATAATTATTTGACTGATTGGTCATGAAGGACTATATTATCGTAATATTAAATATAATTTATTCGGTTTTTAAATGGAAAAAGCTGAATCGGATCTTTAAATTCTTTGGAGCTGTAGCATTTATAGGAATTGAACGTAGACGTATAGGGAGTGATGGCGATGGTGTTACTACTTTAGTAGGATTTCATGGGTGTAATTTAAGATGCAAATACTGTTTAAATCCGCAATCAATTACTACAGGTAAAGAATGGAGGTGGTATACTCCTAAAATGTTATACAAAGAAATCCGAAAAGATGAAATTTATTTCAATCAGACAGGTGGGGGTATTTGTTTTGGTGGTGGCGAACCATTGAAACATGCAGACTTTATTAGGCGTTTTAAGATACTATGTAATGATAATTGGAAAATTACAATTGAGACCAGTCTAAATGTTTCAGAGAAACAATTATATTCAATTATTGGAATCGTTGACAAATTCATCATAGATATAAAAGATATGAACTCCTATATTTACAAATCATATACGGGAGTTAACAATACACTAGTATTGAACAATCTTCAATATTTTATCTCAAAAGGATATACCAACAAAATAATTATACGAGTTCCCTCTATAGCTGGATTTAACTCAGAAACAGATATCCAGAAATCTATGAATATAATACAAGAAATGGGGATTGATGATATCGAACAATTGACATATCTAACAACGAAGGCAAAAACTTCAATCCCTGATGAAAATAGCATTAATGTCGGAAAGATGATTTGCAATTATCTGAAATCTATAAGAGCAGATTTTGCACAAATACATAATATAAATTATCAAACGACAGATTGTACATATCAAGGATTTTGTATAGGTACATGCCCTGCATGTGAGTCAGAACTAAAATATCTTACAAAAGAATATCATAAAATAATTAAACACAATTCTCGATGAAAACAAAATTTTATTTATTCATTTTGAGCATATTTGCTCTTGTGTCTTGTGAAGGTAGTAGAACTGCAAGAATGATTGATACTGTCGGAGAGGCTGTTGACGACTACAATAATGGCGATAGCACGATGTTAATAATACTCATTATTGGTGCCATTATTTTGGGTGGTCTTTGGTTATACTCAAAAATGGACGAATAGTGATAGAAATATAGATTCTCAGTCTCTTTATCAATAAACGTATAACTTAAACAACAAAACTATGTCATTAATGGATTTATTACAGGACATGTTACCTGATAGTTGGTTCAACGATGTACGTATGAGCTATGGTGAAACGCTTACTGATGAGATGATTGTAAACTCAGTTCAGCAGGCAAGCGATTTCTTCAATATTGACAACCCTATGGCAATTGCCGAGGATTGGACCACAGGTGTATACCCGAATATGGATATTTCGCCAATAGACGATGTCTTGATATTTAATCGTGAACAACTAGTGGGTATGGGTATTACCGAACAAGAGGGGTTAGATCTTGTAATGACTCACGAGTGCGCACATCGAGCATTGCAGGGTATGAGTCATTTGGGCTTTAATTCACATCAGGAAGAGTTGTGCTGCGATTTTATGGCAGGTGTACGAGCTGGATTGAATGGTATTGATGTGTCACAAATGGAAAACTCATTAGCTGATACTTCTGTAAGTGATACTCACCCAGGCGGAGCTGATAGGGTGGATTCAATTGAAGAAGGGTACAAGTTTGCACAAGAATACTATGCTACTCATGGTGTTGCACCTACATTTAGCGATTGTCTTGATTACTTTACAGGCAATGCCGATTTAGCAGACCTTGCACCAGATGGTCAAATAACGCTTCGTCCAGAACATTCTGACTCTGTTTTTGTAGCCTATGGCTCTTCGGAAAGCACAGGGAGTATTGGTTTCGTTGATACAGATATAGATGAAAATAGTCAGTCTTTCAAGGGATATACCCAAGATGAGATAAATCGAAGAATGGCAAAAGCAGAAAAGGAGCAACGTTACCATGAGGGGCTAGTTCGTCATCATACTTATATGGCAAAACATGGGTTGGATAATGCGGATTCTCAGCACCATGCCCATGAAGCAGAGATGCATCAAAAACGAGCGAATGAATATAAAAGTGAGGCCTTAAAGTGGAAATACACTAAACCTGATGAGTTAAAAGGCTTTGTCAATGATGCTGAATGGCATATGAAACAAGCCCAATATCATTCTGATAGAGGTGAGTTTTCAGATGCTAGTGATCATCTGAAAAGTGCAAAAATGTGTACTCAATAAACATAATTACATATAAAGAATATGAAGAATAAAATACAATGGATTGATTTCAAGGCTCTAGAACGTGATGATGTTGATGAAAAGTTCGGGTTGTTTGATTTTATTTTTTTTGGTAGTCGTGAAATGTCAAAGGATTGGTGGTGGATATTTATTCCTATTTTAAATTTTGTTTATTTATTTGTCTTCTTAATTGTGTTTTTAACGATTCCATTAAGATGTTACATAAACGCAAGTCAATTAAGAAGGTTGAGGGAAAATGCGTATGATATCGAAGATACTTATTCTGATTTTCGTTTAATTCGTAATTCAAGCGGTGATATTGGATTATGTGAATGGGGAGAGTCTTTTTCGTTCAGCAGAAAGGTTTTATTACCCTCCCAGTATGCAAAAATAGATAGGTGGAGAGAATACGAATTTATTGTAACAGACAAAAATAATAAAATGGGACTGTATAGTACAGAGATTTTTAAATGGATTTTCCCATGTGATTGTGATAATATAAATATCGAATCTAACGATATTATAAAAGTTACAGTAAACAATAAATCACAAAGATATAATAATAAAGGAGATAGGATTATAAATTAGTCCATTTCTTAGTGATAGATAATCGCTTCATAGAACTCTTTATAAGAAAAAGAACTATGAAGCGATTGTTTTTATTACTACTATGTATGGTTGCAGCAGTTGATATAACAACTGCCCAAAGCGACTACTACGTAATGAAAGTTCAGAGCTACCAACGTGAGGCTGAATACTATCAGAAGAAGGCAGACGGGTATCGTGATAACGCAGAATACTACCTAAAGAGAGCAGAGAAATATCAGCGTGATGCCGCTTATTATACTAAGCGCGGAGACTTGGATCGTGCGAAGACTTACTCTCGTTATGCTGAGAACGAGATGGATAAATATGAAATACAACTGCGATATGCAGCTCAGGCTGATGATAAGGCGGCGATGTATCTTCGTTGGGCTGGTATTATAATCCAGATGGTGAGCAAACGGCTATGATTGTTGATGAGATGCCTGTGAAAAATGAGGAGTAAATGATAAAATTGTAGTAACTTTACTATTAGAAATTGAACTTAATGAAACTATGATGAAACTCAGAAACCTATACATAAGATGGAAAGTGTGGCGAGGGAAGGCGTTGGATATATGGAGCAAAAGCCCATATCCTGCCAATGTCCTGTCAAACTTGTGCAGTAATGGATTCCGTTTTGACGGTGTGCTATGCGGGAGTATGGAGGGATTCCTTCAGTCGTTGAAATATCAGGATACGGGTAAGCAAAGGCAAATATGCTCTATGAAAGGTAAAAATGCCAAGAATATGACATCGACTCATTGGCAAACGGATCAGATAGTATGGTGGAAGGGCTCTTCCATAAACCGTCAGAGCAAGGAGTTTCGGAATCTGATACGCAGAGCATATCAGGCAATGTTTGAGCAGAACGAGCGTTTCCGTATTGCTTTGATGTCAACTCGTGGAATAAAGTTGTATCATAGTCAGGGAGAACAGAATCCATACAAAACAATCTTGACTGAATCTGAGTTTTGTTCTGTTCTCACGGAAATGCGAGATTCATATGATATAAACAATAATGAAACTCCGCAACGCAAGAAACGCCTCTATTTCGATATGGATGGTGTTTTGGTTGATTTTGAATCTGCATTGGCGAAGCAAGACGAACAGACGCTCAAAGAATATGAAAGCAGATATGATGAGATACCGGGGTTGTTTGGGCAGATGTTGCCAATGTATGGAGCAATAGAAGCCGTTCACCGTCTCAATGAATATTACGACTGTTACATACTATCAACAGCCCCATGGAAGAATCCGTCAGCGTGGAGTGATAAGGTGTTGTGGGTAACCCATTATTTAGACGATGTATTCCACAAACGAATGGTGATCACTCATTGCAAGCATCTGTGCAAAGGTGATATATTGATTGATGATCTAGGCAAGAACGGAACAAGTGAGTTCGATGGCGAGTGGATACAATTTGGTTCAGATAGGTTTCCGGATTGGCAATCAGTTCTTGACTATCTCCTTCCTAATGGCGAATGATAGATTAACAAAGTATGTCACTCTATATTATCAAACGAACTATGAGCAAATTTTGGAGGTAAAATTTGACCGTCGCAATTTCTACAATAAGATGCTTAAACTTGGCATACTTTCAGAAGCAGAACCACGCCCGGCCAATGCCACAAACAGAACTCCAAACAAGTATCGCTTCAATGCAGAGAAATATGCCGAACTGAAACAAAAAGGATTTAGATTGGAATTTTGATAATTAAACAATGGAACAAGACGCATTAAAAGATAAAATCAGAGGTTGCTTGATGGCAGGTGCAGCGGGCGATGCACTCGGCTACGAGGTTGAGTTTATGAGCCGTCGCTCTATTCTTTCTCGCTTTGGAGAGAATGGCATCACCAAGTTTGCTCTTGATAATAACGGCAAGGCGCTTATTAGCGATGACACACAGATGACGCTTTTTACCGCGAATGGTATGCTGATGGGGCTCACTCGCGGATATATGCGTGGCATTGGTGGTCGTCCTGAAAAGTATGTCGATATAGCATACCTCGATTGGTACTACACCCAGACAGGCAAGAAGCGCGAAATGCTAATTGACGATTGGCATCCAACTTGGTTGCGTGACCTACCCGAAATGGCACAACTTCGTGCTCCGGGTAATACATGTTTGAGTGCTTGTGAGAACTTATTTAGAGGCGAAGAGGTTCGTAATAACAGTAAGGGTTGCGGTGGCATTATGCGTGTTGCTCCTATGGCTCTACTCGATGCAGGATATGCATCAAGAAACGAAAATAGCTATTCTATCGAAGAACTTGCTGAGGCTGGTGGTGAGATAGCAGAGGTTACCCACAAGCACCCACTCGGTTTCTTGCCTGCATCACTACTTACGGTGCTACTATATAAAATTGTCCCAATGTCTCCAAAGCTGGTTCGCGAGGAGATTGACGGCATTGTTGCCGATACTGTGAATCTCCTCGATCGTATCTATAAAAGTAAATACGAATCCGACAAGCGATACTTAAAGGAGCTGACCAGCAAGGCTGTGCAGTTGGCTCACTCCAATACCTCAGATGCAGATGCTATCCGTCAGTTGGGTGAAGGCTGGGTTGCTGAGGAGACTTGGGCTATTGCACTCTACTCGGCTATTCGCCATATCGACAGTGTGGAGGATGCTATTATAGCCTCGGTTAACCACGACGGTGATAGCGACTCGACGGGCTCCGTTTGCGGCAATATTATGGGCGCAATTTATGGCTACGAGCATATCAAAGAGCGTAATATATTTTGTCCCGATGGTAAGCCGTTGGAAGAGACTCTCGAGCTTTCGGAAATCATCCTTGCTCTTGCCAACGACCTCTCGACGGGTTGTATCATCAGTGAGTATGACCCTATTGATACTCCCGAGAAACGACAATGGTTCGACCGCTATTGTGAGATGAAACCTGCAGGTATTGGTGTAAAGTAATAAGTTCCAATTGATAGATTTGACATAAGTTCAACTCTATAATTACAAAGGAGAACATATAAGGTGTTTAGCCCGAATGGTGGGCACACCTTATATTTTTGGCAAAATTTTTAATTGCGTAAATATTACGCACTAATATATAGGTGTATGAAAGAATTTCTTAATCGGTTAATCGCCCTGCACAAGAGTGGCGAGAAAATGCAAGAAACGACTCTGCTCAAAACGAACGAAGAGAATGTTACTCCAGAGTGGATTGACACCCTTCAGGAGAACGAAATCTTTGTCTTTGGTTGTCGTAATTCAGGACGTCACTTAGATGGTGCATCAAACTTTGCTTTAAAACACTTTGGAGCAGTGATGGGACAGCGTGAAGGTAGGCAAGGACAATCTTATGCTATTCCGACAATCGGTGGCACTATCGGATTGAATGAAATTCGTAAATCGGTTGACATATTCACTAAATATGCAGCCGAACACCCGGAGCTACACTTTCTAGTGACTCCTATTGGCTGTGGTGGAGGTTGCTGTGAGGTTTGGGAGATTGCCCCAATGTTCCGTAAGGCGTCAAAACTCACAAACGTTAGTCTGCCACAAGAGTTCTGGATAGAACTTGATAAAGGGTACATTGCAGAAGTGAAGCAAAAACTGGCAGTTGTGTGTGATGCGTTATTGGATGTGGTGTCTGAGTTTTTCGGAGAGTTGAGATTTATGAGACTAAAAATGATGTCTCCCAACCGTCTATATAGGGAGTTGATAAGCCGAGATTGCAACACGATATCACTATCAGAACAAATGGAGTGGGCAGATTTTTATGATGCAGCTATTACAGGTTCTTGGAGAGCCGAATACTTGATAAATCATTCAACAAAATGCGCTTATATGGTTCTTGACAACAAAAAGAGAGTCAGATGGGTAAAAGATATAGATATAGATTGGAATGGCTTTCAAGAACTGCCGAAAGATGTTCAGAAGAGAGTTTGCCGAAGAGAGTGTAAATATACTTTCGGAACGATAGGCGAATATAAGGATGGGGTTACAAAGATAATATGGCAAATTAGCCCTGATGGCAGATATTATTATCTTGATAAATATTATGGTGGTAAAACTACAAATGAAAAGAATATTTGGTTGCAAGGAGTTATCGATACTCATTGTAGGTTTGTAGAGAAACTTCAGATACTTATCAAGAAAGATTAGAACTAAATGATAGATTATAGTAACTATAGGACTCTATAAAACAAAAAACAATAAAATTTAAACGATATGTTGATTACAATTTCACTTCTGATTCTTGCTTACCTGATAATGGGTAAGGATATTTCTGGTCTTCTTGAGAAAATTAAGAACATCGATTGGCGTGGTAAGATTAACGCGCTGATGGATAAGTTGCGTCCATGGGCATTGAAGACAGGGCGTGTGGCTACTCGTCCCCTGTTGCAGTTCTATTATGTAATGGATGATGACAATACATCAACTCTCGACCGTGTACTTATCTATGCAGCTATTTTCTACACTATTCTGCCTATGGATTTGATTCCAAGTGTTATTTATAAGTTCTTGGGGGTATTGGACGATGGTGTTACTGTGCTCTATGTCTATAAGAAAATTAAAAATAAGATTACGCCTGAAATCAATGCGAAGGTAGAGGATACACTCAACGAGTGGTTCGGAGTTGAGTATGAATTAGTAGAAGGATAATAATAGTAATAAATAAACGATAAACTTATGAAGACAAGAATTTTCAATCTCATTATTATTGATGAGAGTGGCTCTATGCAGAGCATCAAAAAAGAAGCAATTGACAACGTAAATGAGACTATCCAGACGATTCGTTCAGCTCAGAAGAAACACGAAGATCAGGAACACTATGTCAGTCTTGTAACTTTCAACGATGATGTAAAGACCGTCTATGAATGTGTGCCTGTGGATGAGATCAATGATCTTACGGCAGAAATCTATCAGCCAGATTGTTGCACCGCATTGTACGATGCAATGGGTATTTCTCTGAATGCTCTTCGCAAAAAGGTTGCTGAGGATGACAAGGTGCTTGTAACGGTCGTAACTGACGGTTACGAAAATGCTTCAAAGGAGTACAGCGGTAAGGCTATCAAGGCTCTGGTCGATGAGCTCAAAGCTAAAGGTTGGGTGTTTGCTTACATCGGGGCTAATCAGGATGTAGAGGCTGTTGCTACAACGATCTCCATCACCAATGTAATAAACTTTGAAACGACATCTGCCGGAACTCATATGATGACTGACCGAGTAAACAAGAGCCGTGAGCGTTTATATAGTTGTATGTCTAAGCCTGATTTCAGTGCAGAAGAAGCTAACGAGAACTTTTTTGATGAGGAGAAGTAGTTTAACAATAAAAAAGAAAAGATATGGAAAAGAAAGAAAAATTAAATTCAGAGCGCACACCAATGAAGTATTGTCTTGTTGTAGTTATCTCACTTCTATTACTGATTCCTTTGGTAATGATTAAGGCTGTAATTGAAGACCGTGAACAGACTAAGGAGGCTGTTACAATGGAAGTGGCAAACTCTTATGCCAAACCTCAAACCATTTCTGCACCTTATTTGGTGTCGTATGTGCTTGAAGAGAAAACAATAGATAAGACGATTGAACCTAGCGGAAAACAGACATACATTGAAGATTATGACTCTTACTGCTCGCAGGTAGATTATAAAGCAGATGTTGTAACTGATGTGTTGCATCGTTCTATTTATGACGTGATTGTCTATAATTCAAAAGTCCAGATTTCGGGCAAAGTGCCTATCACAGAGCTGGCTGTCATAGCACGAAATAATGAGTTTCGCTTTAAAGTAGCAGATGTTAAGGGATTCAGTAATCCTTCACAACTCACTTTCGGTGGCCAATCTTTTGAACTCAATCGTAGGTTAGATGAATATGTCGCAGAAGTTGTATTCCCCGAAGATTCCAAGTCCGGTGATACGGTTGATTTTATGATTACTTTTGACTTAAAAGGAACGGAATCGCTCTTCTTTAATCCTTCAAGAGAAGGAAATACCACGCTGGCGATAAGTTCATCTTATCAGCACCCAAGTTTTCAAGGAGAGATACTGCCAAACCAAAGGATGGTGAATGAGGATGGATTTAATGCCACTTGGAACGTGTCAAGTTTCAATAGCTCGATATTTGACGATATGGGTGTCAAGTTTGTAGATCCGGCGAATCCCTATCAGCAGTCAATGCGTTCGGCTAAATATGGAATGCTCATTATCATTCTTGTATTTGTGGCAAGTCTGTTTGTTGAGTTCCTGACTCGTAAGGGTATTAATCCTATTCAGTACGCTGTAATAGGTTTGTCACTCGTGTTGTTCTATTCATTATTGGTTGCTTTCTCAGAATTTATAACCTTTGGAGTGGCATATGTATTAGCTGCCTTGATGACAATCGGAGCTTTGATGCTTTATTTCCGAGCTATCTTGAAAAACCGTAGTGCATATATGTTGGGTGGTTTTGTGGCATTGGTGTATGCCCTTAATTATATATTGCTTCAAATGGAAACTTACGCACTGCTTGCAGGTTCATTATTGTTGTTCGTGCTCCTCAGTGTAGTGATGTATCTTACAGCCAATATCAATAATAACAAAGTTATAACTAAAACTGAATGACAATGAAGCTACTTAATCAAGTTTTTCAGGCCCTACTTGGTGTGGTAGCCTTGATTATCACGGCTATTCTTGCTGCTGGTCGTCTTGCTTGGCGCAAAATCGGTAATTGGTGGAAAAAGCGCTCCAAGTGGATGCGTATAGTGATTGCTACTATATTGATATTACTACTTGTAGGTTTCATTTCTCTTAAGATTTATATTTTCTACAACTATAAGTGTGATAGAACTTATTGTAATAGAAGACTATCAGAGAACATCGTTCTTTGTGCGTCCTCACGTAACGTGTGGAGGGTATATGATTGTACTAAAGGAGAGTTTACAACCGGTAAAATAAATTGGATGTCGGAAGTCTCGGAAAACGATTCGATTGCAGTTTATGCACTATCAAAAAAACGAGGTTACATCAATGTAAACACGGGTCGCATAATTATCGATGCAGAGGCTAACGACTATAATAAGGCATGGGTGTTCTCTGAAGGATTGGCAGCTGTAATGAAGGATGGTAAAATTGGCTTTATAAATTCTGCAAATGAGGTCATAATCCCATTCAAATTTGATTATTCAAGCAGACAGAGTATGTGGGAGTTTGGTTATGTCTTTCACAATGGCTTTTGCGCCATGGCCAATAGCAATGGAAACATGGGCTTGATTGACAAGAGTGGCAATTGGGTTGTGGAACCAACGTATGATGAAATCAGAATCGTTCATAAGAGTGGGTATCGTGTAATAGTCAAAGATAATAAGTGTGGTATTCTTGACGCTTCATGTGCTGTTGCTTATCCGGCTGAGTATGAAGATATAAGTGTCATACCAGATGGGTTTGTATTGGCTAAAGATGGCAAAAAGTGGCAGGAGGATTTTGAAGGAAATATCGTTCGAAAGTTTATGTTTGATGCTACATACTATCTCAATTATCCTATTGGTTATAACGAGAGTGGTAATATACAGTATGGCTTTGCTGATTATGCTAAATACGAAGTGATGAACCGCTACGGTATTATGAACCGCATCACAGGTGAACCTATAACTCTTGCACTATATTCGGATATAAATATGCTTTCAAAAGATGTATTTGAGGTACAAGATTCGGAAAGTTATGACTGGTATTTGCTAGATATAAAAGGCAATATTATTAAGAAATAGTACAGATTGCTGTCAGATTAAAATAAAATGGGCATATTTGCGTTATAATACGTGAGTGTGCCTATTTTTATTAAGAATGTTATGCGTAAAATTGTACTCTATATATTGGGGCTGGTAGTATGTTGTCAATGCTTTGTGGGTTGTGACGACAGCGATTCATTTACTACGGACCGTGCTTCACTATTGTCTTTTTCAACCGATACGGTTAAGTTTGACACCGTGATTTCGACGATAGGTTCAAGTACACGTCAATTGATGGTTTATAATTATAATCCGGACGGGATTCGCATCGTGACGGCACGGATGAAAAAGGGGAGTGATACTCCTTTTCGTGTGAATGTGGACGGCTCGTATTTGGAGCGTGAGAGTGGGGCGAAGGCTTTTGATTTCGAGGTGCGGACCGGTGACAGTATTCGTGTGTTTGCAGAGGTAACGATGCCGGATAAGGGACAGGACGAGCCGACGGCGATGGAAGACATGTTGATATTCACGTTGGAAAGCGGTGTGGAACAGGGAGTCATAATGAAGGCTGTGGGGCAGGATGTTTATATATGGCGAGGAAAAGTTATAGAACGTGACACATTGTTGGAGGCGGGCAGACCGATATTGATTTATGACAGTCTTTCGGTAAAGGAGGGTGTAACATTGAATATGAATGCCGGAGTGCAACTGTATTTCCATGACGGTGCGAATTTGTGGGTACATGGACGGATTGTGGCTGAAGGTACGAAGGAGCAACCTGTTGTGTTCCGAGGGGACCGAACGGACAGGATGTTCGATTATCTGCCTTACGACAATACGCCTTCAAGATGGGGCGGTGTTCGTTTTAAAGCGAGTAGTACAGATAACTATTTGAATTATGTAGATATTCACAGTGCTTCATACGGTATTGCGTGTGACAGTTCTGCAACGGATGTGATGAAATTGCGATTAGAAAACAGCATCTTACATAATATCGGGGGTGAAGGTTTGGGACTTTATCACTGTCGGTCGGTAGTGGCGAATACTCAAATCACCAATACACTAGGACATTGTGTTTCCGTTGTTGGGGGGTGGGCGGAGTTCACTCATTGCACCATCGCTCAGTTTTACCCTTGGGATGCGTCAAGGGGGGATGCCTTATATTTGGCGAATCAATGGTTGGCATTGGATTACCCGCTGGAGCATGCACATTTTATGAATTGTTTGGTAACGGGATATGCTGACGATGTGGTGATGGGTAATTTGAAAGATGAAGATAACACGTTGGACTATTTCTTCGGGAACTGTTTGTTGCGTACCGTACCGTCGGAGGATGTCAATAGGTTCGTCAACGTTGTCTATGAGCCGAAGGAGGGCGATGGAGTAGCGTCTAAGCAGTTCAAGCGTTTCGACACAGATAATTTCTTGTACGATTTCCGTTTGGATTCATTGAGTGTAGCTCGTAATATCGGTGCTGTGGAATGGGCAGAGAACATTCCTACAGACAGATATGAGGTGAGCCGTATTGATGATGGCAAACCTGATGCGGGATGTTATGAATTTGTGAAAGAATAATGAGATACGTTTGTAGATTCTTTTTCATCCTATTGTGGGCTTTTTGTTTAAATATCCAAGCCCAAGCTCCCTTTAGAGCGATGTTTTATAATGTGGAGAATCTATTTGATTGTCAGCACGACACCCTAAAGGATGATAAAGAATTCCTTGCAGACTCTCAAAGGCGTTGGACTAAAACGCGTTATTGGAAAAAACTCAATGCTTTAACCAAAGTAGTGGCTGCTGTTGCAGAGGAACAACTGCCGGATTTGATTGGAGTATGTGAGGTGGAGAATGATACGGTGCTTAGAGATTGGACACGGCGTTCGGCAATGCGGTCGCTCGGCTATCGATATGTGATGACCGAATCTCCTGATTTGCGTGGTATCGATGTCGGACTTTTGTATCAACCCGGTAGTTTTAAGGTGCTGGAACATTGTGAAATAAAAGTGAACCTATCTGAGCTGATGAGTCGTCCTACACGAAATGTATTGTATGTAAAAGGCCGGTTGCGCGATAATGACACGTTGCACGTGTTGATTTGTCATTTGCCAAGTCGTTTAGGAAAGAGAAGAGAGTCGGAATACCGTCGTAAAGTTGCAGCACAAGTGGTGCGTCAAGTTGTAGATTCGGTAAGAGTATCACAGCCGATGGCACGAATGTTGGTAATGGGTGATTTTAATGCCGAGATGGGGGATGAGATTTTTGAAAAAGAGATACTTTCGGTAGTATCGACTTCGGAGAACGGCAACTATTTACATGAATCTTTGCCTTTGTTTTACGAACCCACGATGACTTGCAAGGAAAATAAGGACGTGAAAGGCACGTACCGCTATCGTGGAATTTGGGAAAGTATCGACCACATATTTGTTAGTCCTTCTTTATGTGAGAGGGTAGTTGGTGATAACCAAATAATTGCATTCCCTTTCATGTGTGAGACTGAGCAAAAATATGGCGGAATACGTCCATTCAGAACTTATCAAGGACCTATATATAAAGGTGGTTACAGTGACCACTTCCCGATTGTGGTGGATTTTGAATTTGATGAATAAGTCACGACTATTCGTGATGGTAAGGTTCGTGGTTGATGATAGTCATGGCGCGGTAAATCTGTTCCGTAAATATGAGCCGAATCATCTGATGAGAGAAGGTCATTCGCGAAAGCGAGATTTTTTCATGTGCGCTTTGGTATATCCGTTGAGAAAAACCATAAGGTCCGCCAACGATAAAGACCAAACGCTTCAGTCCCATAGCCATTTTCTTTTCCATCCATGAGGCAAATTCCAACGAACGAAATTCTTTTCCATGCTCGTCGAGCAACACGATGTGGTCGCCCGGTTGGAATGATTTTAGAAGCAAGTCGGCTTCTTTTTCTTTTTGTTGTTCTTCGGAAAGACTTTTGGTATTTTTAAGTTCCGGTATGACTTCAATGTCAAAAGGCAGATAGTGGCGGATACGTTTTGTGTATTCGTCAATACCGGCTATAAAATGTGCGTCGTTCGTTTTTCCTACGACAAGCAGTGTGACTTTCATACGTTGTGGAGTTAATCGTTCTTATTGAGAATAATTAAAGCACCAAGCACTCCCGGAACCCAAGCACAAAGCGTCAACAAGAATACGATTGCAAAAGAACCGCATCCTTTATCAATGACTGCGAGCGGTGGGAAAAAGATACACAACAAAACTCTTAAACAAGACATATTTAATGGTATTATAATGCCACAAAGATACTCCTTTTTTATAAATATCGTTATCTTTGCCACAAAGATTATGGTTTAATGAAGTAGAAAGATGGAAGCATTATTGATAACGTTTGCTGTGATAATGGCATTGGTAGGTGTCCTTGGTGCTGTTATTCCGATGTTACCGGGACCGCCCTTGAGTTTTGTAGGATTATTGTTGATGTGGTTTTGTGAGGGGAGCGGTGTCAGTCCGACAATGTTGTGGGTGAGTGGTATTTTGATGGTGGTTATTACCATTTTGGATTATGTCGCTCCGATTTGGTTGACGAATGTCGGTGGCGGTTCTAAACAAGGTACTTATGGAGCGACGATAGGAATGTTTCTCGGATTGTTTTTCCTGCCATGGGGAATTGTGGTAGGTCCTTTTTTAGGGGCACTTATAGGTGAGTTGATGGCTCACACGGTTACAGATAAAGCGTTGAAAGTTGCCTTGATGTCATTCCTCGCTTTCATGCTGACGACAGGAGTCAAATTGATATATTCGGTAGTACTGGTTGTCATTATAATAAAAGAAGTGATAGGAATGTTCTTTTAATTTTAAAAGTAAAAGAGAAGACATTTCCTTTTTGTATTTCTTTCACACTCTGATGGTTATAACCTTTCATAGATTTAATCTATACTAAGATTGATAAAAACATTTGCACCGATTTGTAGCTTCAACTACATTTGCAATGTGAACGATATAAAGTAATGTTAAACCCTAAAATGAAGAAATCATGGCAACAAAATTTTATAAATGCAATCATTGCGGAAATGTGATTATTAAAGCTGTGGATTCCGGTGTTCCGGTAGTATGCTGCGGAGAGAAAATGGTAGAGCTAACAGCCAATACGGTTGATGCAAGTTTAGAAAAGCACGTACCTGTTGTAACCCGTCTAGACGATTGTCGAATCAAGGTTGAAGTGGGGAGTGTGGCACACCCGATGACAGAAGAACATCATATTGCTTTCATTTATGTGGAAACAGAAAATGGCGGTATGCGTATTTCTTTGAAAGACAAGCCGGAGGCTGTTTTCTGTACTTGCAATGACAAACCTATTGCTGTTTACGAGTATTGTAATCTACACGGATTGTGGAAAACTGAATTATAAATTTAAAAAACCTTACAACTATGTTAAGCAAGAAATTACATGATGCTATCAATGAGCAAATAAATGCCGAATTATGGTCAGCGTATCTTTACCTATCCATGTCAATGGATGCAGAAATAAAAGGATATAAAGGAGTAGCTAATTGGTTCTATGTTCAATTCCAAGAGGAACAAGATCATGCCCGTATCTTTATGAATTATTTGAACTCTCGAGATGCGAAGGTGGAACTGAAAATGATCAATGTAGTACCGACGGAATGGGATTCAGTATTGTCGATGTTCCGTCAGACGCTGGAGCATGAAAAGCGAGTAACAGCGATGATTGATAACATTGCAGCTATTGCTAACGAAGATAAAGATTTCGCTTCTATCAATCGCATAGCATGGTTTATCGATGAGCAAGTAGAGGAAGAAGAGTCTGCGCGTGACATGATTATGGCGGCTGAGGCTGTAGAGGACAATAAGTATGGAATGTACATGCTCGACAAGGAACTTGCGGCACGTGTATATACTCCGGCTTCCCCATTAGGAACTGCAGAATAATGCTTTAATAGAACAATAACGGGGCTGTGTCAATTTCTATTTTGACACGGCTCTTTTTTATATCCCAAATCAATCCTGGAACTTCCTATTGGCAAATTAGCATGTCTTTCCTTTGCCATTATCTGAGTTTTACATTATCTTTGTGAGCAAAATAACATTAAAAAGAAAGTATTATGTTATCAGTTGAAGAATTGAATGACAGACTGATTGATTTGGCATTTGCTGAGGATATCGGTGACGGTGACCATACCACGCTATGTTGTATTCCTGACGATGCGATGGGACAGTCTAAACTTTTGATTAAGGAAGAAGGTATTTTGGCAGGAATAGAAATTGCCAAAGAAGTGTTCCGTCGTTTTGACCCGGAAATGAAAGTGGAAGTGTTCATAGAGGATGGAGCGCACGTAAAACCCGGCGATGTGGCAATGGTAGTAACAGGACGTGTTCAGAGTTTGTTGCAAACAGAGCGCTTGATGCTTAATATCATGCAGAGAATGAGCGGTATCGCCACAATGACCAATAAATATGTGGAACGCCTGAAGGGTACAAAAACCAGAGTATTAGACACTCGTAAGACAACTCCGGGAATGCGTATTCTGGAGAAGATGGCGGTAAAGATTGGCGGTGGTGTAAATCATCGTATAGGTCTTTTCGATATGATTCTTCTAAAGGATAATCATGTGGATTTTGCCGGCGGTATAGAGAACGCAATCAATCGTTGCCATACTTATTTGAAGGAGAAAGGTAAAGACTTGAAGATAGAAATCGAGGTCCGTAACTTTGAGGAGTTGCAGCGAGTTTTGGATATGGGAGGTGTCGATCGTATCATGTTGGATAACTTTACACCCGAAAATACACGCAAGGCTGTAGAAATGGTAAATGGCAGATTTGAGATAGAATCAAGTGGCGGTATTACCTTTGACACGTTGCGTGATTATGCCGAGTGTGGTGTGGACTTCATTTCAGTGGGAGCTTTGACACACTCTGTCAAGGGATTGGATATGAGTTTCAAGGCTTGTTAAAGAATTGGCGTAGATTTAGTATATGAATGGGATAGGGGTGCCGGTGATGAAATGGTTTCCTTGTCCCATTTTTGATTGACATAAAAAGTAGAACTAAGTGATTGATTGAATATGAGAATTAGATTTTATGCGGCTTGCATCTCCTTGTTTGTTGCTTTGTACGGGTATTCATGTACCAATTTGATTGTAGGTAAAAATGCATCGGCCGATGGCTCGGTCATCGTTTCATATAGTGCGGACGATTTTGGTAGTTTCGGTTTTTTGCGTCATTATCCTGCAGCTAAACATGCCAAAGGAACGACACGTTCGGTGTATGAATGGGAGACGAACAATTATCTCGGAGAGATAGACGAGGTAGAGGAAACCTACAATGTGATAGGTAATATGAATGAACATCAGTTGACCATTACTGAAACGACATTTGGCGGTCGTCCTGAGTTGGTTGATAGTACAGGATTGCTGGATTATGGAAGTCTTATGTATATAACTCTTCAGCGTGCAAAGACAGCAAGAAAAGCTATTGAAGTGATGACGGATTTGATTAACAAATACGGCTATAATAGTGGCGGTGAGAGTTTTACGATAGCAGATAAGAATGAGGCATGGATAATGGAACTCATCGGGAAAGGTCCCGGTCGTAAGGGTGCCGTATGGGTGGCAGTCCGTGTGCCGGATGATTGTGTCAGTGCGCATGCCAATCACAGCCGAATCAGAAAATTCCCTTTAAAAGACAAAGAAAATTGCATCTATTCTAAGGACGTTATCAGTTTCGCTCGTGAGAAAGGATACTATGACGGAAAGAAGGACAGTGATTTCTCATTCAGTGATGCTTATGCTCCCGCCGATTTCGGAGCGTTGCGTTTCTGCGAGGCGAGAGTATGGAGTTTCTTTAATAAGTGTGTCGACGGGATGGATAAGTTCTTGCCCTATGCTTCAGGCGAGAATCTGAATGCAGAACCGATGCCATTGTTTGTCAAACCGAAACGTAAACTCTCTGTGCAAGACATCAAGGATATGATGCGCGACCACTATGAAGGTACTCCTTTTGCATTGGATAACGACCCCGGTAAAGGTCCGTTTGATGCACCGTATCGCCCGACGCCATTAACATGGGAGGTTGATGGCAAAACGTATTTCAACGAGCGTCCTATCGGTACGCAACAGTCTGCTTTCGTCATGGTGGCGCAGATGCGTCATTGGTTACCCGATTTTGTGGGTGGTGTACTTTGGTTCGGTTGTGATGATGCGAATATGATTGCCTTCACACCGGTGTATTGTTGCACGAACATCGTTCCCGAATGTTATAGCGAAAAGGTGGCAGACGCTCTGAATTTCTCCTTTAAGAGTGCGTTCTGGGTATGTAATTGGGTGAGCAATACGGTGTATTATCGTTATAATCAACTTTTTGAGGAATTGAAAACAGTACGTGACCGCTTGGAGACGGACTATAATAATTTGCAGGACAAGACAGAGCGCGAGGCAATGATTATAGCCGGTCCGGAAGGCAAAAAAGAGAAAGAAGCTCGTAAGTACCTGACAGCCTATACGAATCGTACAGCGATGGGTATGTTATATCAATGGATGGAGTTAGGTAAGTACCTGATGGTAAAATATAATGATGGTGGTGTACGTCCGGAAAAAGACGGCAAGTTCGTTACAACTCCCGGAGGTTACGGAGCGCCCCTTATCCGCCCGGGCTATCCGGAGCATTATAGACGTGAGATAGTGAAAGCTACAGGAACGAGATTCGAAGTGAAATAACTTTACGAATTATATAAAATGTGCTAATATAATTGCAAAGTTCCCTCTTAAATAAGTATCTTTGTAGAATGTTAAGAATAAAGAATAAATAAAAACAACTATGGATAAAGAATTGATTATGGCGTGTGAAGCCACAGCGCAGTCTTGGCTGACTTCTTCTGTTTACGATGCTGAAACGCAGGCAGAAGTACGCAAAATGATAGATAGTGAGGATAAAACAGAATTGGTAGAGTCTTTCTACCGTACTTTGGAATTTGGAACAGGTGGTTTGCGCGGTATAATGGGCGTAGGAACAAACCGTATGAACATTTATACAGTTGGAGCCGCTACGCAAGGACTTTCTAATTATTTGAACATCAACTTCAAGGATATGGAGCAAATATCTGTTGTGGTAGGTCATGATTGCCGTAACAACAGTCGTTTGTTCGCTGAGGTTTCTGCGAATATCTTTGCAGCAAATGGCATTAAGGTATATTTGTTCGAGGATATGCGACCGACTCCGGAAATGAGTTTTGCTATCCGCCATTTAGGATGCCAAAGCGGTATTATCCTTACAGCGTCTCACAACCCGAAGGAGTATAATGGATACAAAGCATATTGGGATGATGGCGCACAAGTTTTGGCACCTCATGACAAAGGTATCATTGACGAGGTCAACAAAGTTAAGCCTGAGGACATCAAAGGATTGGTAAAAACAGTAGATTTGTCTAATCCGTTGATACAAATCGTAGGCAAGGATATTGATGATGTTTACTTGGAGCAAATCAAGACCATCTCTATCGACCCGGAAGTCATCAAGCGCCAAAAGGACATGAAGATTGTCTATACTCCGATTCACGGAACTGGTATGATGTTGATTCCTCGCTCATTGCAAATGTGGGGCTTTGAGAACATTCATACCGTACCGGAACAAATGATAAAGGATGGTAATTTCCCGACAGTTGTTTCACCCAACCCTGAGAATGCAGAGGCATTGACGATGGCTATCAATCTGGCTAAGGAAATCGATGCAGACATCGTTATGGCGAGCGATCCTGATGCCGACCGTGTTGGTATGGCATGTAAGGACAGCAAAGGCGAGTGGGTATTGGTGGATGGAAACCAAACATGTATGTTGTTCTTGTACTACATCATCAAGAACCGCATTGCAACCGGCAAGATGAAAGGTAACGAGTTCATTGTAAAAACGATTGTTACAACAGAGTTGATTAAGACCATTGCCGACAAGAATAATGTGGAAATGTACGACTGCTATACAGGCTTTAAGTGGATAGCACGTCAAATCCGATTGAATGAAGGTAAGAAAGTTTATATCGGTGGCGGTGAGGAAAGCTACGGATTCCTGGCTCAGGACTTTGTACGTGATAAGGATGCGGTATCAGCTTGTTCTTTGTTGGCAGAGATTTGCGCATGGGCAAAGGATCAAGGCAAGACCCTCTTTGACATATTGATGGAGATTTACGTGGAATACGGATTCTCTCTCAACCATACAATCAATGTTGTAAAACCGGGAAAGAGCGGTGCCGATGAAATCAAGGCCATGATGGAGAAATTCCGCACCAATGCTCCGCGTGAAATCGCCGGTTCTAAAGTCATTCTGACTAAGGATTACAAGACGATGCAGGCAACTGATGCAGAGGGTAATGTAACGGCTATCGACCAACCGGAACCATCTAACGTATTACAATGGTACACCGAAGATGGCAGCAAGGTAAGTGTTCGTCCTTCCGGAACAGAGCCTAAGATTAAGTTCTATTTGGAGATTGCGGGCGAAATGGCATGTCCTAAATGCTATGCTTCAGCTAAGAAAGACGCATTGCAAAAGGTAGATGCGATTAAGGCATCCTTAGGTTTGTAAAACGAGGAGATTTCAATCATCATGTCATCCCGACAGAACGAAGTGACGAGAGAGTTATTTTGATGGATAGAGATTTCTCGCCAACGTTCAAAATGGCATAACCGGATTGATATAAATTACTATGAATATGAATAATCCCTTTTCTTCCTTTTCTCTGCAATGGGAAAATCAAAGAGAAGGGATTATTGTTTGAATGATATGAAGTGCTATTGGTTCATATTTTGTAAAGACGATTTGTTGTTACAGCATAACGAGTATGGTTATGCCGTTCCATGTTCGGATACTCCACCTGTTAAATTGGCCGAGTGGCATACATTGATTAACTTGCCGATTATGGACGGGTGTCAATGTAAGGCAGTGCGTGTTGATGCACCGATAATAAACTTGGATGGATTTGAGATGGTAGGTCTCAGAGCCTCTTTCGATGTCTTGCCAAAGGAGTATTATGACATGGCAGGGAAGGCGGCAGAGTTGCTTTATTGGGATGCCTCCTCAAAATTTTGCGGTGTGTGCGGAGGACCGATGAAGTTTCATACCGACATAAGCAAACGCTGTACGAATTGCGGAAAGGAAGTGTGGCCGCAGTTGGCAACGGCTATTATTGTCCGAGTGGAGCGAGGCGATGAGATACTGATGGTGCGTGCCAGGAATTTCAGAGGCGCATATTATGGTCTTGTAGCCGGTTTTGTTGAAACCGGAGAAACGCTGGAACAGTGCGTGGAGCGTGAGGTTTGGGAAGAAACGCATATCAAGGTCAAGAATATTCGTTATTTCGGGAGTCAGCCATGGCCTTATCCTTGTGGTTTGATGGTGGCATTTGTCGCCGATTATGCCGGAGGTGAGTTGCGCCGTGATGCGTCCGAATTGTCCGATGCCCGTTGGGTTAACCGTAACAATATGCCTGACATCCCCGGTCGAGCATCCATAGCGCGTCAGTTGATTGACGATTGGCTAGAATCATAATAATTATTATCGGACTGCAATAAAACAAAAAAAATATTTAACTTTGCCGTGAAAATTTGAAAAAATAATTTTCATAACATATTTATACATTCGCTATTATTTCGCGTTCGGCCAAGAAAGCCTAGGAAACTCAATTGGTATAATAAGCACGGAGATAATATGTGATGGGTGAGCTGTATACGTTCTCCATTAAATCATAATAGCGGTGTAGCACGCATGGGCGTGGTGCATCTTATGATTTACAGGGGTTCCGTTTCCTAGGCTTCACCTCTTGCTGAACGCAATAAGAGCATCACGCCCTTTTTGCGTCTTGGCGTGATTGATAGTTGGATGTAATTGATTAAAAAATACAATTATGTCAGAACTAAAAGAAAAATCCAAGAGAAACAGAACAATAGTTGTTCTGCCATCAGAAGTTGACAAACTAGAAGAAAAAATCACTACGTTTGAAAACCTACGTGAAAAATTCGAGAATGATTCTATTATTCATGGTGATTTGTTAGAATGTATAGAATATATTCCCAATAATTATTTTGATTTGATAATAGTAGATCCTCCTTACAATTTATCAAAAGATTTTCATGGTAAAAGGTTTACCATGATGAACGATGTTGAGTATGAGCAATATTTACGTAGTTGGTTTTACAAGTTATGTGATAAACTTAAGTCAAATGGAACCTTATATATGTGTGGTGATTGGAAATGTACATCTTCAATGCAAAGAGTTATTAGCGAGAAATTAACAATAATTAATCGAATATCTTGGCAGAGGGAAAAAGGGAGAGGAGCTAAGCGCAATTGGAAAAACTGTATGGAAGATATTTGGTTTGCAGTAAAGAATCCTAATAATTATTGTTTCAACGTAGAGGCAGTTATGATGAAGCGTAAGGTAATAGCACCTTATAAAGTTAATGGTGTTCCTAAAGATTGGGATGAAACATCTTTAGGAAATTTTAGATTAACTTATCCATCTAATTTTTGGGATGATATTAGTATTCCATTTTGGTCTATGCCAGAGAATACTGACCATCCAACGCAAAAACCTGAGAAATTATATGCAAAATTGATACTTGCATCCACTAATGAAGGTGACAAAATTTTTGATCCTTTTTTAGGTAGCGGTACAACAGCTGTTGTTGCACATAAATTAAATAGAAAGTATGTAGGTATTGAAATCAATCATGAATATTGTTTATGGGCTGCTAAAAGATTGAATTTAGCAGTAGAAAATCCTAATATACAAGGCTATTCTGATGGGGTATTTTGGGAACGGAATACATTAGCCGCAATAAATAAAGAACGTCATTGCAATAGAGAAAATAGTTATAAAAGTTCTTCTTTAGATTTAAAATTTGAAAACCATGAATAATATTTGTAAAGATTTTGTGAAGTATATTGTAGAGGACGCACCACGATATAATAAATCACATGTTGAGGAAGAGGCATTGCGTAGATATAACTTTATAAGAGATAGGAAAGTATATCATAATCAATATTTTGCTGTTAGATTTAGTTATTCAAAATCTTCTTCAGATTCGTTCTCTAATACTGTTTTATCACTTTCGGCATTAGAAAAGTATGATAAAATTCCTTTTTTTGTTGTTCTTGTTCGTCATTCTGCAAATAATATTATTCTTTTAGCAAATACAACTTTTTTGAAGAAAATAAGTCATAGTTCAAAAGAATTAAGTATGACTAATATAAAAGGAAGTTTTAATGGTAGTGATATTATGCGAGAGTTTTCTGGTTGTGTAAATGAACCGCGTAATTTTGATTATTTATTTGCGATCCATCAAGGTTTAGAGTGGGAGGATAACTTGATGCGATTGGTAGATGCCACATCAAATATAAAGCCTGTGAGTCAAAAGTTTATTCCATCATTATATGAAGAAAAATATATTTATGAATCAGTGAATCGTGCGAAAAAATTTATTGTTTCTCCTAATTTTAATGTTCTTAATAAAGATCTTAATGAACGATGTAATAAGTGTAGAAATGAGATACTTATTGCTTCACATATAGAGAATACAAATATAAGAGGAAGATTAATCGAGAGTTTAATAACATCAAATGATGAGGAGAGAAAATTTCTAATAGAAAATTTGAAGAATTTAGAAAATGCTTTACCGTCTTATGACACGGAGAATGGATTGGGAGATTATTTTGTAGAATTTAAAGATGCTGATACATATACTGATATAAAAACAAAAGTTATATATCTTAACTCAAATCCAAAAGCATATAATGTGGATAAATTTTTAAAGCAAATGGCGGATTCAAGAAGCGTTTTTATGTTTTTCTTTATAGGAATAGACGAGAATGATATATTTAACACGTTATTATGTTCAGTCTATCATCATAAACTTATTCAGAACACAATATTACAATTTCATTGGGCTGGTCGTTCTACAAGAGGTACAGCACAATTTAATGGAGTAGCAATTGATGAGATTCTCAAAATGAAAAATTTTGAAAATGTTATTAATGATTCTTTAGCCGTAGATTTTTTGAAAAAATTATTGAATAGATAATAATTCATTGAAAAGGAGGGTGATCACAAAGTAAAAAGGACACCCTCCAGAGATTTTACATTTAACTATATTTTATTCTTCGGCTAGAATTTCTTCGGCAAGCATTTCTAATTTTGGAAGGTCTGCTTCTTTCATGGTGCTACGAATCGTTACCATTGGGTTGACGATGGTAATGTCCTTCATCTGTCCGAACATATCCTGCATGACACGTCCTGCACAAGGAGCCCATGAACCATTTTCTATGATACCTACACGGCGGTTTTGGAAATTCTTAATTTTCAAGTGGTGTAGGAAGTCATGCATAGGTGGGAACAATCCGGCATCGTATGATGAGGCTGCTACAATCATTTTGCCATATCTGAATGCGTCTTCAACAGCTTCTGCCATATCATCGCGTGACAAGTCGGTAATGGTAACTTTCTGAGCACCTTTTTCTTTTAAAATGTCTGCTATTTTCTTCGCGGCAATGGCTGTGTTACCATGAATGGAAGCGTATGCTACAAGTACGCCTTCTGTCTCGGGGCGGTAGCTGCTCCATGTGTCGTAAAGACCAATATAATAGCCTAAGTTCTCTGTCAGGATAGGACCATGTAAAGGACAAATGGTGGCTATATCCAATGCACTTGCTTTCTTGAGAAGGGTTTGTACTTGTACACCATATTTACCTACGATGTTAAAGTAATAGCGACGAGCTTCGCACGCCCAATCTTCTTCGTGACACAAAGCGCCGAACTTACCAAACGCGTCGGCAGAGAATAGTATTTTCTCGCTTTCTTCGTATGTCAACATGACCTCAGGCCAATGTACCATCGGAGCCATGATAAAGTTCAAAGTATGCTTACCCAAACAAAGTTTTTCCCCTTCCTTGACAGCTATGGTGCGCTCAGCAAAGTCGATGTCCTCGAAGAACTGTGGCATCATCTGTATCGCTTTGGCTGTGGCAACGATAGTAGCGTTGGGGTATTTTTCTGCAAAGCGTCCTATGTTGGCAGCATGGTCGGGTTCCATGTGTTGTACAATAAGGTAGTCGGGCGTTTTCCCGTTCAATGTCTTTTCCAAATTGTCAAACCATTCGTCAGTCTTACGTTGGTCGATGGTATCCATCACTGCGATTTTCTCGTCAAGGATGACGTATGAGTTATATGAAATGCCATTAGGAATGATGTATTGGCTCTCGAATAAATCAAGGTCGGTATCGTCCGCTCCTATGTATTTTACAAATTCTGTTATGTTCTTGTTCATGATTTAATGTGTTGATGTTAATTTGTATGCAAAGATAGTTCTTCTTTCGCGACAAACCAAGATGTCGGACTTTTTATGATGTCTTCATCTGTTTCAATAGTTGCTTTTGCTTATCATTAAGATGTGTTGGCAATTCTACTTTATAGGTAAGAATCAGATTGCCACGACTGCCATCGGGACTGATGTCGCCTTTACCTTTTAGGCGGACCTTTGTCCCCGGTTGTGTTCCGGGCTTGACGTTGAGTTTCAGACGGTCGTTACCCGGAGTTTGTACGATGATTTCTCCACCCAAAAGCGCTGTGTACATATCTATTGTCACAGTACATTCTCTATCTGTATTTTGTTGTGTAAAAGGGTTAAAACCAGCGTTATGACGGTATCTATAATGGTGTGCTTGAGAATCTTCTCCGAACATTTGGGTGAAGAAATCAGAAAAACCGCCACCGCTGAATTGACTGAAGTCGAAACCCTCAGAACCGTATCCGCTGTCGTATGCTCCTTGTCCGAGTTCTGCCTGTTTCCAATGTTCACCATATTGGTCGTATTTTGCACGCTTGTCAGGGTCGCTCAGTACATCAAAAGCTTCATTCAAGGCCTGAAATTTTGCTTTGGCCTTTGGGTCGTCGGGATGCAAGTCCGGATGAAACTGCTTTGCTCTCTTTTTGTATGCTGTCTTGATGTCCTTTTGAGGTGTATCTTTAGGGATACCCATAATCTTATAATAATCAACGAATGCCATATTCATTTCCTCCTTTTATGTAAAAATATCTACAATTTAGATGCCAATGAGCTTGTTGTTAGAAGACATTATTGTTATTTTTGCATTAAATAATATATTTTCGTTATCGACCTATAATAATATGTCTAGTCAGTCGGTCATACAGATTAAGATAGTGCATACGAGCGACGTGCATGGCAACTTCTTTATGTGGGACTATGTCAACGAACGTCCTGTAAGAGGAAGTCTGGCAAGGGTGTATGCTTATATCTTATCATTAAGAAAGCAATATGGCGAAAGGTTGATAATGATGGATGGTGGTGATATGTTACAAGGAACGCCGGCAATATATTATAATAATGTCAATCCTGTAGGAAATAAAAATCTGGCTGCTGAGGTGATGAACTATATGGGCTATGATGTGGCAACGATAGGCAATCATGATTTGGAAACAGGACATCAGGTATATGATAAATGGATAGCCGATTGTGATTTCCCTATAGTATGTGCGAATATTATAGATAAGACGAGCGGAGATTGTTATTTACCCCCATATACAGTCATTGAACGTAGCGGTATAAGAATCGCTATCATGGGTATGACAACGCCGGCAGTCCCAAACTGGTTGTCGCCTGACCTTTGGGAGGGTTTATATTTTGAAGATATGGTGTCTTCTGCCACAAGGTGGGCTAAGGAAATAAAGGAAAAGGAGCGTCCTGATGTGTTGGTCGGGTTGTTTCATTCAGGCAAGCAAGGTGGTATCGTCAATTCGGATTATGTAGAGAATGCGGCTTTCGACGTTGCTAGGAATGTGTCCGGATTTGATGTCATTTGTTATGGTCACGACCATGCCCGTAATTGTGAGAAAGTGGTGTCTTCCGATGGAAAGGAAGTCATGTGTTGTGCGCCTTCTAATATGGCAAATGTCGTTTGTGAGGTGGATTTAGAGATTCTAATTCAGGATGGGAAAAAGACCTTGAAGCAGGTAGAGGGTAAGATAACGGATTTGTCCTTTTATAAGTCCGATAACACCAGTTATTTCCATAAATATTTTAAGCGTCATCTGCGTAATACGGAGTATTATGTAAAACAGAAGATAGGTGAATTTACGCATACGGTAACTAGTGAAGATGCTTATTTCGGTTCGTCGGCATTCATAGACCTTATTCATAGTACCCAATTAGAGGTGACCGGAGCGCAAATTTCCTTTGCCGCGCCACTGTCGTTCTCTGCACAAATCAAAGGAGGAGATGTTTGTGTAAGGGATATGTTCAAACTGTATTCGCATGAGAACAGTTTGTATGTGATGAAATTTACGGGAGCGGAAATAAAAGGTATTCTGGAAATGAGCTATTCTCTCTGGGTACGGCAGATGAAAAGTCCGGACGAGCATATTATGTTGTTGGATTATGTGCTTGAGGGCGGAAAGCGAATGGGATTTTTGAATTTAGCTTATAATTTCGATTCGGCTGCCGGTATTCGTTATGAGGTAGATGTGACAAAACCTATTGGTGAGAAAGTCAATATAATAAGTATGGCTGATGGGACACCTTTTAATCCGGATGAATACTATACGGTTACTTCCAATTCATATAGAGGTAATGGAGGTGGAGAATTATTTACAAAAGGGACGGGCTTATCGCACGAAGAACTGCTGAAACGGCTTGTTTGGAGTACCGAGAAAGACTTGCGTCACTATCTGATAGAGTATATAAAGAGGAGAGGAGTGGTTGATGCTCAACCTTTGAACCATTGGCGTTTCGTTCCGGACGATTGGGTTGTTCCGGCCTGCCGGCGCGATCGTGAATTGCTTTTCGGATACCGTCATAAAGCAGATTAAAAAAACAAGTTCCGCTACATCAATAATAGCGGAACTTGTTTTTTGTACTTTCTTTAATCAGACCATGCCTGTATGCATAAAGCAATTCTTTTAATTCTTCTATTTGTCCGATTATCTTAACACCTTTGTCGGTATCTCTTACCATCATTCTCTGCGAACTGAGTTCCACGATTTGCGTAGAACTGACAATGTCTGTTCCATTCTTGATGGCCTCCTCAGCCGAAGTAAAGGGCTCGTGTTGTACCAATTGGAATCCGCGACTGTGGAAAACCAACGTGTAGCCTGCTATACCTGTAGTGTTATGGTATGCTTTAGCAAATCCACCGTCAATGACCATCAGTTTACCGTTCGCTTTGATGGGATTCTCTCCGCGTCCGACACGAACCGGAACGTGACCATTGATGATATGTCGATGTTCCCCTTTTACGCCAAACTCATCCAAAAGCATATCGCACACACTTTCGTTGTCCCTCAGTTTGTAATAATATCCTTTTTCTTCGGTATGGGTGCTCTTATCTTCCAAGAAATAACGTTCGAACGTAGTCATTTTGGACTTGTCGAAAAGTGGAGAGTCAGTGCCACACCATAAATACCAAAAATAGTCGATGGCAAATCGTTTGTCGGTAGCGGCAGTGTCGCTATTAAAAGCAGAACGTAGCACCATACCAATCTTATCAAGTAAAGCGCGTCCTTTGACTTTTTCGCCATTGATGTCAACTTCCTTTAATGTCCCGTCTTCGTTCAAAGGGACAGAGGCATGGAATAGAAGATTGGAATTGAAAATGCCATACATACCACCATGAGAGAATAGGCATTGAACGTGCTTGTTCAGTTTGTCGCTCACTCGGAACGAATGATGCAGTTTCTTTACCAATTCTTGTTCCTCCGGTGTCAATTTGTAAGGCGACTGTGGGTCAATAGTGGGGAAGTAGCACTCACGCATGGTGTATTCTTTTCCGTCACGAACGAATAACTTTCGTTCAAAGTCGATATATTCCAGTTGTTTGCGCTCCTGCATATTCCATTCCGGTCGGCTGTCAATCATGGCAGCTTCCAGCTTGAATTGTATGACACTGATGGCTTTGTGCATTTGTGCGATAAGGCGTCGGGTTTTCATGTTATGACTCTTGTCGTTCTCGTCCAATTGAGGTCCAAAGAAATGACAAGGATCGTCGGCGTATGTTTCCATAGCAAAGGTAGCTAGCGGAACAAGGTTGATACCATACCCGTCCTCTAAAGTTGCCATGTTACCATAACGCAACGATAAGCGTAGCACATTGGCAATACAGCAATCGTTACCGGCCGCAGCTCCCATCCATAACGCATCGTGATTTCCCCATTGTATGTCAAAGTTGTGGTAGTTACATAAGGTGTCCATAATGATGTGTGCTCCCGGTCCACGGTCGAATATGTCACCAAGGATATGCAATTGGTCGATACTCAGTCTTTGTATTAGATTACAAATGGCACAGATAAATTCATTCGCACGACCGATAGCAACGATGGTTTCTACAATACGGTTGAAATAAGCCTGTTTGTTATAGTCCTGAGGCGATTCATGCAATAATTCTTCTATGATATAAGCGAACTCACGTGGCAGTGATTTACGAACTTTAGAACGAGTGTATTTGGATGACACTGATTGGCAGATACTGACTAGGTGATGCAGTGTCTTGCTATAATACTCGTCTAAGTTCGTTTCAGAGTTTTTGATATATTGTAGTTTCTGTTCAGGGTAATAGATGAGTGAACACAATTCTCTGATTTCAGTTTCGTCCATTGAGTCACCAAATATTTCAGATACCTTGCGTTTGATGTTTCCTGATGCGTTCTTTAAAATATGCTGGAAAGCTTCATATTCTCCGTGAATGTCTGCCAAGAAATGTTCCGTTCCTTTCGGAAGGTTAAGGATGGCTTCCAAGTTGATGATTTCCGAACAGGCTGCACCGATATTAGGAACCGTCTGTGAGAGAAGCTCCAAAATTCTCATGTCGCTGCGTATTTTGCTAATCGAATATGCGTTCGTCATGTGGCTGATTTATCTTGTTAATTGTACAAAATTACGTAATTCTTCAATTCTTTACAATGTTTTCAGTCGCTTTTTATTTCAGAAACCATACTGTTTTAGAGTGAGTTCCTATAATGTTAATTCTTTTAAGAAAGCGTCAATATGCCGTAAAACAGTTTCTTGTATGAATAAAAAAGTGTAATTTTGCACCCATATATTTAAATGAATGTCAAATAGGCTCTTATATATAACACTTTTCTATTTGTTGTCTTCTTTTTGTTCAAAGGCATCAAGTCAGGGTGAGTTCTCCCAATTGTCTTCAGTCGACAGTGTCATAACGGATACGGTTGTTGTACCTATTGATACAGTAAAGAAAACACGAAATCCTTTTAAATGGATAGCTCGCTATTTGAGAAATACCAATAAGAGAGAAGACAAGGCGTTTGATTTCAGTATGCTTTTCGGTCCTAGCTATTCAGCAGCGACATCAGTAGGAATTGGTGCGACGGCTTCCGGTTTGTATTCTTGGGACCGTTCCGATGTCAATCTGCCCAAATCTAATGTTTCATTATATGCCAATGCATCATTGGCTGGCGTATTTTCTGTAGGATTGAGAGGTAATAACTTTTTGCCTCAAGATAAGTATAGACTTGATTATCAATTGATGTTTTATAGTATCCCTAGCGATTTCTGGGGGATAGGGTATGAAAACGGACGTAATGATGAGAATAAGAGCGAGTATGACAGAATAAAGTTACAGTTCAAACCGAGTTTTCTTTTCCGCTTGAATAAGTCAATCTTTATTGGTCCTGTCTTGGATGTTGAGTGGGTGAATGCCTATGGATTCAGTAATGAGACCTTACTATTCGGAGAAGACAAGTCGATAATAAGTACCGGTTTGGGACTGAATTTCTCATACGATACGCGTGATTTTGTGCTGAATGCTTATCGAGGAAATTATTTCCGTTTGGAACAGATGTTTTATCCGTCCTTTTTCGGGAATAATTATGATTTCATATCTACGGATATAACTTATTGTGCTTATCGACAAGTATGGAAAGGTGGCGTTCTTGCTTATGAATTCCATTCATTGTTTAATTATGGTGATGTACCATGGACGAAATTGGCACAAGTCGGAGTACAAGGTCGTATGAGAGGATATTATGAGGGACGTTATCGTGACCGTAATATCATAGAGACACAATTGGAGTTGCGTCAACACATCAAAGGCCGAAGCGGTATTGCCGTTTGGGTCGGTGCAGCGAATGTGTTCCGCAATTTTGAACATATCTATTTGAAACAAATATTGCCCAACTATGGTATAGGTTATCGTTGGGAATTCAAGAAGAGAGTGAACATTCGTTTGGACTTGGGATTTACAAAGGACAAACCGAACTTCGCATTTAATATAAACGAAGCATTTTAATATAGAATAAAAACAATAATGAAAAGAATTAAGATTTTCGCCATCAGTTCAATGGCATTTTGTATGGGCTTGCAAGTGACAGCTCAAAACGAGATGATTAAATATGGAGATTTCAATCAGTGGATTGTCAGAAATATTAAAGAGAGCCGTATCATCGGAGGAGATACCAAACAGTTGTATGAGGTTGGTCCGGACGCTGTATGGAACAATAATGACGAATACACCAACCAAGGAGGTTCACCGTGGGGAACTTCCAATGTGATGGCACGTGTTTGTGGTATTACAAAAACAAATACATCTGTTTTTCGTGAGAAACGTGGCAATGGCTATTGTGCAAAGTTGGTGACTCATGAGGAGAAAGTGAAAGTGATGGGTATTGTAAATATTGAGGTGTTGGCTGCCGGCTCATTGTTCTTAGGCCACGTTCCGGAACCGATTACAAGTACGTCCAATCCGATGAACAAATTGTCATTGGGCATACCATTTACTAAACGTCCAAAGGCATTGAAATTCGATTATAAGGTTAAACTAACCGACGATGCCAACCGTATCCGTCAAACAGGTTTCAGTCGAATCTCCAAAGTAGAAGGAAAGGATATGCCCGATGTACTCGTTATCCTTCAAAAGCGTTGGGAAGACAAAAAGGGAAATATATATGCTAAACGTGTAGGTACAATGGTACACCGTTTCAATAAGAATACTGACTGGGTTAACGGAGCCGAATTTACTATACAGTATGGTGATATTACTCAAAAACCGGGTTATGCCGATTATATGGGAATGTTAGAAGGCGATAAGACATTCAATGCCGAGAACAGTAAAGGAAAAGTAGTGCCAATCAAAGAGGAAGGTTGGGCTGATGAAAACGAAACGCCGACCCATGTAGTCGTTAAGTTTGACTCAAGCTATGGTGGCGCATATATCGGTTCCATTGGTACGACACTTTGGGTTGATAATGTAGAGTTTGTTTATTGATGAAGACTGATAAGTTGACATACACAGGCGTGCCTACACCTTGTTATATTGTAGAGGAAGATTTATTGAGAAATAATCTGCAATTGATAAAGAGTGTAGCCGACCGTGCCGGTGTTGAAATAATCTTGGCATTCAAAGCTTTTGCACTTTGGAAGTCCTTTCCCATATTCCGCGAATATATCAGTCACACTACAGCAAGTTCTGTCAATGAGGCACGTTTGGCATTCGAGGAGTTTGGTAGTAGGGCACATACATATTCTCCGGCATATACAGAAAGTGATTTCAATCAAATCATGGAGTGTAGCAGCCATATTACGTTCAATTCTTTAACTCAATATGAGCGTTTCTGTGGCAATGTCAAGCAGTATAATGAACAACATGCTACGACTCCGATTTCTTGTGGACTACGTGTCAACCCAGAATATTCAGAAATTGAAGTTGATTTATATAATCCTTGTGCGCCCGGTTCTCGTTTCGGAATTATGGCTTCGCAATTGCCGGAAGAATTACCTGACCTGATAGAGGGATTCCATTGTCATTGTCATTGTGAGAGTTCTTCGTATGCGTTGGAACGCACATTGGAACACCTTGAGGCAAAGTTCGGTAAATGGTTACCACGTTTGAAATGGTTGAACTTAGGTGGTGGTCATCTTATGACGCGCAAAGATTATGATGTTGAACATCTGATAAACCTACTGCAAGGTCTTCGTTCACGATACCCGAACCTGTCAATCATATTAGAACCCGGTTCGGCATTCGCATGGCAAACAGGTCCTTTGGTGGCATCTGTAGTGGATATTGTAGAGAACAAGGGGGTACGTACAGCTATTCTCGATGTAAGTTTTACTTGTCATATGCCCGATTGTTTGGAAATGCCATACCAACCTACAGTAAGAGGTGCTGAAACGTTAGATTTTGATGCGGCAAATCAAGCATCGTTGACGGACAATGTTTACCGTTTGGGAGGCAATAGTTGTTTAAGTGGTGACTTTATGGGCTCATGGCGTTTTGATCACGAATTGAAAGTGGGAGATAAGGTTATCTTTGAGGATATGATACATTATACGACGGTTAAGACCAATATGTTCAATGGCATCAATCATCCTTCCATAGCAATGTTGCATACAGACGGAACGATAGAGTATTATCGTCATTTCGGTTATCCGGATTATCGTGACCGAATGTGCTGATAGATTCAAAAACAAAATGTACCAAGTTTTTTTAAGTTCGTTGCTTGTTACTTAAAAAAATAGTTGTACCTTTGCAACCGCATTCAAGAGAGGATGTGTGATGAATTGATTTAGTATGTAAACATCTATGCGGAAATAGCTCAGTTGGTAGAGCACGACCTTGCCAAGGTCGGGGTCGCGAGTTCGAGCCTCGTTTTCCGCTCTGATGACGATGCAAATGTGCGTTATTTGCCCAGGTGGCGGAATGGTAGACGCGCTCGTTTCAGGTGCGAGTGTTGAGAGACGTGCAGGTTCGAGTCCTGTTCTGGGCACTTAGAAACGCTTTTAAGCATATAACGGAGAGATGGCGGAATTGGTAGACGCGCTACTTTGAGGGGGTAGTGTCAATTGTGACGTGGGAGTTCGAGTCTCCTTCTCTTCACTTCTTTTTGCGGAAATAGCTCAGTTGGTAGAGCACGACCTTGCCAAGGTCGGGGTCGCGAGTTCGAGCCTCGTTTTCCGCTCCAAATCCAAAAGTTTTGAGGACGAAGTAATTAAAGCCTCTTTGAAACGCAGTTTCAAAGAGGCTTTATTGTTTTCCGTCCGTAAGCTCAATCCCCCGAAAATACCTATTTCCGCTGTATTGCAGAGAATCACTCAATATTTAATTAAACATTCTATTTATCCACATTGCGAACAACTTATCAGTCACAGAATAAACCTTGTTTATTTCAGTAACAATATCTCGCTCTAAAAGTTTCTTAATGGCAGCTTGAACAGAACTTGCTGACGAAAGAACGTGTCGTTTGATAAACTGCGCCGATGTAATTTGTGTTGCCTGGTCATCTTTGGCAATAGCATATAACAGAGCCTTCTGTTTTTCCGGAATGTTTGATAGAATTTCTCGGAAGATAGTGTCGTTATATGCTACCATATTAGTAATCGTACCATCTATAATCTCTCGCGTACATTCCTCGTTATCGGCTGTATCTGCAAAGGACTCATTAAAAGTTCGCTGGATGTAGTAAGTATGTCCTTTGAATAAATCATATACCCACTTTACATTTTCTGCAGAGATACGCTTATTTCGTCTCTCAAAATGCTCCATAACAAATGGCACATATATCTCAGGCACAATTGCCTTCAACTCTAATATATCGGCACTATTGTAGAACGGACGAGCCGAAGATGTAAACATCTCATGCATCATATGACGCTCGCTTCCCGCAAAGATAAAGTTGCTATTTTTAAGTTTCTGGATGTGTGTGCGCAACAGAGCCTCGATATTTTTTTCGGGATACTTGGCAATCTGTTGAAACTCATCAATAGCCACTATACAAGGTTTGTCGGCATTCGCTAAGTAGCGGAATATCTCCTCCAATGTATATTCAGCTTTCTCAATATCGCCCAACTCTAAATTAAATGTCGGCAAATTGGTTATAGGGTCAAAACCAAATTTGCCATTTATCGATTTGATGGTCTGTATAAATAGGTTGGCCATCTTATGACTGCGTGGGAGTAAAGTGTCATAGATAGTTCGACCGAGAAGGTATGTAAACTCTCGAAGACTTGATGTGTGGAGAATATCTATAAAGAATGTATAATACTCATTTGCAATTTCGGGTTTATCGTAGCAAAATTGGATAAGTCCTGTCTTACCCATACGGCGAGGAGATATAATAACAAGATTATTCCCATTGGTGATGGATTTAATCAGACGAGCAGACTCATTTATTCTGTCGCAGAAATACTCAGGTTCAATCTTACCCGTAACAATAAAAGGATTCTTAACTTTTGCCATAATACCACGATTTTATTCGCAAATATAATTATTCATTTTGAATTATGCAAATTAAATAATGCGAGGAACAGACCAGTACCTATGCAGGAACTAACCAGCCTCTTTTATTGTATATTCAATAGACTTCTCTTTCGATTTATATTTAATATCCGTTTCTCCGTTGCCTTTACTCAAATAGTGAATAGACAAGGTGGTAAATGGGGATTGATTGACTACTTCTACATTGATGCCGCAATGTGCGAATTGCTGGATTCGCATCCTTGTGTAATGATATTCCTCATACATTGCTGAAAATGTCTCGTCAATGATGTCCTTAATATTCTTCATATTGTTTAGTAGTTAAATATCAATTCAAATTTATTGATTTTATTTCATTCTCACATTCTTTGAAACCAAAAATATTGAGCTCACTTACAAAGTATAGCGCAACTAGATTTCTTAACAATAAAAACTAAAATTCTATGGTGTCCCCATTCTAATTCCTTGTAATAATATGTACCTTTGTACAGATGAACATTAATAGATAAGGAAATAACAAAACAAATTATAGAATGATGCGTGTAGCAATATATGGTGCTGGTTCGCTCGGTACGATTTTAGGGGCGTTTATCAGTAGAGCAGGAGAGAAGATAGAACTTATAAACCGTAATAAGGCGCATGTTGCAGCATTGCAAAGCAAAGGGGCAAAAGTAGTGGGAACGGTGCAATTCGTTCAACCGGTGGTTGCATATACGCCGGATGAAATGAACGGGCAGTACGACATTGTGTTCTTGATGACTAAGCAACAACATAATGCAGAGGTGGTACGAATGTTAAAAGACTATCTTTCGCCGGAAGGTGTATTGGTGACGTTCCAGAATGGTCTTCCTGAACTGCAAATCGCAGAGATTTTAGGCGAGCAGCGGGTGCTAGGTTGCACTGTTGCGTGGGGAGCAACCCTGCAAGAACCCGGAGTTTGTGAACTGACAAGCTCGCCGGATGCCTTATCGTTCTCGTTAGGTGCGCTCTCGTTACATAGAAACAAGAATTTTGATAAAGTAAAGGATTTGTTATCATTGATGGGGAAGGTCGATGTTGAAGAAAATTTTATCGGTACGCGATGGAGTAAGTTGTTAATCAATGCTTCTTTTTCAGGAATGAGTGCCGTTCTCGGTTGCACATTCGGAGAGGCAGCCGGTCCTCATGCAAGTCGTCGTGTCGTTCAAATGTTAATTAAAGAATGTATTGACGTATGTGAAGCCGGTGGTATTCGCATTGAACCCGTACAAGGTAAGGACATTGTTAAATTACTTGATTATACCAATCCTTTAAAGAAAGCCTTTTCATTCTTTATTATTCCCATTGCCATCCGTAAGCATGCCAAACTAAAAGCAAGTATGCTTCAAGATCTTGAGAAAGGAAAACTTACGGAAGTAGATGCCATCAACGGAGCAGTAGTTGATTTTGGTCGAAAGGTTGGTTGTTCGACGCCGATGAATGAGAAGGTAGTGGAAATCATTCATCAAATAGAACGAGGCGAGCTACAACCGAGTAGGGATAATTTGAAGTGGTTCTCATGATTGTTAATTACTTAGAATATAAACATTGTGAATACATAAATAGGTATAATAATGGGAATATTTGATATATTTAAACGCAAGAAAAAGATTAGAACTAATGCTGAATCACAAGTAAGTGTTAAACAAAAAACTACTCAATATTTTAAAGCTATTCAATTTAATAAAGAATTTTCAGAATTATTGAATAGAGATTCTTTTATTCCTAGGAGTTCTTATAAACATTTAATATCTAAATATAGAGAAGACTTCAATTTTTTTAATTCTCTTATAGATGCTCAGATTTTGAATGAGTATGCTATTAAGAGTAAAATTGATATAGAACAGATAAAGACTTTTATAAATCACTATGAGGAAATTCAAGACTTAACAAAAGAGTCAGCGACCATCAAAGAGCATAATGATAAATTCATAATTAATCATATAAAATCAGAAAAGGATTATCTTGATAATATTCTTAAGGCGTGTGATTCTGTCATATTGCTTGACAAAGAACAAAGAGAGGTTGTGCTGTCAGAAGAGGATAATACTCTTGTTATTGCGGGAGCCGGAGCGGGTAAAACAACAACGGTGGCTGCAAAGGTGCGTTACTTAGTTGAAAAACGAGGAATTATGCCCGAACAAATATTAGTTATCTCTTTTACTAATAAGGCCGTTGAAGAATTGCGAGAACGCATCAATCATAACCTTAAGATTCCAAGTGTCATAACCACATTTCACTCCGTTGGGTACTCAATTCTTCGGCAGGGCGAGGAGGGACAACGCAAGATTGTGGAAAACGGTTTTATGTACAATATTATTAATGAGTACCTCAAAACAAAAGTTTTGCGTAATCCTCAACTTGTTGATAAACTAATATTGTTTTTTGGCTCTTATTTCTCCGCACCTTATGAAGGCGAGGATTTGGGAGGATATTTTCAATTTGTTGCGGATGCAGATTTTTCTACAATCAAAAGTGATTTACAAGATTATGTTCAACAAATTGTTGACAGACGTACACGTCGTATTCAAACGCTAAACAACGAGGTGCTACGTTCAATGGAAGAAGTTCAGATTGCAAACTTTCTTTATCTTAATCATATTGAATATGAATACGAACCAATATACCAATATCGTATTTTGAGCGCAAATAAGCCATATACTCCAGACTTCCGTATAAGACAAGGTGACAAGGTTACCTATATTGAGCATTTTGGTGTAAGTGAGGATGGTTATAGTAATCGTTATAACGAAGAACAACTCAATAAATACAAATCTGTCATTAAAGATAAAGTTGCTTTGCATAAAAAGCACAAGACAGACCTAATTTACACATTCTCTAAGTATTGTGACCACAGAGATACGTTAGAACACCTAAGTGAGTTACTTTTGGCTCATGGCTACGAACTGAAAAAAAGACCTACGACAGAGGTGTATAAACGACTAGTTGACACTGAGGAGAATAAATATATCACTCGTTTGACACAGTTAATATGTACCTTTATTGCTAACTTTAAAACTCAAGGTTTTAAGGATGGACGATTTACTGAATTCAGGAGCAATACGAAGAATGTTCGCACTAAACTATTTCTTGATATATGCGAAGTTTGCTATTTGGAATATCAACAAACGCTAAAAGAGCAACACTATATCGACTTTGAGGATATGATTAATGAGTCAGCAGAATTAATTCGCAAGAAACAGATTGCCAAAGAACAACTTGATTACAAGTATATCATCGTAGATGAGTATCAGGATATATCCCGACAACGATACAACCTTATAAAGGAATTATCGCAGTTGTGCGATGCTAAGATTATGGCTGTTGGCGATGATTGGCAGTCCATTTATGCTTTTAGTGGTTCAATTCTTCCTCTATTTACAAAATTTTGTGAGGAAGTCGGCTATGGTCAAGAGTTGAAAATTACTCGCACATATCGTAATGCACAAGAGATAATTGACATTGCTGGGACATTCGTACAGAAGAACTCTCAACAAATCAAAAAGGAACTTATTTCGCCCAAACGTATTGATAATCCTGTGATTATCTCTACTTATGGCGACGAAAAGGGTGCAAATGGAGAATTTCACAAGGGCGGTTTGTTCTATAATCTTGGTGTGGCAATTGAGAATGCAATAGGCGAGATATTGAAATATACTGCGGTTGAGGGCAAAACAAAAGTACCATCAATTTTGCTGATAGGTCGATATGGTTTCGATGCACGCAATATGTGTAAAGCTGAACAATTTAACTACAACGAGGATAATGGTAGAGTTTATTCGGTGAAGTATGGTAACAAGGTCAAGCTAAATTTTCTGACAGCTCATAGTTCAAAAGGGTTGACCGCCGAGAATGTGATTATCATTAACGCAAAAGATGAAACATATGGTTTTCCATCGAAAGTCGATGACGACCCTGTTTTGAATTTAGTAGTTTCAATAGATACGTCATATAATTATGCAGAAGAGCGTCGTCTTTTCTATGTTGCTTTGACTAGAACAAAGAATCGGGTATTTATTGTAACTCCTGATAAGCGTCCGTCAGAATTTATTAAAGAATTGTTGAGTGAACCACAAAATTATCCAAACGTAACGTTACACGGAGAGCTGAAAGTTGATCTAAATGCTCCCCAAAAGATAAAAGGTAGTTGTCCGATATGCGGTTATCCGTTGCAATTTAAATGGAACATGAATTATGGCTTAAAGTTATGGATATGTACAAACGATCAGGAAATGTGCGGGTTTATGACTAATGATAAACGAGGTGGTAAGTTTTCTATCCATAAATGCGATTGGTGTCAAGATGGTTATTTGGTAGTCAAGAAAGGTTTAAATGGTTATTTCTTGGGTTGTACGAATTATAAGCACGATAGAACAGGTTGTACTCGCTCTTTAAATTCGAGTCAATATGAATATTGGCTGAATAACTCGTTTGGTATAGAGGATACTTCTATAAATAAACCTGCGTATTTTATTCCTAATAACAATCCTGTACTACCTAAAATTCAAGAAAGTAAAACTATGAGTAGCCGCGGTGGTGGAGCTATCATCAATACAACTACATATAAGGAATTAATTATTGAGAACGAGGTCTTTAGAATTGTAGTAGATTCCGGTGGGAATACACTAACCGACATGGATTTGCTTAGTTTATTACGTAAAATGCGTACTCGTGTGGAAAAGGAGAAAATGTTACCGTCGTACTATCTTTTGCAAAATAATATCCTTGTGCTTATCGCAACAGATAAACCGACAACACGCGAGGATTTGATGAGCATTAGTGGCTTTGGCATTCGCAGATGGGAGATTTGGGGCGATGAGATTCTCAAAGTTGTTTCAAATTATATGAATGATGAACTAACGATTTAATGATATAACATGACAGAGAAAGAAAAGATGTTGCGTCAGATGATTTATGATGCAAATAACGATGTTGATCTTATTGAGGAACGCAAGGTGGCGAAAGACCTCTGCTATGATTTTAATCATTTGCGCCCATCTTAAAAACTAAGCGATATGAAAAAGATAATGATTGTGGATGGTGGTCCACAATCTGAATAAGTATAAACATCAAAATAAATGATATGGCAAAGAGGGTATTGATTTTGTCGGGTTCGCCCCGTAAGGGAGGTAACTCCGATTCGCTGTGCGACCAATTTATGCGTGGAGCCGAGGAGGCTGGAAACGAGGTAGAAAAGATTTGGATACAAGGCAAGAAAATTGCCCACTGCTTGGGGTGTTACTTCTGCAAAGACCACAAGGGCGAGTGTGCTATAAAAGACGATATGAAGGAGGTTTTGGATAAGATGCTTGTTGCTGATGTGTTGGTCCTTGCATCGCCCGTCTATTTCTATTCGGTTTCTGCACAGCTCAAAGCGGTTATCGACCGCACGGTAGCCCGCTGGTTGGAGTTCAAAGACAAAGAATTCTACTACATTATGACCGCCGCCGAGGATACCGATACGGTAATGAACTGCACGCTTGATTGTATGCGGGGTTTGGCAGAGTGCTTGGAGGGCTCGATTGAAAAGGGTGTAATCTACGGCAAGGGCGTTTACCAGAAAGGCGAGATTGCAAACCATCCCGCGATGCGTGAGGCATACGAAATGGGCAAGACTGTATAAATCGTCAGTGAATAAGCCACCTTTAGGCAGAGAAGAGAAAAAGTTAAACTACAGTCAACGTTGCAAATAGTTTTATGATAAAGCATCTTTTACACCCATTGGTTTGCGAACGTTTCCGGAATGATGCACGGTATCGGGAGGGACATTTGCGCGTGGTGAATGCGTTGCCCGAAAGACAAGTTTTGGGACTACATTCGCCGGAGATAAAACACGTGGCAAAGCTGCTTTCACGTGAGGGAGGCGAAGTTGTAATGCCTAATGGCGTGCATCAAACCTGTGCTAATGGTAGAGAGGTGATTCGTGCGTTTGAGGCGGTGCCGAGCGAAACTCTGTGCTATGAGGAGACCGTTATTTGGGGGTATCTTATCAACCTTGAAAAGTGTTCGCTTGATGAACGATTGTCAATGCTTGGTCGTTATGTCCCTGTGATGGACAATTGGGCGGTGTGCGATTCTTACTGCGCTCATGCAAAATGGATGACGCGTTCGGATAAGACGTCCCTATGGATGTTCTTGGAACGTTGGTTTGACTCCGAGAACGAATTTGAGGTGCGCTTTGCAGTGGTCGTGGCGATGTGCTATTTCCTCAATGATGAGTGGCTCGATAAGGTCTTTAATCGCATCAACGGACTCAATTTCGACTGCATCAAATCAAAGTATAAGACAGTCAAAGGTAAACCGAAGGTGGCACAACAAGGTACTGTGCAAGGTGCAGAACCGTACTACGTGCGAATGGGTGTTGCGTGGTTGTTGGCGACAGCATTAGCGAAGTTCCCCAATGAGGCGAGAGCGTTTGTTCGCAAATCCCATCTCCCAGCCGATGTCGTAAAACTCTATGTTCGTAAGGCACGTGAATCATTTCGCACTCGCACGGTTGAAGCGTTGTGAAAATAACGGTCATTTGACATTTTAAAAAATCGTTTTAAGTTCAAAATTCTTCGCTCCCGACGTGAGCAAAATTTCGGACGTCCGTCGTCGCGACGACAGACGTCTTGCGTTTTGATGACGGACGTCCAGCGTTTTTGTGACGAAAGGTTAGGTCGGAGGCATGGGTGAAACATGAAACATCATTCTCGCACGCGCGCGCGTTATACATAGAGAGTTTTATCATGTTTCATGTTTCATAATCGCTCAGAATCCCTTTGTAGATGCGGATTTTGGAGTGAAACATCATGTTTCACTTTGTTTTATCGATTTTTCTATTCACTTATCGGGCAGAAACAATTATCTTTGTGGTATGAAAGATGATGGTTTGATTATTCGTTCGGCAGTGCCTGAGGATGCCGATTTGATAGCACGAGTAGTGGCAATGGGCATTGGCGATGAGAGAGTTTTGTGCGACTATTGCGGAGCGGATTATCTCGCTACGTTAAGCGAAATTGCACTGTTGGAAGATTCTCAATACAGTTATCGTAATACATTGGTGGCAGAACAGGATGGTGTCGCTATAGGCGCTGCTGTGGGGTATGATGGCGCTCATTTGTCTGAGTTACGTTCACGTACGCTCTCTGTTATTAAATCCCGTTTAGGTCGTGAACTTTCTATTACCGACGAGACCGGTCCCGGAGAGTTCTATCTCGATTCATTGGCTGTTCTTCCTGATTTTAGAGGAGTCGGAGCAGGCAGGACCTTGTTGTCAGCCATGCGTGATAAGGCTTTTGCCGAAGGGCATGATCGTGTGGGGTTGATTGTGGATTGCGAAAACCCACGTGCTGAGGCGTTGTATGCCTCACTTGGTTTCAAACGTGTCGGGGAGAAAGACTTTTTCGGTCATGCCATGTGGCACATGCAAGTCGTGCGCTTATAGACAATATCCCACATATTACTTTATTTTTTGCTTAGCCCTTCTTTTCTTTTTGGCGTAAGCGGTACAGTTGGTAGGAGTTATACAGATTGTGCCACACGCTATAGAATCCGCCGGCAATGGATGTAACCGGTGTCATGAATGTGTATGCCAACCAAATGGCAAAAACCGTATTTTTTTGTCCCAATGATTGGCCAGCACTGATTTCGTCATGATAATGCGCTCCGATTTTCTTGCCCAAAAAGAACTGTAAGGCACAGCACACCAAAGAAATGCCCGCAATACCGAGTTGATAAGCTATCGACACATGACTATGTACGATGCTTCTTGTCGTCAGCGCAATGGCAATAGCCAAAGCAACCAACCAAATGTAGAAAGCCAAATCCTTGCAACGCAGTATCATTTCATGAAGTGTGGGCAACCATCGTCTCACCAGCATGGCGGCTATTAAAGGGCAAAGCAATAAGGGGAACACCTTAGCCAATATCATTGCGAATGAAGTGCCAAAGGTCATACCGTTATGTGGGTGTATCAACGGAATGAATATGGGAATGACTATTGCCGTAACGATATTGATTAAGATGATGTAGGATGTCAGGCTCGTGGTGTTACCACCTAGTTTGCCCGCAATGACAGTAGCAGCGGTTGCCGTAGGGCATATCATGCAGAGCATAGCCCCCTCAATAATTACCTTGCCGGGCATGTCGGGGAGCATGGCAACGCATAAGGTGAGTAGCGCGAAACTCCCTGCTTGAATCAGGAGTAACCATAGATGCCACATTTGAGGGCGAAGAGCTTTCGGACTGATTTTGCAGAAAGTGATGAACAACATGGCGAAAATCAGAACCGGTTGTAAGTAACCGATAAACTCGGTTACAAATGGTTTGGTAGGGACCAATGCCGGAATGTTGCTATAAGCAAGGTAGGAGAGCGCTCCCGTAATCATGGCTATGGGAAGCGACCAATTTTTGATAAATTGCAGGACTGGCATCTTTGATAATTCTGATTTGCAGACGCAAAGTTACGGATTTTGTCATAGGATAGATGGATTACGGCGGACAAAATTTGTTCGGGTGGGGGAATTTATCTACTTTTGTACGCTCAACGGTCAATTATCCCGCTTTGGTATAATTGATTGGTTTGTAAGTTTATTATTATATTATTATTAGTTGATGAATTTATATATTCGTTTTTTTGATGAGGAATGTGTGGTAAGTTCCGTTGAGGAGGCTTACGACTTTTTATCTTCTTTGGGTGGTGTAAAATTGGATGAGGCTACCATGGCCGATTTGCGTCAGTATATGGAGAGCCCTATGCCTTACCCTAAACGCTACAAGGTGCGTCCCAGAGTTTATTTCATAGTGATTAAGACAACAGCAACGACACTTGCTGAGTTTAAAATGAATGGCGAGAAGAACCAGGTGGCTGCCGATGGTGCAAAGGCTGATGGTGGCAATCAAGGTGGTTTGTTTGATCGTCCGGGATGGTACGAGGGCGAGATTCTGTTCAAGCGAGTGATTCCTATCGCCGGTACCAATAAGTTCCAATACCAAGATACGCGTTTTGCTGCAAGATGTAAGGCGCACAATGTTCAGGAGTGTTACGAACGCATTGTGGAACATTTGCGTTCGCGTCAGGATGTGGATGCACGTAGCCAATTCCCGTCCATTAAGGGTAAGAACTTTACTTGTACCTATTTAGGAATGACGCCCGACGAAGCGTAAGAGCGACATTTCAAACTGACATAAAAACAAATCCCTGCTTAGGTCTTTTCCTAAGCAGGGATTTGTTGTATAGGTTGTTTGGTGTTATTTGACAATCACCTTTTTATTGTTCACGATGTATATACCCTTTGGCAAACCGCTAACTTGCTTGTGACCGTTCACGATGACGCGCTCAATCAAGCGTCCGTCTATAGTGAAGATGTTAACCGGTGTGTTGTTACCGGTAGCGGTACTGATGTGGATGCAGCCGTTCGCGCTCCAAACTTTCAATTCATCCTTCACGCTTTCCATTTGGTGTATGCCTGTAGCATCGCCACCTAAGTAATATAGACGGAAGTTATCGGCCTTATACCAACCTTCGAAACCATTTACACCGATATTTAGTGTGCCGTCGCTCACGTAAACACTATCAATGACGGTTGCTTTGAGATAACGTTTACCCAGTCCGTCGTCGGTCATTGTTGCTGTTTTATCGTTAGCGAACATCGTTACGCTTTGTTTCTCATCGGTTGCCAACATGGCTGAAACTCGGTAGTAACCATTCTTCAGTCCGCTCAACTCTTGATTGATAGTGGCACTTCCCTTGCCGGTGTTAGAGTATGAGTAGTAAGTATATGAACCGTCAGCGCCTATCATGAAGTTGTCTGTCGATGTGTTTTCAAGAACTTTTGAGAGTTGTCCTGTTGTCTTAGTGACTGTCCAACCGGTTGTTCTCTTTGTCTCGAACGACGGATTCTCTAATAGCTCGGTCATATCCAATGGCTCGTCCGTAACAACCATGTTACACTTGCTGTCGATGATGAGTGCGTTCAACTGTGCTGTGTAATCCTCAATTTCAGTTTGCTCAGGTTGTTGTGTATAGCAGTTGGCAGCGTCAGCTATGAGATTTGTAAGGGCTTCTACGTCCGCAACTTTGAGTTGTTCGCTGTGTTGTTCCAAAAGGGTAGAGGCTGTATTCAAAGCCGCTGCAAGTTCCTCGCTCGCATCGTCTTTGCTTGAATAGCTGTAAATCTTAGTGCTGATGTCTTGAGCGTAGTTCAAGTATCCTTCGAAGGCGTTCAGAGTTGCGCCTCTGGAATAAACGAAGGACTGCGGTGTCTCTTTGTTCAGTTTTCTTTGATTCTCCTCAATGCTCTTGCTACAGAATGTTCCGCACAATGTGTCTGTACTTTCCGTCAAGGCTTTGGTGCTGATGGTTACGTTGGTGGCAGTCAGAAGGTCGCTACCCGGTTGTGTGGTGCGATACAAGAAAGGAACGCAAGCTTCAGCTTGAGTGATAGTAGCCTCAGAACCTACGATGGTTGAGCCGGAGAATTTTTTGAGCAATCTGGCTCTACTGCCGGTAGGTATTGTACAGTCAAAAGGCAATACGATATATTTCCAAAGCATATCAGCCATTTGTGGGTCAAAGGTTACTGATTCAGCTGTGAAATCATCAAGAGGTTTGAAGTCATAACCTGCGGTCAGTCGCAAGTCAGCGCATACATTGTTTTTGATGAAGTTGTAACCCTTGTACTCAGTGTTTTCGCCGACGTAGAACAATGTGTTCGGATTGTTGGATATCGGTTCGATGTTCAGTCCTGTCACTTCGGTCATATCGTAGTACAGTACATTCATGTCGGCAGTCAGTTCTTGGAACTTGTTGTGGTTCCAATGTCCTTTGACGATGCAACCGTTGTCTTCGGTCGGTGTTACGGTCAAGTCACCTTCATAAAGTTTGAAATATACAATAGTATCCACTCCACATTCCATAGTCAGAATGTCGCTTCCTGCTCTGTACTCGCGATGAAGTTGTGCGGCATACAATACGTTCTTTTCATAGTTATCAAGGGTAAATGCGAAATTAACTTGCTCGCCCGAACCTATTAGTGTTTCTCTTTCCGAGATGTCATCTTTCAATACGAATGTGCCTTGTGTCGCGTCGTAAGCATAAATGTCGCATTGAATGTTAGGCGTGGTTGCTGTCGCTTCCGCGCTGTTGGCTATGGTGGCAGTAGGATTTGTGAAGTCACCATATACCTTATTATATGTAATAGAAGTATTAACGCCATCAATCATTACTTCTTCCTGTGCTGTCTCAATGCTGCCACTTGCTTCGAAATGCTCCAACTTCAATGCCGGAACCTGTGCATCGGTAGGAATGGCAGCCTGTGCTATTACTCTGGCGTTGCTGTCCATTACGTAGATGTAAGAAGTTCCTGCAGTAGGAGGCGTATATTTTAAGGTAATGGTCATGCTCTCGCCACTAGGGATGACGGTTGTCAAGTCGGAGTCTGTAGCTTTGTTCAAGTCGGTTATTCCGCCTTCCTTTCTGTTACCATACAGAAAGATGCCTTTGTAATCGATTGTTCCATTGTTAGTGATTTCAATCTCGATGGCATTTTTCATTCTTGTCACCAAAAGGTCGTTCTTAATCTCTGCATTGAGCAGGAAGTTTCTTGGATGTATGGCGTGTGTCATACCTTGTTGTCCTGAGAAACCGTTTACACCGTTGTTGTCGTCAACCGTGTAGTAACCATCGCTACCGCCGTCCCAACCAAAGTTGAAGTGGAACAAGTTGTCGGCAGCACGGTAACCGTCCAACACAATGGCATGACCACCACTTGAGGGATGCACACCGCTGTAAACGATGGGCCAACCTTTCTCTAAGTCGCTGTAAATAAGGTTTTCCCATGCCTCTTGTGAGTGACCGCTCTTATAGGTACATGTGCTGGAAAGGTTGAATTGTCCTGAGAAGGTATTGACAAGAGCGCTGATTTGTCCGCTTGTGGCAGTTCCTGTACCAGCGGCATAGGTTAACCATGTAGATGTTCCGATGACATACATTAACGTAGCTACTGCATCGTTATAGTCCTCAGGAAGACTGCTGTTGTGACGGGGTTGCATCAATTCCCAACGTAAAGGCGTTCCGGCAGGAATGGAAACTGTTACCGGTGCACCGCCGTAACCATAGGTCGGTGTGTTTTGTTGGGTGAAATTAGGATTTTCCTTTGCCCAATAATGTACCACTTGTGCTGCGGCTGTTGCCACACAACCGGTCAAGGCTTGTGCGCCATTGTCGGTACGATAGGGTGCATACATATTGTAAGGCCATCCTTGTCCCCAGCGTGCTGCCACGAGAGTAGGGATATCCTGTCTGCCTGTTACGGCACGTTTTTGAGGTCTCGGTCCGGAACCGTTAGCCTGTGCCTCAATGACGAGGTTGCTATAACCGTTCAACATTTCCAACAGTGCGGGAGCCAATTTGTCAGGGTCAAATTCGCCTTGCTCTGTGTAACCGATGATTTTCGGCATACTGTCATCGCCCGAAACAATGACAAATCCCTTGTTGTTTCCTCTGTTGAAGATGTAAAGGGGAGCATTTCCACTTGCAGTTTTTTTCTTGGTCACTGCGCTTTCTACTAATTCAGGGCTGACACCTTCGTCCATATAGGCGGCTGCGATAGATTTGGCTTTCGTCAAGTCAATAGGGTCTGCCATCATAGTTGCCGACATAACGACGGTCAACACGGATACTAATAATTTTTTCATTAAAATAATTTTATGGTGATTTCTTATTCACACGATTAGATTTATCTTGCAAAGTTAGTCTTTTTGCCGAAAACCTTAACGGTTTTTATGTTAAATCTGTTCTCATTTTTGTATTGAAGGCGCAAAACGGAACAGTCAACGAATATATTTATGAATATTCTAATGTTTTCTTGTTAATACTTGTTGCGATACATTTTAAATTTATTACTTTTGTCGGTGAATTTTTAGATGAGAATTGTTTATGCAGAAAAAGAACAGTTATTTGGAAAGTACGTTGGATTTGAACTCAGGCAACGTATGGAGCATTGATGAGAATGAATTGTTGAATTTGTGGCAACAAGATATAAATGACGAGGATTTTTACGCTTCGGAAGAGAAAGTACTGAATGTGATACGTTTGTCGTTTGATGTTTATCATTTCGACCCCAAAGACGAACGTGATAAAATCAGATATAACAACGGTGAATACACCATATTGCCGGTTCCTGAAACACATAACGGTGCAGTGGCGGTACGTAAGAAAAGAATCCGCCAGATTACGGATTTGTCGTACGAGAATGTCAAGCATATCACAGCAAAGGAACTATTGGAACTGATTGACCGCAACTTCGGTGGTGGTTGGGAGTCTATTGCTTTGTCCATTCGCGACATCATAGAATCTACTTTCGATATCAGTACAACGACATTGCCCGCAACGCGCATCCATGCTCCGGGAGGAACTTTAGAACGCAAAGTGGCTGATGGTTATGATGTACTTGAAGTGACTAAAGGTACATGGGTCGAAGCTATTTTCGCAAAGAAACGTGAACCGATGGAGAAGTTACGCCTGATTTCTGATAGTGCCTACGACGAAGAAGGCAACCGTCGCATCAACGATGACGAAGAAGATGAGAAAGAGGTGGATCGTGACGATGATGACGACGCAGCAAATGACGATACCTTCTACGAGAGTTATACTCCGGAGGCAGATATAAAGGATGTGGATGAGTTGTCCGAAGAATAATAACGTAATTTTTAACGGGAATGAGAATCGAACAGACCGAAAGACAACGTATCATACGCTTGATTAAGCAACAAGTCGTTCCGGCTATAGGTTGTACCGAGCCGGTATGTGTTGCGCTTTGTGTAGCCCGTGCCGTAGAGGAGTTGGGCGCAGAACCTGCAAATGTGCAAGTGTTGTTGAGTGCGAACATCTTGAAGAATGCGATGGGTGTAGGCATTCCCGGTACCGGCATGGTCGGTTTGCCTATAGCAGTGGCGCTCGGTGCTTTGATAGGGAAATCGGCTTATGGTCTGGAAGTATTGAAGGATGTAACGCCGGAAGATGTGGAAAAAGGAAAGGCTTTCATTGCCGAGAACAGAATCGACATCAAACTCAAGGAAAACATCACAGAGAAACTATATGTAGAGGTGTGTGCCACTACCGAGAACGGTCATAAGGCTGTAGCGGTTATTTCCGGCAAACACACGCAGTTTACATACATTGAAAGCGATGGCAACGTGAAACTTGACGAAGGCGCTTCGGCAGCAGAAGGTCAATCTGCCGAACTCGTAGAACTGTCGTTGCGTAAAGTATATGACTTTGCGGTATCTTCTCCGATAGAAGAATTGGAGTTTATTCTCGAAGCACGTCGCTTGAACGAAAATGCTTCAAAACAAGCCTTGAAAGGTTGCTATGGGCATGAATTGGGCAAGACGTTGTCCCGTCCGTTAGGTCGTGGCATCATGGGGGATAATATCTTCTCACATATCCTTTCGGGAACATCGGCAGCTTGCGATGCACGTATGGCTGGGGCAATGATTCCTGTCATGAGCAATTCCGGCAGTGGTAATCAAGGAATATGTGCTACAATGCCGGTAGTGGTATTTGCAGAAGAGAATCACAATACCGAAGAAGAATTGGTACGTGCTTTGATTCTCAGTCATCTGACAGCCATTTACATTAAACAGAGTCTGGGTGTGTTGTCGGCTCTGTGCGGTTGTGTCGTGGCTTCAACGGGCTCAAGTTGTGGAATCACCTATTTGATGGGAGGCAAGTATGAACAAGTGTCCTTCGCAGTGAAGAACATGATAGCAAACCTTACCGGAATGATTTGCGACGGAGCTAAACCGAGTTGTGCGCTAAAGTTGACTTCCGGTGTTTCTACAGCTGTTTTGTCGGCGATGTTGGCGATGCAACAAAAGTGTGTGAGCAGTGTTGAGGGTATCATTGAGGATGATGTGGATAAGAGTATCCGCAATCTGACCAGCATCGGTGCAGAAGCCATGAATGAGACTGACAAGAAAGTGCTTGAGATTATGACCCACAAATGTTTTTAACGTATTAAAACAAAAATACAAGGAAAAGCGGGCTTTGGCTCGCTTTTTCTGATTTATGTCAGATGAAGTTTTAATAATTTGTGATAGATTTGCAGAAGTAACATAAATCGAATACGAATATGAAAAGAGTATCAGCAAGATTTTTTATGTCGGGAATGTTGGCTTTTGCCATGTCCTCACAGTTGATGTCGCAAACCTTTACATGGTACACGACGACAGAGCAGGAGAGTTGGAAAGAGAATAAGGTGTCATTGAAAGCAACAAGCGTGGATGCACCTGTTGTAAAAGTAGATGGCGCTGAAGAGGGTGTGACCTTCCGTGCATGGGGAACGACTTTCAACGAAATGGATTGGGATGCGTTCAATCTTCTTACACGCGACGAGCAGGACGAAATCATGTTCAACCTCTATTCGCCGGAAGGCGATTTGCGTTTTACGCATGGACGTGTATCAATGAATGCCAACGATTATGCACGTTCTTGGTACAGTTGCAGTGACGTGACAGGCGACTTTGAATTGAAGTATTTCAACATCGAGCGCGACAAACGTAACATTATTCCGTTGGCACGTGCGGCACAGAAATATTGTCCTGAGTTGCAGTTGTTCGTGAGTCCGTGGAGTCCGCCGACTTGGATGAAAATCAATCAGGATTATCCTGTACTATCCAGCAAGTTCAATAATCAAGACCCCAAAAAAGACTATTTGCTTTATATGGATGACGGCAAAGCGACCGATGCAGACGAGATGAAACTATTAGGCGACCGCAATGGGGTGTTCCCACGTCGTCTGGCCTCTCAAGACTATTTCATTCAAGACCCTCGTTACCTACAATGCTATGCTGATATGTTCTGTCGTTTCATCGACTTGTATGCAGAGCAAGGTCTGCCAATCACAAAGGTGATGTATCAGAACGAGGCGTATTCCTACACACCGTATCCGGGTTGTGCTTGGACGGCAGAAGGAACGTTGAGATTCAATAATGAGTATTTGGCTCCGACATTGGCAAAGCGTCATCCTGAAGTCGAGTTGTGGATTGGTACATTCAATACGAACCGTTTG
>JAGBCQ010000001.1 GCA_017937925.1 Paraprevotella sp. | reverse complement strand
GTCGCATCAATGAAGACACTTACAACCTCTACTATATGCGATATTCCGAAGGTTACAACTATAAAGTGTGCGAGACGGACCATTTGGGTTTGAACACAACCTCCTCGGTAAATCTTCAAGGCACGGGGAGTTTCCAACACGGTTCGTTCATGACTTTGACCGAGTCGGAGTACAAGGTATTGGAGTATTGGGACAAGTTGACAATGTCGTTGCCTACCTACAAGGCTAAATTGGAGGGTGGTAATGAAGGCTATGCCGCACCCATCAGTCAGGCGGAGGCGGCTTTGGAATTGACAACGATAGAGGAGTTGGCGGTGGAATTGCCCAAGGCATACGAGGCTTTGTTACAAGCTGATAAAGAGTATTATAGAGGATTATTGAGTGATGCGACTGAAGAAAATCCATCCGATATAACTGCTATGATTGTCAACAATAGTTTTGAGATGGGAGATTTGACAGGGTGGACCATACCGGGATATTCTTCTGACACAGGCGTGAAGCCCAATAGTAATTCCACTTACGCTACAAGTGGCGTTGATGGTAACTATTTGTTTAATACATGGTGGCAAGGTGTTCCGATAACGCAGACTGTTTCCGGATTGCCCAATGGTAAATACCGCATGAAAGTTTTAGTGGCTTCAGGAGATGCTGCTAAGAATGCCAATATTTATGTAACAGCAAATGATGAAAAGAAAATGGTCGTCCGGCCTATGGGCAGTAAAGGTATATTTGAAGATGTTACGTTGGATTTTACCGTGACAGACCATAGTGCAACTATCGGTGCTGTAGGTGGAAAGGATGATGGAAGCTATGATGCAGCAGGATATTGGTGGTATAAAGTAGATAACTTCCGTTTGTATTTTCTTGGAAACGAAATGATTTTGGATGAAACGGCAAAGGAAGTGACTTTTGAAGAGGATTTCTATACAAAAGTCACTCTAAAACGCAGTCTTAAAGAAAATACGTGGTCAACGTTCGTTGTTCCGTTTGATATGGAAACACCTGCAGGATGGGAGGTTAGGGAACTTACCGGCATAAATGTGAAGGGAGATTTGGTTTCTTTGGTTTTTACTTCTGCCGATGCTATTATGAGAGGAACACCATACATGGTACGTTCTGAGTCAAGTTGTTCTGAATTGGAAGTCCATAACGTTGACGTCAGTAAAGAAATGGACAACGTAAGAATGGGGGTCGTTGATTTTAAGGGTACGTATGTATCCGGTTATGTTCCGGAAAACGCTTTCTTTATCAGTGGAAACGTATTTTATAGGGCGGCAGACGAAACCAATAGGATAAAGGGATACCGTGCTTACTTTGATGTAGAAGAATCGGCAAATGTGAATGCTATGAAATTTGGCTTTGGCGACAATGAAACAGATTTGTCTAATGTTAATGTCACGACCAAAGAAATTCAAGGGATATATGGTATTGATGGAGTTCGCCTCAAGTCACAACAGCGAGGTGTAAATATCATAATGTACGATGACGGCACGACCTCGAAGATTATACGTAAATAAGTAATATTATTATCAAGGGGATGCGAATTTCATCTAAAAATCAGTGAACCATAATGTGAAACATCATGTTTCACTCTAAACTCCGCTCCGACAAAGGGCTTCAGCACAAAGTGAAACATGAAACATGATTTAACCCCTATGGGAATGCGCGCGTGCGCGCGCGGAAGTTTCAGTTTATAATGTTAACGCTATCGTTCATCATTTAGGGCAGGGTGGTGGAAAAATAGATAAAAGAAAAAACGCAAATAGTACTAACTACTTGCGCTTTCTCTTCGTACTCGAAGCGGGACTTGAACCCGCACAGCCGTAATGGCCAAGGGATTTTAAGTCCCTCGTGTCTACCGATTCCACCATTCGAGCAACCTTGGAGCGGAAAACGAGGCTCGAACTCGCGACCCCGACCTTGGCAAGGTCGTGCTCTACCAACTGAGCTATTTCCGCAGGTTGTTTCTTAGACGGGTGCAAAGATAAATGATTTTCAGAAGAGCACCAAATATTTTGCACGCTTTTTTAGCGGTTATTGATTACCATGCTGTTGCCTGAGTAGTTGATACGGTAGCGAAAGAGACTGATTCCGCCATTGCCCTTGGCGACTTGTCCCTGACTATTGAGGTTGTATTCGCGGTCGCATGATACGCAATGAACTTTGCCTCCTTCTTTGAGCTTTAAGGAACGTGCTACATTGTAATCGGAGTAGCAATTGGGACAAGCCAAATCATAACATATCGGTGTGGAAACATCAGTTCCGAGTTCGGGGAGGTTGGGTAGTCCTACAATGAATCCTGCTATCCCCATGTATATAGTTGCATTGGAAGATATGGCTGTAGCGTTGATTGGGGTGGTTTTGTTAGCTTCATCAGTAAATAAAAAGCGTCCGCGGTCGTTACGTATCGTACAAAACACACCTAAACTATTCATGGCCGCGTTGAGTTGTGGTATGGTGCTGACCGTATTGCATACGAAATACGCCGGATAATCTGAATAGGTATTTTGTATGTCCTTTTCGCAAGCGATAAAAGGTAGCATCGCGATTAATAAAATAAGCCTCCGTATTCTTTTCATACTAAAGAAACGGAGGCTTATTGTTTTTATTGTGACAATGGATGTTAATCCGTTGAAACGGTTTTTAGTAGATTTGCTTCTGCTTCTTCTACTTGTGAGAAATTGAACCCATTCCAAATAGATTCCATCAGTGTCTTTATCTTGTCGTTACATAAATTGCCGATGCTGCCTTCATGAGTGTGATGCACGGTTTTATTGGGCTTGAATTGTCCGGCTTCAATATCTAATCCTACTTTTTTATATGCATCGCGGAAAGGCATGCCTTCTGCTGCGAGTCGGTTGACTTCTTCTACACTGAACATATTGTCGTATCTCTCATCATCAAGAAGATGTTCGTTGACTTGTATCTTGTTGATGATATAAGATGTCATGCGTAAGCAATCTCTCAATTCTTCGAATGCGGGCAAGAATACTTCTTTGATAATTTGAAGGTCGCGGAAGTAACCGCATGGTAGATTATTCATAATCAGTACTACCTGTCCGGGCAGACTTTGTAACTTGTTACATTTAGCGCGTGTCAACTCAAATACGTCGGGGTTCTTTTTGTGTGGCATGATGCTGGAGCCTGTAGTACAATTGTCCGGTAGTTTGACAAAACCGAAATTTTGTGAGTTGAACATACAGGCATCAAATGCCAATTTACTAATGGTTCCGGCAATCCCTGCTAATGCAAAAGCTACATTGCGTTCCGTCTTACCACGTCCCATTTGTGCATATACTACGTTATAATTCATCGAGTCAAATCCAAGCAACTCGGTGGTCAGACTGCGGTTAAGAGGGAATGATGAACCGTAACCGGCTGCTGAACCTAATGGATTGCGGTTGGTTATCTTATATGCTGCTTGTAGGAAAAGTAAGTCATCAACTAAACTTTCGGCATAAGCTCCAAACCACAAACCGAAACTGGATGGCATACCTACTTGAAGGTGGGTGTAGCCTGGCATTAAAACATCTTTATAATGTTCGCTCTGTGCCTGCAATTCATGGAAAAGCGTTTTGACCTCTTCTGCAATTTCTTGTAATTTCGCCCGTGTGAAAAGTTTAAGGTCCAACAAGACTTGGTCGTTGCGAGAACGTCCGCTATGTATCTTTTTGCCAACATCGCCTAATCTTCTGGTCAGCATGAGTTCTACTTGTGAGTGAACGTCTTCTACGCCTTCCTCGATAATGAAATTGCCTTCCTCAATTTGTGTGTGGATATTCTTTAACTCTGTTAGTAAGGATGCTAATTCATCTTTATTTAACAAGTTGATGGTCTCTAACATGGTGATGTGTGCCATAGAACCTAACACATCATACTTTGCTAAATATAAATCAAGTTCACGGTCGCGACCAACCGTGAACTTTTCTATTTCCTTATTTACTTCAGTATTTTTTTGCCAAAGTTTATTTGCCATATCAGTTTATTTTGATTATGCCCCATAGGGTATCATTGCCAACATGTCAGCTAACTTTTCCACACCTTCTTTAAGTGGTTTTTCAACCATTCCTTTTATAAACGGATTGAGGTCGGCACCGACTGTCAGTTTCATCTTACATGAATTTTCAGAAACGGGTAATAACTGAATCCAAAGGTTGAGGTGTATTGGTGAGTTGGCTGTTTCGAATTTGATGCATTTGGGTGCTTCGCGCTCAATGATACATAATGAAACCTCTCCTAAAGGAGATATGTTACAGCTGACAGTGTCTGTATCAAATGTCATTTCTTGAATGCGTTGACTGATTTGCTCCAACTTGTCCGCAGGAACTTTCCCTTCCATCATCGTTCTAATGTTTGGATCGTTGATTTTCTCCTTTATAACAGCCAAGTTGTTCAAATCTGCTAACTTGGAATATACACTATCTTGATGAAAAGGTATTATCTTGACGTTACTTTCGTATTGTTGTTTAGACATATCTGTGCTTTGAATAGGTTTATCCGTTCCAATGTGCAGGGTCTTTACGCCATTCGTTCAATAAATCAACATCGTCTGCATCGATGTATCCGATACGTACGGCTTCGCTTACTACAGCTTCATAATTGGTCAGTGTCACCAATTCGACATTTGCATCCTTAAAGGCTTTGGCCGCTACGTCAAAACCGTAAGTATAGGCTGCTACCATGCCGATAACGTCGCAACCATTGTTGCGGATGGCTTCTACAGCTTTCAAACTGCTACCACCGGTAGAAATAAGATCCTCAACAACTACGACTTTCATACCGGGACGTAATTCGCCTTCGATGAGGTTTTCTAATCCATGATCTTTTGGTTTTGAGCGTACATAAACAAAAGGTTTGTTCAACAGGTCAGCAACCAAAGCTCCCTGAGCAATAGCGCCTGTTGCTACACCGGCAATGGCATCAACCTCGCCAAAACGTTCTTCTATAATTCTGCAGAATTCAATTTTTACAAAGTTTCGAAGGTCTGAGTAGGACAACGTCTTACGGTTGTCGCAATAAAAGGGTGATTTCCATCCGGAAGCCCATGTAAACGGGTTGGTAGGTTGTAGCTTAATAGCTTTTACCTTTAAAAGCTTGCCTGCGAAAATCTTTTCTAATGTGTTCATAATCTATACGTTTAATAAATGTATCGCAAAGATAGTACAAATATGAGTAATAATAACAAGGATTCTGGTCGAATTTTCGTAAGACTGAAAATTTTTGTTGGGAGTAATATTTAATAATGTGTCCTTGCCAATGTCACTATACTGATTTTGGTTTGTGGTATTTTTGCAATTGTTTCAGCGCATGCTAGTAATGTAGCACCGGTTGTTAAAACATCATCTACCAGTAGAATATGTTTACCAATCAAGTCGTGAGTCTCTTTCAATTGAAAGGCTCCTTGTACGGACTCCAAACGTTCATGTAACTTTAATGAGGTTTGACTCGGAGTAACCTTAGTTCTTATAATGCAGTAGTTGTAAATTTTTATGGATGTAATCTCTGATATGCCTTTAGCTATCCATTCACTTTGATTATAACCACGCTGTCTTTCCCTTTCTTTGGAAAGGGGGACCGGAACAATTACATCTATACCGTTAAAGAACCCTTTCTCATAGATGCTTTTAGCCAACATACGTCCCATTGTTATCCCCACTTTTGGCTGATTGCCATATTTCAGCTTCATGAGTATGCGAGTGTACACGGAGTTCTTAGTGTAATAGAACAGGGTGGCGCATCTCTCAATAGGGATTAATCCCCAAAAAATACGCGCCATTTCATTGTCTTCAAAAGAAGATACAATCGCTCGTGGAAGAGCGAGCTGGCATGCTCCACAAATATGCGACTCGTTTATGGAAAGACGTTCTTGGCAGCAAATGCAGAAACGTGGGAAAAAGAAATCAATAAAACTATGTATGGTGGCAGATAACTCTGTATTAAAAATCTTCATCAAGGTTAAGATATTTATTAATAATAGACATTTCGAAACCTCTGCCTAACGCAAAACGAACTAATTTTCCATTGCGTTCGTAATCGGATGAAGCTTTGATGCTTTTTCTTTTCTGTGCAAGCAATCGCTTTAATGTAGTTTCATATTCTTGTTGATCAAGTTCTTCGATTGCTTCTTTGATATCGTCCTCGTTAATATTTTTAACACGTAAAGCTTGTGTAATTTTGATTCGTCCCCAATGATTGTAACGAAACTTGTCTTTGACATAGCATCTGCTATATCTTAAATCGTTGATATATTTCTCTTTGCATAGTCGTGCTACAATTTCAGCGATTTGACGTTCGTTTATATTCCAAGATTTTAATTTTGTTACCACTTCAGAAGTACAATGTTCTGCCTTAGAACAATATGCTTCAATCTTGGCTGTAGCTAAATCCAATGTTAAAGACTGTCCTTTCTGCATTTTATCATTCTGTCATTATCGTAAATATCTTTTCGAAGTGTAATGTCTGTGTATCCCATAGAATCAAGCAACTTGCAAGTCGCTTCACCGTATTGACGGTTGATTTCAAAAAACAGGAAACCATTTGGTTTGAGTCTTTTTATACCATATTGTCCTATTATCCTATAAAAAAGAAGAGGATCATCGTTAGGAACAAACAATGCCGAAGTGGGTTCGTATTTTAATACGTTTTCTTCCATTTCTTCTTGCTCGTTGAATTTGATGTATGGTGGATTGCTGACGATAAAGTCCCAATTTGATTCGTTGATTTCAGTGATTTGTGGATTAAGAATGTTGTCGTGTATGAAGTGAACAGAGGTGTTTAATCTTTCTGCATTTTTTTGGGCAATGGTTAAAGCCTCTTCGCTGATGTCTAATGCTGTAACTTTTGAAATAGGAAGTTGTTTCGCTAATGATATCGCGATACATCCGCTGCCGGTTCCGATGTCTAAAATCTGCGGGTTTTCAGAGCGGGAGGTATGAACTTGTTCAATAACCCATTTTACAAGTTCTTCTGTTTCAGGACGCGGAATCAGTACACCGGGCGCAACGTAGAACGTATAATCCAAAAAATCAGCTTTGTTTAAAATGTATTGAATAGGTTCTTTTTGTTTGAGCCTTTTAATAATAAAATCAAGTTCTTGACGTTCTTCTAAAGAGAATTTTCTAACTTTGTCCATACAGATATCTAATTGAGAGATTCCATAAAGGGTTTCTAATATGTATCTACTAATGGCTTTGGCTTCCCTAGCGGAATAGTCCTCAAGTAGTTGTTGGGTGATGTAATGGACGATGTTCATTGATATTGACATTATAGGGCAAAAATAGACAATTTTATTGAATTGTATGATGACAGAAGATGAAAAATACATGAATCGTTGTTTGCGTTTGGCAAGTAATGGTATCTATGGCGCAGCTCCTAATCCAATGGTGGGGGCGGTAATCGTTCATAATGGACGAATTATCGGGGAAGGATATCATGTACGTTGTGGTGAGGCGCATGCAGAGGTTAATGCCATACGTTCAGTAAAAGACCCGGCACAATTGAAAGATAGTACGATTTATGTAAGTTTAGAACCTTGTTCACATTATGGCAAGACGCCACCATGTGCTGATTTGATTATTGAGAAAAAGATTGCAAGGGTGGTTGTAGGTTGTGTGGACCCCTTTTCGGAGGTCTCCGGCAGAGGCATAGAGAAAATACGAGCTGCGGGAATCGATGTCAAGGTCGGTGTTTTGGAGAATGAATGTTTGGATTTAAATAGAAGGTTTTTAACGTTTCACTTATTAAAACGCCCTTATATTACCTTGAAATGGGCGCAATCCATAGATGGTTTTATGGACTTGAAGAGAGAACAACATGGGAGTGGTGCGTACACCTTTTCCACGCCACAGTCAATGGCGTGGATGCATCAAGCCAGAGCTACACATCAAGCAATCCTAGTTGGTGCTAATACCGCTGTTTTGGATAATCCATCATTGACAAATCGGTTGTGGGCTGGAAACCAACCTTTGAGGATTGTATTAGATGGAACCGGGCGTTTGCCAAAAGATTTACGTCTTTTTACTGATGGTTTACCAACAAGAGTCTATGTTGATAAAACTGCTATTGATGTTGCCTATGAAGGTGCTTCAAATGTTAAGGTTATTAGGATAGACTGTGTGGCGGATAATATGCAGAAAATATTAAACGATTTATACGAATTAAACATTCAATCTCTGTTGGTGGAAGGTGGAGCCAATGTTTTGGGGGCATTTATTGGTAACAATTTGTGGGATGAAGTTCGGGTTGAAAGTTCAAACTCTTTTTTGAAAGAAGGAGTGCAAGCACCGCAAATACCCAATGAAGGGATAACTTCGGAATCTAAAATAGATGAGAACAATATTATTTCCGTCCGATTAAATCGCTATAAAGAGCATTTGTCACGTTATCTTTAAGCAAAAATAGTCTTTATTTATTGATTTTTTGCATAATTCAACGTTTTTGGTTTCGCAGAAGTAAAAAATGTACGTACTTTTGTAACTTGATAAATAATGTATTGATATTTTTATGAATAAAAACATATTGTCTTGGTTGATAATAGTATTGACATTCTGTATGATTTCATCATGTAAAGAAGATGATGAGAATATAATGACGACAGATTGTTATATCAGTAGCTTTACATTGGGTTATGTAAAAAGACAGATAAACACCAAAACGACATCGGGAAAAGATACGACTTATATGGTGTCGTATAATGCCGCCTATTACCCCATGGCTATTGACCAGTTGGCAGGCACCATAGAAAATAAGGACTCATTGATGACGAATAGCATTGTTGATGCCATGCTGGTTTCAATAGAATCTTCAGGAACGGTTGTATATCGCAAGGCTGACGAAATAGATGGTTGGAGAGATTTTTCAATTTCAGATTCAATAGATTTCACAACTCCGTTAGTATTCAGAGTTTATACATCAGATTGGTCTTTGTGGCGAGATTATGCAATGAAGTTAAATGTACACCAACAAGATGGAGATGCCTTTGTTTGGAATAAGTTGTCAGAGTCAACGGCGTGGAGTACGGCTGAAACATTGAAGGTCTTGTCGTGGAACGATGAAATTTGGGTATATGCCCAAAAAGAAGGAAATGTTTGTGCGTATGTAAACGAGAAAAATGGAATGCCGACATGGAACGAGTGTGTTTTAAACGGTTGCTCTTTAGGAGATATTTCTACAATTGTCCCATTCCAAAATCGTCTCTATATGAATACGACGAATGGTGGTGTGCTTGTATCTGACGATGGACGTGATTGGATGTCGGTAGAAATGGAACAAAATGTAAAACTATTGTCAGCGGATAATACCACTCTTTATGCCCTATCAGAACAGGGCTTTTGGAGTTCTATAGATGGTGAGACATGGGTTAGTGAAGCTGGTGATTCGGATTTGGAATATCTCCCGTCTCATAATATTTCAGCGGTGTCTTTTCTCCAAGAGAATGGTGTAGAGCGGACCATTGTTTTAGGAAATAGGGATATATTATTGTATCCCGGTGATAAGGTCTCAATGGTGTGGAGCCGTAGAGATGTCCCGAATTGGACTTATTTTAATGATTCTCCGGACAATCGATTTACTTGTCCGCGAATGGCATCGTCAGCGTTGATTCATTATAATGATGAACTACTTTTGTTCGGGCAACGTGAGCAATCAGCAGAAGGTCAGGTATTAGTAAGTATTGATAATGGCATAACGTGGAAAACGAATAGTAGATACTCATTCCCGATAAATGTTGTTAAGCAGAATTTAATTTATGGCGTTGCCGTAGATTCGGATAATTATATTTGGTTTGTAACGAATGATGAAGTGTGGAAAGGTCGATTGAATAAATTCGGTTTTGCACACAGATAAAAATAGGCTGATGAAATTACTTCGTACGATATTGATACTTTTGTTGACTTGTCATATACAGAATGGCATGTCGCAAGATGAAATTTATCGTATGGAATTAGGAGGTGGTGTTGGCGGTAGCTTTTATTTAGGGGATGCCAATAGCAAACCTTTTGCGCATCTTGGTGCGATGGGAAGTGTTGTTGCACGATATATTTTTAATCCTCGAATGGCGATAAAAGGAAATCTTGCAATCGGTCATATATCCGGAGAAACCGATACCTACTTTCCAAAAGATGCAAATAGTGAAAATATATCCGGAGGAGAACCCGGTTATGCATCCTTTAAGCGTAATGTTATAGACTTTGGAGCCCAATTTGAATTTAATTTCTGGGGTTACGGTATAGGACGTGGTTTTGAGGGATATAGTAGAATAACTCCTTATATGTTGCTTGGTGCAGGACTGACAATAGCACCAAAGCCGGTTGACACCAATGTGGGATTTAACATACCGGTAGGAGTGGGAGTGAAGTTTAAATTAAAACATCGATGGAACATTGGTCTAGAATGGAGTGTGCGATTTACGACAACAGACGGATTAGATGTTTCAAACACGAATGGGGTGATTTTGAATGATCCTTATGGAGTGCAAAGTGCGGGATTTAAGAATAAGGACTGTTATTCGTTTACGATGTTGTCTGTGACGTATGACTTGTTCCCTAAATGTATAAATTGTAATAATATAAAATATGTCTATTAATCAGGATTTAGATATGGAACACATCCCATCTCATATCGCAATTATTATGGATGGAAACGGACGCTGGGCTAAGGCTAAAGGTTTACCACGTACGGCTGGTCATCAGCAGGGCGTAGAGACCGTGCGTAAGGTAACGGAAGAAGCAGTCCGTTTAGGTGTTAAGTATCTTACTCTATATACGTTCTCGACAGAGAATTGGAATCGACCGGAACCTGAAATTGCAGCTTTGATGGGCTTGATATTAGACCATTTGGAAGATGAAATTTTTATAAAAAATCAAGTAAGATTCCGTGTTATAGGAGATATGACACGTATTCCGGATTTGGTAAAGAGGAGATTGGAAGAATGTATGAAACGTACTGCTTCCTTTGATAAAATGACTATGGTGATAGCTTTAAGCTATTCTTCTAGATGGGAACTGACCCATGCGGTGCAACGAATCGCAGAAAAGGTTAAGGACGGTTCTCTCAATCCCGAATGTATTACAGACTCAACAATAAGTGAACACTTGACGACATCGTTTATGCCGGATCCGGATTTACTGATTAGAACAGGTGGAGAATATAGAATAAGTAACTATTTATTATGGCAGTGTGCATACACCGAATTTTATTTTTGTTATACATATTGGCCTGATTTTGATGAACAAGAATTGCGTAAGGCAATAAGTGATTATCAGGCAAGAGAGCGACGTTTTGGTAAAACCAGTGAACAAGTGGTTGTAAAATAAGAATTAATAATGAAAAGAATAAAGACTATTTGTCTTATATTAGTAGTGATGTGTTTGGGTAGTATTCGTCTTACCGCTCAAGCACTAAAGGAGGTAAAAGTTCATCCAACCATAGAATATTCTCGTCTGCCAAGAGTCTATACTATAGCAGATATAGCCGTTGAAGGTGCGAATAATTATGATGACTATATGTTAATCGGCTTGTCAGGTTTAACGGTAGGCCAGAAAATTAGTATCCCGGGAGATGAAGTGACGGATGCCATAAAACGTTTTTGGAAAAACGGATTATTTTCAAATGTTGCGATAGAAATGGATAGTATTGTTGGGGATAATGCTTATTTACGAATAAGATTGACGCAACGTCCAAGAGTGTCGCAAATTAATTACCATGGTGTTAAGAAGGGCGAAAGAGAGGACCTAGAGGAACGTATCGGATTGTTAAAAGACAATCAGTTGACACCAAACATGATTGATAGGGCGGAGTTTTTGATAAAAAAATATTTTGACGAGAAAGGGTATAAGAATGCCGAAATAGAAATCTTACAACGTGATGATGTGACAGCTCCCGATAAGATTATCGTGGATGTGATAATAGACAAGAAAGATAAAGTCAAGATAAACTCAATTACAATAGAGGGGAATAAAGCGTTAAGTACTAAAAAGATTAAAGGTACATTGTTTATACCTGGTGTGTTTAAGAAAACGAACGAGAAAGGGCGTGTTGCAAGTTGGTTCCGTGCGAAGAAGTTTATAGAAGAAAAATATGAAGAAGATAAAGCTAACTTGATTTCTAAATACAACGAATTAGGTTATCGTGACGCTGTGATTTTAGTTGACAGCGTGACGCCACATGATGAAAAGACCGTTGATATTTATTTAAAAGTTGAAGAGGGGCAAAAGTATTATGTGCGTAATATAGAGTGGGTCGGCAATACGATATACTCTACCGACCAATTGAATCGTTTGTTGCGTATGAAACGAGGCGATGTTTATAATCAGAAGTTATTAGCAGACCGTACGACAACAGATGAAGACGCAATTGGTAATTTGTATTATAACAATGGTTATGTCTTCTATGACTTGAAGCCGGTAGAAATTAATATTGATGGTGACTCTGTGGATTTAGAAATGCGTATATCAGAAGGACCGCAGGCTACAATACGACATATTGGAATAAGTGGAAACGACAGAGTTTATGAAAGTGTTGTTCGTCGTGAATTAAGAATGAAACCGGGTGATTTGTTTAGTAAAGAAGCGTTAGAACGTTCATACCGTGAGATTGCTTCAATGGGACATTTTGATCCGGAGCAAATAAATCCTAATGTTCAGCCTTCTCCGTCTAACGGAACTGTAGATATTGATTGGGGATTGGTGTCAAAATCTAATGACCAAATTGAATTTTCATTGGGTTATGGACAAACCGGAGTTATTGGAAAAATAGGTTTGAAATTTTCTAATTTCTGTTTGGCGAATCTGTTTACTAAAGGCGGATTACGTCGTGGAATTTTGCCTCAAGGAAATGGTGAAACGTTTAGTATCAGCGGACAAACGAACGGTACGTATTATCAATCATATAGTATCAATTATGTGAATCCATGGTTTGGAGGCAAACGCCCCAATTCTTTATCCTTTTCAGCATTCTTCTCTAAACAGACAGACGTTAGCGACAACTATTATAATTCTTCTTATTACAATAGTTATTACAATTATATGTATGGATACGGAACAAGTGGTTCCAATTATTATGAGAACTTCCTTGATCCCGACTCTTATGTAAAATTATTGGGTGTATCGTTAGGTTGGGGAAAACGTTTGCGTTGGCCTGATGATTACTTCCATTTCTCTGCAGATTTGTCGTACCAACGATATATATTGAAGAATTGGGATTATTTCCTTATATCCAATGGTTCATGTAACAATATATCGTTGAACTTATCCTTATCTCGTAATTCTACAGATAATCCGATATACCCGCGTCGTGGTTCGGAATTCTTGTTGTCAGTAGGTTTGACACCTCCTTATTCATTATTTGATAAGGTTGATTATGAAAATCTTGCAAACAACTATCAAAGTTCAAGTTATGACAAGGAAATGCAAGAGAAGTATAAATGGATTGAATATCATAAGTGGAAATTTAAACTGCGTACATATATTGCTTTGAGCAATGTCGTGAAATGTCCGGTCTTGATGGCAAGAGTTGAATTCGGATTGTTAGGAGCTTACAACAAACATAAGAAGTCACCTTTTGAAACCTATTATGTAGGTGGTGATGGTATGTCAGGTTATTCTACAACTTATGCAACTGAGACTATCGCTTTGCGTGGATATGACAATGGAGCTTTGACGCCTAATGGATATACCGGTTATGCGTATGACCGATTTACATTGGAATTACGTTATCCGTTACTTCTGCAAAACTCAACCAATATTTATGCTTTGGCATTCCTGGAGGCGGGTAACGCATGGACGAATGTGAAGGATTTTAATCCGTTTGACATGAAGCGTTCTGCCGGTCTGGGTGTGAGAATCTTCTTGCCGATGGTAGGTCTATTAGGTATAGATTGGGCATACGGATTTGACGAAGTATTTGGTTCTAAACAATATGGTGGAAGTCAATTCCATTTTATTTTAGGACAAGAATTCTAATAAAAAAGGAGGTAAAAATGAAGAAGTTTTTTATGTTAATGTGTTTGTTCGTCATGATGGGCACACATTCTATGGCACAAAAATTTGCTTTAGTAGATATGGAATATATATTAAAAAACATTCCTGCTTACGAACGAGCGAGTGAACAATTGAATCAGGTTTCTAAAAAGTGGCAAGCAGAAGTTGAAGCACTGACAGAAGAAGCACAAACGCTTTATAAAAATTATCAAAGCGAAGCCGTTTTTTTAAGTGCTGAGCAAAAGACAAAGAAAGAAGAAGAAATTGTAGCCAAAGAGAAAGAAGCTGCAGAACTTAAGAAAAAGTATTTCGGACCGGAAGGCGAATTGTTTAAAAAACGAGAGAGTTTAATGGCTCCGATACAAGATGAAATTTATAATGCAGTAAAGGCTATTTCTGAGAGTAAGGGATATTCCTTAATTTTAGACCGAGCGTCGGATACAAGTATTATTTTTGCTTCGCCCAAAGTAGATATTAGTAACGAAGTTCTTTCAAAATTAGGATATTCCAATTAACCTTCGTACATTTGCATGATTGCTAGTATTAATAATTAAATATAAATATAAGATGAAGAAAGTAATTTTAATGGCATTGTTACTCATTCCTATGAGTATCTTTGCACAGAAGTTTGGTCATTTTAATTCAGCAGACATCATTCAGGCTATGCCGGAGTACACTACTGCACAAAATGAAATTCAACAACTTCAAACCCAATATGAGAATGATTTGAAACGTATGCAAGATGAGTTGCAGAGAAAATATGCTGACTTCCAAAAGGAACAAGCTAGTCTTTTAGATAATGTAAAGCAACGCAGAATAACGGAAATTCAAGACATGGAAGCACGTATTCAACAGCGTTATCAAGATGACCAAAAATCATTGCAAGAGACATCTCAACAAAAGATGCAGGCAATTTCAGAAAAAATGCTTGCCGCGATAAAGACAGTCGGTGATGAGGGCGGATATGTGTATATTATGGATGTATCTGCAGGAGTTCCTTATATTAGTACAACATTAAGTACAGATGTAACGACGCAAATTAAAGCCAAATTAGGATTACAATAATAAAAGAATATATAAGATAAAACTCACTGATATTTCAGTGAGTTTTTTTGTGCTTTTAACCCTAATTCGGAAAAAATAGTAGTGTTTTTATCAAAGTGTTCATAAAAATAAATATCTTTGTTTTGTAAAACACTAAAAAACATAATGGTAATATGATAAAGCGAGTTAATAAATGGTTGGCGTTGATTGTTATTTCTTTGTTAGCGCAGGTAGTTAATGCTCAAGAAGTTCAATCCTTAAAGTTCGGTTTTTTGAGTTATAATACTCTTTTCCAAGAGATGCCTGAATACCAAACTGCTCAACAGAAGTTGGCAGACTTAAAAGCAAAATATGAAAAGGAAACGCAACGTAGCGAAGCTGAGTTTCAAAGAAAGTATGCAGAGTTCTTGCAAGGACAAAAGGATTTTCCTGAAAATATTCTTTTGAAGCGTCAATACGAGTTGCAAGATTTGTTGGCTCAGAGCGTTAAATTTAAACAAGAAGCACAATCATTATTAGAACAAGCTGAGAAAGACCTGCAAGCAGATATGTTGGCACGTCTTAATGCAGCGATTCAAACAGTAGGCTTGGAACGTGGTTTGGCTTTTGTTATCAATATTGACGGTAATGCTTGCCCCTTTATTAATACAGCAATGGGTGAGGATGTTACGGATTTCGTAAAAGCAAAATTACAAAACATACCATAATATAAATTCATGTTGAAAATGAATTTAGGAGAGGCGGGACCAATAGGAGTTTTTGATTCCGGATATGGTGGACTTACCATCCTACATCAAATTCGTCAACTTATGCCTGAGTATGACTATTTATATTTAGGCGATAATGCACGGACTCCTTATGGCACGCGTTCTTTTGATGTCGTATATGAATTTACTTTGCAGGCGGTTCAAAAACTTTTTAGTATGGGCTGCCATTTAATCATATTAGCATGTAATACGGCATCGGCAAAAGCTTTACGAACAATTCAACAAACAGATCTTCCTCTAATGGAGGATAAGACAAAACGTGTACTTGGTATTATTCGTCCTACTACGGAATGTATTGGTCAAATAACGCAAAGTCGACACGTGGGAATTTTGGCGACTTCAGGTACGATTAGTTCTAATTCATATTCGCTTGAAATAAGTAAATTATATCCTGACATAGTTGTAACCGGTGAACCTTGTCCCATGTGGGTCCCATTAGTTGAAAATAATGAGCATGATTCACCTGGAGCAGACTATTTCGTAAAGAAACATATTGAAAATCTACTTACTAGGGATCCTTTAATAGATTCAATAATTTTGGGCTGCACACACTATCCGTTGCTGATAGAGAAAATAAAGAAATATACTCCGAATCATGTAAAGGTTGTTTCGCAAGGTGAGTATGTAGCAAATAGTTTGCGCTCCTATTTAGAACGCCATGAAGATATAGCATCGGTATGTTCAAACGGAGGAACATGTAAGTTTTTGACAACTGAGAATCCGAAGAAATTTTCAGAGTCAGCTTCCATATTCCTTAATAGTAGTATAGATGCTGAACGTGTAGTGTTGGAGTAAGATTTTTTAATCCAATAGTTTTTTGCTGAGGCTTCGTACAGGATACCACATGGCGATATATCCCACAATCATTACTGTAAAAAAGACTAAAACAACATCCCATAGATGAACGCTTACGGGGTAAGCATCAATAACAAAATTTCCGGATGATTCGCCTAAACTGATGAAACCAAAGACTTGTTGTAAATAGCATAAGATAAGTCCGATGGCAACGCCAATAATGGCGCCAAATGTGGAAATCATACGTCCTTCAAATAAGAATATCTGTACAATTTGTGTGTCAGTAGCACCAAGGTTTCTTAATGTGCGTACATCATTTCTTTTTTCAATGATAAGCATGGATATAGAACCGATGATATTGAAACAAGCAACAAGTAGAATGAATGTAAGGAATAAATAAGCTATCAGTTTTTCAACTTCCATGATGCGGAAAACATCCTCTTGTTGCTCGTATCTATCTTTTACTTCAAAATCATTACCTAACAACTCCTTAATGTCTTTCTTCGCCTTTTGTAAGTCCGTCCCTTTTTTAAATTTTAATTCTATACTTGATACTTCTCCTTTCTTTCCAAAAAGCCTTTGAGCAAATCCAATGGAAGTAATGATATAATTTGCATCATATTTGGCTTGTTTTACAGCAAATACAACACCTGGCGAATATAATTCGTCTTGATTAAAACCAGATAATGGATTAATGGGGTTGATGTGTTCGCCTTTTTGTGGAGCATAGACTTGTATCGGAGTGTCGAAACTAGCATTTAATCCTAGTTGTGCCGCTAATTGAATTCCTAAAACTCCAAATTCAAGAACATCTGCATGAAGGATGAATGTCCCTTCTCCGTATAAAAGTTGTGTCAAATCAGTAGCTTCAGCAAAATTGTCATCTACCCCCTTTATCGTAATCATAGCCTGTCGTCCATTAGCTACAACAAGTGCATTTTCTTCTAGTGTTTCGGTATAGACGGATATATCAGGATATTCCTTTAAATCAAGTAATAGTGGATGCTTGGTATCTATAGTTTTTCCTGTAACCGGTGACACTTTTAATTCGGGGTCAATGGTTGTAAAAAAAGATGCGACAAGGTCTTGAAATCCATTAAAAACAGACATGGTACATACTAGCGCCATTGTCGCAATGGCTACACCACACACAGAAATTGCAGAAATGATGTTAATGGCATTGTGCGATTTCTTTGAGAAAAGGTATCTGCGAGCGATGTAGAATGGGAAATTCATTCCTTTAATAGCTTGTCAATGTTTTCAATATAATCTAATGAGTCATCTACAAAGAATTTCAACTCAGGAATGATGCGTAGTTGATGACGTACACGACCCCCTAATTCATAGCGAATAGCTTTCATGTTGTTATTGATGTTTTTGACAATTTCTTCGCTTCGCTCGCTCGGAAATACACTAAGATATGCGCGGCATACACTTAAATCGGGACTGATGCGGCAAGCACTAACCGATACAAGTACCCCTTTCATGCCTTTAGTTTGTAGCATGAAGATTTCGCTCAATTCTTTTTGAATAAGTCTTGCAATTTTGTTTTGTCTGGTTGTTTCCATATATTTTATTTATTTTTTTCTGATAAGTGTCAAACCATCACGGAGTGGAATTATTACTTTCTCTACTCTGCAGTCAGATGCAATTCTGTTGTTGAACTCCATAATACCTTTTGTTTGGGTGTCATTAGGACGTAGTTCTTCTACAACATGACCATCCCAAAGAGTGTTGTCCGCAATGATGTAGCCTCCTTTACTTAGTCGTGGAAGAATCATGTCATAATAATCATTGTACTTGCGTTTGTCTCCATCAACAAAAGCTAGGTCGAACGTAATATTCATTTGTGGCACTAAATCCAGTGCGTCACCGATGATAAAATCTATTTGTTTCGCGAATGGTGAATTTTCTAACCACGGACGTGTAAAATCTTCTTGTTCATCGTTTATTTCAAAAGTGTACAAGTGCCCGTCTGGCTCTAATCCTTCAGCCATGCACAGAGCAGAATAGCCACTGTATGTTCCTATTTCAAGGATGTTTTTAGGACGAATCATGCTAACGAGCATTTTAAGTAATCTGCCTTGTAAATGTCCGGATGCCATTCTAGGACGTAACAACTTGACATTTGTATCACGATATAGAGCCTTAAGGTAGTCATTCTCAGGGTCTATATGTTGGCGGATGTAATTGTCTAGGAGCTCGGTTTCAAGCATGTTTCACCTATTTTAAATTTATATAGAACCGTTGTTAACTAATGCTTCAATTCCCAAACGATATGAATCTAATCCGAAACCGCAAATAATACCGGAGCATGCGCAAGATATCATAGACTTGTGACGAAACTCTTCACGTTTGTGAACGTTGCTGATATGAACTTCTATGACCGGAGCTGTTATTGCCTTAATAGCGTCATGGAGTGCTATAGAGGTATGCGTATAGGCTCCTGCATTTAGTATCACTCCTACATTGTCAAACCCTACTTCATGAATTTTGTCTATAAGTTCTCCTTCTATATTGCTTTGGAAATAGTCAATTTGAAGTTGTGGATACGACGCTCGCAGTTTTTGCAAGTAATCTTCGAATGTTTCGTGTCCATAAATCTCAGGTTCTCTTTTCCCTAATAAGTTTATATTAGGTCCGTTGATGATTTGTATTCTCATTCTTGTTTTTAGAGTTATGAATTATGTATGACAAAAGTACGGAAAAGATATGAAAGGTGATGTAGAAATTCATAAGATTTTGTGTGTTTGGGTTCTTTCTCTGCATTTTATAGCTATATAAGTCTTTGCTGAAAAATAATAAATAGATACTTTTGTGGGAAGAAAGATGCCAAATGTCAGATAAAGTGTTAAAGATAGATTTATTGAAAGGGCGTGCCGGCGTGTCAAAAGCGTTATTGAATCGGTACGTTCAATATTTAATATTGGAAAGGGGACTTTCCGGAAATACATTGTCTGCTTATATTGATGACCTGGAGAAGTTACTGTTATTCTTAGATTTTGAACATAAGGATTTTAGAACGATAACGCTGGATGATTTACATCTTTTTATGTCAGGATTGTTAGATGTTGGTATCCAACCACGTTCTATAACGAGAATAGTTTCCGGGATTCGTTCTTTTTATCGCTTTCTTTGCTTAGAAAAAGAAATCAAACGAGATGCAACAGAATTATTAGAATCTCCAAGAATCGGTCGGCGCTTGCCTGAAGTGTTATCTGTCGCGGAGATAGATAACATGATAGAAATGATAGATTTAAGTATGGCGGAAGGCCAACGCAATAGGACCATCATAGAAATGCTATATAGTTGTGGACTGCGTGTTAGTGAGTTGTGTGAACTGAAATGTTCTGATTTGTTCCTTGAAGATGAGTATATTCGTGTTAAGGGGAAAGGTGGAAAGGAACGTTTGATTCCTATTTCGAAAACGGCTGTTCATGAATTGCATAAATGGTTTTACGATAGGAATATGATACAAATAAAGCCAGGTTATGAAGACTACGTTTTTTTGAGTTTGCGTCGAGGTAAACCGCTATCTCGTATTACTGTTTTTTATTGGGTGAAAGAGTTAGCCAAGCAAGCAGGCATCATAAAAAGTATCAGTCCGCATACTTTTCGTCATTCATTTGCAACGCATTTATTGGAGGGCGGTGCCAATTTACGTGTCATACAAGTCCTATTAGGGCATGAAAGGATTTCAACTACAGAGATTTATACACATATAGATAGGACTCGTTTACGCGAAGAAATTCTACTTCATCATCCTCGTAATATCAAGAAATAATGGAGTGCGTTGTATTTGTGATACTTTTTAGTCTAATTTTGTGATATTTTAGAGCATTTGTTAACAATAGTCGGCTAAAGATTCGTATCTTTGCACACCAAATATTAACAATAATAAAAAAGGAAATGAGCAAGAATTATTTTTTAGTATTATCAATGGCTGTGGTTGCAGCGTTGACATCATGTAAGAAATTAGGCGATTTGTCGGCTGATAATTTCACAGTGACACCTACTCCATTAGAAGTTAATGCCGGTAAAGTGGCTACAACTATCGATGGTAAGTTCCCAGAGAAGTATATGAAGAAAAAAGCTGTCGTAACAGTTACTCCGGTTTTGAAGTATGAAGGTGGCGAAGTGAAAGGTCAGAGCGCAACATTCCAAGGAGAAAAAGTTGAAGGCAATGATCAAACTATTTCATACAAGGTAGGTGGGACATATACGATGAAGAGTGTGTTTGATTATGTACCGGCTATGCAACAGTCTGACCTTTATTTGCAATTTGACGCAAAGGTAGGAAAGAAGACAGTTACAGTTCCTGAAGTAAAGGTTGGTTATGGTGTGGTTTCAACATCACAATTATTAAAGAATACATTGGCTTCGGTAACTCCTTCTTTAGCGGCAGATACATATCAACGTATTATATCTGAAAAACAAGAAGCTAACATTAAATTCTTGATTCAACAAGCAACTGTTCGCAAATCAGAGTTGAATTCAAATAATGTAAAGGAATTCGTGAAGATGATGAAGCAAATCAACGATGAACAAGAAACCAAAGCGTTGCGTAATATTGAGATTTCTGCTTATGCTTCTCCCGATGGCGCATTGGATTTGAATACTCGTTTGGCTGAGCAACGTCAAGGCAACTCTGAAAAATATGTTCAAAAAGAGTTGAAGGCTATCAAGATGGAAGCAGAAGTAGATGCTAAATATACAGCTGAGGACTGGGATGGTTTCCAAGAGTTGGTTGCAGCAAGCAATATTCAGGATAAGGAAGTTATTGTTCGCGTGTTGTCTATGTATAAAGACCCGGAAGAACGTGAGGCTCAAATTAAGAATATGTCTTCTGTATTCAAAGAATTGGCTGATGAAATTCTTCCTGAATTGCGTCGTGCTCGTTTGACCTTGAACTATGAAGTTATCGGACGCAGCGATGTACAAATTGAAGAACAATTCAAGGAGGATGCTTCTAAATTGAACGTAGAAGAGTTATTATATGGTGCTAATTTGGATTTCATAACAGACAAAGCAGCATGGTATAAGAAGACTACTGAACTTTATCCTAACGATTACCGTGCTTACAACAACTTAGGTTTGTTAGCATACCAAAAAGGTGACATGGCAACGGCTGAAAGTTTCTTTAATAAAGCTAAGTCTATCAATTCTAATGCCGCAGCAGTAAACGCTAACTTGGCATTGATTGAATTAGGTAAGGGTAATGTCGCAGCGGCTGAGACATATGTCGGTAAGGCTGCAGGTGCTGAAGGATTGAACGAAGCTATGGCATGTTTGAATATTGCAAAAGGTTCATATGGACAAGCTGCAAGCACTGTAAACGAAGTAGTTTCTAATAGTGCAGCTTTGGCACAAATCTTGAATAAGGATTATGCTTCTGCAAAGGCTACTTTAGAGAATGTTACCAATAAGGATGCATACACTTCTTATTTGAAGGCAGTAGTAGCAGCACGCACAAAAGACGTTGCAGGTGTTAGCTCCAATTTGCGTGAGGCTTTCCGTTTGGATTCTTCATTGATCAATAGAGCTAAGAAAGACCTTGAGTTTGCAGCATACAAGTCTGTTATTGATAGCTTCTAATATCGCTATTTAGATGGAGAAATTGATTCTCTATACATTTATAGCATTCACCCTGCTGAGTTGCGGAGGAACTGAAGGCCGATTTAGGCTGAAAGGGGAATTTGAGCACCTGCGGCAGGGTGAATTCTATTTATATAGTAACGACGGAGGGACTAAAAGTTTGGATACTCTACGCCTTGAATTGGGAGAATTTGATTATGAGACAGATTTAGATGGTGAAGCAACTTATGTCTTGTTATATCCTAATTTCTCCGAGCAAGTAATTTTTGGTAAGTCCGGTGATGTGATAAAGTTGGAAGGAGATGCGAGAAATCTTAAAAGGGTAAAGGTTTCCGGAAGTCCTGAAAATGAGGAGTTGACAGCTTTTCGTTTAGAAAACATTGACAAGAGTCCATCGGAAATCCTTGAAGCAGCTGCTAAGCATATTGAGCAGTTCCCAAGTTCAAAGGTGAGTGTTTATCTTTTTAAGCAATACTTTTTAGTTGCAAGTTCTACTGTAGATGCAGAAAGAGCAGAAGAGTATTATCGGATGTTATGTGAAGCTCAACCAGACAATTTACGATTATTGCAATGGCAAGATGAGGTGCAGAGAATGGGAAAACGCCTTGTTGTGGGCGATACGATTCCTGATTTTGAGCTTATTATGAGAGATAGTACGCTATTTAAGCCCTCTGAATATAGAGGTAAACCGCTTTTGATAAATTTCTGGGCGTCATGGGAGAGTGAAAGCTCAGCAATGATGTTCCGTATCAAACGTTGGAAGAGGAACAATCCCGATAAGATGAACTTCTTGAGTATTTCTTTAGATGTAAATAAGACTGCTTTTGAGAATATTGAGCGGATAGATAGCGTTACTTGGCAGAGTTACTGTGATTTTGAGTCATGGAACAGTTCAGCTGTACAGCAATTTGATATACCTAATATTCCTTATTGTATATTGGTCGGAAGTGAAGGAAATGTATTAGCAGTAGGTGCGACATACGATAAGGATATCCAACCGGAATTAAAGAAAATAATAGATTTAAGATAACCGCTTATGCTTGTAAAAGTATTTAGTGCTTCAGTGCAAGGACTTTCGGCTATACCTGTGACAATTGAGGTTAATTCATCAAGGGGAATAAAGTTTTTCTTGGTTGGATTGCCTGATAATGCAGTAAAGGAGAGCCATGAGCGTATAGTGGCAGCCGTAGAGAATAGTGGTTATCGTTTCCCTACGAAACAATTAGTGGTAAATATGGCACCGGCAGATATTCGTAAGGAAGGTGCCGGTTACGATTTGCCATTAGCAATTGGCATATTGGCTACCGAAGAGAAGGTAAAACTTGACAACTTGGAGCGAACTATGATGATAGGTGAACTGAGTTTAGATGGAACTTTACAACCTGTTAAAGGGGCTTTGCCTATTGCTATAAAAGCGCGTGAAATGGGTTTTGAAAATCTCATTGTTCCGGAACAAAATGTTCGAGAAGCTGCGGTAGTGAATCAATTGAAAGTTTTTGGGGCGAAGCACATGAATCAAGTTGTTCAGTTCTTGAATGGTGAGGATGTGTTGGAATGTACAGAGGTGGATACGCGTGCAGAGTTTTATGCCCAGCAATCAAATTTTGACTTTGATTTTGCGGATGTCAAAGGGCAAGCTCATGTTAAGAGAGCATTAGAGGTGGCGGCTGCTGGCGGACATAATCTCATTATGATAGGTCCTCCGGGAAGTGGAAAGTCTATGATGGCAAAACGTTTGCCTTCCATTCTTCCTCCTTTGTCTCTTTCCGAAAGTTTGGAAACAACACAAATCCATTCAGTTGCCGGCAAGTTAAGTCAAGATTGTTCTTTGATAGCTCAACGTCCGTTTAGGTCACCGCATCATACCATTTCACAAGTCGCCCTTGTTGGCGGGGGACAGAATCCGCAGCCGGGCGAGGTCAGTTTGGCGCACAGTGGTGTTCTTTTTTGTGATGAGTTGCCGGAATTTTCTCGCTCGGTACTTGAGGTGTTGCGTCAACCACTTGAGGATAGACAAATCAATATCGCCCGTGCCAAATATAGTGTTACCTATCCTTGTTCTTTTATGTTTGTGGCTTCAATGAATCCTTGTCCGTGCGGTTATTATAACCATCCTCAAAAGTCTTGTGTTTGTACTCCCGGGCAGATTCATCGTTACCTACATAAAATTTCCGGTCCGTTACTTGACCGTATCGATTTGCAGATAGAGATTACTCCCTTGTCCTTTGAAGAAATGTCACGCACAGCACCCGGTGAGAATAGCGCGACTATTCGTGAAAGAGTGATTCGCGCTCGACAGATGCAAGCTAATCGTTATGCTGATTGCAAGGGGGTACATTGTAATGCTCAAATGAATAGTCAACTGCTCCGTAAATTTGCTAAACTTGATGAGCAAAGTACGGAGATGTTGCGTACAGCGATGACTCGTTTGCAACTCTCCGCTAGAGCCTACGACCGTATCTTAAAGGTAGCCCGTACCATTGCAGATTTGGAGGAAAGTGAAAACATACAAACGCATCATTTGGCAGAAGCTATTGGTTATCGGAACTTAGATAGAGATGACTGGGCAGAAAGAGGAACCTAAATGCGCTATTCCCATTGTTGATGCTGATTGATAATTTCTAGGAGAAAACATGATTATACTAATCATCCTTATAGCAATTCTACTATCATTCGTGCCACTTAGGTGCATGAACAATGTGGTTATGGAGAGGATGATAAATTACTTCCGTTATACATTATTCGTAACGGTGTTTTTGGGTGAAGCAATAGTTTGCAATGCAGAAACTTATCCAGGCCATTGTCGTGTGACAAATACGCTCAATGTGCGTAGTGGCCCGGGAACAAGCTATTCAAAAATTGGTAAACTTTATCCCAATTCTTATATTGTAGTAAAATCAACCATTTATCGCCAATCAAGGCATTGGGGAGAAATTGATTATAATAACCGGACAGGTTATGTGGCAATGCAATATGTAACATACCAGAATCCCGTAGAACCAAAGTCACAAACACCCCAAATGACCATAACTGATGATAGTGTTGATATTTGGGATTCTATCGTAGATTTTTTCAGAGGTATTTGGGAGATTGTTAGAATAGTTCTCCTTGTTCTAATAGTTCTATTGGTCTTAGCTTTTTGGAAGGATATTGTAGAAATGTTGGTATTTTTAGGCTTCTTTTATTTTGTGGGGGCACTTGCGTTTCATCTGCTATTTGACAATGGCGAATTAGGTGGAATGATAGGACTTTCGTTCGGAGTATTCATTGGATTACGCAAAATTATTGACAGTTTAGGTGCCGAATGGGCAGATATATTATGGTTTATTTATTTAGTTATTTCGGCTCCGCTTTTTTGGTCAAATAGGTTGCAACACATTTTGACGGAACCTTGGCGATATATGTTCAAGACCAGTTGGTTGGATGAGGAATACAAGAAACCAGTGCGTAATATTCTCAGAGCTGTACAATTCTTATTATATATTGCCACAACCCCGCTACGGCTCTTCAATGCAATTGGTTACAATGTTTTTGTTTATGGAGTTACAGAATTGTACGACCTAACGTATGAAGTGTTACAACCTTGTTCTGAAGATGAAGGTGCAGGAGATGTGTGGAGATGGCTCGTAATGTTGCCATATCGTTTTTTAAAATATCCTATTTATCACGGTGGACAAGTTATTATTGAGGGTGCAGTATGGACGGTAGTGGACATTTTTATTCCGGCTGTCACGATGTATCATGGCACTGACTTAACTGCGGGGCAGATGATAACAAGTTGTAGTGAACGCAATAAAGAATTAAAGAGAAACGCTCAATGGACGCAAGGAACTTTTGCTGCAAGTCAAAGTAGTTGGGGCGGTATCGGTGTTTATTTTGCATCAAGGCGGAGGGTTGCTATTACCTATGCTCATGATTCATATCGTTTAAGTGATAACAACCCCATAATGATTGTGTGCAGAGTCTCACTTGGCAATATTATCAATTATGCTTTAGCACCATATCATGTATATTCCAATGCAGGACAATACGGTAATCCTGCTGTTCTGAATAGGTATGGCGAAAAAGAAGGATATACCACAGGAGAATGGTGGAATGAAAGGGGAGGTTATTGGGAATTTTGTATGTTTGATTGGCAGAATCGTTACAATCACTCTTGGCGAATTCGTCCTGTATATGTATTTAATTTTAGAACAGGCAAGGTGCAACATATCAATGGAGGTATGCGTCATTGGTTATTCGATAGCAGTGTTGCGGGAGATATATTAAACAGTATTGAAAATTCTTTATAAACGATAGGATTTTTATATTAGTTTTTCTTCCCGTCCGTAAAAACTGATTTATGTCAGAAAAAATACTGACGAGTAGGATTTGTGCTTATGTCCTATTGCTTTTTATATCCTTTTCATTTTAATTTGCTGTCAGAAAAATCCTTAAATGTATGTAGTGATATGAAAAGAAATTATTTGTTTTTATGGTTGCTGTTGGGCGTTTCTTGTTCTATTCAAGTGGTAGCGCAGAATTATAAGGCCTTGCAGTTTACGACGACTTCAAAAGCAGTGTGGCAAGGTAAGAGAGTGCCTGTGAGTTCTACCGTAGTAGGAACACCGCAAGTGGTTTACAAATCCGATGATGTGGAAAGTACGTTCCAAGCATGGGGTACTTGTTTCAATGAATTGGATTGGCATGCTTTAGCACGTATTCCGGCTGAAGCGCAAGAACGCTTCTTTATTGATATGTTCTCACCTACGGGCGATTTGCGTTTTGCTTTAGGACGTATTCCGGTAGGAGCGAGCGATTATGCCGGTCAGGCAAACTTCTACGATTTATATCATGAACGCAATGAGGGAATTGATTTGTCCGGTTCATGGTATAGCTGTGACGAAATGCCCGTTGGAGAGACAGACTTCCAGATGGAGCATTTTACCATAGAACGTGACAAGCAGTTTATCATCCCCTTTATCAAAAAAGCACAAGAGCAGAATCCTGACATGAAGTTTTGGGCATCGCCATGGAGCCCACCGCAATGGATGAAGCACAGTCATCATTATTCCAACCGTGCAGGTTACGGCAACGGTTTGGATACGACCTATCCAACCTATACCTCTACGCAATTTATCATGGAAGAGGACTACTTGAATGCCTATGCGCTTTATTTCAGTAAATTTATAAATGCGTATGGCGAAGAAGGTATTCCTGTGACGGGATTGTGCTATCAAAATGAAGCTTATACTTGTAACTATTACCCCAATACATCATGGGAGGCATTATCAACAGCCCGTTTCAATGCGGATTATTTGATTCCTTATATGCGTGAGCATCATCCCGGTGTTAAAGTTTGGTTAGGTACGATGAATACGGCTGCAGTGGAGGATGTGTATGAAGTAGTGTTGAACTATGAGAGTAAACATGCCGATTATGCCGGGAAGAAATTGTCCGAAATGTTCGATGGTATCGCTTTTCAATGGGAAGGACGTAATGCAATAGGAACCATGCGCGAACGTTATCCCGACTTGGAATTTATCCAGTCAGAGAGCGAATGTGGTGGCGGAACCTTCGATTGGGCAGCCGGTACACATACGTTTGAGCTGATTCATCATTATCTGAACAATGGTTGCGTGACCTATACCAATTGGAATTCTATCCTTGGCGGAAACGGTCGTGGTCCGTTCATGAATTGGTGGCAAAATGCCTTGTTACATCTTGACTTGAATAAGAACGTGGCGTACTACACTCCTGAGTATTATGCTTACAAACATTATAGTCATTTCATCGGTGACGGTACGCAGATTTTGAATAAGACAAGTCATCAACCGCTTGTTTTGGCGGCTCGTCAACCTAATGGAACGTATGTTGTAGTGGCCGGAAATGATACCAATAATGAGAAGTCATTTACAGTGGCAATAGATAATGACAAGTATTTGACGTTGAACTTGCCGGCAGCTAGTTACAACACTTTTGTAGTAGGCGAGGAAACTGTCGTGGACTCAATCGCAACGGCAGAAGGTATTGTTTCTTCTGCTCAGGAAGTAACAGACTGCACCGACTTTATAGTAAATCCTACTGTCGCCTCACTAGATGGTTGGACGAACAATAACGTTGCAGTCTCTGAAGATTATCATGCTATGGTGGTCTTGGGGCAACAGGCGTTGAACAGTATGTCAACGGAATTTACTTCTATGGACAATTATCAGGAGATTAAGGGACTCCCTGCCGGAGAATATTATGCCACATGTATTTCGGTGTGCGGTGAAGGCAATATTAACGACCAACATCTGTACTTGTCTTTATACGAGTCGGACGGAACTTTAGTAAAAACAGTCGTATCGCCGGTTAAGCAGAATGATTCGTGGGATGTGTTGTCATGGGAACTTCAGACCACAGAATCTGTCGAACTTACCGAAGGTCAATATCTCCGTCTTGGTTACGCGTCAACTTCCGGAGGTGGAACAAAGGGCTGGTATGCTGTGACTGATTTCCATCTTTATCGTTACGGCGCTGATGAGGCTGCCGCTGCGGAACAGGCACAAAAACTTGCTGAGGCTCGTGCTTCATACGAAACTTTGTTGGCTGAGGCGCAGGAAATGGTTAAGGATGTAGATGGATTGTATGAGGAAGCGCCTCGTTTGGCACTTTCGGCTGTAATAGAGAAGCAAACTCCATTGGTAGATTCATTGACAGATCCTCTTCATTTCGCTGACCTTTCTACTGAATTGGAGTATGCGATGAATGCGGTGCGTTCATCCCAAGTCGCTGCCGGAAATTGGTATCAAGTGAAAGAAATTAACTTTAACGGAGGTGTTACAACCGGTGTTTCAGGAGGAAACTTTGGAGTAACAGGAAGTGGCGTGACTACCGAAATGCTGTGGGTAGGTTGCGGAGGAGCAACTTCTCTATGGTTTGATAACCCAACATTCTCAACAGCAACAAAATGGAAAATAGAATTGGTCGTAGCATTGGATGCCAGCGTTGATGCAGGTATTTGGTTCAAAAACGGTGGAACGGACAAGGTTTCTATCAACTCGATGAACGCTTCTCACGCTACAGTTAAGGTCAATGGAGAAAATATGGGTGCTGTGATGCCAGTCAATAATGGGGATCATGCCAATAACGATGCCGGTTTGATTCGTAGTAGAGTGACTTTAATCGGTTCGGAAGATGCTGTTCGAATCATTATAACCGACCTTAATGGAGAAACCGTGTACTTAGACCGTACCGTCAGTGGATTCTTTAATATAGATAATATAGGTTTCTTTGGCGATACCGGTTGGAATTCATTCGCTTATGTTGATGATGTGAAATGCTTGGTAGCTGAAATCCCTGTAACCATCGGCGATTCCGGTAAGGCAACATTTTGTTCGGATATACCGCTCGATTTCTCAAAAGGTGAGGTGACGGCTTATGTGGCATCGTCAGCAACAGGAGCGGAGGTGACTTTGAGTAAGGTAGAAGTGATACCGGCATTGACAGGAGTATATTTGAAAGCTGAACCGGGTGTATATGGCATTGCAGTACCGGCAGAGGCAACGGCTCCTACTACCAATTACCTTAAAGGTGTTATAACATCTACCGTGGTGTATCAGACTGAGGGCGATAATACTAATTTCTTCTTGAGCGCAGAAGGTTTCAAAAAAGCTGTGGAAAGCAGTACGTTAGCCGGTGGCAAAGCGTATTTGTCACTTCCGAACTCAATGTTTGCGAACGAGGTCAATGTGCTTTCTATCAAGTTGGATGATATGACGGCTATAGAAGAAACATTGGTTCGTCCGGCGGAGAACGGTGTTTTATACGACCTCTCCGGCCGTCGTATCGAACAACCTAAGCGAGGCATTTATATACAAGGCGGTAAGAAAGTCTTGTTCAAATAACATAACCCATTAATCACGACAATTATGAAAAAGAAAAAATATACGACTCCATTGGTTGCTTATGCCGATATAGTTCCGACACAAATGATAGCAACCTCTCAGGTAAGCGAGCAAGTCATCAGCAACGAGCTTATGGATGGCGCTGATGCACTCGTCAATACTAATCCGTGGCAAGGCATTTGGTAGAATAGGTAAATCGATTTTAGTAAAGGCGTGCAAGTTGGGTCCTATCCTCTCTTGCACGCCTTCTTTTTTATAGAAGTATCAGTGAAACATGGGATTTTGTAGTGATATTAGTCCATGAGTAAATAGAAAATAGTACTTAAATCTTCGTTCCCGTTTTCGTTTTTTCGGAAACGAGCATGGGATTCGGAGATTTTTGTGTAAGTTTGCATTCAAATTAAAAACAGGAATCTGATGGAAAAGAAATTCAAGAGAACAACCGTGACATCGGCGTTACCCTATGCCAATGGTCCGGTACATATAGGACACTTGGCCGGAGTGTATGTGCCGTCTGATATTTATGTGCGTTATCTCCGTCTGAAAAAGGAGGACGTGTTGTTTATTGGCGGTTCCGACGAGCATGGTGTGCCCATTACTATCCGTGCTAAGAAAGAGGGCATAACCCCGCAGGATGTTGTGGATCGTTACCACACGTTGATAAAGGATTCATTCAAGGAGTTTGGAATCTCGTTCGATGTGTATAGTCGTACTACTTCGGAGACACACCGCCGGACAGCTTCCGACTTTTTCCGTAAGTTGTATGAAAAGGGTGAGTTTGTAGAGAAGACCTCCATGCAATATTATGACGAGGAGGCACAGACTTTCTTGGCAGACCGTTATATCACCGGCGAATGTCCGCATTGCCATGCAGAGGGAGCTTATGGCGACCAATGTGAGAAGTGTGGAACATCGCTTTCGCCCACTGACCTAATCAATCCGAAAAGCGCTATCAGCGGTTCTGCTCCCGTGATGCGAGAAACGAAGCATTGGTATCTGCCTTTGGATAAGCATGAAGAATGGTTGAGCAAGTGGATATTGGAAGACCACAAAGAGTGGCGTAACAATGTGTACGGTCAGTGCAAGAGCTGGTTGGATATGGGCTTGCAACCACGTGCCGTGAGTCGTGACCTTGATTGGGGTATTCCGGTACCGGTTGAGGGCGCTGAAGGCAAGGTGTTGTATGTGTGGTTCGATGCTCCTATCGGTTATATCAGCAACACACGTGAGTTGTTGCCCGACACATGGGAGAAGTGGTGGAAAGACCCGGAAACCCGTTTGGTTCATTTCATCGGCAAGGACAATATCGTGTTCCATTGCATCGTGTTCCCTGCAATGTTGAAGGCAGAGGGTAGTTTTATCCTCCCCGACAACGTACCGAGCAATGAGTTCCTGAATCTTGAGGGCGACAAAATATCAACATCCCGCAATTGGGCGGTTTGGTTGCATGAATATCTGCGCGATTTCCCCGGCAAACAAGATGTGTTGCGCTACGTGCTGACTGCCAATGCTCCGGAAACAAAGGATAACGACTTTACATGGAAGGATTTCCAGGCGCGCAACAACAATGAGTTGGTGGCTGTCTATGGTAACTTTGTGAATCGTGCGTTGCAACTCACACAGAAGTACTATGACGGTGTAGTGCCTGTTTGTGGCGAACTGACGGACTATGACCGTGAAACGCTGAATGAGTTCAAGGACGTGAAACAGAAAGTGGAGGAGTTGTTGGATGTGTTCAAGTTCCGTGATGCGCAGAAAGAGGCTATGAACTTGGCGCGTATCGGAAACAAGTACATCGCTGACTGCGAACCGTGGAAGGTGGTCAAGACCGACCCGGAACGTGTCAAGACGATTATTTATATCTCTTTGCAACTCACTGCCAACCTTGCTATCGCATTTGAGCCTTTCTTGCCGTTCAGCAGCGAGAAATTGCGCCGAATGTTGAATATGGAAAGTTTTGAGTGGACTCAGTTGGGCAGTACCGACCTGTTGAAGGCCGGACATCAGTTGGCGAAACCTGAATTGTTGTTCGAGAAGATAGAGGACGAGGTTATTGAAGCGCAAGTGCAGAAGTTGCTCGACACAAAGAAGGCCAATGAGGAAGCAAGTTACAAGGCGAACCCGATTCGTGAGAACATCGCATTTGAGGACTTCCAGAAACTGGATATTCGTGTAGGTACGGTGCTTGAATGTACCAAGGTGCCAAAGGCTGATAAGTTGTTGTGCTTTAAGATAGCCGACGGATTGGAAAACCGAACCATCGTGAGCGGTATAGCAAAATATTATAATCCTGAGGATTTGGTGGGCAAACAAGTTTGTTTCATAGCCAACCTTGCGCCACGCAAATTGAAAGGCATAGAGAGTCAGGGCATGATTCTGTCGGCAGTAAACTTCGACGAGACGCTTAGCGTTGTAACTGTGGACAGAGAGGTTAAACCCGGCTCAGAAGTGGGATAGATCAATCAGTATTTAAATACCATTTAAACGGTGCTTAGAGGAGTTCTAAGCATCGTTTTTTTGTTTTATCAACACGGAGAAGTTGATTTTTTCTGATTCCCTTTTTACTTGTAAGTACTTGCTGTTTTGTCGTTACACGGTCGAGTCACGCACGTGACACGAACGTATCACACATGTGACACGAACGTGTCACGTGCGTGTGCCTATAGCGACACGACAAAGGTGTGCGTACGGGAGAATAAAAATACGGTGCGAAAGTGTTGAAAATTCACCAATCGCACCGTTATGAATGATATGTCTTAATTAAGTGTGTCGTTTTGACTTACTATTCCTCCTTTGTGCAAACGTTTTTCGGTAAGTATTTATAGAGTAAAATCCAACCTGCTAAACCGGCAGCTATCGAACCGCAGAGAATACCCAATTTGGCATCATTGAGTAGCAAAGCTGCATCTCCTCCGATGCCGTGGTAAGAAAGGTCGGCAATGAACAGTGAGACTGTGAAACCGATGCCGGTCAGCATACAAACGCTGGCAAAACTTTTCCAATTTGAACCTGTCGGCAGTTGTACCAATTTAAGTTTAATGGCAATCCATGAAAAGGAGAATACACCGACAAATTTTCCAATGAACAAACCGAGGAAGATGGCCAATCCCACACCGTTGACAAGGCCTGCGACGCTGATGCCGTCTAGGTTGATGCCGGCATTGGCAAAGGCGAAGAGTGGCACCACAAAGTAATTGATAGGGTTTTGCAAGGCGTCTTCAAGGCTTTGTAAAGGGCTGATAATGCGGTCCGACGCGTATTCTATGTTTTTCAGCAAACTGATTTGATGGTTGGACAGTATGGTGATACCTTTTTTATTGGTAGTGGCTTGGTTGATAGGGAAGTTGGTAATTTTGGTGTGTAGATACTGCACGTAATAAACCGCAGTAACACCCGGACGTCCGGGGACGAACATGGCCGTGATGACACCGGCTATGGTGGCATGAATACCTGAATTGAGTAATGAGTACCATACGCCGATTCCGGTCAGGATATAGAACATTTTAGACTTGACGTGACGCAAGTTGCCGAATAGGAGTAATAGGACAAAGATTCCGCAAAGTGCCAAATAGTTAACATGAATTTCGGATGAGTAGAATAAGGCTATCACGAGGATGCCACCCAAATCGTCGGCTACGGCTAATGTGGCAAGGAACACTTTAAGTCCTATGGGCACGCGTTTGCTGAATACGGATAGGACACCGAGTGAGAAAGCAATGTCGGTAGCCATCGGGATGGCGCAACCGCGTAGCATGGTAGGGTCGTCGGGGCAACACAGGAAGAATATGACAACGGGGACAATCATACCGCCGCATGCTGCGATAATTGGTAACATCGCTTTTTTTAGCGAAGATAGCTCGCCCACCAATATCTCGCGTTTGATTTCCAAACCTACCGAGAAGAAGAACGTGGCCATAAGGAAATCGTTGATAAATTCCATCATGGTCAGGTCGTTGCCGTGGTGACTGAACAGGTTGAACTTGCCGATAGAGAAACTCACGGGAAGTTCTGCCCATGAACGATAGATGTCGCCCCATTGAGAGTTGGCGACAATGAGCGCAAGGGCTGTGACAAAGATAAGTATGAAACTGGAGTTGACATACTTTTTAAATGAGCTGATAAATGAATAATTTTTCATATTCTCTGCTTTTTATTTTATGTGAGTGTTATTGATTTTCTTTCCAAATAACAAGTTGTCCGTCGTGTGTCATACCTTCAGCACTGACGCTGATGACGGTCGTTTTGCTATTGTTATATAGTTTGATTTTGCTTTCTCCGTTACTGTCGAATACAACTTTGGGCGATCAATACAGTGTGCGTCTGTAGTCTTTGGTGCCGGGCAACGGTTTTTGACTGTAGTCGGGACTATAGAAATCATCGCACACGCTGTATCCTTTCATTAAATACCGGCGGTCGCGATAGGTCGTTTGATAGGCTTCGCCCTCAAAACGGCGGAAATCGATGACAACGTCGGGTTGGTTGGAACCATCATATTTTATGCTGCCTACTTCTCTTGGGGCGTAATCGGTATAGATGTATAGCTTATCAAGGTTCTTCAGATAATGGTAGGCTTCCATCTTGCTGCGCCCGTAAGTGATGACGGGTGGCACCTCCATTTGTGTGCCATTGTTCATGGATTGGGGCTTGACGGTTTCCTTTGCTTGCTTGTTGTTGAGGGGCTTGCCATCGTAGCGAACTTGCAAGAAGAACTCTCGTTCCATTCCCATGTCGCCGATGTAACACAAAGCAACTTGTTGGGGGAAGGTGACCCAATTGTGAGTGCCGGTATTCATACCATAATCGGCAGCGAGATTAAAAGCATCGTAGGCATCCACAACGATGGCAGGTTTGCTCAAATCGAGTTTTCTGACACCATTTCTTTTAGTACGCACCGTGACAGCGGCAAGTTGACGGTCGGTGAAAGATGTCTGAGTACCCTTCGAGTCTAAAGCGCTCTCCGCCTCATTCCATGCAGCATCTTGGTAATACCCATATGGCTTAGGGAATAGGGGATAGAAATGGTTGAGTTTAACAAAATAGTCCGGAACTGCCTCTTCGTCCCTGAAATCCTTTTCCTTTTTCTTGATGATATAATCTTTGTCTTTGTCAAGGTCGGCTGCCATGAGAAAGAGGATGTAGTCTTCGTAAAGTAATGGGGTTTGCATATAGAAAGTGCCGTTCTGTGTGTCTTGTATCAGTTCGAGAGTGTGTTCGCCTTGAATGAATGTAGGCCATACGTTGACTTCTTCCTTTAAGTTACTTATGGTGTAACCGGATGAGAACGGGAATTGCTGGCTGTTACTATAAGTCTCGCTCATGGCGCTGCTTGTGCTCGTATTTTCAATGCCGTAGGCTTCGCTCTCGCTATCGGATTCCGTTATGCTGTTCTCAAATTCCTCATTGCGTTCTATCTCGTCCTCCTTCCAGATGATGGTTCCGCTTCCGGGGTCCCAATTATCCTCTGTGACATGGCTGCCGCTGACGATGCGGAAATCGTTGATTCTATTGACGCAACCTGAAATGGTTTGTGATTTCTCGGGAAGGTATTGCAACGTAAACTTATCTATTCCTGCCATTTCGCGCCAGGAATGTCTGCGCCAACCTTGCACCATCATCAACAGGTCGAGAGCTTGACGGCGGAGCGAATCGTCCTTCTCGAAAAAGAACATGGGATTTTCTACAAACCCTTTCAGTTCGCTGCTGAGGAGCATCTCTGTCAGGATGTTGCCGTTGTCGTATGTCGGTTCGTCGCCGGAACGGTCGCGTACACTGACTGACATATTAGGTACGATACCTTCAGCGTTGTTTAATTTTAATTGTAGCTCAATAGGCTCAAATGGCTCGTATTGGGATTTGATGCCGCTGATGTCTATACGTTTGGTATCATAATCATGGCGATTGACAAAAAACAGGCGGTCGGCGTAGATACGTCCTTCGGCATCAAAGAGCGTGAACTGATTGACGCCCGTTTTGAGTCCGTTGATAGGAATCTCAATGGTTTGTGCCACTCCATTGTTTGCGCTTATCGGATAGAATCCCGCTGAAATGCCGCCGCATATCACTTGCAGTCCTAATGGGGTGGCGTCAGTGAGGCCGTATGATTGGATTTTTGCTATGATGGTTTCATTGTTTTGACTGATGCTCAAGGCGCATCCTTCCTTGATGGGTTGGGGTAGCGTGAATGAATAGTCATAACCTTTATATTGGAATGTCGCTTCATAGTCACCGTTCTCAGAGACGTTGGGCAAACTGAAGCAACCCCGTCCTCTGTTGACGACTTTTGCTTTAGTAATTTCCTTCTTCTCCTTGTCGCGTATGGTAAGTTCCACGTCTATATGTTCTCCCTTGTCCGTGTTCGCTTCAAAAGCAATTCGGGTAGTGGTTCCTGCTACCAATTCACCTCCTTCTGGGTAGAAACGAACATCCAATTTCGGTTTGCCGTTCGGACTTTTATAATATCGACGCATGGGGCGCAACGTCATGTCTTTGAAATATTCGCCCGGAGCTTGCGGTTGGTCAAAAACGGGAAACACTCGGGAGTAAATCTTGTCATAATCCCGGAAGAAGTCCTGCGCCATCTTGCGATTATAAAACAGATCCTCGGTCCAACGGGAGTGTGGGAATTGACACTGTCCCCAATTGAGCATCCATCGGGTATAGGCTCTGAGTTCGTAGTAACCCGAGTAGAGCGAATCAGTCAGGCAAATGGCGCCATGTCCTGTTCCGTCAGGTAACTCTATCTGTTGGCGTTCCACCAAATAACCGTCGGGTGTGAACAGCTCAACATAAACAATCTTGCTCAAGTCCGTCAGTGTGTTGCGGTCCGAACGTGTGACGTAGGCTTTGAATCGGATGGTGTCGCCTACGAAATAGCAAGTATTGTCGATGTGAAGGAATACTTTTTCTTGAGGAATGCTTTTACCAAATAAAGCCACTTTTTGGCTGAGTACTTCCGGAGTAGCCTTTTCTGTCTGAGCCGATATTCGCAATGGTAAGACTATGGCGAATAAACATAATATGGAAAGTGTAAAAAATACTTTCTTCATGTGCCGTGAATTGCTAATGAATGCGTGCAAAGTTAGGCAAAAAAGGAGTTACGTGGTATGAACTTTTAGGTTTTTTTATGAAATTAAGATTCTTTGTTTCTTCAAGATTGTCCTGTTTCTCAGATGGACTTGCGAAGATAATCCCGTGAACGTTGTCGGTTTTTTCAACGAAATCTTTATCTTTGTCGCATTAAATTCATTCAAGACAAAAGAAAAAGATATAATCAACTAATTATGACACTTATAAAATCTATTTCCGGAATACGCGGGACTATTGGTGGAGTAGCGGGAGATACATTAAATCCGTTAGACATCGTAAAATTTACATCGGCTTATGCGACTTTAATTCGTAAAACGACAACGAAAGATAGTAATAAAATAGTTGTTGGACGTGACGCACGAATCTCAGGCGAGATGGTGAAAAACGTTGTGTGTGGCACGTTGATGGGTATGGGATTCGATGTGGTAAATATCGGATTGGCTTCGACACCGACAACAGAATTGGCTGTCACTATGGAAGGAGCTTGTGGCGGAATCATTATCACAGCTTCGCATAATCCCAAAATGTGGAATGCCTTAAAACTGCTGAATGAGAATGGAGAGTTTTTGAATGCAGAGGAAGGTAATGAAGTCCTGAAATTGGCGGAAGCGGAAGCCTTTGAATATGCTGATGTGGACCACTTGGGCAAATACCGTGAGGATGATTCGTACGACCAAAAGCACATAGATTTGGTTAAAGAACTGAAGTTAGTGGATATTGAGGCCATTAAGAATGCCGGCTTTAAGGTAGCAATAGATACGGTTAATTCTGTAGGCGGAACAATCCTTCCCAAACTGCTTGAACAGTTGGGGGTGGCGCAAGTAACAGGTCTGTTTACTGAACCAACCGGCGATTTTGGTCATAACCCGGAACCCTTAGAGAAGAACCTGATAGAAATAAAAGAGTTGATGCAAAAGGGTGAGCATGATATTGCTTTTGTTGTAGATCCCGATGTTGATCGTTTAGCCATGTTCTGTGAGGATGGAACAATGTATGGTGAAGAATATACGTTGGTAACAGTGGCTGATTATGTATTGCAACACACACCGGGAAATACAGTTTCCAATTTGAGCTCAACCCGTGCTTTGCGTGATGTAACTCGTAAATATGGATGCGAATATAATGCAGCTGCCGTAGGTGAAGTGAACGTAGTAACAAAAATGAAGGATACCAATGCGGTGATTGGCGGTGAAGGTAATGGAGGTGTAATTTATCCGGAAGCACATTATGGTCGCGATGCTTTGGTGGGAATAGCTTTGATATTGACTTATTTGGCCAAGAGGGGAATGAAGACTTCTGAGCTGCGTGCTACTTATCCACCTTATTATATTGCCAAGAATAGAATTGATTTGACACCGGAAACGGATGTTGACGCAATCTTGCAGAAAGTGAAAGAATTATATAAAGATGAGGAAGTGAATGATATTGATGGTGTGAAAATAGATTTCCCGGACAAATGGGTACACTTACGTAAGAGTAATACCGAACCGATTATTCGAGTTTATTCGGAGGCGAACAGCATGGAAGCCGCTGATGAGATTGGTAAGAAGGTGATGGATGTAGTGTACAGTTGTGCAAAATGACATAACAATGGGGCAAGAATTCTTGCCCCATTGTTTTATCTTTATGTTGTCAGTTTTTGAATCCACTTTGCAGCAGTTTCTTTGGTTCGTTCTCTTTCTTGCTCAATATCTTTAACAAATGAATTTTCTTCAAGTTTTCCACGAACAGCAATAAAATCCTTAATTTTTGTTTCCTCATCGCCATCAGTTCCGAAACCAACACAAGTATCGGAAGAGAATTCCTTTTGAGCATCTTTTATAGCGCGGTCGTTCAATGCATATGTGGCTGATTCCCATTGACAGATAATAGGGAAGCATACGGTGCTGATAAAATTCTCATTTGTGGTGTTTGGGTACATCAATAACAAGCGTTGCCATACCCAAGCCCAAACATAATCATTATAGCTTTCACTGATTCGGGCAAAACGCTCGCTCAGTTGCTCGGCAGAGGTAATAATTTCTTTTTTAATATCTTTTTCCAGACGCTCAACTTCACATTCGGGAACTTGAAGTCCGCACAAATCTATCCAAATGGGACAATAAGGTACAGAGGGTTTCATGGCATCGTACAATTGTTCAATCGGTAAATGAGATAATTCGTTTAGTTTTTCAAGAAGTTTATCTCCGATGAACCGGTTGATTGCCATACGATAAAGATCCAATCCGTTTGTGATAGATTTTCGTTTGAGACTCAACCCATTCCATTTAGTAATTGTTTCATCTTCATCTAAACTCTTGTCTATATCTTTTAAGATGGCTACTCCTTTTAACATTCGTCCGATTGTATATGGAGAATAGGCGTCAAAAGTAATAAAGTCTTGCTGAATAGTATCAGGATGGCGCCCGTCTCTTTTAGGCCATTTGTGGATGTCGCGCAATGTTCCAATGTTGCGAAGTGCAATGCCGGGAATGAGGTAATTTTCGTTCTTTTGTTCAATAATGTATGAGAATGGGAATATACCGGTATCTGCATGACAATTGTAATGCCCCATAATCATAGAGAATGGACCAACCTTTGCAGGCCATAAAATGTGCGCACCGGAAGCTGTTTTACATCCGCGCTCCAAAATACCATGGTGCGAAGGTCCGAGTTTATACATATGGTTGCTTTGGTTGGTACCGGACCCTGCGTTCATGAATGAGAACATACCGCCAATAAGTAATGTGGACTTGTGATGCGTAACGGTATATGGACCGGCAAAGATAGCGCATGCCTCACCATTCTCTGCTTGACAATTACATCCGAAAAAAGAATCGGAGGCTGAATACCCATGTCCGATAACACAGGCTTGTCCAACGTAGCATCTGTGAAGCATGGCACCGTCTGTAATCTTACAACCATTTTGGAAAATGAAATCGTGTGCGATGACATTGTCACCGATATAGCATGGCGATTCTAGACTGCTGCATATAGTTCCATTTTCCAAACGTGTAGCGCCTTCGATTTTACTGAATGAATGGATGTATAGATTACGAAGTATGCCGCATCTTGTTATGACAGAACCGCTTCCGATAAATCCATAATGCTTACTTACTTCTTCTGCTCGTTTGTAAGCAATGCTCCTGAGTTTCTCGTTCAGCTTTTTGTCATGCCGATACATGGCTTGCATATACGCTTCATGAGAAGATAGTTGGTCGTGAATGATAATTTCACGTCCTCCGGTTTCGCTAAGGACAACGACTTCTGTACCTTGACCGAAACTCGTTTCGCTATCTACAACGATTGTGTCCGTGTTACTGATGAAGCATTCCTTTTCAATTTTGTAATTGGCAATGCCACCATGGATGTCGGATATGAAGCAATCATTACCGATGGCCGTATTGTGTAATGTTGAGCGATAAATACCAGAATGACGTGTAATACCGCTTTTTAAAGTATAATACTTATTGAAACTTCCGAGGTGGTTCACACCGGAGAAATGAGATTGGTGAATATAAGCGGCGGAGAAATCAGGATTAACTTTTACTTTACTCCAATCTTCAGCGGTGCATCCTTGTCGTTCCATCTGCAGTATTTCATCATCTGTAAGACTGCGGTATGCGACATTTGAATCAAATATAGAATCCATTTTATACAAGAGTCTTTTGTTTCACAATGTAAAGGAACATTTTTTTTTTGAAAAAGTTGCTTTTTATGGTACGTTTTTCACTTTTGGGCATAAAAAAGGGTCAGCGCTCTGACCCAACCTTTGTTAACCTTAAATCTAATACTATGAAAAACACGATGCAAAGGTAAGGAGTTTTTGATGTTTGGCAAAGAGAAATAATATTATCTGCAGAAAAAAGCGTTTTTCTTGACTTAAATCAATTTTCTTCCATATAAATATTATCTTTGCCTAAAGAACATAAAAGAAAGTGTAATGGGAATACTTAAAAGGAAGTGGATTTGGCTGAAACGTTTTAGACATAGAAGAGGATATGGAGTTCATTCTCCTTTCGCTTTCAACTTTATAACCTATGTTATTTATGAACGGGGTGAGTATTATGCGTTCCGGGATTTGAGAAAGAGGCATCACTGCATGGCATATTACTGGGGAGGTCATTCCGTAAAATGTAGAAAATTCCTTTTTAGATTATCTAATTATGTCCATCCATCCGTTGTACGATTGTATGGTGAAGTCAGTGAGGTTTGGAAAGATTATATAACAAGCGGCTGTCCGTCTGCACAACTCTACGTTGAAGATATTCATAATGTAACGCAAAAAAACGATAGCAAAAGAGATGTCAAAGAATTGATTGTAGTGAATGAAGACGTACCGTGCGAATTATGGAAGAAGATTATTGCCCAGATTATATCGGACGATTCGGTCTGTATTATATCAGGAATACATAAGTCAAAGCAAGTGCTGGCGATGTGGAATTTGATAAAAGAAGATTTTAAAGTCGTAATTTCTTTTGATTTATACGATTTTGGAATTCTCTTTTTTGATACATCTAAACAAAGGCAACATTATATAGTGAATTTCAATTAAAGAATAGTTAAGATGAAAAAGAGTCATATATATACACGTGGTGGCGATGAAGGCATGACAAGTTTAGTGGGTGGTAAACGGGTCTCAAAAGCCGATTTAAGAGTAGAGGCATACGGAACAATAGACGAGCTCAATGCTCAAATAGGGCTTTTAGTGGCACTTCTAGAACGAGCGGAAATATGTGTACGACTTTTGGAAATACAAGGTGACTTGTTTACGCTTGGCGCATATTTGGCAACCGGTACAGAGTCAAATATAAACAAGGAAGGGAATCAAATAGAAGAGAATGATGTGATTAGATTGGAACGATACATAGATGAAACGGAAGAGGGACTACCCGGATGGAAAGGATTTAGTTTACCCGGAGGCTCTTTGCCGGCTTCTATCTGCCATGTTTGTCGTACTGTTTGTAGACGTGCAGAGCGCCGTATCATAGAATTGTCTGCAACAGAAACGATATCGCCTGTAGTGTGTAAATACGTCAATCGTCTGTCCGATTATTTCTTTGTGTTGTCACGTAGATTGCTGTTCGATGAAGGTAAAGAAGAAATAATTTGGAAGAAACGTTGCTGATACTGAAAATATTATTATTTTTGCGCTCAAATTAATAACGTTGTACCTATTAAAGATTTAGACTATGTATTGGACACTTGAGTTGGCTTCAAAGTTAGAGGATGCGCCATGGCCCGCAACAAAAGAAGAATTGATTGATTATGCAATGCGTTCAGGAGCTCCTCTTGAGGTAATTGAGAACTTACAGGAGATTGAGGATGAAGGCGAAATCTATGAAACAATTGAAGATGTTTGGCCGGACTATCCAACAAAAGAAGATTTCCTTTTTAACGAGGATGAGTATTGATTCGTTGAAGTATAATAAGGCGAAATAAAAGTGAGGGATGATAGACGTTTGTTTATCGTCCCTTTTTTGAATGGAACGGCGAAAGATTTTATTTTAACAGTTAGGCAATAAAATGACGTTTTTTGTGTTTCTATAGTATCTTTGTAATAAACGAATGAGGCAGAGGGTTATTATATTTATGATAGGTATATTGAGTTTTTTTTCAATGCGAACGAAAGCTCAGTATGATCCTTCATTTGTCAATTATTGGGCTATGACGCCTTTTTATAATCCCGCTGCAACCGGACAAGATATTATGCTGAATGTATATGGAGCGTATAGTATGCAAATGACTGGTTTCGAGAATGCACCTTCAGTGATGTTTGCATATGTGGATATGCCATTGTTCTTTATTAGTCCGCGACACGGTGCCGGTCTGGGTTTTATGAAAGACCAAATCGGTTTATTCAATCATCAGAAATTCTATTTGCAATATGCTTATCATCAGCCTTTGTGGGGAGGAAAACTCAGTGGAGGAATACATTTGGCTATGTTAAGCGAGAGTTTTGATGGCAGTGAGTTGGATCTGGGTGAATCCGGAGACCCGGCGTTTCCAACTAATGAGGTAGATGGAGCAGGATTTGACATGAATGTTGGTTTGCAGTATGCTCATAAGTCTTGGTATGTGGGATTTTCAATGATGCATTGTACCTCTCCTACAGTGAGTCTTGGTGAAGAAGAAGTGAACGAATTGAAAGTGTCTTCGTCTTTTTATTTGATGGGTGGATACAATATTCGTTTAAAAAGTCCGTTATATACGATACATACTTCGGCAATGCTACGTTCTGATATTGTAGGCTTTCGGGCAGATATCACGGGGCGATTGGCATACCACGGTTCGAAATTTGATATGTACGGAGGTCTATCATATAGTCCGACTAACTCGGTAAGTTTCCTTTTAGGTGGTGAGTTTTACGGAGTCAATATAGGGTATGCCTACGAGATGTACACTTCAGCTATCGGTGCAATAAGCGGAACGCATGAGGTTGTAATTGGATACAGAACAGAGTTGAATCTGTTTAAAAAAGGAAAGAATAAACATAAAAGCGTAAGAATATTATAATATGAATATGAAGAAAATGGGGATGTTAATGGCGGTGGTAGCAAGTTTGCTACTCTGTTCGTGTCTCAGTACAGGCTCGGCATCATCTACAGCAGGTGGCGAGGTGACAGGAGTCGGAGGAATGTCTTATAGTGAACCAACTCCATATGGTATGGTTTTGGTAAAGAAAGGTTCGTTAAAAATAGGAACCGAGCAAACTGATACATTGTGGGGAACGGTGATTCCTACGCGAGAAATTTCAGTTGATGGTTTTTGGATGGACGTGAACGAAGTGTCGAATGCCAAATATCGCCAATTTGTACATTGGGTACGTGATTCAATTATTCGCGAAAGATTGGCTGATCCGGCATATGGTGGAGACGAAACGTATAAGATAGAGGAAGATAAGTACGGGAATCCGGTAACACCTCATTTGAATTGGAGTAAACCGATTCCATGGAAACGTCCGAATGAGGATGAGTTACGTGCAATAGAAAGTGTGTATTATATTCATCCTATTACAGGTGAACAAATGCTTGATGCGAAACAGATGAATTATCGTTTTGAGGTGTTCGACCATGCGGCGGCAGCTTTACGTAAAAATCGTTTGACACCGGAGGAAAGGGTGTTGAATACAGATTATAAAGTTGACACAGAAGAGGTGGTCATGATTTCCAAAGATACTGCTTATATAGATGATGAAGGTCGTATTGTTAGAGAGACTATTAACAGACCTTTGTCAGGACTACATGATTTCTTGAATACCTATATCGTGAACATCTATCCGGATACGACTTGCTGGGTTAATGACTTCTCAAATGCCGAGAATGAGCGGTATATGTTGCAATATTTCTCCAATCCTGCATATAATGATTATCCGGTCGTAGGAGTTACTTGGGAACAGGCCAATGCCTTTTGTAATTGGAGAACAGATTTCTTGAAGCGCGGTTTGGGTGCTGCAGCCAAGCAAATTCAGCCTTATCGTTTACCGACAGAAGTAGAGTGGGAGTTTGCTGCTCGCGGAACTGAAGGCGGTTTGTATCCTTGGGAAGATGAGGCGGCAAAGAGCGAGAAAGGATGTTTTTATGCTAACTTTAAACCTGATAGAGGAGATTATACCGAAGATGGTAGTCTGATTACTTCTAAGGTTGGAACTTATTCTTCAAACTCAAACGGGCTGTATGATATGGCCGGTAATGTCGCTGAATGGACGAGTACGGTTTATACAGAGTCCGGAGTGAATGATATGAGCGACATGAATCCGGAATTGAAGTATAATGCAGCAAAAGAAGACCCATATCGATTGAAGAAGAAGTCTGTTCGTGGTGGTTCATGGAAAGATCCGGAATCAATGATTCGTTCGGTATGGCGTTCGTATGAATATCAAAATCAACCACGCTCATACATCGGTTTCCGTTGTGTGCGTTCGGTATCGGGAGTAACTAATAGAAGAAAATAATAAAGGAATAAATATATTATGGCAAACAATAATAAGAATATAATAGTTCGAATCCAAAATTGGATAGAATCGGTGGCAGGTCAAACATTCTTGAATTATGCATATAGTTGGGGTGCTGCGATTGTTATCTTGGGAGCATTATTCAAATTGACTCATATACCCGGTGCTAATGCCATGTTGTTTATTGGTATGGGGACAGAGGTGTTGGTGTTCTTTATTTCAGGTTTCGACCGTCCGGCTGAACTTAAAAATAAAAAGTCAGGAACACAAGCAGTAGAAGTTGCTGGTAGTGATGAACCGCTAGAGCAAGGTGCACAGACGGTGATTCCACAAGGTGTGGTCCAAACCGGTGCTCCGATAATTATAGGAAATGTTGGTGGCGGAGTTGCCCAACCCGTTGGGACAGTTGCCAATGAAGGTAATGTCAAAGTTGCAGCGGCTGTTGCATCTCAACCGGTCGCATCTCAACCGAATGTCACTTCTCAGCCGGCAGTTGATATGAAATTGTTAGCAGATATGATAAATGCTTCTAATGCAGAGTTCTTGGAGTCGGCACGTCAGGCATGCACGCCGGGAATGACTGAGGCGGCTGAGGCTTATGTTGAAGAGTTGAAAGTGTTGACAGAAACATTGTCAAGAGTTTCAGAGCAAGCAGAGTCCATGACAAAAGACTCTAAGGAAATGGAGAATTTGAATAGGACCTTGACGGGTATCAATACCATTTACGAAATGCAACTGAAGAGTATCAGTACTCAAGTAGGAACAATTGATCAGATTAACGAACAAACCCGTAAGATGGCTCGTCAAATCGAGGACTTGAACGCTATCTACGACCGTATGATTAAGGCTCTGACGATAAATATGAAGCAGACGCCTTCTTCATTATAATATAAACGTTTAAAAGGAATATAAAATGGCAACTCAGCAAACCGGGACATCCGCACGTCAGAAGATGATCAACCTCATGTATGTGGTGTTGATGGCGATGTTGGCTCTGAATGTGTCCTCAGATGTTTTGAATGGTTTTTCATTGGTCGAGGATAGTTTGTTGCGTACTACGGCGAATGCGTCTGCATCGAACGAAGCTCTTTATAAGGATTTGCAAGAACAGATGGAAGTGAATCCGACTAAGGTTAAAGAATGGTATGACAAGGCACAGTACGTCAAGCAAATCTCGGACTCCCTCTACAATTTTGCAGAGGAGTTGAAAATTAGAATCGTTCAACAAACTGACGGTAAGGATGGTGACGTAAGGAATATTAGGAATAAAGAGGATTTGGAAGCCGCTTCAACCGTGATGCTTGCTCCGAGAAGGGGTGAGGGTGAGAACCTATATAATGCGATAAACAGTTTCCGTGAGCGCATTGTGGGAATGGTGACCAATGACACACAGAAAAAGATTATTTCAGACAACCTGAGTACTGATGTTCCAAATAAGGCTTTGGCGTTGGGCAAGAATTGGCAGGAGTATATGTTTGAGAATATGCCGGTGGCAGCTGCTGTAACATTGCTATCCAAATTGCAGAGTGATGTGCGATATGCCGAAGGAGAAGTGTTGCATACGCTTACTGCGAATATTGACATTAAGGATTTACGTGTAAACGAATTGAATGCTTATGTCATTCCTAGTTCACGAACGGTGGTGCAAGGCGGTAAACTCAGTGCCCAAATTATCATGGCAGCAGTAGATACGACACGTCGCCCGACGATTTATGTAGGTGGTAAGAAAATAGCCTCTCAGAACGGAACGTATGAAATGGTTTGTGGAACTACCGGTGATTTTACCTTAAAAGGGTATATAGAGACGGTTGACGGACGTGGAGATTTGGTGCGTCGCGATTTCTCACAGCCTTATACGGTGGTCGCACCGTCAGCTACGGTTTCTGCCGACTTGATGAATGTGTTGTATGCAGGATATGAAAATCCAATGAGCGTTTCCATTCCGGGTGTACCTGCAAATAAAGTTGTCGCGTCAATGACAGGAGGTACTTTGCAACCGAGGGGTGCGGGAAAATACATAGTCCGTCCGGCAGAAGTAGGAAAAGATGCCGTAATAACAGTGAATGCCAATATGGAAGGACGCATGCAAAAGATGGGAGCGTTTACTTTCCGTGTGCGCAAGTTGCCCGACCCTACAGCATATATTGAATATGCGGCCGAAGGGGGTAGTAATCGTTTCCGTGGCGGACGTTTGTCAAAACAAGTACTCATGTCAACTGAGGGAATAGGCGCAGCGATAGACGACGGGCTTTTGAATATTGCGTTTAGGGTACAAGGTTTTGAAACTGTATTCTTTGATAATATGGGAAATGCCGTACCGGCGGTTTCCAACAGTGCGAACTTCACCGAGCAACAACGTAATATGTTCCGCTCTTTAAGTAGAGGAAAACGTTTCTATATATCTCGTATCAGAGCCATCGGACCTGATGGAATAGAAAGAACGTTGGATGGTTCAATGGAAATAATAATCAATTAAGCAAGGATATGAAAAGTATGAATATAAACAAGATAGCGATGATGAAACGTTTATTGTTTGTTCTGTTGGGTGCTTTCGTTTGTATGCAGTTGGCAGCACAACCCGCTCGTAGCAGAACGCAGAAAAGCAATGTGAAAAAGGAGAAGACATTTGATAGAGCGGCATCTCAATTCCCGGCTTCTATTGATATGCCCGAGGATGTGGTTTGGCGTAGAGATGTTTATCGCCAGCTGGATTTGACATTGGATAAGAATGCGCCATTGTATTTCCCCGTTGAACCTTCGGCAGGACAGGTTAATTTGTTTACTTATCTTTTTGATTTGTTATTGACAGGAAAGATTACGGCTTACGAATATAAGTTGGATGGTAACGAGTCCTTCACGTCTCGCGATAAAACGGACATCAAAGAGTTGATGAACCGCCATCACATTTATTACGAAGAGCAAAACGGTCGTCCAAAGGTTAGTGCGAGCGATATACCTTCGGCTGAGGTGACACGTTATTATATTAAGGAAAGTTCATATTTTGATCAGAGAACCTCAACCTTCCGCACTCAAGTGGTGGCTATTTGTCCGGTCCTTATGCGTAGCGATGATTTCGGTGGGGAGTCAACTCCATATCCTCTGTTCTGGTTGAAGTATGACGACATCAGTACTTATTTGGCACGCCACACAATGATGGCAAGCAACTATAATAATGTGACAAACATGACGGCCGCTGATTATTTTTCAATGAATCGCTACGAAGGTAAGATTTACAAGACGACCAATATGCAAGGAAAGGTTTTGGCAAACTATTGTAAAACCGATAGTGCGATGGTGAAGGAGCAAAAGCGGATAGAAAAGCAGTTGACGGATTTTGAAAAACACGTTTGGGGACATCAGGATTCGTTGGCAGTTGATTCAGCGAAGGTAGAGGCAGACGAAAACAAGAAAGAAGAGAAAGCGTCAAAGTCTTCTCGCAGTTCCCGTCGTTCGTCTTCAGCAAAGAGTGAATCAGCTAAGGAGGAAAAAGCAAAAGTGTCAAAGTCTAAGAAAGAAAAGTCAACACAATCTTCATCCTCAGCACCGCGTGTCACTGTGTGTCGTCAGCGCAGATAAGTAAAAAAACGGTGCAAAAGTTGAAAGTAATACAGGCAGTTATTATCTTTGCTAGCGTATAACCTAAAAAGTGAAAATTATGAAAAAGATTACAGCTATCTTGGCTATTTTGGTGGCATTCGCAACGACCACAAACGCGCAATTCAAGTGGGGACTTGAGGGCGGTATGAACTTAAGTAAAATGAAAGTTTCCGGCGACGGTGGTATGTTTGGTTCAGACAATCGCACCGGATGGTTCATCGGCCCAAAGGCTCAATTCACAATACCGGTGGTAGGATTGGGAGTTGATGGCGCCATCCTATATTCTCAGAAATACATGAAGATGGAATATACTGCGACCAATGATTTAGGCGAGCAGGAAGTTTATCCCGGTCGTAACAAATCTTTGCCTTACATAGAAATCCCTGTCAATCTGAAATATAATATCGGTTTCAGCAGCATTTTGGGAATGTATATCTCAACCGGTCCGCAATGGAGTTGGTATTTAGGTAGTCGTAATTTGTCGTTTGAAGGCGTAAGTTTAGGTTCGTTGGAGCGCTCCTCATTCAGTTGGAATGTTGGATTGGGCATCACGGCATTGGACCATTTGCAAGTCGGACTTACCTACAATATTGCATTGGGCGAAACAGGTCAGATTAAAAACGCAGCCGATGCGTTCGAAACATTCGACATGAAGAACAATACATTCCAAGTGCGTTTGGCATACCTCTTTTAACACGATTTAGACGCGCTTTAATCAATATTTAAAGCATAGTATAATTTTGATGAGCTCCGAAAGTGTACTGATAGTCCGCTTTCGGAGATTTTTATTTCGTTATCTCCTACTTCCACTTATATAATTGTTCCCAGAATGGGTGAGGTTTGATTTTTCGTACCTATAATGTTATCGTGTTCCTATGAATACACGTGCGTGCGCCTATAGATACACATGCGTGTCCCTATAGACACACGTGTGTGCGTCTATGGACTCACGATGAGAATGTACTGAGAAAAAATCAAAATGGTGCGGTTGGATTTTGCATTTGGGGCTTACTATAATTGTATGTTCACTTCTTTTGTCGTACATTTGTGTGGTAAACTTCATAAGTGATGAAATACGTTGATGTCATATTGCCCTTGCCGCTTACAGCTACATATACGTATGAGCTGCCCCCGTCATTTCAAGGTACGCCGGCTATTGGTTGCAGAGTGCTGGTGCCTTTTGGTCAGAAAAAGGTATATACGGCGGTGGTGGTGGCCCTGCACGACAATCGTCCTGAAAACTATGAAGTGAAACAAGTGCTGGAGGTGCTCGACTCAAAGCCCGTACTTTTGCCCGTGCAGTTAGACTTTTGGCGTTGGATAGCGCAATACTATATTTGTTCGCCCGGAGAGGTCTTTAAGGCAGCGCTGCCATCAGGCATGAAGTTGGAGAGTGAGAGTGTACTCCTTCTGAATCCGGACTATGATGGGGAGGAAGGTTTGTCGGATGATGAAAGAAAAGTAGTGTCTTTATTTGCTCACGAGCAGGAACAATCGTTGTCGAAAATACAAAAACAATGTGCGGCGTTTGCTGCATTGCGTGTAGTAAAAGGACTGCTGGCGAAGGGAGTGTTGGTGATGAAGGAGGAGGTTAAACAAACCTTCAAACCACGAACCGAAACGCATATACGTCTTTGTGAGAAGTTCTTTGACGAAAACATCCTGAGCGCTTTATTGGACGAACTAAAGCGCGCTCCCAAACAACTTGCTGTACTGACGAAGTATATCGAAATGTCAGGATGTGTTGCTGCGTTGCGGCTGAAAAATTCACAGTTGTTGGAGGAGGTGCCTAAACGCTCGCTTATGGAAGCCGCCGGTGTTACAACCAATATTTGCAATGCTTTGATTGTAAGGGGTGTCTTCGAGTCGTATCAGTATGAAATAGGGCGCCTGTCAACAACCGGAGTTGCCGACGTCGTTGGTTTAAGTCCATTGAGCAACGGTCAGCAACAAGCCTTCAATCAAATATTATCTTGTTTCCGAAACCAATCAGTGTGCTTGTTGCATGGTGTGACTTCTAGCGGAAAGACGGAGGTGTATATCCATCTTATCCGTAAAATGATAGACGAGGGTAAACAAGTGCTTTATTTGGTTCCCGAAATAGCTCTGACCACGCAACTGACCGAGCGCCTTAGTCGCGTTTTTGGTGGGCGTATGGTCGTGTACCATTCCAAGTTTCCGGATGCGGAGCGTGTCGAAATTTGGAACAAACAGATGTCTGATAGTCCTTATGATGTCGTCTTGGGGGCTCGCTCTTCCGTATTTCTCCCATTTCAAAGGTTGGGGTTGGTGATTGTGGATGAGGAACATGAGCATTCGTATAAGCAGCAAGACCCCTCTCCCCGATATCATGCGAGAAACGTAGCGTTGGTCCTTGCGAAGATGTGTGGGGCAAAGACATTGTTAGGAACAGCCACACCGGCATTGGAAACATATTATAATGTCCGTACAAACAAGTATGGACTGGTAGAGATGAAGGAGCGTTATGGTCATGTTGAAATGCCATGCGTTGAAGTTGTCGATATTAAGGAACTGCATAGAAAACGCCGAATGGTAGGACCTTTTTCGTCAAGGTTGCTTGATGAGATGCGCCGAGCATTGGAAAACAAGGAGCAAGTCATTTTGTTTCAAAACAGAAGGGGATATGCCCCGCAGTTGGAATGTCATGCGTGTGGATGGACTCCAAGATGCCCTAAATGTGATGTGAGTATGACTTATCATATGAGCATGAATAAGTTGACTTGCCATTATTGTGGGTTTGTAAGTGATGTTCCGGCGCGATGTCCGGCTTGCGAGGAAAAGAAGTTGGTGCAGCACGGATTTGGAACGGAAAAAGTAGAGGATGTAGTTAAACATTTATTCCCTGACGCGTCGATAGCGCGTATGGATTTGGATACGACTCGTACCCGTTCGGCATACGAACGTATTATATCCGATTTCCAAGAAGGTCGTACCAACATTTTAATTGGTACGCAAATGGTGACAAAAGGGCTGGACTTTGAACGTGTAGGGGTGGTCGGTATTCTCAATACCGATTCAATGATGAACGTTCCCGATTTTAGAAGTTTTGAACGTGCTTATCAAATGATGGCTCAAGTGGCCGGTCGTGCAGGGCGACGTAGGGCGCAGGGCAGAGTGATTCTGCAAACAAAAAGTCCGGATTTACCGGTTATCGCACAAGTGGTATCGCATGACTATAATGGTTTGTATTGTCAACAAATAGAGGAACGTCAGTTGTTTGCATTCCCGCCGTTCTGTCGGTTGATATATGTGTATATGAAACATAAGCGCTCCGACGTCCTTGACAGATTGGCAAAGGATATGGGACAAAGTTTACGCGCAGTGTTTGGCCATAGGATTCTTGGTCCGGACGTTCCCCCCGTAGCACGAATACAATTGTTATATATCCGTAAGATTGTTATTAAACTTGAGCCGGGCATCTCAATGGATAAAGTGCGTCAATGTTTGTTGTCGGTGCGTGACACTTTATTACAACGTACAGGTTATGGTAGCGCACAGATATATTATGATGTTGACCCGATGTGACATTAGTCTTTCTTCAACTCGGGATAACTGATTCTGGTGTGATATACAGTTTTTAATTTGTCTTTAAACACATCTTTCGCTATTGTAATATCCTGGAATGTGATGGGGCAATCTTTGAAGAATCCTTCATTGACTTGTGTGTCCACGATTTTATCTACCAAATTGCTTATATTCTCTTCTGTGTAGTCGCTAAGGCTACGGGATGCAGCTTCAACGGCGTCGGCCATCATTAGAATAGCTTGTTCCAATGTGAAAGGATTTGGACCCGGATAGGTAAATAAAGCTTCGTCAACAGGCTTGTTCGGATTCTCGTTTATGGATGAAATAAGGAAGAACTTGGTCTTACCCAACCCGTGATGTGTCGTGATGAAATCTTTGATAACCTGTGGCAGTTTGTGCTTTTCTGCTAATTTTATTCCCTCTTTGACGTGATTGATGACCACTCCCGCACTCTGTTCATTTGTTAAGCGTTCGTGCGGATTGATTTTCTTCTGGTTCTCTGTGAAATATACCGGATGGTTGATTTTTCCGATGTCGTGATACAATGCTCCTGTCCTGATTAACTGACTTTTCGCTCCGATTTTGTTGGCTACAGCCGTCGCCAGATTGGCTACTTGTAAGGAATGTTGGAAAGTGCCCGGAGCCACTTCAGACATTCTTCTAAGTAGTTGGTTGTTGATATTAGAGAGTTCTACGAGCGTTACATTTGAGGTGAATCCAAACACTTTTTCCAAGATGAACAACAGTGGGTAAGCAAACAATAAAGCGACACCGTTGAGCATAATGTAAACGTACATTCTATAATCCAAGTGTGTGAAATCTCGTTCGTGTATAAGCTCTATGCCGGCATATACGACAATCGCAGAAATGGTAATATACAATGCCGTTCTTATAAGCTGTGAGCGTTGCGATAATTCGCGCAAGCTATAAATGGCGACCATGCCGGAAATGATTTGTGTTGCAATGAACTCGTATGGATATTTAAGGGTAACAGCGCATATAAGGATTGTGGATACATGTGTCACAAAGGCAGTTCGGGAGTCCATGAATACACGGATAAAGATAGGCCCCATTGCATAAGGTATGATATATACGCTGAACAGATTGTGCTTTATCAAAAACGATGTGAGAAGAGGGTAAATGACGGGGATAATCGTTAAGAAAAATATCTTACGGCTACTGATTAGGTAGTCTCGACGGAACATACTAAAGAAGAGCATTAAGCAAAATGCAATGATACTAACGTATAGTATTTGCCCTAAAAGCATGATTCGTGATTGCTTCATCTCATCATGGCGCTTGGAATATTCCTTTTCTAACGACGTTAAGATTAGATAGGTGTTTTCATCAACAATGTCCCCTCTGTCTATAATCTTTTGTCCGCTGATGACCATTCCGGAAGAATATGAAAGCGATGAAAGCAAGTTCTTTTTGTCCTCTTCCGATTTGGTTTTATCAAAGACAAGGTTGGCTTGGATGTAATCATTTAAATTGTATTTCTTTAGCAATCCGCGTTCTGACTCATTCTTTCCTATTACTTGAGAAATAAGATACTCGTAAGCCGTTTTGGGCGTGTAGATGTTGCTGAGATGTATCTCTTTGGCTTCATTGCCGGAATAAATCCGAACAAAACTGATGCTGTCGGTTTCGGCTCTTTGGAAATCTTCTGTACTTATTATGCCTCTCTGATAAATATCGTCAAGGATATTTTTTATTTGAGAAAGAAAACGTGATGCGTTCTTGTCTTGAGATTCTTTTTTTATAAGTTCACTGATTCGGTTGCTTTGTTCCGTGCCGATATTTCCGTAAAGAGCGAAGTATGGTTTGTAATAACGCATAATGCTGTCTTGCTCTTTTTGGATGCTTTCCGGACTTTTGTAAATGGGGAAGTCAAAACTCGCAATAAGTTGACTGTATCGCCATGGTTTATCTAAATCAAACTGATAACTATACCTGTCGTCTCTTGGTAAATATGAGCAAACAATGGCGATTGCAATGATGGTAACGATAAATCTATATATCAAATCCTTGACATTAAGATGTTTTTGTTTGTTATATCTGTTCATGTTGTTCTTTGTTTACGATTGGACGAAAATACGAAAAAAATACTGACCTTTTAAATAAAAATCGTATTTTTGCATAAAATTTACATTTGTTATTATGGCTGAAAGGAAAGTAAGAGTTCGTTTTGCTCCAAGTCCGACTGGAGCTTTACATATTGGAGGTGTCCGTACGGCGTTATATAACTATTTGTTTGCGCGTCAACATGGCGGTGAATTTATTTTCCGAATAGAAGATACCGATTCCAATCGTTTTGTGCCGGGTGCAGAAGAATACATAATAGAATCTTTCAAATGGTTAGGCATTCATTTTGATGAAGGTGTTAGCTTTGGTGGTGAACACGGTCCTTATAGACAATCAGAACGCCGTGATATTTATAAGAAATATGTGCAGCAGTTGTTGGACGCAGGAAAAGCCTATATCGCTTTTGACACTCCGGAGGAACTTGACGCTAAACGAGCAGATATACAAAACTTCCAGTATGATGCATCGACTCGTTTGATGATGAGGAATTCGCTGTCATTATCGCAGGAAGAAGTTAAATCACTGATTGACTCTGGTCATCAATATGTGGTTCGTTTTAAGATAGAACCTGGTGAGGATGTTTGTGTTCATGATATGATTCGAGGGGATGTAGTAATCAATTCGTCTATATTGGATGATAAAGTGCTTTATAAAAGTGCAGATGAATTGCCTACTTACCATCTGGCAAATATTGTTGACGACCATTTAATGGAAGTAACGCATGTTATTCGCGGTGAAGAATGGTTACCGTCTGCTCCGCTTCATGTTTTATTGTACAGAGCATTTGGTTGGGAGGATACGATGCCTTCTTTTGCTCATTTGCCACTATTGTTAAAACCGGATGGAAAGGGAAAGTTAAGCAAACGCGATGGTGACCGTTTGGGCTTCCCGGTATTCCCATTGGAGTGGCATGATCCTAAAAGCGGTGAGGTGTCTTCGGGATACCGCGAGAGTGGGTATTTGCCGGAAGCGGTCTTGAATTTCTTGGCTTTGTTAGGATGGAATCCTGGAACAGAACAAGAAATTATGTCATTGGACGAAATGATTCGTTTGTTTGATATTACCAAATGTAGTAAAGCTGGAGCCCGTTTTGATTATGTAAAGGGAATGTGGTTTAATAAAGAGTATATTCTTTTGAAAGACAACAAAGAACTGGCACCGGCTTTTGATGAGATTCTCCGAGCTAATGGTATTGGGGCGTCAATGGAGCAAGTTGAAGCCGTGGTTGGGATGATGAAGATGAAGAAAATCAATTTTATAAAGGATTTGTGGCCTTTGTGTGATTTCTTCTTCATTGCACCGGAGAATTACACTTATGATGATAAATTCGTTCGTAAAAATTGGAATGAAACGACTTCTGCAGATATGAAAGAGCTGGCAGGAGTGTTAAGCGCTTTGGATGATTTTAGTGTAGAAAGTCAGCAAAAGGCTGTTGAGAAATGGGTGGAAACTACCGGAAAGAAACCTTGGAATCCATGGCGAGTAGCATTGGTCGGAACAGGTAAGGGACCGGATATGTATGAACTTTCTGCTTTTTTGGGTAAGGAAGAAACATTGCGAAGAATCAATAAAGCGATAGAAATTTTAAAATGACGTATTCATTAGCACTCTATCTCTATGTCTTGGCTATTATATTAGTCTCGCCTTTTCATAAGAAAGCAAGATTGATAGTGAAAGGACAATGGCAGACGTTCCGAATACTGAAGAAGAAAATTCGTGACGATGAAAAATATGTGTGGTTTCATGCGGCTTCATTGGGAGAATTCGAACAAGGGCGGCCGTTAATGGAACGCTTGCGACGTGAACATCCTGAGTATAAGATTCTGTTGACATTCTTTTCACCATCAGGATATGAAGTGCGTAAGAATTATGAAGGCGCGGACGTGATTTGCTATTTGCCTTTTGATACTCCCGGAAACGTTATGAGTTTTTTGCGATTGGCTCATCCGTGCATGGCTTTCTTTATCAAATATGAGTTTTGGAACAATTATTTGCACGCTTGTCATTTTAAAAACATCCCGGTTTATAGTGTAAGTAGTATTTTTCGTGAAAATCAAGTGTTTTTCCGTTGGTATGGTAAAGCTTATGGGCACGTATTGAAATGTATTACACACTTCTTTGTCCAGAATGAATTTTCACGTGAATTGTTGCTGCGAAAAGGTTTCTCCAATGTAACAGTAGTAGGGGACACTCGTTTTGATAGAGTGCTTGATATAGCAAAACAGGCAAAAGAACTACCCATCGTAGAGCAGTTTAAACAAGCTTCAAGGTTGATGGTGGCAGGAAGTTCATGGGGACCTGATGAGGATCTTATTATTCCTTATTTTAATGAACATCCTGAATTAAAATTGATAATAGCTCCTCATGTTATTAAAGAAAGTCATTTAAAGGAAATAGAAGGAAAGCTACAACGGCCTTCTATACGATATACGCAAGTATCCGAAGAGAATATCACTAAAGCAGACTGTTTGATAATAGATTGCTTTGGTTTGTTATCTTCTATATATAGATATGGCGAGATTGCATATGTAGGAGGTGGGTTTGGCTCGGGAATTCACAATGTGCCAGAAGCTGCCGTATATGGACTTCCGGTTATCATAGGACCTAATAATAAGAAATTCCGTGAGGCACAAACATTATTGAGTTTGGGTGGTTGTTTTGAAGTTCAAGATTCAGCAACGTTTGTTGAAACAATGGACCGTCTGCTTCTAGATGAAAAATTCATGAGGGAAAGAGGACAAATTGCCGGGAATTATATTTTTGATAATTCCGGGGCTTCTAACTTGGTTTATGAAGCAGTCTTTAATAACCCGTCAAAAAATGATTAAAATGAATTTGAATACGTTTTCGAGCAAGACATCAAGATATAACCAATAAAAACAACGAGCATTCGATGCTCGTTGTTTTTATTGGTTATGTTTGTGGATGATTGAAAGGTAGATTTACTTTTATAATGCTTTTACGAATGTTATTCGCCTTTGAGTTTACGTTCATATTCTTCTGACGTAGTGCAGTAGTGTGTGTTGTTCGGGTTTTCGTCTGATGTCCTAAACCAATCGGAATACATAATGTAATGTTGTGCATATGTTTGGTTTAGTCCCTTGGCTTGTTCAGAATCCACTTTCTTGATGAATTTGGCAGGCACGCCACCCCATAGCTCACCGTCACCAATAATGGTGTTTTTAAGAACTAATGCTCCAGCAGCAACAATAGCGCCTTGTCCAACAATGGCATGATCCATAACAGTTGACCCCATACCAATAAGTGCTCCGTTTTTGATTTCGCAACCATGTAGGGTTACATTATGTCCGATGGTTACATCATCACCAATAATTATAGGTGCTTTGCCGTATAGAGTGTGTAAGCAAGAGCCATCTTGAATATTAACTCTATTGCCAATTTTTATAAAATGAACGTCACCACGTATGACAGCGTTGAACCATACAGTACAATCATCACCCATTGTTACATCTCCCACGATAACAGCCCCTTCCGAAAAATAACAATGTTTGCCAAAATTCGGAGTAAGTTCATTGAGTTTCTTTATTAGTGCCATTTGTTTTAATTATGATTTATAAATATAGGTTTTGTTGCATCTGCCAACCATTGGCGATGTTCGTAATCAAGGTGGGGCGATAGTCGCTCGTAAACAATATGGTGGTAATTGTTTAACCACTCCGCTTCTTCTTTGTTCAACATAGTAAAGTCAATGGGGGCAGTGTCAATAGGACATAAAGTAAGAGGCTCGAATTGTAAGAAACGTCCAAATTCAGTCTCCATATATGGGATGATAAGTTGCGTGTTTTCAATTCTTATGCCGTGTTTCCCGACTTTGTATATCCCGGGTTCGTTAGTTAAAGTCATATTTGCTTTTAAGGGGGTAGGCATATAATTCATTCGTAATTGATGTGGACCTTCGTGAACGCATAAATAAGATCCGACGCCGTGTCCAGTTCCATGTAGGTAGTTGATACCTTCTTGCCACATGGCGTAGCGTGCGCAGATGTCCAATTGTGTGCCACTGCTTCCTTCTGGGAACTTTACTCTTGCTAATGAGATATGACCTTTTAGAACTAATGTGTAATTATGTGTTTCTTCATCTGTTGTCGGCCCGAGTGCAATTGTTCGGGTGATGTCGGTCGTACCATCTCGATATTGTGCGCCAGAGTCCAAAAGAAGCAAGCCTTTTGGTTGAAGCTCGATGTCAGTTTCAGGAGTGGCTTCATAATGGACGATAGCTCCGTGTTCTCCGTATCCAGCAATAGTGTCAAAACTAATGTCGCAATAATTTTCTTGTTCCGCCCTAAACTCTGTTAGTTTCTTGTCAATAGATATTTCAGTTTGTCCCCCATCTTTTACAGCCGATTTTAGCCATTTTAAGAACTTAACCATTGCAATGCCGTCACGAATCATCGCATTTTTATAGCCTGTGATTTCTGCCGGGTTTTTAATTATTCTCATTAAGGCAATAGGAGAGATATTGTCCTCAATCCAGCATTCACGGTTGACGTTGCTGTAAAGTTTATAGTTTGTGTTGTTGAAATCCATAAGGATACCTTCGCCCTTGAATTCTTGTAATTCGCGGAGAATATCTTCGTACGATTTAATGCATACATGATTGTCTTTAAGGTATTCTTCAATTTCTGATGTAAGTTTCTCCTTATTTATATATAAGGTGCAATTGTTTGCGGTTATAAAGAGATATGAAACGAATAAAGGATTACAATGAATGTCTGTTCCTCGCAAGTTTAATGTCCATGCGATTTCGTCCAATGCTGAGATTATGAAGCCGTCGCAATGTTTTTTATGCATAATAGCACGAATATCCGTTAGTTTCTTATCTACGCTTTTACCGGCATAAACTAATGGGTGTATCTCAATTTTATTCAAAGGTATGCTTGGGCGTTCTTTCCAAAGTTGTTCGGTGGGGTTAAAGTCCGTATTGACAAAGATATTGTTTTTACCCAATTCTTCTTTCAGACGAAATACTTCGTTTGTGGCATTGACCCATGCATCTACCCCTACGACGCAGTTTTCTTGTAATTGTTGAGTGAGCCACTGTGTAATACTTGGGGTTGAAGGTAATTTGTCTTTCATTAATGTAAAAGGCGTTCCCTTTAATTGCTCTTCGGCAGCGATAAAGTATCTCGAGTCTGTCCATAAAGCTGCGTTGTCAAGTGTTACTACTGCTGTTCCGGCCGAACCGTTGAATCCAGAAATCCATTCGCGAGCTTTCCAATGTTCTGGGATATATTCTCCACAATGAGGGTCTGTACTAGGGAATATGAATGCATCCAATTGGTGTGCTTTCATATAAGAACGAAGTGAATGGACTCTTTCTATTATATGTTGTTTCATGTAATTGTGTGTTAGAATGGTTACAAAAATACAATTATATTTCCCTGAAAGGAATAAAACATTGAAAATATTTTGTTGTAGTGAGTGGTAAACTAAACTAATGATGGCGTCAATTTGTTAGTTTATGAAAAAAAAGTAGGGTTGTATTGCCTACTTCATTTCTTTTTCCTTATCTTTGTTCCTTAGATTAATACGTATTATTTAAATAATAAGCACTATGGAATTTTTGACGAATGACAAATTGGTTATTGTCGGCGCAGCCGGAATGATTGGCTCTAACATGGCTCAATCAGCTTTAATGATGGGTTTGACTTCAAACTTATGTTTGTATGATGTATTTTCACCGGAAGGTGTGGCTGAAGAGATGCGTCAGAGTGGTTTTGATAATGTAAACATTACAGCTACGACTGATGTTGCTGAAGCTTTCAAGGATGCTAAATATATAATTTCTTCAGGTGGTGCTCCTCGTAAGGAAGGTATGACCCGTGAAGATTTGTTAGCGGGTAATTGTAAGATTGCAGAAGAATTGGGTAAAAACATTAAGACATACTGTCCGGATGTTAAACATGTCGTAATAATTTTTAATCCTGCTGATTTGACAGGCTTGGTAACTTTACTTTATTCAGGTTTGAAACCCGGTCAGGTGACGACACTTGCAGGATTGGATTCTACTCGTTTGCAAAGTGCTTTAGCTAAAAAGTTTGGTGTAATGCAAAGCGAAGTTACAGGATGTGCGACTTATGGAGGTCATGGCGAACAAATGGCAGTGTTTGGTAGTGCTGTAAAAATAGCAGGCAAACCTTTAACTGACATTATCGGTACAGCAGAGTTTTCTGAAGAAGAATGGGAACAAATGAAGAAAGATGTAACTCAAGGTGGTGCAGCAATCATCAAGTTGCGTGGCCGTTCTTCATTCCAAAGCCCTTCTTATTTATCAGTAGAAATGATTCGTTCTGCTATGGGAGGTGAGAAATTCCGTTATCCTGCAGGTACATATGTTTCTAACGAAAAATACAATCATATCATGATGGCAATGGATACAACTCTTGATACAAATGGTTGTTCGTATAAAATGCCGGAAGGAACTTCTGAGGAAATTGCAAAGTTGGATGCAAGTTATGCTCATTTGTGCAAGATGCGCGATGAGTTGGTAACATTGAATATTGTTCCAGCAATTTCAGAATGGAATAAAATCAATCCTAATTTGTAAGAATAATATAATAAGAATAAGGTAAGGGTGAGCTTTAAAGTTCGCCCTTTTTTGTGTAATAATCACGTGACATTTGAATATTAATAGTTATTCTTGAAAAAAAGAAAAGGATGCTCTTGTTACATTAAAGGTGAGAAGTTTGCGATTTTCTTTTGTGGATTCGAAAACATTACTTAATTTTGCACCGCATTTTGTGACTTTAGTATTAATTCATTAATTTTTAAAACAAAAAACATGATTGTAGTACCTGTAAAAGAAGGTGAGAACATTGAAAGAGCTTTGAAAAAGTTCAAGAGAAAATTCGAAAAGACTGGTGTTGTTAAAGAGTTAAGAAGACGTCAGCAGTTCGATAAACCTTCAGTAACAAAGAGACTTGCAAAAGAACGTGCTGTATACGTTCAGAAATTGCAACGCGTAGAAGAATAAAAATACTTAAATTCTTTTGAACTTATTTTTCTTTTTTCTATATTCGTTGCCATAAAAAGCATGATATGTGGCCCGGATCTTTTCTGAAATACTTGACGTTAGAGCGAAATTATTCGCAACGAACGGTAAAGGAGTATCAGGATGACTTGAAGGCGTTTGAGTTATTTTATAAAGATTTGGATGAAACCTTGACTTGGGAGACGGTAGATGTAGATATTGTCAGGAATTGGATTGTAAAGATGTTAGATTCAGGGCTAACGTCATCTACAGTAAATAGGAGGTTGAGCGCTTTGCGAACATTTTATAAATATCTGTTAAAATGCGGATGGATTAAATATAACCCGATAAGGAGTTTAAAAGGTCCCAAAAAAGAAAAAGTGTTGCCGGCGTTTCTTAGAGAAGAAGAGATGGATAGATTATTGTCTAGCGGATTCTTTGAAGAAAACTTCTTAGGTAGAAGGGATAGGTTAATGATAAGTTTATTCTATGAAACTGGAGTTCGCCTTTCTGAATTGACGAGTTTAGATGATGTAAGTGTTGATTTGGGGATGTTGCAAATAAAGGTTACCGGTAAGAGGAATAAACAGCGGATAATTCCATTCGGTGAGCATTTACAAAAAATGATTCAAGAGTATCTCAATGAAAAAAAAGTATTGAGAATAGAGTCAGAAGCATTCTTTGTTGATGAGTTAGGTTGCCGATTGAAAAATGACAAGGTGCGATTCTTAGTACGATATTATTTAAACAAAGTTTCGACCTTAAAGAAGAGGAGCCCGCATGTATTACGTCATACATTCGCCACTGCAATGCTAAATAATAATGCAGATTTAGAGACCTTGAAAGATTTATTAGGGCACGAGAGTGTTTCAACCACTGAGATATACACTCATACCACTTTTGAGGAGTTAAAAAAAATGTATAACCAAGCTCATCCAAGAGCGTAAAAGCAATGATTATGGAAGTAAGAATTCAGGCTATTCATTTTGAAGCGACAGAGAAACTTCAAGATTTTATTGAAAAAAAAGTTGCCAAGTTCGGAAAATTTAATGAAGAAATAAGAAAGGTAGAGGTGTCATTAAAGGTCGTTAAACCCGAGACCGCCATGAATAAAGAAGCCTCCATAAAGGTTTTGGCGTTAAATGGCGAGTTCTTTGCGGAAAAAGTATGCGACACATTTGAAGAAGCAGTAGATGAATGCTTGGATGCGTTGATCCGTCAACTGTCCAAATACAAGGAAAAACAACGGATTCATTAAAAAAAACTGATTTTTTTTTGTGGATTCAATAAATACACTTAACTTTGCAGCCGTTTCGAGCATATCTGCGTAGGATATGTGGCTGCAATTGCCTCTTTAGCTCAGTTGGCCAGAGCACGTGATTTGTAATCTCGGGGTCGTTGGTTCGAATCCGACAAGAGGCTCAAAGTTAGAGATGACAGGATGGGCAAATACCAGAGTGGCCAAATGGGGCAGACTGTAAATCTGCTGGCTTACGCCTTCGGTGGTTCGAATCCATCTTTGCCCACATATTAGGGAGTGCCCCTAACGTTTTGCGGAAATAGCTCAGTTGATAGAGCACTAGCCTTCCAAGCTGGGGGTCGCGGGTTTGAGCCCCGTTTTCCGCTCAAAGTTTGCTGTTATAGCTCAGCGGTAGAGCACTTCCTTGGTAAGGAAGAGGTCCCGAGTTCAAGTCTCGGTAACAGCTCAATTTTAGAGAGATTTTAGAAACGAATAGATTATTCATTATTTTAAAAATACTAATAAAGTAAAGCTATGGCAAAAGAGAAGTTTGAGCGTACCAAGCCGCATGTTAACATTGGTACTATCGGTCACGTTGACCACGGTAAGACTACTTTGACAGCTGCTATCACTACTGTGTTGGCAAAAAAGGGTCTTTCAGAAGTTAAGTCTTTCGATCAGATTGATAATGCTCCTGAAGAAAAAGAGAGAGGTATTACTATTAACACTTCTCACGTAGAGTATGAGACTGCAAATCGTCACTATGCTCACGTGGATTGTCCGGGTCACGCCGACTATGTTAAAAACATGGTTACAGGTGCTGCTCAGATGGATGGTGCTATCATTGTTTGTGCTGCAACTGATGGTCCGATGCCTCAAACTCGTGAGCATATCCTTTTGGCTCGTCAGGTAAACGTTCCACGTTTGGTTGTTTTCTTGAATAAGTGTGATATGGTTGACGATGAGGAAATGTTGGAGTTGGTTGAAATGGAAATGCATGAGTTGTTATCAGCTTATGATTTTGAGGAAGATACTCCAATTATCCGTGGTTCTGCTCTTGGCGCATTGAATGGTGTTGCTCAATGGGAAGATAAGGTTATGGAATTGATGGAAGCTTGTGATACATGGATTCAAGAACCTGTTCGCGATGTTGAAAAGCCTTTCTTGATGCCTGTTGAAGATGTGTTCTCAATTACAGGTCGCGGTACAGTGGCAACTGGTCGTATTGAGACTGGTGTTGTTAAAGTAGGTGACGAAGTTCAAATCCTTGGTTTGGGTGAGAATAAGAAGTCAGTTATTACTGGTGTTGAAATGTTCCGTAAATTGTTGGATGAAGGTGAAGCTGGTGATAATGTTGGTTTGTTGCTCCGTGGTATTGATAAGACTGAGATTAAACGTGGTATGGTAATTACTCATCCGGGTTCAATTACTCCTCACTCTGGTTTCAAGGCTTCAATCTACGTATTGAAGAAAGAAGAAGGTGGACGTCACACTCCGTTTGGTAACAAGTATCGTCCTCAGTTCTATCTTCGTACAATGGACTGTACAGGTGAAATCCACTTGCCAGAAGGAACTGAAATGGTAATGCCTGGTGATAACGTGGAAATTACTGTAAATTTGATCTATCCGGTTGCTTTGAACGTAGGTTTGCGTTTCGCTATCCGTGAAGGTGGTCGTACAGTAGGTTCTGGTCAGATTACAGAAGTATTTGACTAAATAAAAATCTTGTAAGCCTTTTCGGAGGCTTACATTTACGGGAGTAGCTCAGTTGGTAGAGCACCGGTCTCCAAAACCGGGTGTCGGGAGTTCGAGCCTCTCCTCCCGTGCTAAAATTAAAGAATATGATAAAGAGAATCTTTAAATATTGTAAGGAATCATATGATGAACTTGTTCATAAAACAACTTGGCCAAGTCCTTCAGAACTTACTAACACTGCAATTGTAGTATTATCTGCTTCCCTACTCATTGCATTGGTTATTTTCGCTATGGATTTCGTTTTCCAAAATGCGATGGAGTTTATTTATCCTAATTAAGAGAACTGAGAGATGGCTGAAATTGAAATGAAATGGTACGTATTGCGTGCCATCAGTGGAAAAGAAAGCAAAGTGAAAGAGTACATTGATGCCGAGATTAAATTGGATCGAGGCGGATTTGGAAAAAATGTCTCTCAAGTGCTTATCCCGACAGAAAAGGTCGTTCAAGTACGTAACGGTAAACGTGTAGTAAAGGAGCGTAATCATCTACCGGGTTATGTTTTGGTTGAAGCAAGATTGGTTGGTGAAACTGCCATCCTTTTGCGTAATACACCGAATGTTTTGGGATTCTTGGGTGAGTCAAATACAAACCCAACTCCTTTGCGTCAGGTTGAGGTAAATCGTCTTTTAGGTTCAGTTGATGAAATGCAAGATGTTCCAGAAGAAGTGTTTATCCCATATTTGGTTGGCGATACGGTTAAAGTAACAGAGGGACCATTTAGTGGTTTTTCGGCTGTAATCGAAGAAGTCAATAACGAGAAGAAGAAGCTGAAGGTTATGGTTAAAATCTTTGGTCGTAAAACACCATTGGAATTAGGTTTTATGCAAGTTGAAAAAGAATAACGCTTTTGTTACGTGTGTTGTTCTTTTAATATCAAAACTCAATAAATAATAAGAAAATGGCTAAAGAAGTTGCTGGATTAATCAAATTACAGATTAAAGGAGGCGCTGCAAATCCATCACCCCCAGTAGGTCCTGCTTTGGGTTCCAAGGGTATCAATATCATGGATTTCTGTAAAGCATTCAACGCCAGAACTCAGGACAAGGCCGGTAAAGTACTTCCGGTTGTAATCACTTATTACACTGATAAGTCTTATGACTTTATCGTTAAGACTCCTCCTGTAGCAGTACAGTTGATGGAGGTTGCAAAAGTAAAAGGTGGGTCAGCTGAGCCTAATCGTAAGAAAATTGCCGAGATTACTTGGGAACAAGTTCGTACGATAGCTCAAGATAAGATGCCTGATTTGAACTGCTTTACGATAGAAGCTGCGATGAAATTGGTTGCAGGAACAGCAAGAAGTATGGGTATCACTGTAAAAGGAGACTTCCCGGGTTAATAATTAAAATCTTCAATTAAAATGAGTAAACTGACAAAAAATCAAAAGTTGGTCGCTGACAAGATTGAAGCAGGGAAAGCATACTCTTTGAAGGAGGCTTCACAGTTAGTAAAAGATATTACTACTACTAAGTTTGATGCTTCTGTAGATATTGATGTACGTTTGGGCGTAGACCCCCGTAAAGCCAATCAAATGGTGAGAGGTGTTGTATCTCTTCCTAATGGTACTGGTAAGGTTACAAGGGTTCTTTGCTTGTGTACTCCGGATGCTGAAGCTGCTGCTAAGGAAGCAGGCGCTGACTATGTTGGTCTCGATGAATATATCGAAAAGATCAAGGGAGGATGGACCGATATTGATGTTATCATCACCATGCCTTCAATAATGGGAAAGATTGGTGCCCTCGGACGTGTGCTCGGTCCTCGTGGATTGATGCCTAATCCAAAGAGTGGTACTGTGACAATGGATGTTGCCAAGGCTGTTAAGGAAGTTAAGCAAGGTAAAATTGACTTTAAAGTTGATAAAACAGGTATCTTGCACACTTCAATTGGTAAAGTTTCTTTCACTGCAGAACAAATCGCACAAAATGCGAAAGAATTTATTTCTACAGTAATTAAATTGAAGCCAGCTGCAGCTAAGGGTACTTATATTAAGAGTATTTATCTTTCAAGTACAATGAGTCGCGGAATCAAAATCGATCCTAAGGCCGTTGAAGAAATCTAATAAAGGAGTAAAATCATGAGAAAGGAAGATAAAGGTAATATTATAGTACAACTTGGTGAAATCTTGAAGGAGTATCCTCATTTCTATTTAGTTGATGCAACAGGTTTGAATGCTGCTAAGACTAGCGAATTGAGAAGAAAATGTTTCCAAACTGAGACAAAGATGGTTGTAGTAAAGAATACTTTGCTACAAAAAGCTTTTGAAGCTTCGGAAATTGATTATTCTCCTTTGTATGGCTGCTTGAAGGGAACGACTGCAGTATTGTTTACAAATACCGCTAATGGTCCTGCAAAGTTGCTAAAAGATTTTGCGAAGGATGGAATGCCGGCATTAAAGGCGGCTTATGCTGAAGAAGGATTCTATGTTGGTGCAGATCAATTAGATGCTCTTACAGCTATCAAGAGTAAGAACGAGGTTATTGCTGAGATTGTTGCTTTGTTACAATCACCAGCCAAGAACGTACTTTCTGCTCTACAATCAGGTGGAAACACTATTCATGGAGTTCTTAAGACTCTCGGTGAGAGACCCGAATAAATTAAATTAGTATTAAAACATTTAAAATTAGAATAAAATGGCAGATTTGAAAGCTATTGCTGAAGAATTGGTAAATTTGACAGTTAAAGAAGTTAATGAGTTGGCAACTATCCTGAAGGATGAGTACGGAATTGAGCCTGCTGCTGCAGCTGTTGCTGTTGCTGCTGGTCCTGCAGCTGCTGGCGCAGAAGCTGCTGCTGAGAAAGATTCTTTCGATGTAGTATTGAAGAGCGCAGGTGCTGCTAAGTTGCAAGTAGTAAAGGCTGTTAAGGAATCTTGCGGTCTTGGTTTGAAGGAAGCTAAGGAGATGGTTGATGGTGCTCCTAGCGTATTGAAAGAAGGCATGCCTAAGGCTGACGCAGAGGCTTTGAAGAAAGCTCTTGAGGAAGCTGGTGCAGAAATTGAATTGAAATAATTTTAGCCTGTTATCAGGTCTTCCGGTAAAGAATCCTCTGGTAGAGGGTTCTTTACCTTTTTGTGTCTAAAACTATCAATAAGTAAAAATAAATCAACGCAGATGTCCTCTAATATTGTAAATCAGAGAGTAAACTTTGCAACGGTCAAGAATCCGATGCCTTATCCGGATTTTCTTGATGTGCAGTTGAAGTCATTTAAAGACTTCCTCCAATTGGATACACCCCCTGAGAAACGTAAGAATGACGGACTTTATAAAGTCTTCTCAGAGAATTTCCCTATTGCAGACACACGTAACAACTTCGTGTTAGAGTTTCTTGATTATTATATTGATCCCCCGCGCTATACAATTGAAGAGTGTTTAGAGCGTGGGCTTACATATAGTGTCCCATTAAAGGCGAAGTTGAAGTTATATTGTACTGACCCCGACCATGTAGAATTTGATTCTACGACTCAGGATGTATTCCTAGGCCCAATTCCGTATATGACAGAAAACGGAACATTCATTATAAATGGTGCTGAACGTGTTATAGTATCACAATTGCATCGTTCACCTGGTGTATTCTTTGGTTCTAGCATTCACGCTAATGGTACACAATTGTACTCCGCTAGAATTATTCCGTTCAAGGGTTCTTGGATTGAGTTCGCAACCGATATCAATAACGTAATGTATGCTTACATTGATCGTAAGAAGAAATTACCTGTTACAACGTTATTGCGCGCTATCGGTTTTGAGAATGATAAGGATATTCTGCAAATTTTCAACTTGGCAGATGAAGTCAAGGCAACTAAAGCAAATCTGAAGAAGAATATCGGAAAGAGATTGGCAGCTCGTGTTTTGAAAAGTTGGGTAGAAGATTTTGTCGATGAAGATACCGGTGAAGTTGTATCCAACGAGCGTAACGAGATGATTCTAGACCGAGAGACCGTCCTGGAAGAGAGTCATATTGATGCTATCTTGGAGTGTGGAGTTCCGTATATCTTGGTACACAAAGAAGATATAAACACTTCAGATTATTCAATTATATTTAATACTTTACAAAAAGACCCCAGTAACTCTGAGACTGAGGCTGTATTACATATTTATCGTCAATTACGTAATGCTGATCCAGCTGATGATGCAAGCGCAAGAGAAGTAATCAATAATTTGTTCTTCTCAGAAAAGCGTTATGATTTAGGTGAGGTCGGTCGTTATCGTATCAATAGAAAATTGAATTTATCTACTGATATGGACGTACGCGTGTTGACAAAAGAAGATATTATAGAAATCATTAAGTACCTTATTGAATTGATTAATTCAAAGGCGCTTGTTGATGATATTGATCACTTGAGCAACCGTCGTGTTAGAACAGTGGGCGAGCAATTGAGCAATCAGTTCGCGATAGGTTTGGCGCGTATGAGTCGTACAATCCGAGAACGTATGAACGTGCGCGACAACGAAGTGTTTACTCCAACAGATTTGATTAATGCGAAGACAATTTCTTCAGTAATCAATACTTTCTTTGGAACAAATGCGTTGTCACAATTTATGGATCAAACCAATCCATTGGCGGAGGTTACACACAAACGTCGTTTGTCTGCCCTCGGTCCTGGAGGTTTGTCACGTGAACGTGCCGGTTTTGAGGTCCGTGACGTACATTATACTCACTATGGTCGTTTGTGTCCAATTGAGTCTCCTGAAGGACCTAATATCGGTTTGATTTCATCTTTGTGTGTATACGCGAAGATTAACGAACTTGGTTTCATTGAAACTCCGTACCGTAAGGTTAATAACGGAGTAGTTGATTTATCATTGGAAACAGGTATTGAGTACTTAACGGCAGAGGAAGAAGAAAACAAAGTCATTGGACAAGGTAATGCACCATTGAATGAAGACGGAACATTTATTCGTACGAAAGTTAAGTGTCGTCGTGATGATGATTATCCTGTTGTTCCTCCATCTGAGGTTCATTTGATGGACGTTGCACCTCAACAAATTGCTTCAATTGCTGCTTCTTTGATTCCATTCCTTGAGCATGATGATGCTCACCGTGCTTTGATGGGTTCTAACATGATGCGTCAGGCAGTTCCATTGTTAAGAAGTGAGGCTCCGATTGTTGGTACTGGTATTGAGAAGCAAGTTTGTGAGAATTCGCGTACAATGATTACAGCTGAGGGCGATGGTATTATAGAGTATGTGGATGCTACTACAATTCGTATTTTGTACGACCGTACTGAAGAAGAAGAGTTCGTAAGTTTCGAACCTGCATTGAAAGAATACCGTATTCCTAAGTTCCGTCGTACCAACCAAAACATGACAATAGACTTGCGTCCTATTTGTGAAAAGGGTCAGCGTGTGAAAGCCGGTGATATTTTGACAGAAGGATATTCTACCCAAGATGGAGAGTTAGCATTGGGTAAGAATTTGCTTGTAGCTTACATGCCTTGGAAGGGTTACAATTACGAGGATGCTATTGTGCTTAATGAACGTGTGGTAAGAGAAGATATCTTGACTTCAGTTCATGTTGAAGAATTCTCATTGGAGGTTCGTGAAACAAAACGTGGAGTTGAAGAGTTGACTTCTGATATTCCAAACGTGAGCGAGGAAGCTACTAAGGATTTGGATGAAAATGGTATTGTTCGTGTTGGTGCTCGCATACAACCAGGTGATATCATGATTGGTAAGATTACTCCGAAGGGAGAATCAGACCCTTCTCCTGAAGAAAAGTTGCTACGTGCTATATTCGGTGATAAGGCCGGTGATGTTAAGGATGCTTCTTTAAAGGCATCACCTTCATTGAGCGGTGTTGTTATTGACAAGAAGTTGTTCTCTCGTGCTATCAAGACACGTGCGGCAAAGGCTGCGGACAAACAATTGCTTCCGAAAATTGATGAAGAGTTCAATAGCAAGGTTGACGATTTGAAAGCGATTCTTGTTGACAAATTATTGGAGTTGACTAAGGATAAGGTTTCACAAGGCGTTAAGGATTATATTGGTAGCGAAGTAATTGCTTCTGGAGCTAAGTTTACAGCTTCTGCTTTGGAAAACTTAGACTTTACAGGAATCCAATTGAGCAATTGGACTGACGATGAGCATTTGAATGACTTGATAAGCCAGTTGATTGTAAACTTCTTGAAGAAATATAAGCAACTAGATGCAGAGCTGAAGCGTAAGAAATTTGCCATAACAATTGGAGATGAATTGCCTTCAGGAATCATTCAAATGGCAAAAGTCTATATCGCTAAGAAGCGTAAGATTGGTGTTGGAGATAAGATGGCAGGACGTCACGGAAATAAAGGTATCGTATCTAAAGTGGTTCGTCAAGAAGATATGCCATTCTTGGCAGACGGAACACCGGTGGATATTGTATTGAATCCGTTAGGTGTGCCTTCTCGTATGAACATCGGTCAGATATTCGAGACTGTACTCGGTGCTGCAGGTAAGGAATTAGGCGTTAAGTTTGCTACTCCTATTTTTGATGGAGCTACATTAGATGATTTGTGTGAATGGACCGATAAGGCTGGTTTACCACGTTATTGTTCAACCCAGTTGTACGACGGTGAAACCGGTGAGAAATTCGACCAGTTGGCAACAGTCGGCGTAGCTTATATGTTGAAATTAGGACACATGGTTGAAGATAAGATGCATGCGCGTTCTATCGGTCCGTACTCATTGATTACGCAACAACCTCTTGGTGGTAAAGCACAATTTGGAGGACAGCGTTTCGGAGAAATGGAGGTTTGGGCAATTGAGGCATTTGGCGCTTCTCATGTATTGCAAGAGATTTTGACCATCAAGTCCGATGATGTCGTAGGACGTTCAAAGGCTTACGAAGCTATCGTTAAGGGCGAGCCGATGCCAACACCGGGAATTCCGGAATCTTTGAACGTGTTGCTTCACGAGTTGAGAGGTTTAGGATTGAGTGTTACGCTTGAATAACATTGAACTCTTTAATTAATATAGAATATGGCTTTTAGAAAAGAATCTAAAGTAAAGAGTAATTTTACGAAGATTACCATAGGATTGGCCTCACCTGAGGAAATCTTGGAAAATTCGTTTGGCGAGGTTTTGAAACCTGAGACCATAAATTATCGTACATACAAGCCGGAACGTGACGGTTTGTTCTGTGAGCGCATCTTCGGTCCTACAAAGGATTATGAGTGCCATTGCGGTAAATACAAACGAATCCGTTATAAGGGTATCGTTTGTGACCGTTGCGGTGTTGAGGTAACAGAAAAGAAAGTACGTCGTGAGCGTTCCGGACATATCCAGTTGGTAGTGCCGGTTGCACACATTTGGTATTTCCGTTCCTTACCTAATAAAATAGGTTATTTGTTAGGATTACCTACTAAGAAGTTGGATTCAGTAATTTATTACGAGCGTTACATCGTTATTCAACCGGGTGTTTTGGCTGAAGAAGGTGTCGCAGAGAATGATTTGCTGACAGAAGACGAATATTTGGATTTCTTGGACAAGTTGCCAAGAGAGAACCAATATCTAGACGATTCCGATCCTAACAAGTTTATTGCTAAGATGGGTGCGGAAGCTATCTATGATATGTTGGTGCGTTTGGACCTTGACAAGTTATCATACGAGTTGCGTGACAGTGCCAATGCTGATACTGCTCAGCAACGTAAGAACGATTCATTGAAACGTTTGCAAGTTGTGGAGTCATTCCGTAGCAGTCGCAATCGCAACAAACCGGAATGGATGATTATGAAGATACTTCCGGTTATTCCACCAGAACTTCGTCCGTTAGTACCTCTGGATGGTGGTCGTTTCGCTACTTCTGATTTGAACGATTTGTATCGTCGCGTTATTATCCGTAACAATCGTTTGAAGAGATTGATTGAAATCAAAGCTCCGGAAGTGATTCTCCGTAACGAGAAGCGTATGTTGCAAGAGGCTGTTGACAGTTTGTTCGACAACTCTCGTAAATCAAGTGCGGTAAAGACCGATGCCAACCGTCCTTTGAAGTCACTTTCTGACTCGTTAAAGGGTAAGCAAGGACGTTTCCGTCAGAACTTGTTAGGAAAGCGTGTCGATTATTCAGCACGTTCGGTAATTGTCGTAGGTCCGGAATTGAAGATGGGCGAGTGCGGTTTGCCAAAGTTAATGGCAGCAGAATTGTACAAGCCGTTTATCATTCGTAAGTTGATAGAGCGCGGTATCGTTAAGACCGTTAAATCAGCGAAAAAGATTGTAGATCGTAAAGACCCAGTAATATGGGATATCCTGGAGCATGTAATGAAAGGACACCCGGTATTGTTGAACCGTGCGCCGACTTTGCACCGTTTGGGTATCCAAGCTTTCCAACCTAAGATGATTGAAGGTAAGGCTATTCAATTGCACCCATTGGCATGTACTGCGTTCAACGCCGACTTCGATGGTGACCAAATGGCTGTTCACTTGCCTTTGAGCAACGAGGCTATCCTTGAAGCGCAAATTTTAATGCTTCAATCACACAACATCTTGAATCCTGCCAATGGAGCGCCTATCACAGTGCCTTCTCAGGATATGGTGTTGGGTCTGTACTATATTACAAAATTACGTCCCGGTTCAAAGGGCGAAGGTTTGACATTCTACGGTCCTGAAGAAGCAATCATTGCATACAACGAGAAGCGTGTAGATATCCATGCGCCTATAAAGGTTATTGTTAAGGACTTGAATGAGAATGGTGAGTTGGTAGAGAAGATGATTGAAACTTCAGTAGGTCGAGTGATTGTAAATGAAATCATTCCTGAGGAAATCGGATTCTTCAATGATGTTATATCTAAGAAAACATTGCGTGGCATTATTACCGATGTTATTAAGTCAGTAGGTGTGGCTCGTGCTTGTGAGTTCCTCGACGGAATCAAGAACTTAGGTTACCGTATGGCTTATGTTGGTGGTTTGTCATTCAACTTGGGCGATATCATTATTCCTGAAGAGAAGGAAGAATTGGTGCGCAAGGGTAATGAGGAAGTTGAGCGTATAGCAAACGACTATGGTATGGGATTCATTACCGACAATGAACGTTACAATCAGGTTATCGACACATGGACACACATCAATAACAACTTGTCAGACATCTTGTTGAAGACCATGAAAGAGGCCGACCAAGGTTTCAATGCCGTTTACATGATGTTGGATTCCGGTGCCCGTGGTTCTGCAGGTCAGATCAGTCAGTTGTCTGGTATGCGTGGTTTGATGGCTAAACCTCAAAAGGCAGGAGCTGAGAGCGCGCAAATTATTGAGAATCCGATCCTTTCTAACTTTAAGGAAGGTATGAGCGTGTTGGAGTACTTTATCTCTACTCACGGTGCTCGTAAGGGTTTGGCCGATACCGCATTGAAAACCGCAGATGCCGGTTATTTGACTCGTCGTTTGGTGGACGTTTCTCACGATGTCATTATTACAGAAGAAGACTGCGGTACATTGCGTGGTTTGGTCTGCACAGCGCTTAAGAATGGCGATGAGGTGATTTCATCACTTTCAGAACGTATCTTGGGACGTGTGTCCGTTCACGATGTTATCAATCCTTCAACAGGAGAATTGATAGTAGCTGCCGGTGAGGAAATTACTGAAGACAAGGCTCAAGCTATTGAGAATTCACCAATTGAAAGCGTTGAAATTCGTTCCGTATTGACTTGTGAAAGCAAGAAGGGCGTATGTATGAAGTGTTACGGACGTAACTTGGCAACAAGCCGCATGGTACAAAAAGGTGAGGCAGTGGGTGTCATCGCAGCTCAGTCCATTGGTGAGCCGGGTACTCAGTTGACATTGCGTACGTTCCACGCCGGTGGTGTGGCTTCGAATGCAGCAGCAAATGCTACTATCATTGCAAAATATGATTCTAAGGTTGAGTTCGAAGAGTTGCGTACAGTAGATATTGCTGACGAGACAGGTAATGCAGCCAAGATGGTTGTAGGTCGTTTGGCCGAAGTTCGTTTCGTTGATGTAAATACAGGCATTGTGCTTCTTACTCAGAACGTTCCTTATGGTTCAACATTGTATGTGAACGAAGGTGCAACGGTGAAGAAGGGCGAGATGATTGCTAAATGGGATCCGTTCAATGCTATCATCGTAACAGAAACACCGGGTAGAATCCAATTCGAGGATGTTATCGAAGGTGTGACATATCGTGTTGAATCGGATGAGACAACAGGTTTGCGCGAGATGATTATCATCGAATCTAAAGATAAGGGTAAGGTGCCTTCAGCTCATATCCTTGACGAGAATGGTGAGTTGATACGAACATATAACTTCCCAATCGGTGGTCACTTATCAGTAGAGGATAACCAAACAGTGAAAGCCGGTGACATCTTGGTGAAGATTCCTCGTGCAGTTGGTAAGGCTGGCGATATCACCGGAGGTCTTCCTCGTGTGACTGAGTTGTTTGAGGCTCGTAACCCGTCTAACCCTTCTGTCGTATCAGAAATCGATGGTGAGGTAAGTTTAGGCAAGTTGAAACGTGGTAATCGTGAAATCACCGTAACTTCAAAGCTGGGTGAGGTTAAGAAATACTTGGTTCCATTGTCAAAACAAATCCTTGTTCAAGAGAGCGATTACGTTCGTGCCGGAACGCCGTTGTCCGATGGAGCTACGACTCCTGCAGACATCTTGGCTATTAAGGGCCCGACAGCCGTTCAAGAATATATCGTGAATGAGATTCAAGACGTTTATCGTATGCAAGGTGTGAAGATTAACGACAAGCACTTTGAGGTAATCGTACGTCAGATGATGCGTAAGGTGCAAATAGACGAGCCGGGTGATACACGTTTCTTGGAACAACAGATTGTAGATAAGCTTGACTTCGCGGAAGAGAACGATCGCATCTGGGGCAAGAAGGTGGTAATTGACGCCGGTGACTCTGAGAATATGCAAGCCGGTATGATTGTGACAGCACGTAAGTTGCGCGACGAGAACTCTACGTTGAAACGTAAAGACTTGCGCCCTGTGCAAGTTCGCGATGCTATGCCTGCTACATCAATCCAGATTTTGCAAGGTATCACACGTGCTGCATTGCAGACTTCAAGCTTCATGTCTGCTGCATCTTTCCAAGAGACCACAAAGGTATTGAACGACGCAGCCATCAATGGCAAGTCCGACAAGTTGGAAGGTATGAAGGAGAACGTTATCTGTGGACACTTGATTCCTGCCGGAACCGGTCTGCGTGAGTTCGGAAAGATTGTTGTGGGTAGCAAGGAGGAATATGACCGCCTGATGGCTAACCGCAAGTCTATCCTTGACTTGGAGGATGATGAAGAAGCATAAATAGAATAGTAATATTCGATTATAACAGGACGAGGCGCGCTTCAAAAAAGGAGCGCGCCTCGTCTTTTTTTGTTTTGCCGGAACTAGTCAAAATAGGACGCTTTTCTCTTCAAAATGTCGGACGTCCGCCGTTCAAACGCAAGACGTCTGTCGTCGTGACGACGGACGTCCGGCATTTCAGCGACCTCAGTGGGGTAAAAAAAGGTCCGTTCATCGATGCGGATGAACGGACCTTTAAGATTAGTATGTCGGTTGAATTACAACTCGTTACCCCAAATGTCGGTAAACGCGTCTTCGTTTACCAAAACTTCATATTCCTTATTGGCACTTCCTTCCAATCTGGACAATGCCATCATGCCTTGTGCTTCTACGTGGCATTCTTTCACCATCGGGCGAATATATTGAATCCTTTTCATATTGTTTGTTTCGTTTTTGTCGTTATTACTTCATTACTTTTTTGCCACCTACGATGTAGAAGCCTTTTGCCAAGCCATTAAGAGCCTCAGAAGCCTTAACGCCTTCTTTCACCTTAACACCACCGATAGTGTAAACGTCAACGATGCTGTCCTCAGCTACTACGCTGTTGATGCCGGTTTCATTGCCCGGAAGAATCAATGCGCGTACGTTTACGCCTGCCATTTCTTCGGTCACGTAAACACGGTTTGCTTTCACCGTGATATCATTAGTATCTACTTGATAGAAACCTAAACCGCTTGGTTGGTTCTGCAATACCAATGAACCTGCAGGAGCTGTCATGTCAACGAGTGTACCAGTAAGCAAACCGTCTGTGTAAGTAGTTGCAGTGCTATAAGCGATACCGTTGAATGTGTAATCGGTAGTAGCACCAGTCTTCTTAACGATGTACGGAGTGTTGGCAACGAAACTTTCGGCCGGAGTCAGAGTTAATGTCAATTCATTTTCCTCTTTTCCGTCACATGTGTATGCCTCCATGCCCTCTTGCAATTCTGCGTCGAATGGAAGAATCAAAGTTCCATAGTCCGCTTTGAATGTAAAGTTGATGTCCTCAGCCTTAGCAGTGAACAACTTCATATCGCCGTAAACGTATTGGCTTTGCACTGTAGTACCGTCATTATCCTTGCGCAATCCGAGAACGTAATTGCCGGCGTCGCTAGTTTGGAATCTTGCCTTGTAGCTCTTCCATGCGTTTGCGTCTTGGTGTCCGTTAGTAGCGTCAAGCGGCAATCTGCTTACTGTTACTTCAATGTTATCATCGTTAGGAGCGGTCACGGTTACATAACCGTCCTTTTTACAATCGTCCCAACCACCGTAAACGAATGTCAACTCATAGATGGTGTTTGCCTTCAATGGCATGGTGTAACCGGTTTCTTGGCCATAGTATGCTTCGTACTTAGTGAACAATGCCTTACCGGTAGAAGTAGCGTTCAAACCGGCGTTAGAAGCAACATTCCACATATAACGAACGTTGGTTGCATTGTCGCGATCATTAGTAGCATGCCATCCGAAAGGTTTAACATTACCGTCGGTTGAGTATGCGTATTCAAACGAACCGTCATAAATAGCGTTCACTTCTTCTGTGTTCTCGTTCCATGAAGCTGCGTTCAATGTGTTAGTCATTTCTACAACTAAAGTTTGATCAAAGACAGTAGTCGGGCTGAAAGTTTTAGCTGTTGCAAGGGCAGTAATAACCTCAACGTTATTGTAAGGAGCGTACTCGCCTGTAGCGAATCCAAGAACCTTACTGCTTGCTGCTGCTTCAGCATTTGCGATGGCAGTATTCAATTCAGTCAAATCAACATCACCGGTTCTATAAGCTGTTTCAATAGCAGAACCTGCTGCTACGTAGTTGTCAGCGTTTTGAGTTCCGCTCAATGCACTTACTGCTGCGTCAAGGGTTGCTTGTGCTGTAGTGTTGTATGTGAACGAAGGAGCTTCTTCTGTCAAGTTGCTAACCATATCGTTAGTCAATTCTGTGCCGAGATATTCCACCTTGAAGTTCTTGAATGAAACCCAGTTTACGTTAGCGCGAATCACCTTGACACCGATAGACAAGTTACCGTCTGCGCCTACATAACCATAAACTTCCGGTTCGTCATACACACCGTTGGTACATGCTGTACCATTGTAAGCACGCTCAATGGCTGTATTCGCAAAGATGAATGTACCAGCCGGAGCCGCTCCACCATTCTCGTTCAAGGAACGAATCAAGGCAGAAACTCTATAGTAACCTTGAGCCTGGTCGGTTAAAGTATAAGTCATGACTGCGTCACCTAAGGCACCGTTTTCTTTTCCTTGCCAATTTTGTAAGAACGGTGTAGTCATGTTAGAACCGTCAGTGGCGCCTTCTCCGGACCAAGTGTTCACCTCAAAATTAGCACTATTACCTGTTCTACTCCATCCGTTGATGCTTGAGCCTTCCAATTCGGCAACGCTTGCGCGGATTTCATCTGTAAGTGCTGCGTCCAATGCTTCCTTGGCGGTAATCAAGGCTGTCTTATTGGTAGTATCCACTGAAGAGTATGTATCAACAGTGCTTTGAAGAGCCGAACGTAAGTTAGGATCCATACCTTTGCTCAAAGCTGCGGTAGCGTTTGCCAAAGCGAACTCATAGTCAGCGATATAAGCAGAAAGGTCTTCGCCCTCTGTATATTTAGCATTGTAGAATGATAACCAAGAGATGTTGCTATTCGCAGCCACTGTGATGGTAGCGGTCAATGTTCCTTCAGCGTCGGTTTCACCCACTGCTGAGAAGTTACCGATGAAGAACGGACCCATACCGAAGATAGTACCGGAACTGATATCCACTGGAGTGCCTTCGCCCACTTGCATTGTAATACCATTGGCAATCTTCGTTTGGTTGTTGGTTTGGCGTACGCGTGCACGGATAGTGAAAGAATATGTGGCATTGGGCTCTAAGCCTGTAATGGTAGATTGGATGGTATTTCCAGCAAGAACATCGCCATCGCCAACCCAATACTCAAAGAAAGGAGTAAAAAATTCTGAGCCATCTGTATTACCTTCAAGAGACCAGGTGTTGATGTATAATGCCTTGTCATAGTTATTAGCTTTTTCACCACCTATAGTCCAAGTAGATAGTAAAACTTCATCAATATTGTTTGCTGAGTGCCATCCTGTGCTATAAGCCATGTCTGCGCTCAATGTCGCAGCAGTAGAAGTAGCAAGTGTACCTGCGTTGTATTCTGCCAACCATGTTCCATATTTAGCATCGTATGCGTCTTGAGTATATACGTTGGTATTATCAAGAACTGCCCCCATCTTGTCAAGATATGCTTTTGCTGATGCGTATGCTGAAATAGATGTGTTGCAGTTGTTGATTGCAGTATTGATTGCTGCTATTGCTTCTTCCAATGCAGCTTGACTGGTTTGGTCTACGCTATTATAAGTATTGATGGTTGTATTAAGAGCTGTTTTGACAGAACTTTCCAACTGTTCCGATGTTGTAAGCATATTTTGTGCATTGGATAAAGCTTCTTCATACAATGTGATATATGAGGATAAATCAAAAACTTGAAGGCACGTAACTGTAACATAGTCAAAATTAGCCCAACGATATTGTGAGTTAGAGGTCGCGTTTCCGTTAATATTCAATGTACCATCTGTTACGTTACATTCTACTTCCATATACTGCCAACCAGCATGTCCAGTACCAGCTGCTACAACTTCACCGCCTATAGCAACGTTGCCACCTGTATCACCTATGCAATTTAGATTATTAGATACTCCATTTGCCGTAAGGGTAACAGTAACATTTGAATTTGCGGCTTGTCCTACGGCTTTCACTCTGTAACTTCCGTTAGGGATTCCGTATATGGTTTGCGATATTGAACCGTTCCAAGAACCTGCATTCCAATCACAAAATTCAACAAAACGAGTTCCGTCTACACCCGTATTGTTATACCAATTACATGGGGCTTTACGATTCCAGCCTATAGTTACATCTTCAGAAAAATTAGGATTGGTTAAAAGGTGTGTTATGTCAACTGGGCTTTCCGGTGTTGCAGTGTTCAGTAATGTTTTTACTTCTTCTGTAGGTGCGGGCCAATAATCCTCTTTGGATATACAATATATATAAAAGCCAGGAGCTTTTGCTGCACCTTTATTCGCTGCAATACCTTCTCCGTCATTGGCAACAGCGCCATTGTCATTCCATGGACCAAGGAATTCTTCTGCAGTTGTTCGTTTAAGCGAATATTTACCGTCAGCTAATGAGAAGATATAATTTGCATTATCATTAGTAACACTCATGTAGTTGTCCCACCCAGCGCCACCTGTATTGAAATAAAAACGGCTGTCTGAACCTTTGATAGCATATGTGTCTCCAGATCCTTCTAGTAACCATGCATAATGTTTGTTAGTAGCAGGGTCTGCTATATTTTTGTAAATAGCTCTTCCTCCATCCCCAGGGTCTGTCATAAGATAGTTGGATGAACCTGCGTCAACAAAAACGAATAAATTTTTAGAAACATCGACATTCTCAATGTTGTCAACTTTTGTCCAACCTGCGGATGTCAAGTCGTCCACAGTGTAAGCCGAAGTGTAACTCCAGCTTCCCAAGATGGCTATTCCTGCCATCAGGAGGTTTCGTAGTCTTCTTTTCATTTGGTTTAAAATTTAGAAATAGGTTAATATAATTTTAGTTTCTCTGTTGTATTTATTAGTATTCTCTCTATAAAAGAGACGAACCACCCACTAAGTTAAGGTGGTTATATTTTTGCAAATATACTTGAATAGTAGGTAACTGCAAATAAAAGAAAGAAAAAAATGACGATTTTGTATTGCGAACTGTTTGTTGGATTGCGGTTGTCTGTTCTACGAAAAACCTATCATGGATTGAAAACTCGGCATAAATAAAGGATTGTGTGCGGTTGGTTTGTCTCTTTTATAGAGAGCAACCGATGGTGTTGCAGTATAAAAAACTTGAATCAAAATCAGTCTTTCTTTGGTATTATGCTTTATTGGTCGTTATAAATGTGTATTTTTGTACGGTAGTTCAAAGATTCTCATATATATAATATAATAAGGTGTAAAACTATACGATTATGAAACAAGACAACAATGAGCAACAAGGAGGAATGTTGCAAGTAGAGATAACTCCGGAAGTGGCACAAGGTGTGTATGCAAACCTGGCGATGATCGCCCATTCGACATCCGAGGTGATATTGGACTTTGCGTGTGTGTTGCCCGGCTTGCCAAAAGCACCCGTTAAATCGCGCATTGTTATGGCGCCCGAGCATGCCAAACGCTTGCTGTATGCTTTGCAGGATAATATCAACCGTTATGAACAGACGTTCGGACCGATTGATATGCATACCGGCGAGCCAAGGACGATTGCTCCTTTTGGAATGGCAAAGGGAGACGCGTAATCATGTGTTTAATTTCGCAGATTCGATATAAGGAAGGAGCAGTGTGCGTTCCTTCCTTTTATTGTATATATTATATAATAAGGTGTAATGTCTAAATACTACTTGATTCATTCAGATGAAGACCGTGCCATGTTTTATAGTTGCGCCTGTGACGTCAGAACAGTTATAGTTTAGGATAGAAAAGGAGCAACGACAGGTGTAAAAATCCAAAAGCGCCTCTTAAAAAAGACTACCTTCTGCAAAACTTTGTTAAAACTTTCAGCATAATGGCGTTTTTTTAAGCAGAAAGAGCCGTAAAAAGGCGAAAATACATTGCGGTTTAGAATAAAATACGTAACTTTGCACGCTGAAAAGTCCCGCTGTGGCCTTTTGTGAACGAGAAATTTAATAAAAATAAAATATAACAACTTAAAAATTAACAACATGCCAACTATTCAACAGTTAGTAAGAAAGGGTAGAACGGTATTGGTAGAAAAGAGCAAATCGCCGGCTTTGGACTCATGTCCTCAACGTCGTGGTGTATGTGTTCGTGTTTATACTACCACACCTAAGAAACCTAATTCAGCGATGCGTAAAGTCGCTCGTGTGCGTTTGACCAACATGAAGGAAGTGAACTCTTACATTCCGGGAGAAGGTCATAACTTGCAAGAACACTCAATCGTGTTGGTACGCGGTGGTCGTGTAAAAGACCTTCCGGGTGTACGTTATCACATTGTTCGCGGTACATTGGATACTGCAGGTGTTGCAAATCGTACTCAACGCCGTTCAAAATACGGTGCAAAGCGTCCTAAAGCCGCTAAAAAGTAATTAAATTAATTTATTCATTTATTAGTTTTGGTTTGTTGAGCTAAGGTTGAGTAAATTCTCCGGTGGGGGAGTTGAAGATTACAAAGTACAGCCAAACTGAAAAACGTTTTTTAAAAATGAGAAAAGCGAAACCAAAAAAACGCGTGATCCTTCCGGATCCGGTCTTTAACGATGTTAAAGTTTCTAAGTTTGTAAATCATTTGATGTACGATGGTAAGAAGAATATTTCTTACGAAATCTTCTATGCGGCTCTTGAGGCTGTAAAGTCTAAGATGCCTAATGAAGAGAAGAGTGCATTGGAAATTTGGAAGACTGCATTGGATAATGTAACTCCACAAGTAGAGGTTAAGTCTCGTCGTATCGGTGGTGCTACTTTCCAAGTTCCTACTGAAGTTCGTCCTGAGCGTAAAGAGTCTATCTCTATGAAGAACTTGATTTTGTTTGCCCGTAAGCGTGGTGGTAAGACTATGGCTGACAAGTTGGCAGCAGAAATCATGGATGCGTTCAATGAACAAGGTGGTGCTTTCAAGCGTAAAGAAGATATGCACCGTATGGCAGAGGCTAACCGTGCATTTGCACATTTTAGATTTTAACAAACTTAAAGCAGCTTAAACAATGGCAAAGCATGATTTACATATGACCCGTAATATCGGTATCATGGCGCATATTGATGCCGGTAAGACTACGACTTCAGAGCGTATTTTGTTTTATACGGGTTTGACACACAAAATTGGTGAAACTCACGACGGTACTGCAACTATGGACTGGATGGCTCAAGAGCAGGAGCGTGGTATCACTATTACTTCGGCTGCTACAACAACCAGCTGGAAATGGGATAATAAGACATTTAAGATTAACTTGATTGACACTCCGGGACACGTTGACTTTACTGCAGAGGTAGAGCGTTCTTTACGTGTTTTGGACGGTGCTGTTGCTACTTACTGTGCAGTAGGTGGTGTTGAGCCGCAGTCTGAGACTGTATGGCGTCAAGCTGACAAATATAATGTCCCTCGTATCGGTTATGTTAACAAAATGGACCGTTCTGGTGCAGACTTCTATGAGGTAGTTCGTCAGATGAAGGATGTTTTGGGCGCAAATCCATGTCCAATCGTAATTCCTATCGGTGCTGAAGAAACATTCAAGGGAGTAGTTGACTTGATTAAGATGAAAGCTATCCTTTGGCATGATGAGACTATGGGAGCAGACTATGATGTTGAGGATATCCCGGCAGACTTGTTGGATGAAGCAGAAGAGTGGAGAAACAATATGTTAGAGAAGGTGGCAGAGTTTGACGATGCTTTGATGGAGAAGTTCTTTGATGATCCTTCTACTATTACAGAAGAAGAAATTCTTCGTGCATTGCGTGCAGCAACTGTATCAATGGAGGTAACTCCGATGCTTTGTGGTTCTTCATTTAAGAACAAGGGTGTTCAGACATTGTTGGACTATGTTTGTGCTTTCTTGCCTTCTCCATTGGATACTCCTAACGTAGTGGGTACAAACCCTGAAACAGGAGAGGAAGAGGAACGTAAGGCTACGGAAGATGAGAAAACTTCTGCTTTAGCATTTAAGATTGCTACAGACCCGTATGTTGGTCGTTTGACCTTTATTCGTGTATATTCAGGTAAGGTTGAGGCCGGTTCATATATCTATAATACTCGTTCTGGAAAGAAAGAACGTGTATCACGTTTGTTCCAAATGCACTCAAATCACCAAAATCCTGTTGAGGTAATCAGTGCGGGTGATATCGGTGCAGGTGTAGGTTTCAAAGATATCCGTACAGGTGATACTCTTTGTGATGAATCAGCTCCAATCGTGTTGGAATCAATGGACTTCCCAGATCCTGTAATCGGTATTGCAGTTGAGCCTAAAACTCAGAAGGACTTGGATAAGTTGTCTAACGGTTTGGCTAAATTGGCTGAGGAGGATCCAACATTTACAGTTAAGACTGATGAGCAAAGCGGTCAAACAGTCATTTCCGGTATGGGAGAGTTGCACTTGGATATCATCATTGACCGTTTGAAACGTGAGTTTAAGGTTGAATGTAATCAAGGTAAGCCTCAAGTTAACTATAAGGAAGCTATTACTAAGACTGTTAATTTGCGCGAAGTTTATAAGAAGCAATCAGGAGGTCGCGGTAAGTTCGCTGATATTATCGTAAATGTAGGCCCGGTTGACGAAGATTATAAGGAAGGCGGATTGCAATTTGAAAATAAAGTTACCGGTGGTAACATTCCTAAGGAGTTCATTCCTTCTGTACAGAAAGGCTTTGAGTCTGCCATGAAGAATGGTATCTTGGGTGGTTATCCGATGGATAGCTTGAAGGTAGAATTGATTGATGGTTCGTACCATACTGTGGACTCTGACCAATTGTCATTCGAAATCTGTGCATTGCAAGCTTATAAGAGTGCATGCGCTCAAGCAAAACCTGTCTTGATGGAGCCTATTATGAAATTGGAGGTTGTAACTCCGGAAGAAAATATGGGTGACGTTATCGGTGACTTGAATAAGCGTCGTGGTCAAGTTGAAGGTATGGATACAAGCCGTAGCGGTGCTCGTATCGTGAAGGCTATGGTGCCACTTGCAGAAATGTTTGGTTATGTAACTGCATTGCGTACTATTACTTCCGGTCGTGCAACTTCTTCAATGACTTACGATCATCATGCTCCTGTTTCAAGTTCAATCGCTAAGGCGGTTCTTGAAGAAATCAAAGGACGTGTAGATTTAGTATAATTAAAAATAGGTGAGAGGTGCCGGTTAGCGAATGACTCTTAATCGGCATACCTCTTTCCTTTACATTAATAAATTAAATAATTAATAAAACAATGAGTCAAAAAATTAGAATTAAACTGAAATCCTACGATCACAACTTGGTTGATAAGTCAGCTGAGAAGATTGTAAAGACAGTGAAAGCTACTGGTGCAATTGTAAGCGGTCCAATACCTCTTCCAACTCACAAACGTATCTTTACTGTGAATCGTTCAACTTTCGTAAACAAGAAGTCACGCGAGCAATTCGAATTGTCTTCTTATAAGAGATTGATCGATATTTACAGTTCAACAGCTAAGACTGTTGATGCGTTGATGAAGCTTGAATTACCGAGCGGTGTAGAAGTAGAAATTAAGGTTTAGTATCATTAAAAATTAACTGAAATGCCAGGATTATTAGGAAAGAAAATCGGAATGACATCCGTTTTCAGTGCCGATGGTAAGAATGTACCATGCACTGTTATCGAAGCTGGTCCTTGTGTAGTAACTCAGGTAAAGAGTGTTGAGAAAGATGGTTATGCAGCTATTCAACTTGGCTTCCAAGAAGCAAAGGAAAAGAATACTACAGCGCCTATGATGGGACACTTTAAAAAAGCCGGTACTACCGCCAAGAGACACTTGGCCGAGTTTACAGGATTTGAACAAGAGTTAAATTTGGGTGACACCGTAACAGTAGAAATGTTCGAAGGAGCATCTTTTGTTGACGTTGTTGGTACCTCAAAAGGTCGCGGCTTCCAAGGCGTTGTAAAACGTCATGGTTTTGGTGGTGTAGGTCAAACTACTCACGGACAGCACAACCGTGCCCGCAAGCCGGGTTCAATTGGTGCCTGCTCATATCCCGCAAAGGTTTTCAAGGGATTGCGTATGGCCGGACAAATGGGTAACGAGCGTGTGACTGTACAAAATCTTCAAGTGTTAAAGGTGATTCCTGAACACAACTTACTTTTGATTAAGGGTTCTGTTCCGGGTTACAATGGTTCAATCGTAATAATTGAGAAATAATGGAAGTTAGCGTATTAAATATCAAAGGTGAAGATACCGGAAGAAAAGTTCTTCTGAATGATGCTATCTTCAATATCGAACCTAATGACCATGCTATCTATCTTGATGTAAAGCAATTTATGGCTAATCAACGTCAAGGAACAGCTAAGTCAAAGGAAAGAAGTGAAGTAAGCGGTTCTACTCGTAAGTTAGGACGCCAAAAAGGTGGTGGTGGTGCACGTCGCGGTGACATCAATTCTCCCGTATTGGTAGGTGGAGGTCGCGTGTTCGGTCCGAAACCTCGTGATTACGGTTTCAAATTGAACAAAAAAGTTAAGGTTTTGGCTCGTAAGTCAGCCTTGGCATATAAAGCTCAAGAAAATGCGATTGTGGTTGTTGAAGACTTTACAATGGAGGCTCCAAAGACTAAACAATTCATAGAAATCATAAATAATCTTAAAGTTAATGGCAAAAAGGCGTTGTTCGTATTGCCGGGTGCAGATAAAAACGTATATTTGTCGGCTCGTAATATTGAACGTGTCAATGTTATGATCGCTTCTGCGCTGAACACATACAAGGTGTTGAACGCAGATGTTATGGTTGTGACTGAAGACTCGCTAAAAGTTGTCGATGAAATCTTAACCAAATAAGGAAAAGTAACATTATGGGATATATAGTTAAACCGTTGGTCACTGAGAAAATGACCGCAATTACAGAGAAGCAGAATAAGTTCGGCTTCGTTGTACGTCCTAATGCTAATAAACTTGAGATTAAGAAGGAAGTCGAAGCTTTGTATAATGTAACTGTAGTTGCAGTGAATACTTGCGTTTATTCAGGAAAGTCAAAGAGTCGTTACACTCGTTCAGGTCTTATTCAAGGACGCACAAACGCGTTTAAGAAAGCTATTGTCACTTTGAAAGAAGGTGATACAATTGATTTTTATAGCAATATTTAAATAAAAGATGGCAGTACGTAAATTTAAGCCCACGACACCAGGGCAGAGACACAAGATTATTGGTACTTTTGAAGAGATTACTGCATCGGTACCAGAGAAGTCTCTTGTATGTGGTAAAAAATCATCAGGTGGTCGTAACAACGTAGGACGCATGACAATGCGTTATTTAGGTGGCGGTCACAAGAGAAGATTCCGTTTTATCGACTTCAAGAGAGAGAAAGATGGTGTTCCAGCAGTTGTTAAGACAATTGAGTACGATCCGAACCGTTCGGCTCGTATTGCTCTGTTGTATTATGCTGATGGAGAGAAACGTTATATTATTGCTCCTAACGGCTTGCAGGTAGGTAGCACATTGATGTCAGGAAAGGATGCAGCTCCCGAAATCGGTAATGCACTTCCTTTGCAAAACATCCCCGTAGGTACAGTAATTCATAATATTGAGTTACGTCCGGGACAAGGTGCTTTGTTAGTCCGTTCTGCAGGTAATTTTGCTCAGTTGACATCTCGTGAGGGACGTTACTGCGTGATTAAGTTGCCTTCTGGCGAGACTCGTCAGATTCTTAGCGCATGTAAGGCAACTGTGGGTAGTGTAGGAAACTCTGACCATGCGTTGGAAAGTTCAGGAAAGGCTGGACGCTCTCGTTGGTTGGGCCGTCGTCCTCACAACCGTGGTGTTGTTATGAACCCGCATGATCACCCGATGGGTGGTGGTGAAGGACGTCAATCCGGAGGTCATCCACGTTCACGCAAGGGATTGTATGCTAAGGGCTTGAAGACAAGAGCTCCTAAGAAGCAATCTAACAAGTATATAATCGAAAGATGTAATAAGAAATAAGTAAATCTGAGTAAATTATGAGTCGTTCATTAAAAAAAGGTCCATATATTGAATTTAAGCTCGAAAAGAAAGTTCTCGCAATGAATGAGAGCGGTAAGAAGAGTGTAGTAAAGACTTGGGCCAGAGCTTCAATGATATCTCCTGATTTTGTAGGTCATACCATTGCAGTTCATAACGGAAATAAGTTTATTCCTGTTTACGTTACTGAGAATATGGTTGGACACAAGTTGGGCGAGTTTGCGCCTACTCGTAAGTTCGGTGGCCATGCCGGTAACAAGAAGAAATAAGCAGGTTGTTTATTGAAATAATAAAGTAAAATATAAATGGGAGCAAGAAAGAAAATTGCGGCTGAAAAAAGAAAAGAAGCCCTAAAAACCCAATATTTTGCAAAGTTGCAGAATGTACCTTCCTCTCCACGTAAGATGAGATATGTGGTTGATATGATTCGTGGTATGGAGGTGAACAGAGCACTTGGAACTTTGAAGTTCTCTTCAAAAGCTGCTTCTGCAGATGTAGAGAAGTTATTGCGCTCTGCTATTGCAAACTGGGAACAAAAGAACGATCGTAAAGCCGAAGATGGCGAATTGTTCGTGACAAAAATTTATGTTGACTGTGGTGCTACATTGAAGAGAATGAGACCAGCTCCACAGGGTAGAGGTTATAGAATCCGCAAACGTTCAAATCACGTGACTTTGTTCGTGGGCACTAAAACTAATGATTAATTGAAAATAGTATGGGACAGAAAGTAAATCCGATAAGCAACCGATTAGGTATAATTAGAGGTTGGGATTCTAACTGGTACGGAGGCAAGGACTTTGGAGATTCTCTTCTAGAGGATAGCAAAATCCGTAAGTACTTGAATGCTCGTTTAGCTCAGGCTAGTGTATCAAGAATCGTTATTGAACGTACCTTGAAACTTGTGACGATTACAGTTTGTACTGCACGTCCGGGTTTGATCATTGGTAAAGGTGGTCAGGAAGTTGACAAGTTGAAGGAAGAGTTGAAGAAGATTACCGATAAGGATATCCAAATCAACATTTTCGAAGTAAAGAAGCCAGAGCTCGATGCAGTGATTATTGCTAACAATATCGCTCGCCAAGTTGAAGGTAAAATCGCATATCGTCGCGCTATCAAGATGGCTATCGCTAACACTATGAGAAGTGGTGCAGAAGGTATTAAAGTTCTTATCTCTGGACGTTTGAATGGTGCTGAAATGGCACGTTCAGAAATGTACAAGGAAGGACGTACACCGTTGCATACATTCCGTGCAGATATCGACTATTGCCAAGCTGAAGCTTTGACGAAAGTTGGTTTGTTAGGTATCAAAGTGTGGATTTGCCGTGGCGAAGTATATGGAAAGCGTGATTTGACACCAAACTTCACACAACCAAAAGAGAGTGGCCGTGGTAACAACGGTGGCAAAAACTTCCGTAAAAAGAAGAACAATAATCGTTAATTTTGAATTTTAAGAATTATGTTACAACCGAAAAGAACAAAATATAGAAGACCGCAGAAAGGACGTTGCAAGGGTAATGCTCAACGCGGTAACCAATTGGCTTTCGGATCATTCGGCATCAAGTCTCTCGATACGCACTGGATTACTGGTCGTCAGATTGAGGCTGCCCGTATTGCTGTGACTCGTTACATGCAACGTGAAGGTCAAATTTGGATTCGTATATTCCCTGATAAACCTGTAACCAAGAAGCCGGCAGACGTGCGTATGGGTAAGGGTAAGGGAGACCCTGTAGGATATGTATTCCCAATCACTCCGGGACGTATTATCTTTGAAGTAGAGGGAGTATCTTATGAAGTGGCTAAGGAAGCTTTGCGCCTCGCTGCACAAAAACTTCCAGTGACAACTAAGTTTATTGTTAGACGTGATTACGATAAAAACGCTTAATTATGAAGAATGCAGAAATAAAAGAATTAGCAACCAATGAATTGGCAGAGCGTATTCAAACAGAAGAAGCTAACTACACTCAGATGCTGTTAAACCATTCTGTCTCTCCGTTAGAGAATCCTGCACAAATTAAAGCAGCACGTCGTAATATCGCTCGAATGAAGACTGAGTTACGTCAGAGAGAACTTAATAAATAATGATGGTCCACATGGAAGCTAGAAATTTAAGAAAAACAAGAACAGGTGTTGTGATAAGCGACAAAATGGATAAGACCATTGTTGTAGCTGCTAAGTTCAAGGAAAAACACCCGATTTATGGTAAGTTCGTTTCTAAAACGAAAAAGTACCATGCTCACGACGAGAAGAATGATTGTCATGTTGGTGACACAGTGTTGATTATGGAGACTCGTCCTTTGAGCAAAACAAAATGTTGGAGAGTTGTAGAAATCGTAGAAAGAGCTAAGTAATTATGATACAAGCAGAATCTAGATTAGTAGTAGCAGATAATAGCGGTGCACGTGAGGCACTTTGTATCCGCGTATTGGGCGGAACAAAAAGACGCTATGCTTCTGTTGGTGATGTGATTGTAGTCTCTATCAAGAGTGTAATCCCATCAAGTGATGTTAAAAAAGGTGCAGTATCAAAAGCTTTGATTGTACGTACTAAGAAGGAGATCCGTCGTGCTGACGGTTCATACATCCGTTTTGATGATAATGCTTGCGTTCTTTTGAATAACGCAGGTGAGTTGAGAGGAAGTCGTATATTCGGCCCTGTTGCCCGTGAGTTGCGTGCTGCAAACATGAAAGTAGTTTCTTTGGCACCTGAAGTACTTTAATTTTTTTAGAAATATAAAGTAATGAGTAAGTTACATATTAAAAAAGGCGATACAGTTTACGTGAATGCCGGTGAAGATAAAGGCCGCACAGGTAAAGTGTTGAAGGTGTTCGTTGAAAAACAACGTGCCATCGTTGAAGGCTTGAACATGGTTTCAAAAAGCCAAAAGCCAAGCGCAAAGAATCCTCAAGGTGGAATCGTGAAGCAAGAAGCTGCTATCCATATTTCTAACTTGAATGTTCTTGATCCTAAAACAGGCAAACCGACACGTATTGGTAGAAAATTAAACGCAGACGGCAAGTTGGTTCGTTATGCAAAAAAATCAGGAGAGGAGATTAAGTAATGGGAAATACTGCAAGCCTTAAGAAAGAATATGCAGAGCGTATCGCTCCTGCGTTGAAGAAGCAATTCAATTATACTTCAACTATGCAGATTCCAGTGCTCAAGAAGATTGTTATCAATCAAGGTTTGGGTATGGCAACTGCTGATAAGAAAATTATTGATATTGCAATTAATGAGATTTCAGCTATCACAGGTCAGAAGGCCGTAGCTACTGTTTCCAAAAAAGACGTTGCAAACTTCAAGTTGCGTAAAAAGATGCCTATCGGTGTAATGGTAACATTGCGTCGTGAGAGAATGTATGAGTTCTTGGAGAAATTGGTACGTGTTGCATTACCACGTATCCGTGACTTCAAAGGTATTGAAAGCAAGTTTGATGGACGTGGAAACTATACTTTGGGTATTCAGGAACAAATCATTTTCCCTGAAATTAACATTGACTCTATCGAACGTATTCTTGGTATGAATATCACTTTTGTGACAACAGCTAAGACCGATGAGGAAGGTTATGCATTGCTCAAGGAGTTCGGCTTACCTTTTAAAAACGCTAAAAACGATTAATACGATATGGCAAAAGAATCAATGAAGGCTCGTGAGGTAAAAAGAGCCAAGATGGTAGCTAAATATGCCGAGAAGCGTGCCGCTTTGAAGAAAATCGTGAATACTGGTGATCCAATTGAGGCTTTTGAGGCTGCTCAAAAGTTGCAAAGAATCCCAAAGAACGCTAATCCAATCCGTTTGCACAATCGTTGCAAATTGACTGGACGTCCAAAAGGATATATGCGTCAATTTGGTATTTCACGTATCCAGTTCCGTGAAATGGCTTCAAGTGGTTTGATTCCCGGAGTTAAAAAGTCAAGCTGGTAATTTATTTATTTAATATTGTCGGGAGAGTCCCGATTAATTAAAATTTTTTATAAAATGACAGATCCAATAGCAGATTATTTGACGCGTTTGCGTAATGCCATTCAAGCTAAGCACAGAGTGGTAGAGGTGCCTGCGTCAAATTTGAAAAAGGAAATCACAAAGATCCTTTTCGACAAGGGCTATATCTTGAACTATAAGTTCGTAGAAGATGGCCCTCAAGGGACAATTAAAGTTGCGCTGAAGTATGATTCAGTGAACAAAGTGAACGCAATCAAGAAATTGATTCGTGTGTCTACTCCGGGTATGCGTAAATATACCGGTTATAAGGACATGCCGAGAGTTATTAACGGATTGGGTATTGCAATCATATCTACATCCAAAGGTGTAATGACAGACAAGGAAGCTGCCGAATTAAAAATCGGTGGTGAAGTTCTTTGTTATGTATATTAATTGGAGGATTGAATATGTCAAGAATAGGAAAATTGCCAATTAGCATCCCTGCCGGAGTAACTGTAACGGTAAATGATGAGAATGTAGTTTCTGTAAAAGGACCTAAGGGAGAAATGACTCAAGCAGTACATCCTTCAATTAAAATTGAAAATACTGGTGCTGAGTTAGTTCTTACTATTGATGAACAGAACGACACTGTTGAAACAAAGCAAAAGCAAGCTTTCCATGGGTTGTATCGTTCTTTGATTAACAACATGGTAGTAGGAGTTTCTGAAGGTTATGTTAAGAAAATGGAACTTGTAGGTGTCGGATTCCGCGCTAGCAACCAAGGCAACCTTGTAGAGTTTTCTTTGGGTTATACCCATAGCATTTTCTTCCAATTGCCGAATGAGATTAAGGTAGAAACCAAGTCTGAAAGAAATCAGAATCCTCTGATTATATTGGAGTCTTGCGACAAACAATTGTTAGGTCAAGTTTGTGCAAAAATTCGTTCTTTCCGTAAACCTGAACCTTATAAAGGAAAGGGTGTTTTGTTCGTTGGTGAGCAAATTCGTAGAAAGTCTGGTAAATCAGCTGGTGCTAAGTAATTTTAAAATTGTAAGATTATGACAACGAAATTAGAAAGACGAATCAAGATTAAGTATAGAGTACGCAATAAGATTTCAGGTACTGCTGAACGTCCGCGTATGTCAGTGTTTAGAAGTAACAAACAAATTTACGTTCAAGTTATCAATGACGTAACCGGAAAAACCTTGGCTGCTGCTTCTTCTTTGGGTATGGAAGTAATGCCTAAGAAGGAACAAGCTGCAAAAGTTGGTGAGTTGATTGCCAAGAAAGCTTTAGAGGCCGGAATTACAACTGTTGTTTTTGACCGTAATGGTTACTTGTATCACGGAAGAGTGAAAGAAGTTGCTGACGCAGCACGTAACGGAGGACTTAAATTTTAATGGATTATGGCAATTAATAGAGTTAAGATAAGCAGTGATATCGAATTAAAGGACAGATTGGTTGCTATCAATCGTGTTACCAAAGTAACAAAAGGTGGTAGAACATTTACTTTTGCTGCCATTGTTGTAGTAGGTAATGGTAATGGTATCATTGGTTGGGGACTTGGAAAAGCCGGTGAAGTAACAGCTGCTATAGCTAAAGGTGTAGAGGCTGCAAAGAAAAACTTGGTTAAAGTTCCTGTATTGAATGGTACTGTGCCTCATGAGCAAGCTGCAAAGTTTGGTGGTGCTGAAGTATTCATCAAACCAGCATCAACCGGAACAGGTGTTGTTGCCGGTGGAGCAATGCGTGCGGTATGTGAGAGTGTTGGTATTACAGACTGTTTGGCTAAGTCAAAAGGATCTTCAAATCCTCACAACTTAGTTAAAGCTACAATCTTAGCATTAGCTGAGATGCGTGATGCTAGAACTATTGCACAAAACCGTGGAGTGAATTTAGATAAAGTATTTAGAGGATAAGGAGGTTTTGAATATGGCAACTATAAAAGTTAAGCAAGTAAAGAGCAGAATAGGCTCACCTATAGATCAAAAGAGAACTCTTGATACATTAGGTCTGAGAAAACTGAATCAAGTAGTTGAGATTGAAGATACTCCATCGGCTCGCGGTATGATTCGCAAGCTTCATCACTTGGTGAAAGTCGTAGATTAATTATTTACTATTAAATTGATACGAAATGAAATTAAATACTTTAAAGCCAGCTTGTGGTTCCGTGCAAACTCGTAAGAGAGTTGGTCGTGGTGCAGGTTCAGGATTGGGCGGTACTTCTACTCGTGGACACAAAGGTGCGAAAGCAAGATCTGGTTATAAGAAGAAAATTGGTTTTGAGGGCGGTCAGATGCCTTTGCAACGTCGTTTGCCGAAATTCGGTTTCAAGAATATCAATCGCGTTGAGTATAAAGCGATAAATCTTGATACAATCCAAGCTTTGGTTACTGCTAAGAATTTGGAAACTGTAGGATTGGCAGATTTTGCCGCTGCAGGTTTGACTTCAGGCAAGCAATTGGTAAAAGTTTTAGGTAACGGTCAGCTTACTTCTAAAGTAAACGTAGAAGCTAATGCATTCTCTAAGAGCGCAGAAGCTGCCATTGTTGCTGTAGGTGGTAACGCTACAAAACTTTAAATTCAATGAAAAAGTTAATTGAAACCTTAAAGAACATATGGAAGATTGAGGATCTTAGACAAAGGATCCTCATCACCATTCTGTTTGTTGCAATCTATCGTTTGGGATCATTCGTGGTACTTCCAGGTATTGATCCATCTCAATTGACTGCGTTGCAAGCACAAACAGAGACTGGTTTGATGTCTTTGTTGAATATGTTCTCGGGAGGTGCATTCTCTAACGCCTCAATCTTTGCGTTAGGAATCATGCCTTACATCTCTGCATCCATCGTGATTCAGTTGTTAGGTATAGCTGTTCCTGCATTCCAAAAAATGCAACGTGAAGGTGAGAGTGGTCGTCGTAAGATGAACCAATACACGCGTTATTTGACTCTTGCAATTCTTGTTATTCAGGCACCTGCTTATTTGACAAATTTGAAAATGCAATCAGCTGGAGCATTGAATCCAACAATAAGTTGGTTCAGTTTTATGGTTACTGCAACCATAATCCTTGCTGCTGGTAGTATGTTTGTGTTGTGGTTAGGTGAGCGTATTACAGACAAAGGGTTGGGAAATGGAGTCTCTTTAATCATTATGATTGGTATCATAGCTCGTTTGCCAGAAGCATTCGGACAAGAGTTTGTTGCACGCTTGAATAATATGAGCGGTGGTGGACTTTTGATGTTCATTTTGGAACTTGTTATATTGATGGCAGTAATATGTGCTGCTATATTAATGGTACAAGGTACAAGACGAATTCCGGTGCAATATGCAAAAAGAGTTGTTGGTGGACAACAATATGGAGGTGCGCGTCAGTACATTCCATTGAAGTTGTTCGCGGCTAATGTGATGCCTATCATCTTTGCTCAAGCATTGATGTTCATCCCAGTTATGTTGATGGGATTTACGTCTGTTGATCAAGCAACTCCGTTTATGCAAATGATGGTCGACCACACCAGTGTGTTGTATAATGTTATATTTGCTTTGTTGATTATTGCATTTACGTATTTCTACACGGCAATTACATTGAATCCGACACAAATGGCTGAGGATATGAAACGTAACAATGGTTTCATTCCTGGAATTAAACCAGGTAAGGATACTGCTGAGTACATTGACGTAATTATGTCTAGAATTACATTCCCCGGTTCATTAGGTTTGGCGTTGATCGCATGTATGCCGGCTTTTGCAGGATTGTTGGACGTCAAAGCTGAGTTCGCTCAATTCTTTGGTGGAACATCCTTGTTGATTTTAGTCGGTGTTGTATTGGATACATTGCAACAAATAGAGAGCCATCTTCTCATGAGACACTATGACGGTTTGTTGAATTCAGGACGAATTCGCGGTCGTTCTGGTTTCTCTGCTTATTAAGAATTTATCTCATATGATATTTCTTAAAACTGAAGATGAAATAGAGTTGATGCGTGCCGCCAACCAAGTTGTGGCGGGGGCATTAGCCGAGATAGCTAAAATTATCCGCCCGGGTATTACAACTAAGGAGTTGGATAAGTTGGCTGAGGAATATATAAGGGATAATGGTGCAATTCCAACTTTTAAGGGATTCCCTAATCCGTATGGACCTGCGTTCCCGGCTTCTATTTTTGCTTCTGTAAATGATGAAGTGGTGCATGGCATACCAAGTGATCGTCCACTAGAGAGTGGCGATATCGTATCTGTAGATTGTGGCGCATTACTCAATGAATTTAATGGAGATTCTTGTTATACGTTTTGTGTAGGAGAAGTAACAGAAGAGGCAAAGAACCTCTTAAAAGTTACAAAAGAGAGTCTTTATTTAGGTATTGAGACCGCAATTGCTGGAAAAAGAATTGGTGACATTAGTTATGCTGTACAGCAACATTGCGAGTCAAACGGTTATGGAGTAGTAAAAGAATTTGTAGGTCATGGTATCGGGAAGAAGATGCATGAAGATCCTGCAGTCCCAAACTACGGTCGCCGTGGAAACGGACCATTAATTAAAAACGGTTTGTGTATAGCAATAGAACCAATGATAACTTTAGGCTCACCTAAGATTGGAATGATGCCAGATCGTTGGACTGTAAAGACAAGCGATGGAAAGTTAGCTGCACACTTTGAGCATACTATTGCGATACATCATGGAAAGGCAGAAATATTATCTTCGTTTGAAGAAATTGAAAAAATTGAAGGAAAATTATATTAAGTATGGCTAAACAGTCGGCTATTGAACAAGATGGTGTAATAGTAGAGGCTCTTTCAAACGCAATGTTCAGAGTAGAGCTAGAGAATGGACATGAAATTACCGGACACATCTCAGGCAAGATGAGAATGCATTACATTAAGATTCTACCTGGAGATAAGGTAAGAGTAGAAATGAGTCCTTATGATCTTACTAAAGGTCGCATTGTATTTAGATATAAATAAAAAACAAGAATATGAAAACAAGAGCATCTTTAAAGAAACGTACTCCCGAGTGCAAGATTGTACGTCGTAAAGGACGTCTGTATGTTATTAACAAAAAGAACCCTAAGTTCAAAGCACGTCAGGGTTAATCATTTATAGCAAATAGAAATAATAAGTATATGGCAATAAGAATTGTTGGTGTAGATTTGCCTCAGAACAAGAGAGGAGAAATCGCTTTGACTTATATTTATGGTATAGGTCGCAGTAGTTCTGCTAAGATCCTTGAAAAAGCAGGTGTTGATAAAGACATCAAAGTAAAGGATTGGACAGATGAGCAAGCTGGTAGTATTCGTGCCGTAATCGGTGCAGAGTACAAAGTAGAAGGAGATCTTCGTTCAGAAATCCAATTAAACATCAAGCGTTTGATGGATATCGGTTGTTATCGTGGTGTTCGTCACCGTATCGGTCTTCCTGTACGTGGACAAAGCACAAAGAACAACGCTCGTACTCGTAAGGGTAAGAAGAAAACAGTTGCAAATAAGAAAAAAGCTACTAAATAATAATTAGATATGGCAAAGAAAACAGTCGCAGCTAAGAAAAGAAATGTTAAGGTTGACGCTATGGGCCAATTACACGTACATAGCTCATTCAACAACATTATTGTGTCTTTGGCTAATAGCGAAGGACAGATCATCTCATGGTCCTCAGCAGGAAAAATGGGGTTCCGTGGTTCTAAGAAGAACACTCCTTATGCAGCACAGATGGCTGCTCAAGATTGTGCGAAGATTGCGTACGATCTTGGTCTTAGAAAGGTAAAGGCTTATGTAAAGGGCCCGGGTAACGGTCGTGAGTCTGCTATTCGTACAATACATGGTGCAGGTATTGAAGTAATAGAAATTGTTGATGTTACTCCATTGCCACACAATGGTTGTCGTCCTCCTAAGAGAAGAAGAGTTTAATATTAGATAACCTAAATTAGGCAGGGTTTGGCGAGTTTCGAGGGCTACATTTCCTTTCTGTCGTCGCGGCTGCAATGAACTAAATCCTGCAAACCTTTAAAAATCAGAATAAAATGGCTAGATATACTGGACCAAAATCAAGAATTGCTCGTCGTTTCGGTGAAGCTATCTTCGGACCGGACAAAGTTTTGTCTAAGAGAAACTTCCCTCCCGGACAGCACGGAAATAATAGAAGAAAGAAAACGTCTGAGTACGGTGTCATGTTGGCTGAGAAGCAAAAAGCTAAATATACTTACGGTGTATTGGAAAAACAATTCCGTAACATGTTTGAGAAAGCCGCTCGTACAAGTGGTATTACCGGTGAAATTCTTTTGCAGAACTTAGAATGCCGTTTGGATAATATCGTATTCCGTTTGGGTATTGCTCCTACTCGTGCAGCTGCACGTCAGTTAGTAGGACACAAGCACATCATTGTTGATGGTGAAGTAGTGAATATCCCTTCATACGCTGTTAAACCGGGCCAGATTATAGGTGTTCGTGAAAGATCCAAATCATTGGAAGTAGTTGCTAATGCATTGGCTGGTTTCAATCATAGCAAATACCCATGGTTAGAATGGGACGAAAATACAAAGTCTGGTAAGTTACTCCACAAACCGGAACGTGCAGATATTCCTGAGAATATTAAGGAGCAGTTGATCGTTGAGTTGTACTCTAAATAATAATTAGAAAATGGCGATATTAGCATTTCAAAAACCTGATAAAGTATTAATGTTGGAAGCGGACGATAAGTACGGTAAATTCGAATTTCGTCCGTTGGAACCCGGTTTCGGTATTACAGTTGGTAATGCTTTGCGCCGTATCCTTCTTTCTTCACTTGAGGGTTATGCTATCAATACAATGCGTATTGCTGGCGTTGAGCATGAATTTGCATCAGTACCCGGTGTTAAAGAAGATGTGACCAACATTATATTGAATCTGAAGCAAGTAAGATTCAAGAAGATAGTAGAAGAATTCGAGAATGAGAAAGTGAGCATCACTGTTGAGAACGCAACAGAGTTCAAGGCTGGTGACATCAACAAGTATCTGACTGGATTTGAAGTGTTAAACCCTGAATTAGTTATTTGCCATTTAGATGCCAAAGCAACGATGCAGATAGAGTTGACTATCAATAAAGGTCGCGGATATGTTCCTTCTGAAGAGAATCGTATCTATTGTACTGATGTTAATGTCATTCCTATTGATTCAATTTACACTCCAATTAGAAACGTTAAGTACGCAGTTGAGAATTATCGCGTAGAGCAGAAAACTGACTACGAGAAACTCGTTCTTGAAATTTCTACTGATGGTTCCATTCACCCGAAGGACGCATTAAAAGAAGCTGCAAAAATATTGATTTATCACTTCATGTTGTTCTCTGACGAGAAGATTACATTGGAAAATTCTGATGCTGACGGCAACGAGGAGTTTGATGAAGAAGTATTGCATATGCGTCAACTTCTGAAGACCAAGTTAGTGGATATGGACCTTTCTGTCCGTGCTTTGAATTGTTTGAAAGCAGCTGATGTTGAGACATTGGGCGACTTGGTACAATTCAATAAAACTGATTTGTTGAAATTCAGAAACTTCGGTAAGAAATCGCTCACTGAGCTTGATGATTTGCTCGAGAGTCTGAATCTGTCGTTTGGAACAGATATTTCTAAATATAAATTAGATAAAGATTAATTAAAATGAGACATAATAAGAAATTCAATCATTTGAGTCGTACTGCATCTCATAGAAATGCGATGTTGGCAAACATGGCAATCTCTTTGATTATGCACAAAAGAATCACTACGACTCTAGCAAAAGCTAAGGCTTTGAAGAAATACGTAGAACCGTTAATAACAAAGTCAAAAGACGACACAACCAATTCTCGTCGTGTTGTGTTCAGCTATTTGCAAAATAAGTATGCCGTAACAGAGTTGTTTAAGGAAATCTCTGTAAAGGTAGGTGATCGTCCAGGTGGATATACTCGTATCATAAAAACAGGTTTCCGCCCAAGTGACAATGCAGCTATGTGTTTCATTGAGTTGGTTGACTACAATGAAAATATGGCAAAACAGGCTACTAAGAAGACTCGCACTCGTCGTTCTAAGAAGTCTGTTGCAGCTGAAGCTCCTGTTGAAACTCCTGTAGTTGAAGCAACACCTGAAGCTGAAGCACCAGCAACTGCTGAGTAATTCTATTTTGCTATATAGAAGTGAAGACGCTGTCCACACGGATGGCGTCTTTTTATTTTGTAGTCTATTATGCTTTGCTTTGACTTCTTTTCATAAAATTATACCCCGACAAACAAAAGGTTAGCCGGGGTGTAGTTTATATGGCAGTATTTGTATACTGCTAATGCTTGTAAAGTTTCCTTACCGGGTCGCAAGTCATACCAACCTCTAATTTATTGAAAATTTTGCGATCCACTTCGCTAAGCATTACTGTGGAGTGGGCTTGGCACCCTTTTAGCTTAGGGAGTTGGTCAAGAGCTTTACGGCAATCTTCATCTTGGTCGCTGAGTAATGATAGAGCTACAAGGACTTCGTCTGTATGTAAACGAGGATTGTGTCCATGAAGATATTCTACTTTGGTTTTTTGAATCGGTTCAATAAGATGTTCAGGAATCAATCTTTTGCTATGAGGTATGCCTGCTAAATATTTTGTAGCATTGAGCAAGAGAGCGGCGCTTGAACCGAGCAATGAACTGGTACGAGAGGTAATGATGCTGCCATCTTGCAATTCAATGGCTGCAGCAGCACTTTCAGATAATTCCTTACGTTCTTGTGCCGCAACGGTTGGACGACGGTAATCTGTGGTCAGTTTGGCTTGTTTCATGATAAGCCTTATTTTGTTCACTTCGTTTTCATTGTCGCCTTTTTCTGCTAACTTGCAGAGTGCGTAGTAATAGCGACGGATGATTTCATCGCGTGATGCGTTGCAACATACGTCTTCACCATCCATACAGAAACCAATCATGTTGACGCCCATATCAGTAGGTGATTTATATGGGCTTTCACCATAGATGCCCTCAAATAATGCATTAAGAACAGGGAAAATCTCAATATCACGGTTGTAGTTGACTGCAATCTTATCATACGCATCAAGGTGAAATGGGTCAATCATATTCACATCATTAAGGTCGGCTGTGGCTGCTTCGTATGCCATGTTGACCGGATGTTTCAAAGGTAGATTCCAAACGGGGAATGTCTCAAATTTAGCGTACCCCGCCTTGATGCCCCTTTTGTTTTCGTTGTAAAGTTGGCTGAGACATACAGCCATTTTACCACTACCGGGACCTGGAGCCGTCACTATGATAAGAGGATGTGAAGTTTCCACATAGTCGTTTTTGCCGAATCCTTCATCGGAATCAATTAAATCCACGTTGTTGGGGTATCCCTCTATGGTATAATGTAGATATACTTTTATTCCTAAACGTTCCAAACGTTTACGGTAGGCATCGGTACTTGCTTGACCATTATAGTGCGTGATGACCACACCACCGGTATAAAGTCCTACGTGCTCGAATTCTGTACGCATACGTAATATATCTTCGTCATAAGTGATGCCGAGATCACTACGTATTTTATTCTTTTCAATGTCTCTGGCGCTGATTACCATTACAACTTCTGCATATTCTTTTAGCTGAAGGAGCATCTGTAATTTACTATCCGGTTGGAATCCCGGCAGTACCCGACTAGCATGGTAATCGTCAAATAATTTGCCTCCGAATTCGAGGTATAACTTGTCTCCGAACTGGGCGATGCGCTCTTTAATACGTTCGGACTGTATCTTGAGATATTTCTCGTTGTTGAATCCTTTGTTCATAATGTATGCAAAATTAGTATTTCTTCTTTTTTCAACGAAGAAAAGTTTAATAAAAGTTCTTTGATAAAAGAAATAGAGGTTAAGAATAAGGACCGTAACTAAAAAGATGTGTAAGTGTTTTGTAATAGTTGTAAAATAAATTAATTTTGTACACTAATCTTTAGAATTAGTTATATAACGCCATTATAATCTTAATGAAAAATGAAAAACCTTAAATCATTTAGCATATCTTTTATATGTTTAATTGTGGCATTGTTATCCTTGTCAACATTTGTTGCTTGCAATGATAGTATGGATGCGGAAAGTTATTATACTTTTACGGGCGAGACCATGGGCGATTATTTGGTAAATCGCGAGGACTTTTCCCTTTTTAAGAAGGTTGTTGAACGTGCCGGATATACTCATTATTTCGGAGCAAGAGGTTCGCACACTTTCTTTCCTCCGATAAATGCGGGTATTGAGAAGTTTATGGCAGAACATGGGTATGAGTGTGTAGATGACATTCCGGTGGAGTATTGCGATACAATCGTGAAAGTTCACATGGTTGAGAATCTTGTTTTATATACGTCGGTATTCGGATTGGAGACACAATATACCAATGCCGTGGACTTGCCGCTTATTATCAAGTCTTTAGGGGATACGGTAGATATTAACGGATTGGCTTTGAGTATTATCAATAATTCATCCGCTATAATCAATACTTTGAAAAATGATACGGTTGAAAATGGTGTCGTTCATCCTGTGACGAATGTTATCGTTCCGAATACTTCGTTTGGGAAGGAACTATTAAGTAAAAATAGCGATGGATGCAAGATTTTTTATGCGGCGTTGGAGCGTTGTGGATTGTTAGATTCAATGCAAACTTATATAGACGATAAGTATGAAGCAGTGAAAGGGAATTATCCGGAGTTTAAAAAGAAAATATATTCTGGAGGAAAGCATTCGGCTACTGATAAAGGATATGAATATACAGCTAAAAGACCTGACCATCGCAAAATGGGATACACTATATTTGTAGTCCCTGATGAGGTGTTATATGACAAATACGATTATCTATTCAGCCCGAATAAGACGTTGGATGAAAATGTTGATGCATTATACGATTTGGCCTGTGAAAAGTATGGAGACCCGATGTCAAAACAAATCTTTGGTATTGATAATGAAAAAGAAGAACTTTATTGGAATAAAGATCAACTAACCAGCAGATTTAATCCGCTTAACATATTTATGTCGTATCATGTACTTGACCGTTTGTTCAACAGTCGTGACATAATGATTAACTGTTGGGGGCAAATTACGAATTTTCACAATCCGACGGAATGGGTTTCAACCATGCTCGACCATTCGCTATTGAAAATAGAGAAGGTATATCGACGAGAAGAAGAGCGTGACGTTGAGTTTCATGCAGAGATATATCTCAATCACTCTTATGCTTCAAAATACAATGGTTACTCAAAAGTGAGAGGTGCTCACATTACAGAACCCACCGATGTAAATGATTATATGTCTATTAACTGTGCGTTCTTTTATGTGGACGATATATTGGCATTTGATACAGAAACTCGAAATAAGGTAATGAATACCCGTATTCGTACAGATATGGTTACTCTTTTCCCGGAACTGACGACTAATAATATGCGTCTGCATGGAAATTATCGTTTGGCACATGGTTATACGGCAGAGGATAATACAGAAACCGGAAAGAATGGTTTTAACTACTATATGCCACCCGGTTATTTAAAGAATGTGACATTCAATGAGGATGCCGTATTCTTTGTACAACGCCCGAAGTTGGGATTTTGGAATATGGGAGGAGATGAAATTAACTTCCTAGGTTCAAGTTATGACGTCCGTTTCCGTTTGCCTGCGGTCCCACCGGGAACTTATGAAGTGCGTATCGGTTATGCTGGTATGTTGGACCGTGGTATTGCCCAAATTTATATTGATGACGTTCCTCAAGGTATTCCTGTTGATTTACGATTTGCTGCCGATGATGCTAGAGTGGGAGGAATTTATGACGTAGAACTTACTGACGAAGAATTGGCAGAGAATAATCGTACAATGAAAAATAATGGTTTCTATCGTGGCGGTAAAGGTATATATATGGAGTATCATCGTGTAGCGGAGAAGAATCCGATACCAACATACGTTCCAGGACAAGGACGAACGTCCGATAAAATTGCGCCGACACACCGTCGTAAGGTCGGTGACGTGAATGTTGAACCTGGAAAGCACCATACTATTCGATTCCGTTCTGTTTATACGCTTGGCAATTCCGGTTGTTTTATGTTAGACTATATTGAAATGGTGCCAATAGAAATAAGTGGAGCAGGAGGTTTGGGAGAAGATGTTTATTAATTAGAAAACAAATAAAGATAACGTAAATGAGGTGCATGCATGCACCTCATTTACGTTAGAAATCTTATCTCGTTTTTCTTTGATATTCTGCAATACGACTTTGATAGTCGGCGCAGGCTGTGACAAGTGTATTGTGACTTTGTGTGTATAGCGTAATGGCATCCAATAACTCAGTCATGTCCGTTGTTCCTGCGTTATATTGGTCACGACTTAGTCTCAAATTCTCTTCGGCTTGCGCTACACTGCGTCGGGCAATGTTGATTTGTTCGTAAGCTTCTTGTACGGAGTTCCATGCCGTAAGTATGTCTATACGTAATTTTTCTTGAGTATCGCGTTGGGTATTTTGGGCTTGTTGTAGAGCCAATTTAGCTTTGCGAATGTTGTGACTGCCACCCCACCAACTACTAATTGGTATTGAAACAGTAGCCAATCCAATCAGATTACCTTGATTTTTCTCCATCATGTTGTAGTAAAGTCCGGTGGCTCCAACGGCTATTGTGGGCAGATTCTTGCCTCGTTCCATTTTTACCTGTAAGGTGTTGGCTCGAACGGCTTTATCTAATAGTTGTGTCTCTTCACGGTTGGCTAGTGCCAAGTCGGTACTGATAAAATATGTGTTGGGCTCAGCCGGTGTGAGGATATTTTGCTCCGCAATATCAAACGTGTTTTGTTCTGCTCCACATAGTTGTGCCAAGAGCATACGTACCACTTCAATACCATTGTTCAAAGTCAATCGTTGACTAGCGATTTCCTGTTGTTTTAGTTCAACTCTGAGGAGATCGTTTTTTGTTGTTGCACCTACGTTTACATATTGTTCAGTCAATTTATGCACCTCGTTCAGTTGCTTCTCAACAGCGTCGAGTGTGGCGATATTACCTCTTAATGCAACCAACTTCCAATAGTATGTTTGTACGTTTTGCACAACATCCTTTTCTGTCATCTCAAGTTCTAATTTACGAACCTCCTGCTGTACGGCTGCCAACTTGTTCCCATTGACAACTTGCCCTCCCATATAGAGAGGTTGCAAAGCCGTGATGGTAGCTAGTGCCCCCTTTTTTATCATAGACATAGGGAAGGCACCCATCATGGGAACTTCCATTTCACCTCGGACTAAATCTTTAGCACCCATGAATCCGACCCCCATTGCACTGACTTGAGGAAAATAGTTACTAAAAGCATTAGATTTCTCTTCATCAGCAACTTGAAGATTGAGTTTTGCATTTTTGAGCTCCGCATTATTCTGTAATGCACATTGGATACATTCTGGCAAACTAAATTGTTTGTTTGTATTAACATCTTGTGCGTTGGTAGTCGGTGCGAAAAGCCCCAAACATAATATGATGATATTTAATTTTTTCATTTCCTTTAAGTGTTATTATACGGTATGCGACATATCTCTGTTCTGATTTAGTTTCCAATAGACAACAGGAAGAACTGTAACTATCAATATAAGTGTGCCGATACCACCGGCAAATATGGTGATACCCACTGGCATCCAGAAAGAACTACCTGCAATAATCATAGGGATGACACCAACGGCTGTTGTAGCTGTGGTAAGGAATATCGGGACCATGCGTCGGCGTCCGGCATCATATGCGGCATCACGAGCCGACCAGCCTTCTTTCATTTTCTCGTCTGCATGCTCAAAAATGAGTATTTCATTTCGCATGATGATACCCATTAAAGTAATAAAGCCAAACAAACTGGTAAGACCCAAAGTCTTGTTAGCAATGGCTAATCCAATCATTGCCCCAGGAATGCTTAAGGCGATAGCAATCATACAGGTGAATGTTATTCCAAAGCGTTTGAAATTAAATAATATAAAGAAGAATATAATGACCATGGCATACCCAATACCACTGATGATACCAGGGACAATTTCATTATTTTTTTCTACTTCGCCACCAATCTCTGAGCGAACTCCAACTGGTAAAATCATCTCCTTGATGATATTTTCAATACGTGCTTGTATGGGAGCTGCAAGAACTTCGCGTTTACCCTCAGCTATTACGCTGATGCAACGTTCGCCATTACGATGTATGATTTTTGAATGACTCCAAGTAGGATTTGCTTTTGCAACTTGACGTAAGGGGACACTTTTACCTGTGAATGTGGATAAATGGATGTCCTTGACATCGCTATATGTCAGTTGCTCGCTTTTGGCATCTTTAAGGATAATGGGAACTTCATAGTTTTCTTCCCAAATACTGCCGACCTGCGTCTTGCCTGTTTGTAATGCCATTTGTAATTGAGCGGTGGTGCGGTTGATTCCTATTTGTGCGCTAGCAATAGGGTCAAGTGTGATGTCTACGATAGGATGCGGTTGATCAAAGTCTGTGCGTACCCATTCCAATTCTGGCATTTTACGCAATTCACTCATTAGAATTTCTGCTGCTGCATGAATACTATCTAAGTCATTTCCGTAAAAACGATATTCAAATGTTGGGACGTTAAGGAAATCCATTTGTTTGAATCGGCAATATGCTTCCGGCCAGTAATTACTGTATTTAGGAGCATACTCATTCAAGACATCGAAGGTACTTTGTATATCAGGGGTATTTACAATGAATTGGGCGAAATTCCGTCCACCGACTTGTGGCGCATAACTGATTTGGAATCGCGGAGAAGAGCACCCAATAAAGGATGTAACACTTGTTACGCGTTTGTCCTTTTGTAATATATTTCTTAAACTATCAGCAACATTCTTAGTCCTTTCTAACCCCTCTCCCTCGGGTAAAAATATCTCAACCGCAAATTGATTGCGATCTGCATATGGGAATTGACGCATCTTCAGAGTGGGGAAGATGAGACTGGTAAGAATGACGAGTATGGTTGCTATTGCAATGGTAAGATATGGATGAATGAAAGTCCAGTCAAGACAACGGTCGTAGATAGTTTGTACCCAATCTGTAATATCCTTTTTCCCGTCTCTCTTAGGAGTAACTTTTTTTATGATGGCGGCATTCAACATCGGAATAACAGCAACTGCTACAGCTAAAGATACCATAAGATTGATGGTAATTGTTATGGGGAATTGTCCGATGACATCCTTTGCCTCGCCTGTCATAGTTAGCACTAAAGGATAGAAAATGGCACAGATGCAAATCGTAGCCAACATCATAGGCCAGAAATATTGTTTGACACTTTTGACGGCGGATTCTCGTCTGCCCATGCCTTGTCCTAAATATTCCAAGAAACCATCGATAACGATAATACTATTGTCAACAATCATGCCCAGTACCACGATTAGACAAGCGAGAGTAATGGTATTGAGTGGAATACCGAGTGCGTACATGATACCTGTAGAAATGAATGTACTCAGTGGTATGGTAATTGCCGCAACAATGGCACTACGTAACGGGAATAGTATCATCATGACCAAAACGATGATAGCCATAGAGATGATAAGATCGCGTAAAAAATCATGTACGGAATCACCTACAACCTGTGGTAAGTCAGTAATACGGCGCATTTGTACATCTTCAGGTAGGTATTGTTCCTTAAATTGATGTAATACTTCATCTACATCCTCTCCATACTCTACAATATTAAAACCGGAAAGCATTTCAAGTGAAAGTAACACGCAAGGGTTTCCGTTATTTTCAATATAACTTTCACTTGTATCGTATTCGCGTTTCACTGTTGCTACGTCACAGACACGAACGTTCTTCCCATTATTGCTATAAATGATTTGATTTGCGATTTCCTCTTCGCTACGTTCTGTAGGAACGATATGCAGAACAATGTTTTGATTGTTGCCTGTCAAACTCCCACTCATAGTGGTTAGTCCTTGTCCACTGAGTGCTTGTATGATGGAGGACTGCCCAATGCCATAAGCAGCCAATCGGTCTCGGTCTACGTAAATGGTAATTTGTTCTTTTATTTCACCATATTGGCGTACATTGCTTACACTATGGATACGGCGTAAACGGTCTGCTAATTCATCGCTATACTGTTGTAATTCGCGGTAGCTTCGATGCTCACTTTCTACTGTGATAAGCAAGGCACAGGCATCACCGAATTCATCATTGACTACTAATGCCAACACACCACTAGGCAAACTGCTTTTAAAATTGTTTAGTCCATGTTTGATTTTACTCCATACTTCGTCTTTTTTGTTCACGTCATCTTGGAGTTGGACCATCATCATGCACATCCCATTGCTACTGGTGGTTGTGGTTTTTGAACGATTAACTTCTTTGAACGTGAACATATAACGCTCTAAGGGGCGGGCTACTTGTGCTTCAATTTCCTCACTTGTAGCTCCCGGCATAACAGCAACGACTACGCCTTGGCGTACGGTGAATGGTGGGAATTCATCCTTAGGCATGACGTAAATACCATATATACCGAATATCAGTAATAGAATAGTCAGCAAGGCTGATATACGATAATTCTTGATGGGCCATGCTGCCCACCCACTTAATATATTGGATTTCATATTTAGACAGTTTATCTGGTTTCTATTATTCTCCAATTTTGACAGGAGTTCCTTCACCTACTTTTTGATAACCTTCAGTAATAACTTGATCATTTTCTTGAATACCTTCGGTAATGACAATTCTGTTGTTAATGGTTTCACCTGTTTTTATAAAAGCACGTTGTGCCTTGCCATCTTTTACAATCCAAACAAAAAGTTTTTTGTTGCCCGATTGTTGTATAGATCTTATTGGTAATGTAATTTGTGGTTCTTCTTGTTGGGAAGTAAGATAAACCTTTGCAACCATACCCGGTAATATTTGCCAGTCCGGGTTGTTTAGTGATATGCGTATATCGTAAGTATGCGTAATGGCATCTGCGCTTACGCCTTTTTCAATATACCCACCTTTAAATGTTTTCTCCGGTATAGCATCCAATGAAATAATACTTGGAGTTTGTTTCGTAATTCCAGAAATTTCTTTTTCAGGTACGCTGACACGTACTTTGACCTTATCTATGGATAGAATATCTAATACAGGTTCTGAAGGTAAAACGGTTTCGCCAACATTCATGATTTTACTTCCAATAACTCCATCGCATGGGGCATAGATAGCACATTCTTCAAGGTTCTTCTTGCACATATCATAGCTCGCTTGTGCTTGCTTAACTTTACTCTCTATTTCAATCCATTTCATTTCAGGCAATGAATTGTTGTCATGAAGTTGTTTCATTCTCGTTTGAGCATCCAATGCTTGTTCAAGAGCTGATTTGGCTGCAGTTAGAGCATTTTGTGCTTGGGTGTCATCGATGGTCGCAAGAAGTTGACCTTTTTTGACGCGTTGTCCTTCGCTTACTGTCATGGTTTTCAAAACAGCCATTCCCGTAAAACTTACCATAGTGCTTTGTTGTGCTTCAATAACACCGATGTATGGTGTGCGAAGAAGTGATTTATCTTTAGAAACTTTTTCAATATTTACATACATAGTTTCTTCTTGATTTGTTTTGGGGGTATTTCCACAAGCTGAAACCATCAGCACAAAGGCTAATGTGTGAATAATTTTTTTCATAACTATCTTTACTCTTTTAATGGTGGAACAAAGGTACAATACTTGCAAAAAGCGTCAAAAGTTTTTTAGCTAATTTGATGTTCTTTTAATCGCTTTAAATGTATGGAATGTCTCGTTAGGATAAAAAATAAGATAGACCTAGGCCTATCTTATTTTTTTATTTGATGATTGTTACTTTGAAGCATCCAAAGCCTGTTGAATGTCATCTATGATGTCATTGACATTTTCAATACCCACTGACAAACGAATCAAATCAGGTGCAACGCCGGCTTCACGAAGTTGCTCGTCGCTCAATTGGCGATGAGTGTGACTTGCCGGATGGAGTACACAAGTCCTAGCATCAGCAACATGCGTTACGATACAAATCATTTTTAGGCTGTCCATAAAACGGATTGCATCTTCTTTACTACCCTTCAAACCGAAAGCAATAACACCGCATGAACCGTTGGGCAAGTATTTTTGTCCTAACTCATAATATTTATTACTTTTTAGACCTGAAAAGTTTACCCATTCAACGCGCTCGTTTTTCTCTAAATATTCAGCTACTATTTGGGCATTTTCACAGTGACGTGGCATTCTAAGGTGGAGCGTTTCAAGACCTAAATTCAACAAGAACGCATTTTGCGGACTCTGAATAGAACCTAAATCGCGCATCAGTTGTGCCGTCGCTTTAGTCATATATGCCATTTTACCGAAAGCTTTAGCGTAGGTCAATCCATGATAACTCTCATCTGGTTGACAAAGTCCTGGGAACTTGTCAGCATGAGCGTTCCAATCAAAATTACCACTATCTACTATAACACCTCCAACAGCTGTAGCATGTCCATCCATATATTTGGTGGTGGAGTGAGTCACGATGTCTGCTCCCCATTCAAATGGGCGACAATTTATGGGAGTGGCGAAAGTGTTGTCTATGATGAGAGGTACGCCGTGGCGGTGTGCCATTTTTGCGAAGCGTTCAATGTCAAAAACTTGGCAACCCGGATTTGAGATTGTTTCACCGAAGAAACATTTAGTATTAGGACGAAAAGCAGCTTCGATTTTCTCGTCTTCCCATTCCGGATCAATAAATGTACATTCAATACCTAATTTCTTCATGGTAACGCCGAATAGATTGTATGTGCCACCGTAAATGGTATTAGAAGTTATGAAATGGTCACCAGCTTGACAAATATTGAAAATTGCGTAAAAATTAGCGGCTTGTCCGGAAGATGTAAGCATAGCGCCTACACCGCCTTCTAATTCCGCAATCTTGGCAGCTACTGCGTCATTGGTTGGATTCTGTAAACGAGTATAAAAATAACCGGAATCTTCCAAGTCAAACAATCTTGCCATTTGTTCGCTGTTGTCGTATTTGAATGTTGTACTCTGATAGATTGGGAGTACTCTCGGTTCACCTTTTTGAGGTGACCATCCGCCTTGTACGCAGATGGATTCTTTTCTTAATTTTTTTCCCATGTTTTGTGTTTATGATGTTATTCTTTTATCCATTTAAATTTAAACTTAAAAACTTTCTGTTGTTGGGTTATCTCGTCCATTTGCCAAACAGGTGTTGGGAAGATGGAAAGTGGTTGATATTCCAACTCTATTTTTAATGTTTGAGTTTCTTCCTCTTTTTTGAATGGTATTAAGTCCGGATTGATAGAGCAAATCTCTATAGGACAAAATCCATTGAATATAAAATCTAATTCTTCTGCGGCTGCTCTTGATAGGTCCAATGAATATTTTTCAGCATAGGGCCCTCGATCCGTAACCTTGACAATAACCTCTTTGTCGTTTCTTAAATTTCTTACTTTTAGCACCGTTCCTAAACGATAATGAAGGTGTGCGCATGTCATACTATCCTTATGGTATGGTTCTCCATTAGCCATTAACCAACCATGCAAAAAGTCTGAGTAGTAAGAAGCCCTCAGAGGTAAACTGTCTTGTGCTCTCGATAGTGTAAAGCAACAAGCAAATGTTAGGTAGAAAACGAGTAGTTTCCTTGAAATCATTTATATTGTCAGTTCTTTTTACCGCAGAACGAAGTGCGATATATAAAACTTCGCAAATTACGTCTTTTTTGTTTGTTCTTGCAAGTAAAACGATATTTTAATTGAATCAGAAAAGGAGGAATGTGCTAAAAGTATTAAAATGTGGTTCTTTTCTTCTCGCAGAGTTAATAATGTTTAACTGTTACGTCTCGGTCTCTATGTTTGCGGTCTCTTTATGATTTCTTTTATAAATTTGTAGTCCATAATAAGGATATGCGAGCATACTAGTAATTTTTTTAATCAGTTATTCTTTTAATAGTGTGCAAGCATAAAAAGAAATGTAATAAAAAAAATGGAAAAGATTGGTGTAAGAAAGAGTCTTTTGCTTATAGCCCTAATATGTACAGGAGTTATGGCAAAGGCGCAACAGGAAACGCAGTCTCTCAAACTGACGTTAGAACAAGCTTTGGAGATTGCATTAACAGAGAATCCCACAATCAAAGTGGCAAATCAAGACATTGAGTTAAAGAAAGTCAGTCAAAAAGAGGCTTGGCAAAATTTATTACCAACAGTCGATTTGAATGGAGGCGTCACTTATACGGTAAAAGCGGCAACGATGAATCTTGGTGGTCAAAAGTTCAAGATGGGAAAAGATGCAACGAGCACATGGAATGGGGCATTAAGTGTTAATTTGCCTATTTTTGCTCCGGCAGTATATCGCACGATGAAGATGACAAAAACAGATATTGAATTGGCTATGGAGAAGAGTCGGGCTTCTCGTTTGGATTTAGTAAACCAAGTGACTAAAGCATATTATCAGTTATTGTTGGCTCAAGATAGTTATGACGTATTGAAACAGAGCTATGCTGTGAGCGAGAAGAACTACAATGTGGTGAATGCGAAGTATGAGCAAGGCAAGGTAAGTGAATATGACAAAATTTCAGCAGAAGTTCAGATGCGTAATTTGAAACCTAATGTCGTTTCAGCACGCAATGGCATAACTTTGGCAAAGTTGCAATTGAAAGTTTTATTAGGCATTGGTGATCAGGCATTGGATATTCTTATCAATGACAACTTGAAGAATTATGAAATGCAAGTGGCTAATCATAATGCCAATGTTGTGACTACACTAGATAATAATACAGCATTAAAACAATTGGATTTAAGTGAGAAGTTGTTGAATCATTCTTTAAAGATTCAGAAGACGAGTTTCATGCCGACATTGGCCTTGAATTATGCATATCAGTACCAATCACTTTATAATCCTAATTTTGAATTTTGGCATTATGATTGGTATCCAAGTTCAACGTTGTCGTTGACTTTGTCCGTCCCTATATATAAAGCTTCTAATTTTACAAAAGTAAAAAGTACACGAATTCAGTTGGAACAATTGAATGAGACTCGCTTGAATACCGAACGTCAATTGAATATGCAAGTTCAAGCTTATTTGGACAATATGACTGCAAGTACGGAACAGTTGGCAAGTAACAAAGAATCTGTAGCACAAGCAGAGAAAGGACGTGTTATCGCAGAGAAACGCTATGAAGTTGGGCGAGGAACCATTTTGGAATTGAATAGTAGCGAAGTGGCATTGACGCAGGCTCAGTTAACTTACAATCAAGCTATTTATGATTACCTTGTGGCAAGAACCGATTTGGATTATGTATTAGGAAATGAAAGATAATAAACACAAAAAATAATGAATGATATGAAACACTGTTTGAAATTAGTGCTAATAGCCGTTTTCCCTATTTTTGTAATAGGATGTTCCGGTGAAAAGAAAGATTCTGATGCACAGAATCAAATTGAGAAACCTAGGGTGAAATTGTCTGAAAGTCGGCTTCAAGATGTTGATCAAATAGAGGAATATACGGCCATCGTTGAGAGTGATATAAAGAATAACATTTCGTCTAATTCGGTGATGCGCATAGAAAAAATAAATGTAGAGGTGGGTGATATGGTGCGCAAAGGACAAGTGTTAGTTCAAATGAATACGGCTATGTTGCAACAACTAAAGTTACAGATAGAGAATCAACGTGTTGAATTTAACCGAATTGACGAGTTGTATAAAGTGGGTGGCGCAAGCAAATCCGAGTGGGATAATGCCAAGATGTTGTTAGATGTCAATGAGACAATGTATGCCAATAGATTGGAGAATACCCAATTATTGAGCCCCATTAGTGGCGTAGTTACAGCACGAAATTATGACAATGGTGATATGCCGGGCAATATGCCGATACTTACAATCGAAAGTCTTTCACCTGTAAAGATGATTATCAATGTATCTGAAAATTACTATCCTCGCGTGAAGAAGGGGATGGGAGCAACTGTCAAATTAGAAGTCTATGGTGATGAAGTTTTTGCCGGGAAAGTAAGTTTGGTATATCCTACTATCAATCCGACAACACATACATTCCCTGTTGAGATTACATTAAACAATGCCAACCAACGTGTTCGCCCCGGAATGTTTGCCCGTGCGACATTGACATTTGGAACAGAGAGTCGTACGGTAGTTCCCGATCAAGCTGTAGTAAAACAAATGGGTGCAGGCGATCATTATGTGTATGTATATGACAATGGGAAAGTATCTCATAATAAAGTACAACTAGGCCGACGTTTAGGTGATGAATACGAAGTCGTGAGTGGTGTGCCAGCAGGAGCGCAAGTGGTTGTTGCCGGTCAGAACCGCTTGGCTGATGGCGTGGAAGTAGAAGTTGTGAAGTAAGAATAATATCGAGTATATAGAAAAACAATCAGTATGAGTTTATACGAAGGAGCGGTAAAAAAACCGATTATGACCGGACTCTGCTTTTTGGCAGTTGTTATATTAGGTCTTTTCTCATTCCTCAGGTTGCCGGTCGATTTGTATCCGGATATCGAGTCGAATACCATTATGGTCATTACTACATATCCTGGAGCATCTGCGTCCGATATAGAGAATAACGTAACACGTCCGTTAGAGAATACGCTGAACTCTGTTGAGCATTTGAAACATATCACTTCTAAATCTAGTGAAAATACCTCTTTGGTAACATTAGAATTTGAGTTCGGACATGACATTGAAGTCTTGACGAATGATGTACGTGACAAGTTGGACATGGTAAGCTCTGCCTTGCCGGATGGTGTCAATACACCGATTATTTTCAAATTCTCTGCCGATATGATTCCTATTGTGATGTTATCGGTGCAAGCGAATGAAAGTCAGAGTGCGTTATATAAAATACTAGATGACAATGTAGCCAATCCGTTGGCACGTATTGACGGAGTAGGTACGGTATCTATTGGTGGTGCGCCTGAACGTGAGATAAATGTTTATATGGATCCCAATAAGATGGAGGCATATGGCATCACGATAGAGCAGGTAAGCCAAATGATAGCATACGAGAACAAGAATGTTCCTGGCGGTTCATTTGATATTGGTAACAATACTTATTCTTTGCGGGTTGAAGGGGAGTTTGATGACCCGCAACAAATGTTGAATATTATTGTTGGCACTTATGGAGGAACTCCTGTTTACTTGCGTGATGTAGCGCGTATTGTTGATAGCACACAAGAGCGAGCTCAGAAAGCCTATAATAATGGTACGCAAGGCGCCATGATTATTGTTCAGAAACAATCGGGAGCCAATTCTGTTGAAATATCGCAGAAGGTGATAGATATGTTACCCACTTTACAGAAAGGACTGCCTTCTGATGTGAAGTTGGGAGTTATTGTTAATACCTCTGAGAATATATTGAACACCATTGATTCGTTAGTGGAAACCATTTGTTTTGCTATCCTATTTGTTGTGGTGGTGGTATTTTTATTCTTAGGTCGTTGGCGCGCTACAGTCATTATCTTTATCACAATTCCACTGTCTTTGATAGCCTCATTCATATATTTGTTAGTAGCAGATGGCTCGTTTAACATGATTTCGTTGTCGTGTCTTAGTATCGCTATTGGTAACGTGGTGGATGATGCCATTGTGGTATTGGAGAATGTTACAACACACATAGAGCGTGGTTCTGATCCAAAACAAGCTGCTATACATGGTACCAACGAAGTGGCTATTTCAGTAGTAGCTTCTACATTGACCATGATTGCTGTATTCTTCCCGTTAACAATGGTAACAGGTATGGCAGGAGTTTTGTTTGAACAATTAGGTTGGATGATGTGCGTGATTATGACAATATCAACCATATCTGCGTTGAGTTTTACACCGATGCTTTGTTCACAATTATTGAAATTACAAAAGAAACAAAGCAAGTGGTTTATTGCATCTCGTAAACCGATAGAAAAAGCATTGGATGCATTGGATGTGTGGTATGCACGTCGTTTGGATTGGGCATCACGTCATCGTTGGACGGTTGTCATAGCTTGTATAGTTTTCTTTGTAGGAACAGTTGCATTGACAATGACAGGTATTAAGGCTGACTTTTTCCCGACAGCCGACAATGCGCGTGTTGGAGTTAGTCTGGAACTTCCAATAGGAACGCGCATGGAGCGTGCAGAAGAATTGGCAAAGGAACTTTCTGCTAAATGGCAAACCCGTTATGAAAAAGAATTGAATGCCATCAACTTTACCGTGGGGCAAGCGGATGAGGACAATACATGGGCGTCCATGCAAACCAATGGTTCTCACATCATAACCTTTAATATGTCTCTTGTTCCGTCAACTGAACGTCAAAAGAGTTTATCTGAAGTCTGTGATGAGATGCGCGAAGACCTAAAAGGTTATCCGGAGTTTGTAAAGACCGATGTTAAACTTGGAGGAGGTGGTGCTGCGATGGGCGGTCAGTCCACGGCATCATTTGAGATTTACGGTTATGATTTTGATGTGACAGATAGAATCGCAGCGGAATTGAAGAGTAAATTAGAAAAAGTAGAAGGCGTTAGTCAGGTAAATATTAGCCGTAGTGACTATCAACCGGAATATCAAGTTGACTTTGACCGTGAGAAATTGGCTTTGCATGGTTTGAATCTGACAACAGCAGCAACATATCTTCGTAACCGTGTCAACGGTTCTGTAGCATCATATTACCGTGAGGATGGTGATGAGTACGATATCAAGGTCCGTTATGAACCTGATAAACGTACTAGTATTGAGGCATTGGAAAATATCATGATTTATAATGCAGCCGGTCAAGGTGTTCGTGTGAAGGATGTTGGTAAAGTAGTGGAACGATTCTCTCCGCCTACCATTGAGCGTAAGGATCGCGAACGTATCGTAACGGTCGATGCTGTTCTTTCCGGTATGGCATTGAGTGAAGGAGTAGAGGCTGGTAATGCGATTATTGATGAGATGGATATTCCGCAAGGGTTCTCTATCAAAGTTGCAGGAACTTATGAAGATCAGCAAGATTCAAATCGTGATTTAGGAATATTGGCAGTGTTGATTATCATTTTGGTGTACATTGTGATGGCTGCACAGTTCGAGTCTTTAAGCTATCCGTTTATTATCATGTTCTCAGTACCGTTTGCGTTGAGTGGTATCCTTTTGGCATTGTTCTTCTCAGGTGAGACATTCAATATTATGTCTATGTTGGGAGGTATCATGTTGATTGGTATTGTAGTAAAGAATGGTATTGTGTTAATAGACTATATATTGTTGTGTCGTGAGCGTGGTATGGGTATTATTAGGTCCGTAACGACTGCCGGTCGAAGCCGTTTGCGCCCGGTGTTGATGACGACATTGACCACCATTCTCGGTATGTTACCAATGGCTACAGGTACGGGTGTTGGTGCAGAAATGTGGCGTCCGTTAGGTTGGTCTGTAGTTGGTGGTTTAACTGTTTCTACGGTGTTGACTTTGATATTTGTACCTGTGGCTTATTGTATGTTTGCAGGTAATGGAGTGAAAATGAAACGTAGGTCATTGCGTAAACAACGTGAGTTGAACGCATATTACCAATCACACAAGGATAAGATGACACGTGTTAAAGGTAGCGGTCGTGTTCACAATTAAAATAATGTGTAATTCTTAAAATGAATATAAGATGAAATCAGTAATGATAACATTCGATCAAGCTTTCTATGAACGAATCATTGAAGTTTTGGATCGTCGAAACTGTCGCGGATTTAGTTACTGGCAGCAAGTTCAGGGGCGTGGTTCCAAGACCGGCGAACCTCATTATGGTTCCCATGCATGGCCTTCCATGTGTTCTGCTATTATGACGGTGGTGGATGATGCTAAGGTCGAACCTTTGTTGGAAGAACTGCACGCTATGGATGTTGAAACCGAAATGCTTGGGTTGCGTGCGTTCGTTTGGAACATAGAAAAAACTATTTGATAAGCGTAACATTATCCCTATATAAGGGCGCAAGATTTTAAAGTCTTGCGCCCTTTATTGTATCTGTAAAACCGATATAAGTCAGAAAATCCTCATAAGTCAGACTTTTTTATTATATGTGGTAAAAAAATAAAAGTTTTTTTGGGACTTTTATAACGTCATTCGTAAACAATTATAAAGAAGGGATTAAAATTTAAAAATTCAAATACAATGAAAACAAAACAACTTTTCTATGTGGCGCTCGTAGTTGCCACTTTAATGAGCGTACAGAATATAAATGCGCAAGATGCCATTAAGGAGCGTCCGACAGAAGATAACACGGACGTGACGGCATGGATTGTAAATCCGAATTTCGACAATAATGATTTGGAGGGATGGAGTGGATATTCTGATGTTAATACAGTAAGCAACGGGTATTTTGCTTTGCAGAGTACGCCTTGGGATATTAAGACTTTTAATTTGTACCAAGATATCAAATTGCCGAATGGTGTTTACCAATTGTCTGTCCAGCAACATTCAGCTATAGGTGATAAAACGAATCTTTATTTACAAAGCAGTTATCAGACGCAATGGGTTAAGATGAATTGGAATGGGGTAGATCTGTCTTGGGTAAATAATCCGGAGGCAGGTAGTCGAATCTATACGGGTGAAGTCCTAGTGGTTGATAGTGTGTTGCGTATCGGTGTTGATGCGCATACAGGGAATAACCAGCAATTTGTTTATTTTGATAACTTCAAACTGACTTATGTGAATGATGGACGTTATTCAGAGATTGCCCGTTATGAGGCAAAAATTACTGAGATACAAGAGTCTCTAGTCGCATTGGATTACCTTCCTCAGGCTTTTGTCAATCGCGCTGAAGTTCGTGTAAATGCAGTCGTGGAACCTGTGACGATAGACACCTATAGTGCAGCTTTGACAGAAGCAACAGATATATATGACATGATCAATAGCCCGATTGTGCCGGAGATTTTAAAGGAATTGGCAAATGCCGATGTGATTCTTGCTGCGATGAGTGATGGAGACGCAAAAGATGCGCTCCTTTTGGTGTATAATAATACGCTAGAGGAATTTAACACCGTGAATAATGCCGGACTTGCGACATTGCGTGATAACCTTCGTTCAGCATTGGTGACAGCCCTAAAAAGTGGAACTGTAGATTTGTCTAAAGTTACGGGTGTGGAGATTTTGATGGATTCGTACGACTTTGAAGGCAGTTATGAGGGTTGGAATTTTAATGGCCCGGCAATGGGCTTGGGCGATGGAGTTGCAGAGTTTTGGAATAGCAATTTTGACACATGGCGTTCGCTTACCGGTATGCCGGCAGGATGGTATCAGATTGAGGTTAATGCGTTATATGTCTTGTCTATTTCAAATTACGCGTCATGGCAGGAGAAGTTAAATAAGAACACGGCGGTGATATTTGCGGACAATAATGGTCCCGCAGGACGGTATTCAGTTCCGGCGAGATGGCGTTATGAGGAGGATTGTTCTGATTTGGGTGATATGGGCGATGAAGGAAAGTTCCCGGTAAATCGCTACCAGGCGAATCTTGCTTTCAATGCCGGTCGTTACAAAACTACGATACACGCTTATGTGGATGAGAATGGTATTATGAATTATGGTCTTGCCGGCACAAATCAAGCAGCGGACTGGATATGTTTCGATAAGTTTAAAGTCTATTATAAGGGAACCGACCTCAGTGTTATGTGGGATGCGATGAAAGAGAATGCCCAAGTCATCGCGGCTAAAGTCTCCGGTGGTTATGAAGCGTCTATTGGTGCAATAGAGAAACCTGCGACTGTAGATGTTTCTGCTATATGGACAATGAACGAAACTACAAAAAATATCGTAAACGTTGCCAATAAAGTGGCAGAAGTAGGTTTGGCTATAAATGAAATCCCATATCGTGAGTATCTAGATAATTCAGTAGCAACCGTTGCTGCTAAGACCGAATTTGAAAATACGATATTAGGTGCACATGATGCAAGAAAGAATGAAGTAAAAACAGTGGATGAAACTGCGGCCCTATTAGAACTATGTAAGGAGGCTCGCTTTAATTATATTGATGTGGCAACTCCTAATGCTGATTATAAATTTGATATGAGGTTCTTGTTGACCAATCCTTCTACGTTTGCATGGGCGGCAGGTAGTGAACCGACGGGGTGGCATACCGATTTGGATTATAATGTCTTCCAAGTTCAGCAGAATTCTTCGGTTTCCGGAACCGAAGTGACACCTACTGTTTGGGAGTTCGTGGAATTGTGGAGTCATTATTCTATCAAACAGAAGAATGGAAATGGTTGGGCACTCTATCAACAGGCACCCATACCAAGTGGAACTTATCAATTACGTGCGGCGACTTTCTCTGCTGATCCTACTAATGGTGACGCAGCTATTACACACGTTCCTTCTGCCAATTTGGCCATGGGCGTAGGAAATGATGCCTTAGTGAAAGGTTCTGCCGTCAATACGACTGTCTTATCTTGGGACAATGCTATTTTTACATTGGATGAGGCGACTACCGATGAACAGCCTACGAAGTTAGGAATTTACGTCAACGAGGATAATGACAACAACTGGTTTGGTATTCAATACATGGAACTCTATAAGATACCGGCAGTGGATTTGACTTTGAATGAGACAGATGCTGCTTATGCCGTAACGGAAGATACATATGCCAATGTTACTCTGAACCGTACCCTGAAAGCCGGTAAGTGGAACACGTTCTGCGTACCGTTTGATATGTCGGTCGATGAGTTTGAGTCAGTGAAACAATTGACTGCTTACGAATTGCGTCCCAATCTTTTGATACTGACATTCAGTGATGTAGATGCAATAAAGGCAGGTATGCCTTATATGGTAAAAATAAAAGGAAATGAGGATATAACAGAACTGACGGTGACAGGGGCAGTAGTGAAAGCAAATGAGCCAACGGTATTGTCTGTTGATGGCGTGGTGACAATGGTAGGTAATTATTATAGTACTAAGGTTCCACAAGGCGCTTATTTTATCAGCGACAATGCGTTCTATTATGCCGATCAACCTAATTCTGTCAATTTGAAAGGTTACCGTGCGTACATCAATTATGTATCAGGCGGAAACGAGGTAAATAAGATGATGATAGATGTAGATGGCGAATTGACGGATATAGATGAGGTGGAAGGGCTTTCATATAAAGCTCAAGCGACAGATGTATATACGTTGAGTGGTGTAAAAATTAAGAGTGGTGTAAGTCTTATCGACCCATTAAAAGATTTAGAGAAAGGTGTTTACATCGTGAATGGTAAGAAAGTTATTAAATAGTAAAAACAACAATGAGAAATCTTAGGCTTTGCGTAATTTCTTTTTTAGTGATAGGATTCTGTGCATTGAAGGCACAGACCTTTCGTCATCCGGGTTTGTTACATTCGGAAGAGGACTTTGAGAATATTAAGGCTCGTATCGCAGCGGGCGACGAACAAACTTTGGCTGCACTTGATGCGTTGCAACCCATCAGTAACTGGGGCGGTATGTGGTTTGTCAATGAGCATATCAGCCGTGGTATCGCAGGAAGCGAGAATTACATGAATGCTTATCGTAATGCGGCGCGTGCTTATCAAATGGCATTGCGTTGGAAGATTACGGGCGATACGGGTGCGGGAGATGCTGCTATCGAAGTGTTGAATGCCTACCGTATTTATAATAAGAGTTTGGGAGGTAATACTAATATGTCGCTAATTCCCGGCTTTATCGGTTATCAGTTATTGAATGCTGCCGAGATTATGCGTGATTATGAGAAGTGGACTGCCGAGGAAGTCGAACTCTTTAAACAATACATGATAGATGTGTGGTTCGTATTGTCACAAGACTTCTTGGAAAGACGTCATGATACAGTCGTTCGTGAGCAAAATTGGTACCACTACCATAGTAACTGGGGTTTGGGAAATGTTGTATTCTGTATCTCATTAGGTGTATTTTGCGACCTGCCGGATGTGTACAATTACGGCATGTATTGGCTGAAAGAAGGACCGGGTAATGAATCTGTTTGTGTGACGAGTTTGCATCCGGATGCTTTCGGTCAAGGCTTGTGTGGCTATGGTTGGGGATTGATTCCTTGGTTCCATGCTGACGAACGTGGTCCTTTAGGCTATTTCTGTCAGATGCAGGAAAGCGGTCGTGACCAAGGTCACTCTATGGCAGCTTTAGGATTGTTGTCTTATGCGCTTCAAACGGCTTACAACCAAGGTGACAATGCGTTCTGTAACTTGTATAATCCTCTGATTCCGGGCAAGACCGGCTCAATGATGGTGGCTGGAGCCGCTGAATATGTGGCAGCCTATAATACAGGCTCGGACGATTTGCCATATACCACCAACTGGTGGATGACAGGGTTGAGCGGTACCGGTCGAGGACAGTGGCGTCCTATTTGGCAGTTGTTTATCAATCATTATAAGAACCGCATGGGACTTGATATGCCGTATTGTCAGAAGATGAAAGATATCATAGGCATAGAACGCGGAGGTGGTTCCTACGGTAATAATAGTGGAGGTTATGACCACACCGGCTTTGGAGATTTAATGCATTATGACCCTCAAGTTCATGCCGATTCTGTTCCGACCATATTGCAACCGGTCATTGTAACAGATAATGCAACTCGTCACTATGCCGAAATTAGTAATATAGAACCGGGTACGGTTCTCACGTTGTCTGCAACGTTACCGGAAGATGAAGAGAATACAGGAACTTGGGAATGGGAAGATGGTGCAACTGGGCAGCAACGTCAAATTACTGCTAATAAATCCGGCATATATAGAGTCGTCTATACCAATGCAGTCGGTGTAAAAAGTACTCAAATGTTCTCTATTGCTGTGACAGGAGAAGGACTTGAAGGTACTTTGAACTCTTATATCACTTATGATGGCCAGAGTGTTGAAGGGTACGATATTCGTATGGGTAAAGGTAAGAAAGTTACTATTTCGACGGCATATTCAACTTGGAATTACATACAGAGTGAAGTGTGGACCGATGAGAATGGAGCGCAACTCGCTACGGGAGGAACGATTGTTTATACACTATCGGACGAATCAGACCATACTCTTACATTTACGCTGACCAACCAATCCGGTGTTAAGACGGTACGTACCTTTAATATAATATACGATGAGAATGATTATTCCTATCGCTTGGCAGATGCCGAATGTGAGAATGTTTCGGCATGGACTGCCGACGTCAGCGGTTTCCAACTAATGACTTCGAATGTGCAGGGACTCTCTCAGCCGTTTATCGAACGTTGGCGTGTTGCTACGCAAGATGATACAGACTGTTGGGGTATGGAAACTTTTAATATTGGACAACAACTGACCGGACTTGCAGCCGGAAAATACACATTGAGTGCGTCTGTTATTGCTACCCAACAGACCTTTGCCGAAGGGGATGATAAAGCAAAGGGATATGTTCAACATGTCTATCTTTATGCCAATGGTGTGAACGAAGCAGTCTCTTCCCCCAACAATGTTGCACAAAACTTCACGGTTGATTTTTATGTAGGTAATGACGGGAAAGCAAATATCGGTTTGAAAAATATAGCGAACCAAAATGAGCCTTATTCGGAATCAGGATTGAATTGGGTGGCAATGGACTGTTTTACATTATTATATAATGGAACGGATGCTTTAGAACACGATTTGGATAGTATGCGGACAGAGGCGCTTACCTATACTGAGAATATGGTTCCAACCTCGCTGTGCGACCAATTAAGTACGCTTGGCAAGCAAAGCGATGTGAGCGTATCAGCACTTCTTGAGTTGCAGAGTGTTTTGGGCGAAGCACAAGTTATTCAAAAACATTATACGTTTTATAAATCTTGTTATGAGCGATATAAAGCATATATCGAAACCTATCCTGACGGAAGTGATGGGTTGGCACAGGCTATCAATTCTTTTGAGGACGCTGAAACGGCGAAAGATATTATCGCAGCTTGGCAGGCGATGCAAACTGCATGGTTCTCTTTGATTGAGAATAGTACGGTGGCTTTGGATATTACACCTGATTTTCAGGATGCTGCGATTGACAAGCCTTCAAGTGGCAGTTGGATGGATGTTAACCTTCGTTGGCGTACCGATGTTGTAGGTGGTAATATGCGTGTCTTTGAGATTGATGGTTCCGGAGTGCAGCGAGGGACGGCAGAAGGACAGTATATGTTAGAACGTTACAATGGTAGTAATTTCTTGGCAGGCGAACGCTTGTTCTATATGGTCAAGAAGGGAATGCCAATGGGAAATTATACGTTGAGTGGAGCGGCACAGAAGGGTGCCGGTGCCGGAGTGATAAACTTGTTTGTTAATGATTCATTGACAGCTGTTCCTGTTGTTAAGAACTTACGTAGTTATAGCGTTTCGGCAGAAGTGACAAATGGTGTCCTCTCGTTTGGTATGCGAGCCGGCGATGGCAATGCTTGCAATTGGGCTTCGTTGGCTGATGCAAAAGTGGTTTATAAAAGTGCTTACGTACTCATCTCTGAGACGATAGCTGAGGCTACCGAATTGTTAATGCAAGGTGAAGATACGGACGGAAAACTTGCAACGGCAAAAGCAGAGGCAGAGGCGGTTCTTGAAGACGGTACTAACGAGGAACGGTTGGAGCAAGTCTATCAATTACGTGAGGCGATGGCTGAATTTTATGATGAAAATTATTCTTTACCAGAAACTCCGACAGCGGACAACACAGATGTAACATCGTGGATAGTAAATCCGAATTTCGACAATTATGACTTGGAAGGTTGGACGGGCTGGACTGATGCCGGTAATGTCAGCAATGGATACTTTGAGGTGGTTAGCGACACTTGGCACCAATGGACTTTCAATCTCTCTCAAGACATAAATCTTCCTAATGGCGTATATCAATTATCAGTTCAACAACATTCGAATATTGGTGATAGGACAAATCTTTATTTACAAAGCAGTTATCAGACACAGTGGGTCAATATGAATTGGAATGGAGCGGATTTGTCGTCATGGGTGAACAAACCTGATGGTGGTCATCGAATCTATACAGGCGAAGTGTTGGTAGTAGATAATAAAATCCGTATAGGAGTCAATGCACATACGGGTAATTCAAACCAAGCTTTATATTTCGATAACTTCAAACTGACTTATGTGAATGATGGACGTTATTCAGAGATTGCTCGCTATGAAGCTAAGGTCACTGAGATACAAGAGTCTTTAGATACATTGGATTATCTTCCTCAGGCTTTTATCAATCGTGCGGAAATTCGAGCCAATGCAGTTGTCGAGCCCATAACTATAGATGCTTATAGTGCTGCTTTGACGGAAGCTTCGGATATTTATGATATGATAAATAGTCCGGTGGTGCCGGAAATTTTGAGGGAGTTGGAGAATGTCGAAGTTGTACTTGCCGCGATGAGCGAAGGCGAGGCGAAAAATAGTCTTGACTCTGTTCGAGTGAGTACACAAGAACAATTTAATACTGTGAACAATGCAGGACTTGTGCCATTGCGTGATGCTCTTTGTTCTGCGTTATTAGCGGCATTGAAGAGTGGAGATGTGGACCTTTCAAAACTCTCCGGAGTGGAAATCCTGGTGGACGCTTACGACTTTGACGGAAGTCATGCCGGTTGGAACTTCAACGGTTATCAACCCGGTTTAGGGTATAGTGTCGCTGAGTATTGGAACTGTGCTTTTGATACATGGCGTTCATTGACAGGGATGCCGGCAGGATGGTATCAGGTGGAGGCCAATGCGTTTTATTCGGTAGATACTCATAATGAAGCTTGTTATGGTTTATGGCAAGAAAAGTTAGACCAAAATTTGGCGGTGTTCTTTGCGGATAACAATGGTCCCGGCGCACGATATTCTGTCCCGGTTTCATGGCGATATGAAGAGGACTGTTCCGATGCTGGTGAAATGGGATGGTTTGAAATGTTTCCACATAATATGGAACAAGCTAATAGGGCTTTCAATGCCGGACATTACAAAACCATTGTACATGTTTATGTTGATGAGAATGGAAACCTCAATTATGGTTTTGCAGGTTCGCATCAAGCTAACAATTGGATATGTTATGATAAACTCAAAGTGTATTATAAGGGTACGGATCTGAGTGCAATGTGGGATGCAATGAAAGAGAATGCTCAAGTCATCGCAGCTAAAGTTTCCGATGATTATGAAACATCAGTTGGGGCAATGACGAAACCTAACGTAGTAGATGCTGCTGCAATTTGGGCATTGAATGAAAGTACGAAAAATATAGTGAATGTTGCCAATAAGGTAGCGGAAGTGGGAGCAACCATCAATGGTTTTACTTGGTGGCAAGAATATTTAGACAATTCTATTGCTTCGGATGATAATAAGTTGGCATTTACCAGTGCGAAAGCTGCCATCCATGAAAGTCGTAAGAATGATATAAAGAATGTAGCTGAGGCAGAAGCATTATTGGTGCGTTGTGAGGAGGCTCGCTTTAATTATATTGATGTGGCAACTCCTAATGCCGATTATAAATTTGATATGAGTTTCTTGTTGACCAATCCTTCTACGTTTGCATGGGCAGCAGGAAGTGAACCTACAGGATGGCATACCGATGTTGATGGCCATGTATTCCAGGTTCAGCGAAATTCAGCTCAAGCAGGTACAGAAGTAACACCGGAGGTTTGGGAGTTTGTTGAAAGATGGGCGCCGTTCGCATTAAAACCCACTAATGGTAGTGGTTGGTTACTGTATCAACAGACAGCATTGCCACGTGGAACTTATCAACTGCGAGCAGCTACGTTCTCAGCAGAGGCTATTGATAATGATGTGACGATGACACACGTTCCTTCTGCCAATTTGGCCATGGGCGTAGGAAATGATGCCTTAGTGAAAGGTTCTGCCGTCAATACGACTGTCTTATCTTGGGACAATGCTATTTTTACATTGGATGAGGCGACTACCGATGAACAACCTACGAAGTTAGGAATTTATGTCAACGAGGATAATGACAACAACTGGTTTGGTATTCAATACATGGAACTCTATAAGATACCGGCGGTAGATTTGACTTTGAATGAGACAGATGCTGCTTATGTGGTAACGGAAGATACCTATGCCAATGTTACACTGAACCGTACCCTGAAAGCCGGTAAGTGGAACACGTTCTGCGTACCGTTTGATATGTCGGTCGATGAGTTTGAGTCAGTGAAACAGTTGACTGCTTACGAGGAGCGTTCCGATGCGTTGATCCTTAAATTTACGAATGTGGATACAATCAAGGCCGGAGTGCCATATATCGTTAAAGTTCGTGGAGAAGAGAATGTCAACCAATTGATTGTCAACTCTACTATTGTAAAGTCTGCTATTCCTCAAACAGTCACAATCAATGATGTGGTGAGTATGACAGGTAACTATGATAGCGGAAAGGTGCCACAAGGAACATACTTCATCAGCAACAATATCTTCTATTATGCCGACCAAGCCGATGCTGTCAATTTGAAGGGCTATCGTGCGTACATCAATTACGTATCATCTGTCAATCAAGTGAACAGGATGTTGATAGAAATAGATGGAGAGGAGACTGAAATCTATGAAATCGAAGGTTTGAACATAATGACTGAGGTAGTGGATGTTTATACTTTGAGTGGCGTTAAAATTCGCTCAGGTGTCAGTGCATCAAAGGCACTTGTAGGTTTAGAGAAAGGAATATACATCGTGAATGGAAAGAAGGTAGTAAAACATTAAAACATATATACAATGAAGAAACAAAAGTACATGACTCCGAGTGTGGAGTGTCTGAATGTGAATGTCAACACGATGATGGCGACTTCTGTTGTTACGGACGATATGGAGTTCGGAGGTAATGCATCCGATGAGGGTGTGACGGATGCTGACGTGAATATGAACCCTAATTGGGATATGTGGTAATTTATTTGCGTTAAATATAATGGAAAAATGGTCTATACGTTTGGAGTATAGACCTTTCTTTCTTTTATTTTGCAAAGTAAAGAGCGTTTAAAGTAAAAAGATTGAGAAAAAGGCGAGGATTTTTTGTGATTATGGTAGTCTTATTCGTAATATAGGATAAAAGGGTAAAAACATTAAATTAAAATATCATGAGAAAAAGATTGGTTTTATGTGGTTTGGCGATAATGATGGGAGCACTGACTTCTGTCTTTTCGCAAACGTTTCGTCATCCGGGTTTGCTACATTCGGAAGAGGATTTTGAGAACATTAAGGCTCGTATCGCAGCAGGCGATGAACAAACTTTGGCTGCTCTTGAAGTACTGAAGAATGCTCCGGGAGTACGTGGTAATCACGGAGGATTATGGGGAGTGAACGACATTATTAAGCGCGGTATTGCAGGCGATGAGAATTATATGAATGCCTATCGAAATGCGCATCGTGCTTATCAGTTGGCGTTGCTGTGGAAATTGACCGGTGATGAGAATGCGGCAAATGGGGCGATAGAAGTCTTAAATGCATATCGTATTTGGAATAAGGCATTGGGAGGTAATACCAATATTTCTTTGATACCAGGCTTTACTGGTTATGAGTTTATTAATGCAGCGGAGATTATGCGCGATTATGACAAATGGCCAAAAGAGGAATTTGAACTGTTTAAGCAGTATATGATTGACGTTTGGTTTACTGTTGCACAAGATTTTTTGGAGCGTCGTCACGATACGGTATGGAGAGAACAGAATTGGTACCATTACCATAGTAATTGGGGCTTGGGTAATGCGATGTTTTGTATCTCGTTAGGTGTCCTCTGTGATTTGCCCGACTTGTATAATTATGGTATGTATTGGTTAAAAGAGGGACCCGGTAATGAATCTGTTTGTGTGACGAGTTTGCATCCGGATGCTTTCGGTCAAGGCTTGTGTGGCTATGGTTGGGGATTGATTCCTTGGTTCCACAAGGATAGTCGTGCTCCGTTGGGCTACTTCTGCCAGATGCAGGAAAGCGGTCGTGACCAAGGTCACTCTATGGCGGCTTTGGGCTTGTTGTCGTATGCACTCCAAATAGCCTACAACCAAGGTGATAATGCTTTTTGTAACTTGTATAATCCTCTGATTCCAGGTAAGGCGGGTTCAATGATGGTGGCGGGAGCCGCTGAATATGTGGCAGCCTATAATACCGGTTCGGATGATTTGCCTTATACCACCAACTGGTGGATGGCAGGATTGAATGGAACAGGTCGCGGACAATGGCGTCCTATTTGGCAGTTGTTTATCAATCATTACAAGAACCGTATGGGACTTGATATGCCATATTGCCAAAAAATGAAGGATATTATAGGTATAGAAGGTGGTGGAGGTGCCTATGGTGGTAATAGTGGACACTATGATCATACCGGTTTTGGTGACTTGATGCACTACGATGCGCCTGTGGCTGCCGATAAGGTTCCAACTATTATCATGCCGATGATTACTGGTGCAGGTGTTAATCGTCGTTATGCCGAGATTCGGAATGTAGAACCGGGAACGAAGTTGACCCTTACTGCTTCAGTCTTGAAAGGGGAAAACGATACCGGTAATTGGAAATGGGATGATGGCTCTGAAGGTAATCAGCGTGTCATAACGGCCGATAGCAGCCGTCTGTATCGTGTGACTTATACCAACGAGAATGGTGTGGAAAGTGAGCAGTTGTTCTCTGTGGCTGTACGTGGTGAAGGTGTTCGTGGTACATTGAATGTAACAGCTACTTATAATGGAAGACCTTTTGAAGGGGAGAATGTCTTGATGGGCATTGGTCGCCAATTGACAGTAACCACAAGTTATACTAATTGGAATTATATTGAAAGCGAGGAATGGTTTGATGAGAATGGTAAACTGTTAGGAACAGGCGGTTCATATACTTATACATTGCAAGACAGCGAAGAGCATAAGTTGATTTTCCGTCTGACGAATGAGTCGGGAGTTAAGATAGAGAGGACGTTTAATATAATTCCGAACGAGAATGATATGACTGTGAAATTGGCTGACCCGGATTGCAAGAACCTTGATTTATGGACGACCAATGTTGATGGTTTCCAAAAGATGAGTACAGCGATATCTGGATTCAATGCGGCTTTCATAGAACGTCATCGTGCGACAGAAGAGGATGGTGTGACTTGTTGGGGACAAGATCCTTTCAAAATTTCACAGACGGTAGAAGGATTGACACCCGGTAAGTACGAATTAGGTGCCATGATGATTGCCACGCAACAAGGTAAAGCCGGAACAGCGGCAAAAGAGCACGTTAAGGATGTCTATCTTTTTGCAGATGGAGTCAATACACCGATAGCTACATTAGATAATGTACCCGAATATTTCTCAGTGACTCTCTATGTGGGTGAGGATGGTAAGTTTACGTTCGGAGCTAAAAATTTGAGCGATCAGAATTATGGTAACTCTGTGAATGGCGCCAATTGGTTCGCAATGGATAATTATATGTTGCAATATCTCGGATCTGAAAGTATTGAAGAAGATTTGGAGCGTATGCGACAAGAGGCAGATGCTATACCTGAAACTTCTGTTACGGCAAGTATGTACGCTAAATTACAAGACCTGAAATCGTTGACGGGCAATGATATTGCTACGGCAGTGGCATACCAGCGTGTGTTAGGCGAAGCGAAACTTATTCAGGCTCGTTATGCGGAGTTTGAAATAGTATATAATAGGTATAAAGCGCATGTTGATGAGAATAATGTGACTTACGAGCCTTTAACTAACGCATTGGATGCCTTGATGGCGGCAGAGGATGCAGAGACATTCTATGCAGCATACGATGCGATGGAACGTGCATGGGTGCTGTATCTTGAAAATGCCGAAGTTCAAGTCGATATGACGTCTAAAGTGGGCGATGCCGATTTTCCGGCATCGGGTGCCGATGTATGGTTTGATGAGACGACAAGTTGGAAGACTGAAGCCTTAGGTGGAAACTATCGTATATTCCCGATTGATGGTTCCGATACCAAGCGTGGTGACGCATTGGATGTGAATATGATTGAAAGATGGTGTACCGCAAGTTTTGCTGTTGGCGAACGTGTCATTTATCAAGTATTGTCAAATATGCCGATTGGTGTCTATCGTTTGGAGGTTGCTACTCAGAAGGAACATCAAACGGGTTGTATAGAGTTGTATGCCAACGAAGGAGTTTCTTATGTAATGTCTGTAGCTGAGATGCGCAAACATTCTGTATTAGGAGAAGTGACAGATGGTAAATTGGATATAGGTTTACGTTCTGCACCCGGTAATGCTTGTCGTTGGACGACGATGTCCGATGTCAACCTTGTGTACTATAGTCCGGTCATGATGTTGAAATCAGTCATTGCTGAGGCTGACACATTGACTTATGGTACTGATGATGGTTCATTACAGGAAACTTTAGCCAACGCAAAATCATTGTTGAGCGAAGGCGAGGCTGTTGATAGAATGTCGGCTTATCATGCTCTGAAAGATGCAATCAAGCAATATAGAATTGCGAATGCTTCAGAAGCGTATCCGGTAGATATGACAGAGAAAGTTAAGAATGCGAGTCTTGATATGTGTAATACGACGAATTGGGCAGTGACTTCAAGCGATGCCGGCTATCCGATGTTCAATATGGGTGTGGCAGAGTTCTATCATAGTTCGTTCGATATAAATCAGGTGGTTGGTGGTCTTCCTGTCGGAAACTATCGTGTTAGTATGCAAGCGCGTAGTGATTTGGCTGATGCCAATAAGGGTTTCTATCTTTATGCGAAGCAAACAGGAGGTGAAGCTGTGAAAGCGTTTGCGACAGAGGCAACTATTCAAGTGGGTACTGATTTGACGCTGCATCTGGGACAGAACGCGGATGAGATGAATGCCGATTTGAATGATGGTCGCATCAGTGTTAATGTCTTCTCAACCGATGGAAAGTTGACGATAGGCGCAGGTTGCGAACAAACTGATATGTGGTGCGTTTTGAACGATTTCCGTATTGAGTATTTAGGATTCGGCGAGAACGATTTGCTTAAGAATTGGTCGGAAGTTGTTGAACAAGCAGGTGCAGTGAGTCGTGACTCTATTCCTCAGGCTGTAAATGGACTGTTGGATGAGGCATTGAATGTTGATGTTCAGAATATCAGTCCGGATTCCTTGTCAAAGGCATTATCTAATTTGTCTTCAGTGGTAGAAAAAGCAAAATCTATGCAAGTTGCTTATGGACGTTATTTAGAGATGAAAAAAGTTGTAGAAACCATTGCGGAAAATTCTGTGCCGACCTATACATCAACAATGACCGTCTTTAAAAAGGCGATTACAACTGCCGAAACGAATGTAGAATTGGCAACGACGACAGCTGATGTAGATGAATGTTGCGACAACCTCGAATCAGCGCGTCAAGCTTATGTGGTAGGAGCGACACCTATCAATGGCATAGGTTTCGATATGACGTTCAAGGTTCCTAATGCGTCAGGAAAGTCGGAAGGTACATGGTTGACAGACGGTACCGGTAATTTCCGCCCGATGAATAATCCGGAGCAAAATGGAGAGTATGTCGGTAACTGGTTCTTTGAAAAATGGGATATTGAAGGCTACATATTTAAGGATGGCGCTCGCCCAATTTATCAAGTCGTGACAGGTTTACCCAATGGTAACTATTCTTTGAAGATGGCTGCATTCCGCGCAAATCAGTTCGGAACGGAATATGTGGATGGTGGTATCAGTGCTTATATGAATACCGATAAAGTAGAAGTAACCAGCGAAGTAATGAATTACTATACTGTCAATGGTGTTGTTACCTCAAAGAAAATGGAGATTGGTCTCGTTTCGGGCACTGAGAATACGGCGAACTGGGTAGGTTTGGCAGATGTTAGTCTGATATATTACGGTATTAGTGATGTAGAACTTTCTGAAAATGATACAGAGTTGTCGTTACAAGATGGTTTATATTGTAATGCGACGGTAGAACAGAACCTTACCGCAGACGGTTGGAATTTGGTTGCTTTGCCATTCGATTTGACATCAGCGCAAGTGAAAAAAGTATTTGACGACGTAAAGGCTTTAGATGCCCTTGAAGTGAATGGAAATGCTTGCGATTTGAAGTTTGTCGATGTTAGAGCGATGACGGCGGGAGTGCCATATTTGGTAAAAGCCAAAGAAACTGGTTTAACATACACTTGTGAGAAAGTACGTATCAATAAAGGTGCGTATGCGACAGGGACTGTGACGATGACATCCGGTGATGTGACTTTAACTTTATGCGGAACCGATGGTGTCAAGACGCTTGATAACACAAACGCTTATTATTATACAGGTAGTATATTCCTCAGAGGCGAAGTAGGAGAGGAGGTAAAGGGCCTTAGTGCTTATGCCGTTTTGGAAGGTGCTAACAATCTTCATGTCATGAATATTTATGTTGATGGTGAGTTGGTAGATGTACAAAATATCAAGGCAACTTCAGCAGATAAGGAAGTGACGGTTTACAATGTCAACGGTATTGTTGTGCGCAGAGGTGTACAAATGAAGGACGCATTAAAGGGACTTCCTTCAGGATTCTATATTGTTGATGGAGTGAAATATGTAGTGAGATAACTAAGCATCTTATTATAAGTAGTACCGAAAGCCGTTGGGTGGATGACTCCGCTCGACGGCTTTTATTAGTTTAAAACGTCAACTCAAAATCATGATGAAACATGAAAATCTTTATTAACCGTGATGAAACATCAAGTTTCACTCTGAAACCCGCATCCACAAAGGGCTTTTGGAATAAAATGAAACATGAAACATGATTGTGAAACCTATAGTATATAATGCGCGCGCGTGCGAGAATGATGTTTCATGTTTCACTCTTAGTTTCTGCGCTCCTTTCGTCACAAAACTGACGGACGTCCGTCGTCAAAACGCAAGACGTCCGTCATCGCGACGTCGGACGTCCGCCATTTTCATAATCTTCGTCCATACCACTGCCGCGAAAATTCCGATGTAACCGTTTTGAACCGGCGATAGAAACCCAAAGGGACTAAAACTAACGAAAGTAATAAATCCCCCATATTATTTTTCTCCAAATTTCGCTCCCTTTTCACCCATTCGGCATCCCTTTAAAATTATGTTTTACAGCAGTTTTCTTGCATATTATTTAAAATTGTTTTAATTTTGAAAACTTTTCCGCCTCAAAAATTCTTGTC
>JAGBCQ010000011.1 GCA_017937925.1 Paraprevotella sp. | reverse complement strand
TAACTCGCCCCATAATGGGGACAATACCGTTTTTCTCTTTGCTTCCGTTCACATAGAACAGCACCTTAAATGTACTTCGCATAATCCAATTCTTTTTTGGTTACAAAATTAGTTATCAGCGAGTTGTACACTGTTATGCAGGATGTAGCAGAGAGTAGAAATAAACTCCAACGACCTATAAACTTCCCTCGTTATCGGGTAATGGATAAGAAACCGTCCGCACGCATTACCTTTCATTCCCCTGCACTTTTGCTTCGGCGAGGCTTTCATCATAAGTTCTCATAAGTCATTGAACACCAGTGCCGCCATCATTATTTCCCCTCATTCGTTAGATTTTTCCATAGATATATTCTAAATCCTAAAAAAGAGGCTAATTACTTAATAAAAGGGCTTCATATAGACGTTGTAATCTCGCTCATGAAAGAAAAATTTGGAACTTCCCATGTTTTGGAACATAGTCATACATATGATAATGGAACAAGCATATATTATATAAAACTATATTGGCATACTAAAAACTATGGTGGTAAAATCTGGTTTAAAAACAATTATATTACCAATTGGGTGGAATATTAATGAAATCTGACCTGAAAAATGGTATGGGTCAATGTAAAGTTCTATAGGTAAAGAGTCCGGTGCATGCACCGGACTCTTTACTTTTTATCTCTGTTTTATTCGGTCATTGCAGAAGTAATGGTTGAATATCTTTGCTTCTCATTTGAAGTTTCTACAGTATGAAAAAATGCCCCCAAAAGTCTTTTGTCTAACTCCTGGAGGCATTTATTCCGTGCAAAGCAACTCTTTCCTGTTGGAGACAAGTGCTTTTTTATTTATGAATGAATTTCTTACCGTTGCGGATGTATATATGGTCTTTTTGTAACGTTTTGACAAACTTACCGGAAAGGTCATATACTTGGTCGTTAGCACTTACATCGGCTTTAACATCTTTAATGTCTGTACCACCCTCACCGATAGTGAAGTCGGCTACTCTGTTGCTCATCGTTGATAAAGCCCTGATGTCGGCTGAAGGTAAAGCACGATTGTATATGGTAACATCGTCTATCATAACATCGGCCGACCCCCAGAAAGAGCCATTCCCTAAATTGAATGAAGGACATGATTGTAAGAAATCTAAGATAAGGTTGTTGTCAAAAGCGGTTTGCTTAGTGATGCTTGCGCCATTGTACTCTCCGACATATTCGTAATCGCGAACTTTAGTGCCGTCAATGTATAATGTGCAACCGGTTTCCCTTGATACAACGAGTGTTACCAATGTCCATTTTCCAACAGGAATGTTTTCGGATTCTACAGCTGTCGGGTGGTTGAAGTCGAACCAATGACTACCATTGTTGAATCCGATATATGAATTGCCGGTAAGGTAGAAGCGAGCTCCGGAATAGTAGAATGCCCAAATGGCATCCCATATGCTGTCATCATTTCGTTTCACCCACATAGATATAGTTGCACCATCCAATTCCAATCCTCTCAATGGGTTCGTAAATCTCACGTAACTAGTTGAACCATTAGCTCCAAAATACTGATGTATAACGTTGCCGGTTCGGATGCTATCAATTTCTAAAGTAGGTTTCTTGTTCCCATTTTGGCTCATGAGTTTGGCTTTTTGATCGGTGTTGTATGCATTTGACAGTTCTGCGTCATCAAATCCATAATAAGCAACAAGACCACCTAGCCAATCGCCATTCACGGTAGTTTCCTTACGTGCGGTAACGTTGTATGTATTGGTCCAATAATAATTACCGCAAGTCAAAGTCGCTGTGAGTTCTACCGGCACATCTTCAGTTAATCCGGTTGGATTGTATTGTCCGGCATTGGATATGATGTCAGGTCTGCTTGATGTCCAATGTGCTGTTACACATTTCTCTTTCCCCATACCATAAAGGTCCAAATGTTTATTGACTGTTTGTCCTTCAGTGATGGGGAAGTCGTAAGCATTCAAGGTATATGCAATGGCATACTTGTCTTGCATCTTATATCCCCAAACATTGACACCTGCAGCGTTGCAAGCTGTAAAGCAAATGGCTTTGATAGTGGTAGGTTCTATTTGTTGTTCAACGACAACACCATTATATATAGTACCGCCGATGGTGAGTTTGATATACGAGTCGTTGGCGTTTGTAGCCCAATAACCGGTATAAGCTCCACTTATCGACCCGTCGGGTTCAAGTGTAATTTCAACCGGTGTCACTTCCTCGTAATTCGCATGGTCCATACTATACTTGTGGATAAGAATCTTATAGGTCCCTTCTATCTCCTCGTCAGTAAAGAGGCGTTTGGAAGCGATGTCCTCATCGCCTATGGTCTCACCATTATATTCGAATGGAGCAGCTACAGGCCAGCCTAAAGTATTCATGTACAGTTGATGAACACGTACTTGGTGTCCTACTGTTCCATCATTAAATTTAGTGTGATATACAAGATAAGTATTACCATCGGCAGCTGCTAGTACGGAATTATGACCTTGAGCACATTCGCCAATAGTCATGAATCCCCAATTGTTGTATGCTCCCATGAGTTTTTCTCCTCTAGTATCGGCATTGACACCATAATTCAAAGCCCAATAAGGGAAGATGGCATCCGTACCGCTGATGTCTTTATATGGTCCGTCGGGTGAGGAGGAACGGAATACACGCATTTCGTATCCGCCATCAGGTGCAAATCCACCGTAGCTCATGAATAGATAGTAATAATCCCCTATATGTTCGATATATGGCCCTTCGCCGGAAACATAGCGACCACCGGCTATCTTTTTACCAAAATACGGGTCGGAAGTAACTTGTGCTTGTTTACTATCGTAGTCGCTCGTGTATATAACGTTGTAATCACGTAATCCGTTCGTTTCGTCTAATTCAAGGATATAGATTCCTCCCGACCATGAACCATAGGCTATCCAAAGTTTTCCTTCTTCGTCATAGAATACACACGGGTCGATGGCATGTGGCCAATAATCACCCCAATTACCGTGGTTGTAACGTGCCGGCAATGATGTTTGTGCGCCAATAACAAGTTCTAAGTCCGTTTTATGGTAAGATATTCTTGCGTCAGTGTCGTTTCTAAAACCCGTATAAACAACCGGTCCTTGATAAATATAAGGCCCCTCAATGTTGTCTGCTGTGAGAAGTATGACGCACGAGTTCCATGCCGGACCATTCAAACTGAGGTATTGACACCATTTTTTCATGGTTGGATTATAAATGATGTCCGGTGCCCACATATTGCCATTCACCGACCATGCAAATTCGTTCCCGAAATCGTCCGTACCAGGTAGGGCACAGTTCCATCCTGCTGCATCGAAGTTGCCGAAAGTAACCGTTTCCCCGTTAATTTTAATTTCTTTGGTCTGGTTGGTTCTAAATGCATTGTCATTGGAAACGTTTACGATACTTCCGGAACTGTTGACTGTAGCCCATGGTGTGTTCACCCAACTCCAGTTTTGCAGGTCTGAGGTCCGAGCGACGCCGATATGAGAACCGAAAACATAGTAACGTCTGTTGGTTTCATTATATACGATGGAAGGGTCATGCACACTGGTACGCTGCATATTGATGGAGGTGTACATGTTTTTGGCTTCGCTCTCTGTGATTAAAATCTTTTCGTTGTTTTGTCCTTTGATGGTGTTTGTCCATGCTGTAACCGCGAAGCAAATCAAAAATAAGTAAATAGTCCTTTTCATGTCGTATTAGGAATTATATTTAAAACAAAGATAAACAGAAAAAGATAATTTGTGGGTGTATTGCAATAAAATTAACATACAATGACGAAAAAACGCAACCCAAAGGTTGCGTTTTCTTTAGTTGCGGAGGCCCGACTCGAACGAACGACCTCCAGGTTATGAGCCTGGCGAGCTACCAACTGCTCCACTCCGCGATATTGTTCTTGTTTGCGAGTGCAAAGGTAATACTTTTTGTGTCACGTTCCAAATAATCGGTCATTTTTATTCAAACTAGGTTGCGCTTCTTCGCCGATTCTTCAAGAAAAGGTGATGCAAATTTGGTTAGTATAAAAGATTTCCATTACTTTTGCATTGGTTATGGCTATTTCAAAGACAAAGTTAAAGATAATAGATGTAGCGCGCCAATTAATTGCCAAGCAAGGTTTGGATAATATTACAATGAATGACATTGCCGTGGCATCAGGAAAGGGGCGACGTACGTTGTACACATATTTCAATAATAAGGAGGATGTCTTTTCTGCTGTGATAGAGGAGGAGTTAGGGCATCTTTCAGATTTGGTAGTAGATATGTCTAAGCGACAAATGTCTTTGGAAGATAAACTCTTAGAATTTATATTTGCCCATTTACGATTGATAAAAGAGGTCGTGAAACGTAACGGTAATTTGCGAGCAGAATTCTTCAGAAATATCTGGTTAGTGGAAAAAGCTCGAAAGAATTTTGACAAGGCAGAAGTGGACTTCTTTATAGATATACTTGAAGAAGGCAATAAAACGGGTGAGTTCGCAGTAGAGGATGTTGCTTTAGTTGCAGATGTTATACATTACTGTGTCAAAGGACTCGAGGTTCCGTATATATATGGCCGTTTGGGTAAAGGATTGTCGCAACACGACAGTAAGCAAATAGTAAAAGGGTTAATCCATAGCGCGTTAAAAAGGAACTAGTCTTTTTATAATTTAAAATATAGTTTATATGGGATTATTAACAGGAAAAACAGCGCTCGTGACAGGAGCGGCTCGTGGTATCGGTAAGGCAATAGCGTTAAAGTTTGCGGAAGAAGGAGCTAATGTGGCTTTTACCGACTTGGTGATAGATGAGAACGCAGAAGCAACAGAATCAGAAATATTAGCCAAAGGTGTAAAATGTAAAGGATATGCATCCAATGCAGCTGATTTTACTCAAACGGAAGAAGTTGTCAATCAAATTAAAGCGGATTTTGGTTCTATAGATATATTGGTAAATAATGCAGGAATAACAAAAGACGGATTGATGTTAAGAATGACAGAAGCACAATGGGATGCTGTTATTGCTGTAAATTTGAAGTCTGCGTTTAACTTTATTCATGCTTGTACGCCTATCATGATGCGTCAAAAGGGCGGTTCGATAATCAATATGGCGTCAGTTGTTGGAGTACATGGTAATGCAGGACAATGTAATTATGCTGCTTCAAAAGCCGGTATGATTGCTTTGGCGAAATCTATTGCTCAAGAAATGGGACCGAAAGGAATCCGTGCCAATGCTATTGCCCCGGGATTTATAGAAACAGCCATGACTGCAGCACTTCCTGATGCTGTTCGTGAGGAATGGCGCAAAAAAATTCCTTTGCGTCGTGGCGGAACGACCGAGGATGTTGCAAATGTGGCGGCATTTTTGGCGTCAGATATGTCAGCTTACGTCACCGGTCAGGTTATTCAGATTGATGGTGGTATGAATATGTAGCCGGATGACTGTCGTTTACGAAGATAATCATATTATAGTTGTCAACAAGAGTAGTTCAGAAATCGTTCAAGGTGATAAAACCGGCGATAAGCCACTTGTTGAAACGGTAAAAGAATACATCAAACAGAAGTACCATAAGCCGGGAAATGTATTTCTCGGCGTGGTACATCGTTTGGACCGCCCGGTAAGTGGTTTGGTGGTCTTTGCTCGCACCGGTAAGGCGTTGGCGCGTTTGAATGAGATGTTTCGTACAAAGGACGTGCATAAAACTTATTGGGCTATAGTAGGGAACAGGCCTCTGTTGATGGAAGGAGAATTGTCGCATTGGTTGGTACGCAACGAGAAACAGAACAAATCGTATGCATACGATCAGGAAAAACCAAACTCAAAAAAGGCAATTTTGACTTATAAGCAAATCGCTCAATCAGAACGTTATTTCCTATTAGAAGTGGATTTGAAGACTGGACGTCATCACCAAATCCGCTGTCAACTTTCAAAAATGGGTTGCCCAATTAAGGGGGATCTGAAATATGGTGCGCCACGGAGCAATCCTGATGGTAGCATTTGCTTGCATGCTCGGAAAATTCAATTCATTCATCCGGTTTCCAAAAAGGAAATCTCTTTGGAAGCTCCTCTTCCACAAGGAAATCTCTGGAGTAGTTTTACTCGTTAGTCTCTTATTCTTCCTCCAATACTTCTAATGCTTTCTTGACGAATGCATTGTCTTGGTACATAATAGCGAAGTATTCAGACATATCCCAAAGGTCGCGTGCGATTAAGGCTTTCAACTGCAACTTTAATTCAGGTAGTGTTTTTTGCAATTCTTCGTCGTCCTTGGGTTCAACACCATGCTTTTTACCTTCGGAAAGGATTAAGTCAATGATTTCTTTGGGAACGTTGAAGCTCGCTCTGTAAGAATCAAATGTGGGATAGCTTTTATTCAGTTTCTTACGATGTTTGTCAATGTATTTCAGACTGGCGCTGACAATTGTTCCTTTTGCCACCAATTCTCGATAAAGACGAGTGAAACGTGTGGTGTCTAAAGGAATAAAGAAGTCCGGCATAATACCACCGCCACCGTAAACCGTCCGTTTCTTTCGCAATGTAGTGTATTTGAGAGAATCCGGAAAGTGTATGCTATCAATATTGGTTAGTTCGCCGTGATTGAGCCTATCCACTACGTCCATACTATACTTCTTCTTGTCGCCCATAGTATAAGGCTTCTGAATGCACCGTCCGCTTGGAGTGTAGTATCGTGCGACTGTGAGTCTAATCATAGAGCCATCCGGAAGCATGAATGGACGTTGTACCAATCCTTTACCAAATGTACGTCGACCGACAATGTATCCTCGGTCATGGTCTTGTATTGCTCCGGTGACAATTTCTGCAGCGGATGCAGAATATTCATCTACAAGAACTACAATTTTACCATCTTTGAACATCCCGGACCCATGTGCACGGTATTCGCTGTGTGGTACTTTAAGCCCTTGGGTATAGACAATCATGTCGCCCTTTTCTAGAAATTCATTTGCGATATTCGTTGCAGCATCCATATATCCCCCACCATTTTGTTGTAAGTCAAGAATCAGATTCTTCATCCCTTGTTCTTTTAATTGTTTGATGGCATCTTGTATTTCCTTGTGACTTGTTCCACCAAACCCAGATAAGCGAATAAGTCCGACTGTTGGGGTAACCATAAATTTAGCATCGACCGTCGTTACAGGAATTTTATCCCGTGTTACGGTAAACACAAGTGTGTCCGCTATGCCTATGCGTAGAATACCTAATTTGACTGTTGTTCCTTTAGGACCACGTAACCGGCGCATGATTTCGTCGCGACTCATTTTTACTCCGGCAATGCTTGTGTCATTGACATGTACAATTCTATCGCCAGCCATGATGCCGACTTTTTCAGACGGTCCTTTGGCTACAGGTTGTATGACAACCAAGGTGTCGTCCATCATATTGAATTGTACTCCAATACCGTCAAAATTCCCTTTGAGCGGTTCGTTCATACGCTTTGTCTCCTCTGGATTGGTGTATGACGAGTGAGGGTCAAGTTTTGATAATATACCATTGATGGCATCTTCAGTTAGTTTGTTCTCATCGACTTCGTCAACATATAGGTTCATAATTGCCAAATGAGCCATGCTCAACTTACGCAATGCCATTTCCATCTTTGCTTGTTTGTTATTGTCCTGTGCAAATAAGTAAAGTGGGAAACATAATATATATATAAGGAGTAAGAATTTTTGCATAGTGATGATTTTAGGGATAAATTAAACCTTCAGGAAGGAATGGAGTGACATCCTTGCCGAAATGCTGAAGTTCTCTAACCATAGATGAACTGATGTATGCCCATTCCGGTTCGGAGAAAAGAATAACAGTTTCAATACCGCTTAATTTCCTATTGACGTCAGCAAGATTCATTTCATATTCATAATCTTTCATACTACGAACACCGCGAAGTAAAAAACCGGCATTATGGCGAGCTGCAAAATCAATGGTAAGTCCGGTGTAGCCCTCAACTTCAATACGTGGGTCCTTTTCAAAAAGTTTTTTTAGAGCTTCAATACGTTTTTCTGCACTTTGTTCTGTTTTTTTGCCTTCGTTGATGCCCACACCGATGATGATGCGGTCAAAAAGGTTCAATGCACGCTTAAGTAGTGCTTCATGCCCTTTGGTAAATGGGTCGAAACTTCCTGGAAATATGGCGATTCTTTCCATAATACGTTGTGATTTACGCTGTCATTTCATCTTCTTCCGCACGGTCTTCTTCCACAACGAGATTGTTGATGATGAAGTTTTGGCGCTCCATGGTGTTTTTACCCATGTAGTACTCTAGCAACTCTTTGACTTGGTCGCTTTTGTGCAAGGAAACCTGTTCCAGTCTGATATCCGGACCGATAAAGTGTTTGAACTCATCGGGAGAAATTTCTCCTAATCCTTTAAATCGTGTAATCTCAGGGTCGGGGCCTAAACTTTCGATGGCGCTGATACGTTCCTCTTCAGTATAGCAATAGCGGGTAATGAAATCGGATTTGTTGTCATTGATTTCGCCTTCCAACTCCTTGAGTTTGGCTTTGCCGATTTTGCTTTTTCTGTTTCTGACACGGAACAAAGGTGTTTGTAAGATATAGACGTGTCCTTTCTTGATGAGTTCGGGGAAGAATTGTAAGAAGAATGTTATCATCAGAAGTCGGATATGCATGCCATCCACATCAGCATCGGTGGCTACTATGACTTTGTTGTAGCGCAATCCGTCCAGTCCGTCTTCTATGTTAAGAGCGGCTTGCAACAAATTAAACTCCTCGTTCTCGTACACCACTTTTTTGGTCAGTCCGAAACAATTTAATGGTTTTCCTCTCAAACTGAATACGGCTTGTGTCGTTACGTCACGGCTCTTCGTAATACTTCCACTGGCAGAGTCACCCTCTGTAATAAAGATGGAACTTTCTTCTTTCAAATCGCCTTTCGCATCATTGAGGTGTATGCGACAATCACGGAGTTTGCGATTATGCAGATTGGCTTTCTTGGCGCGTTCGCGTGCGAGTTTTGTTACACCGGCAATGGCTTTGCGCTCTTTCTCGTTTTCTGTAATCTTTTGAATGATGATTTCGGCAATATCCGTATTCTTATGTAAGTAGTTATCGACTTGTTCTTTAATGAAATCACCTACAAATTTATCAATGCTGATACCACCTTCGGGAATGGTTGAAAGTGAGCCTAGTTTGATTTTTGTTTGACTTTCAAACAATGGTTCTTCAATATTGATGGATACGGCTGCTACCAGACCATTACGAATATCTCCGTAGTCGAAGTTCTTGCCGGAAAAGTCCTTGATGGTTTCGGCGATGTGTTTCTTGAACGCACTTTGATGAGTTCCGCCTTGCGTTGTATGCTGTCCGTTGACAAATGAATAATATTCTTCGCCGTATTGACTTGTATGGGTGAATGCTATTTCTATATCCTCGCCTTTAAGATGTACGATGGGGTATAAACCATCGTTGGTCATGTTGTCGTTCAATAAATCAACCAAGCCATTGCGCGAATGAATCCGTCTGCCGTTGAACATGATAGTCAGTCCTGTATTCAGGTACGTATAATTACGCAACATGAGTTCAATGAATTCGTTGCGGAACGTGTAATGCTTGAACAAGGTGTTGTCCGGTTCAAAATAGATGTATGTACCGTTCTCGTCTTCGGTCTTCTCGGTGGTGTCGCTGATGAGTTCGCCCTTTTCGAAAGTTGCCTTACGCATTTCTCCATCTCTGTGGCTACGGACTTCAAAATGGGCGCTTAGTGCATTGACGGCTTTGACACCGACACCGTTCAATCCGACACTTTTCTTAAATGCTTTGGAGTCGTATTTACCTCCGGTGTTCAACATACTGACGGCTTCAATCAACATGCCAAGAGGAATGCCACGTCCATAATCCCTTACGCTGACACGTAGGTTATCTTCTACCGTAATCTCAATACGTTTTCCTGCATCCATTTTGAACTCATCGATACTATTATCAATGACTTCTTTTAGGAGTACGTATATACCGTCTTCAGCATGTGTTCCATCACCCAATTTCCCGATATACATACCGGGGCGTGTACGGATATGTTCCATGTCCGACAGATGGCGGATGTTAGCTTCGGTATAATCAACGTTTTTGTTGGAGTTAAGGAGAATATTTTCTTCGGCCATAGCTTTTTATTTAAGGTTCTTTTGATAACAGCGTCTTTTTTTATGAATGTGGGCATCAAGGTAATCCCATTGTACCTGACTCTTTTCGTTGGTCTCCAATTGTGGATGAGTCTCAGCGAATTTAAGACCCATTTTTTGTGCCACCGGTATTAAGTCGGCAAACAACATGGCATTGACACCTTTGTTTTGATATTCAGGCAAAACGCCTATTAAAAGTAGGTCTATGATGTTGGAATGTTTTACGAATAAGGCTTTTGCCAAGTAAAACCATCCGAATGGGAATAATTTGCCTTTTGCTTTTTGTAAAGCAGTGGAGAGTGAGGGCATACCGACTCCCATAGCGACAATATTGTCCTGTTCATCTTCCACAACTGTAAGGAAACGCATGTCAAGTAGTGGAAGGTAGGAATTGACATATTGGTCAATTTGCTTTTCGCTCAGTTCGGAAAAACCATAAAGTGGAGCGTATGCTTTATTGACCACGTCAAAAATTTTCTTGCCATAGTTCCCTTCTCGGATTTCGCGCATATTCTTGAACTTACGGATATGCAGATTGTATCGCTTTGCGCTCATCTCTGCTACGCGGAAGTATTTAGCAGTTCGCTCATATTGTTTGTCGGGGACAATGATTTGTCGCTCAACCCAATCTACTTCCTTCTCAAATCCCAACTGCTCCAAATGTTTTGGATAATAGGGATAGTTATAGATGGTGGACATGGTGCTTAATTGGTCAAATCCATCTATCAGCATACCCTCAGGATCCAAATCTGTAAATCCGAGTGGACCGACAATCTTATTCGCTCCTTGTTGACGTCCCCAGTCCTCTACGGCTTTGAGCAATGCATTGCTGACTTCTTTGTCATCAATAAAATCAATCCATCCGAAACGGACATTGTGAGTATCCCAAGTTTTGTTGGCTTTATTGTTAATGATACCTGCTACGCGTCCTACGATTTTCCCGTTTTTATATGCTAGGAAGAGCTTTGCATCACAAAAGTCGAAAGCCGCATTTTTTTCAGGGTCGAAAGTGTCTAATGTGTCTTCTAAAAAATCAGGAACGGCATACGGACAATTCTTATACAATTCGTAATTGAAACGAATGAATTTTTTCAACTCTTTCCTTGAAGAGACTTCTTTTACAACGATTTCAGACATAAGTCAGTTTAAGTATGTGATTAAGATGTACAAAGATATTCTTTTTTCAGCAAATCCCCTTATTTTTACACCTAGTTTTACACTATATCTGTATATTCTGAGAAAAATGTTTTCAAAAAATTGCTAATAAATCCTATTATTTATAATTTTGCCACACAAGTATTCAAAAATTTAATTCTAATCATATTATGAAACTTAAATCGTTATTTTTATCTCTTGCCGTGGTTTGTATGGCAGTGGTCAATGCTCAAGAGACTAAGGAATATAAACCATTTCCACACATGTTTGTAGGACTTCATGGTGGTGTGCAGACAACTTTCACTAATTACAATCAAGGTGATTTGATAACTCCGATGGTAGGAGTGTCTTTCGGTGGATATTTCACACCGGCAGTTGGTGCGCGTTTGCACGTGAGCGGTTGGCAAAACAAAGGTGGTATTAAAGAACTGAACAGTACTTACGAGTATAATTATGCTACCGGTAATGTTGATTTGTTATTGAACCTTACCAATATGTTCTCAAAGAAAGAGGATCGTGTGTTTAATGTGATTCTATTGGCAGGTATCGGTTTGAACTATGCTTGGAATAATGATGATTTCCATGCTTTGGCAGCGCAAACAATGGGTAAATATCCATTCGCATGGGAAGATGACCTTTTGTCACACAACTTCCGCGGTGGTGTGATGTTTGACTTTAATATTGCGAAGAATTTTGGCATGAATTTGGAAATCGGTGCTAATAACAATTCCGACAAGTACAATTCAAAGACTAATAACAATAGTGACTGGTCGGCTTATGCTACAGTGGGTTTCGTGGCGAAATTTGGTCATAAGAAGAAACCGGCTCCGGTGGTTGTTGCTCCGGTAGAAGAGTGGGCAACTCGCATTGATACAACTTGGTATGACGAAGTGACTTATAAGGAAGTAACAATACCTGTAAGTTATGAGGGTACTGCAAATTATGACATTAAGAAGAGTGAACCGGTTCCTACAGCATTGGTTGATGCAGTCGTTGCTTTCGTAAAAGCAAATAAAAACTGTAAAGTGTCTATCGTAGGTTATTCAGACAAAGAAACCGGAACACGTAAGTTTAACTTGAAATTATCACAAGAGCGTGCAGAAAAATTGGAAGCAGCATTGGTTGCTGCCGGTGTAGATAAGGCTTGTATTACTACAGAATGGAAGGGCGATACAGTACAACCGTTTGCCGAGAATGACAAGAACCGTGCAGTGGTTGTTAAGGCAACTGGCGAAGGCGTAAAGAAAGAGCCTGTAACAAATAAGAAATTCCGTACTGAGGAGGTACGCTACAGAGTGAAATAATCCTATTTGTAAGAGAATAGAAAGCGGTCAGTCTTTGAAGTGAAGGCTGACCGCTTAATTTATGGACTTGTTTTTTAGACTTTCTTGCAACGGATAAGAATGTGTGTGTCATTAACTGTGGTCGTTGCGAAAATATAATCTTCTCCGCCATCTTTCAGTTTAAGTCGTTTACGTAAATCTGCAACAGTGGCGGGGAAATTTCTAATCGTGAGGTTAGCTTGCTTTAAATCGTTGAACATACTTTTGAGTTCCTGTTTGTTGAAACCGCACTGCGACATCACGACAAACGTACGCCCTGGAAAATCCGTTATCAGAGAATCGGATGTGTAGAGGTGAGAATGTGGATGTAATTTGTCTATGGCGTATTGTGTGCATAAACTTCTGAAACCTCCGCATTTCATAACAGATGTGTCCGGTTCGTATAAGTATTTCCCGATTCCATCGGCAAAACGATATTCAGATGCGGCTTCGTTTTTTTGTAAAAATGTGAAGTCCGATAAACTTTTTCCGATATTTACGCAATGGAATATCGGTTCTTCAACTTCGTGCCGGCTCATAACGAGAAGTAATTCTTTGCATTCATTTTGGACACTTACAACGTGTACTTCAGAAATGTTGTTGAGAGACTTTAGTGCCATACTGATGTCTAGCATCGGAGATAATTTAATGACGCAATAAGTCGCTTTTTTACGCAAGGTGTCTTGTAATTCCGTTAAGTTCGGTTCGCAGTCCTCAATGGCAACTGTCTTTTTCCCTTGCTTGTCACGTCGTGCCGGGTCAATGAAGAAGCAAGTCGCTTCTGGCAGTATGTCAACAGATGTTGATGAATCAATATTAAGAATGTCTGCGTGTGTTAGTCCCAATATCTTAAAGTTATGTTTGGCAATTTGACATAACGTTTCGTTCCTCTCAATATAGACAGCTCGTTCAAATAAGGGGGCAATAAAACTGAAATCAATGCCGAATCCACCGGTTAAATCAACAAAAGTACTATTCGGATGAATGTCGCAGTCCGAGATAAGTCGTTTGATAAGTTTTTGTTTATAAAGAGCAGTTTGTTCGGATGAACATTGCTCCATGGAGATGCGTGGTGGATATAACAACCCATCTTTTTCAGTCCAGGAGGGTATTTTTTTAGAAGCAAGTTGCCAACCCTCAATTTGTTGAAGTGCCAAACGGAGGTCCACACCTTGAGGTGCATGGCGTAAAGCAAGACTCCTTACGTCATCATGAAGGTGGTCTTGGATGAATTGTCGGGTCAGGTCGTTAAGGAACTCCATATTATTTGATGACTTTATAGTGAGCTTTAGCTTCTGCTCGTGTTATGTAATTGAAATGCCACCATTCAGAACGTAATGCCTTGAATCCGGCTCGTTTCATGATGTCTCTAAGTAATCGTCTGTTGTTGTATGCTTCATTACTTATAATCCCCTTTATCATCATGTCATCTTCAATGTCTATGTGTGCCCATTTGCCTAGGTAATCAATGACAGTCCCCATGTCAAGAGTGTCGCCGTTCTCGTAACAAAGTGTAACGTCCACTGCCATACCGTAATTATGAAGTCCTCCCCCGTTCTTCGGATTGCTGACATAATTTTGTTGAGGTGTCCCTTTGACCACGTTCCACATACGTTGCTGTATGTGCATGGGACGTGCGGCGTCGTATATTTTAAGGCTCAAATCGGGGCGCTCTGCTTTCAGAAGTTGTTGTGCGACGACAAGAGCTTTAGCAGCTTTGGGATGTAAATAAGCCTCCTTGAGGTCTGTATATAGGACTTTACCTGTAAAGTTGTCCGCCCGTGAGTACATCAAGTCAACTTGTATCGTACTATCCAAATCATGAATGTTGACATATCCTGCTGCTTTCAATGATTGAGCGGTCTTGCTCTCCTGTTGCCCTTTTACACAAGCGCAACACAATATAAATATCAATATATGTATGCCTCTCCTCATAGATGATGCTATTTAACTTATTGCAAAGATATGTCATTTTGTGGCTATCATGACAAAAAGTAGGATGAAATTACGATATGATAGGACTAATAGAGGGTAATAATCCCTTAATACTTTTACGAGACGACCATAGAAAAGCAGAAGCAGCGTATTGACATGCTTGACAGAAGGACTCTACAGAAATTCATATAGAAACTAGTAGCAATGGTTTATAGTTAGATATGCTATGGGTAAGAAAAACGAAGGATTTAGGGATTATTAATAAATTCTGTTGTTGATAGTTTGCAATAAGTATTAATCCTTCCTTTTTCAATATCATCTAATAACAATATTTTATACAACTATATCCTTAATTTACCTATTCAATTATCATAAACATTTCTTTGAAATTCAAGGTCACATAGTCATATTGTCTGAAGAAGTCTATACCGAGGGTTATATCGTGCCAGTCAGTGCTGCTACCTTTCATATAGGGGACGTACACATCTTTCATCTCCAATTCTTGATTGCAAACAGAAAATTTTACCGATGGGGCATGTACAGCCATTGTCGAGTGAAATCCATCGGCCGTTCCTCCGACAATTTCTTTGGTACCGCGAAGTTGGCTTAGTTCGTTGCGATGCTTGGTGAAATAGCTATAAGAAAATCCTGTTTCCGCTCCACTGTCGAGAAGCACGGTCAACTGCCCTTTTGTATCTGTTGCTTCCACAAACAGAAGCTGATTGGCACATCTGACGATGTTTTGTCCATATTCAGGCATTTTTGACTGTTTGGCTGGAAATATTAGTTGGTTATTTTTATTGTCTATCCGCAATTCATTCAATTTACGTACAAGATTCATTCCTAAAACTGCGTCTATAGTGCACACACTGTCCAAGGGAGTTCCATTGTGTACCAGAACTATCACATTCTTGAAAGTAATGTCACCCAGTTCTAAACTGTCCAAATAGCCTAAGTCTCCGTTTGAGAAACTGTACCCAATGTATTCCACACCAACAAAATCTGCAAATCTTTTTGACAGATATGTTATGGTTGCTCCTGTATCGAACATGAATTGATGCGTAGTACCGTGAATTGCCACAGGAATATAATACCTGTTCTGAACTGGATCCTGATTGTCGAACAATAGTGTATCTGTCTTTTCCATTGTAAAAGGAATAGCCATATCCTTCGTATTGTTACAAATTATCATTGTGGAATCATATTTGGACAGAGCTTTATTCCTTTTGTGTATTTCAATCAGGTTGGAATAGTCAACAGGTGCACCAGAAGTTTTTATTTGTTCAATCAGGTTGTAGGCTTTTTCTGCAGCTAAACTGTACATGCCAAAGCGTTCATAATTGCCTAATATTATTTCTGTAAGGCTAAGAGCTGCGTTACTTCCTATTTGTTGTTGGTGTGAATTTATCAATGAGTGAAACATTTCTATGGCTTCTTCCTCTCTATTGAAATTTTGGGCAATCATCGCTTCTGCCATCAGTCTGACAAAGTCATATTGAATAGAATCTTTCAATTGTGGATATTCTTTTGCCAAAGTGAACCAATTGGAAGAGTTTATCAGTTCGTATATTCTCATGTCTGCATTTTGTGCATACACAACGAAAGGAAAACAATATACTATTAACGCAAAGATTATTTTACGCATATTTTTTATCCTATTTATTCTAAACTATTCGCAAATATATAATATTATTTCATAATTACGAAACCTAAAGGGTTAATACCGTCATCTATCACGATGAAAAGGAGTTCATGACATCCAAGAACTCAAAGTGGCAACGTGGAAGAAGAATTGTGTCGTATCTGACAGAAGTGTTTAGGGCAGCGCAAATACAATAGGCAAACAGGGAAAATGATGATTTGTGATAAAAAAGTGTGAAATAATCGCAAAAAGTCAGGGTTTATTAAGTTTATTTTATAAAAATACCTATCTTTGTAAACCAAACTTTATAAAATCGCACAATTCCTATAAAATACAATTTATATGAGTATCAGTAAAGATGTCATCAAACAGTGCCTGATTAGTAAGCAACGCGAGGTAGATGAGGCGGTGATTGTGAACCGTCCCACAGACTTTGAAGAGAATGGCAATTATGTGATAGTTGGCGTGAGACATGCAGGTAAGTCGTACCTACTGTATCAGCGTGTGCGTCAGTTGCAGGCAGCAGGAAAGGGATGGGATGAGATCTTGTTTGTGGACTTTGAGGATGAGCGTCTGGCGGAATTCCAGACGGAGGACTTCAACAGTCTGCTAGAGGTTCATCTGGAACTGTATGGTAAGAAACCAGTGGTGTTTCTGGACGAGGTGCAGAATATTCCTCACTGGGATAAGTTTGTGCGTCGATTGGCTGATGCTAAATACCGTGTTTACGTGACGGGCAGCAATGCAAAAATGCTGAGCAAAGAGGTGGCAACTACGCTGGGCGGGCGGTTCTTTATCTATGATGCTTACCCATATTCATTCAAAGAGTATCTGGCAGCGCAGCAGGTGGAACTGAAGGAGCATTGGGAGTATGATACGATTCAGAGAAGTGAGGTGAAGCGGCATCTGAATGAGTACTTCTATTACGGCGGTCTGCCTGAGATTCTGTCGTTTAAGAACAAACGGGCTATGCTTTCGAGCTTGTACCAAAAGATTTACCTTGGTGATATCTGTGCACGAAACAATATTAAGAACGACAGAGTGCTGAACATCCTGATCAAGAAGATGGCAGAGAGCGTGAAGCAACCGCTGTCGTATAACAGACTGAAGAATGTAATCGTGGCAACTGGGTCACCCATCAGTGTGCCTACTACGATAGACTATGCGGGTTATACCGCTGACAGTTGGCTGATACTGCCCATGGAGAATGAGATTGGAAAACTGACGGAGAAGGAAACGCAGAAGAAATACTACTTCATAGACAACGGATTGCTGAATCTGTTCTTGATGAACTCAGAGACGTCGCTACTGGAAAATATGGTGGCGGTGGAACTATTCAGACGATACGGCAAGGAGAATGTGTATTATCTGAATGCTGACAAGGAGATAGACTTTATAGTGCCTGACGAGAAGTTGGCCATACAGGTATCGTACAGCATCAAGGAGGAGTCGACCTACAACAGAGAGGTGCCGCCACTGGCGAAATATGCTAAGGCGCACGAAAACTGGAAGTGCCTGCTGATTACGTATGATGAAGAGGGCACGGAAGAGGGAATACCCGTGGTGCCAGTTTGGAAGTGGCTTATGGGGGTGTGAGGGCATCTAAAGGATGCCGGGACTACGGAATATAGAAGAATATATGGATTTGATAAAGGATTTAGGTGTAGAAGTATATAAGGATGCAGCGAGACCTGCTGTATCTGAAGTAGGGGTTGTTGCTGGAAGGACTGTAAAAACATTACTGGCACCAATACGTGGTTTCCTTTGGTGTTGGGAAAAGATAGAGGACTACGTTGAGAAAGAGGTGCAAAAGCGATTGGAGAAAGTACCTGAGGAGCGGCTGAAGAGTCCTGACCCAGAAATAGCAGTGCCCTTGCTACAGTCATTAACTTATACAGCACAGAATGAGATACTTAGGGAAATGTACATCGCCTTACTTGCCAATTCGATGGATATTAGCAAGGAGAATGTGGTGCACCCATCCTATGTTGATATTATCAAGAAAATGAACAGGTTAGATGCATTGCTCTTTGAGAAGTTATCAAAAACCCATGGATATGTAATGGCGATTAATCCGAGAATTGCAATTAACGGTACCAACCAGATTTATACAAATGCATTGCCCGAGTGGTATTTGGGATGGACAATCGATGGCTATGACGAGTTTGCCGTATCTGCATCTCTTATTCGCATGAGCAAATTTGGTATTTTAGAATTAATGTATGATAGAACTATTATTGGGACCAATTATACTGCTTTGCAACAAACTGCTTTTTTTAAGCAGGTGCTTGATGGATATAAAAATACGTATCCTCAACAGCAACTCAAAATCGAGACCACAGATAGTGTGGTTTATGTGAATGAATATGGCAAGCAGTTTAGAGAAGCTTGTAGATAGTCTCTATATTCCAATAATAAGACGTCGGAGGAGAGGTAGGCAGATAACTGATTAAGTAGAAAATGAAGCATTTAACGTGAGTATATTTGACAGATGGCATGTCTAAGTCTGGTGTTAGGTTCTCAATAGGGGCATTGGAAGATGCACTATGGCAAGGCTATGATCGTTGTGTGCCATCAAATATTGAGCATGATATCCATCGTCCCTTAGGAGTTACTCGTATTTCAGCATTATTTTTGTCTCATGAAAGTACCTATTTGTTGGGTAACACTTCTTTGCCAGAAACGACAGAAGAGAAGCGCTGGGTGATGGCAACCAGAACTGACTATCTTAATGAAAAAATGATAGAACGAGTCCTGCAGTATTCACAGGAGTTCAACAAAGAGGTGAGTAGCTTGGGATTAACGAAGGATGAATGTCGTATGATGTCAAACGGAATTGTGTTGTACGGCTATAATAACATTGTACTTGATGCATTCCCATTCCTTAGAGATAATATTGATGGAGATGGACTTATATTTTTAAATGTTCTGCTTCAGAATTTTGATTATAAGGGAGACGGTGTTTTTGCCTCTAAGAAGAACAGTCTTGCGGTGTTAGTACATCCTTACCTAAGACGTTCACTATCCCGTTATAATTGTTTTAATAAAGATTTTCTAAAAGAGTTATTTGATTCATGCACAGAAGAGACCCCTGTGAGAATACGGGTTGATTTGGACTATGTGGGATATACACCATCATTTAAAGAAACTCAAGAATTTGACTATTGGTATGGGCCAGAGTATACAGATGATATCAGCAAGATAAAGGAAGGTGTAACTGCATACGACACGAATAAAACAGAATATCTCTTTAATCAAATAAAGAAAACTGAATTTGTGTGGCAAGAAAAAGATGGGAAACGTCAGTTTGAGATGGAGGAGGTTACGGATGTAGAAGTACCGACACAGTCAGAAGGAACGTATGCTTGTCGATATCTGCATGCATTTTATGACACGACAACCGGTGTTTTTGACCATTTTGATGGGGCTATACGAAGTTATGACCTTGACGCGATATGCAGACGGTTAGAAAATCCGATAACAGCGATGGGGCATACTGCAGTATATACTAAGGTTTTCAGAATAGATGGACCATTGCCAATCAAGAAATGGAAGGGTCTTATAACTCATTATCTTAGGGGTAATCAGGATGTATATAGATATTTTGGCGAAAACGTGCCTTTCGTGGAACAGAAACAGCAGCCAACAAATCCCCTTTCAAAATTTGTGCCGTTTGTTCCTAAGAAAGGAGATGGCGTCAGATTGTTATATAGTTACCATGCAAAAGGTGAAGAAGGAGTAGAACGACTCTATAGAGATTTTGATACATGCCAACTGATGGAGGGGACAGTAGAAACAACAGATTTGATGGCTGTTGATTTGGCAAAGTGTATACGACGTTGTGGAGGAGAAATGGACTATCCAAACTGCCGCTTCATTAGCTATAGAGACAATTTCCATGATTTACCAGAGATTTATCACGGTGGCAATAATCCTGCAAGCACGATAATGAATACAATAGAAGGGATAATGATGCTCTTGAAGGGACTTAACAGCAATGGTATAGAGGATAGTATTTCTTTCTGTTTATCATGGAATTTAGATGATAGAAAGGTTAAAGTCAGTTTCATGGGAGCTGTCCCCGACATGCTAGAGTGGGTATCTTCACTAGGTGGAATACCGACAGGCAGGGTGGAATTAAAGAGGTGGCTTGAAACGCAAGCAAATTATTATAAGAATAATGGTCAGGATTCTCCTTCTCCGATAAATGCATCCTATATTCACGATAATGGTATTTTTTATCATCGAAGACGTCTGGTACAGAAGGATGCTGAATTGAAGGGACTTTATTACAATGACAGAAAGGAACTTTGCGCCAATATTGATTTTAATGATAATCAGAAAGAGTTACTGGAATTGATAGATACAGGTATTATTAGCCCCGCTATGTTTGTGGTTGTAGATAAACTATTGTGTAATGGGAATGAAGACTATCTTACCCATGATGAGATAGCATGCCTGAATGAAATAGAGTGTCAGCCTACGATTCATTTTATGAGTTTGATATGGGCATCGCATAAGAATGGTCTGAGAGAATTGTAAATAACGTAAGAAATATAAAATGAGTAGAACAATATATTACCTTGGTGCAGGAGCCAGTTATGGCAGAAGAGATGAGGATAAGAGAATTATTGAAGGTATTCCCGTTGTGTCGGAGATACCGGAGCAGTTCGCTTTATTTAGGGGCTATATAGAGACGGCTGTGATACCTTCTGATTGCGAGATGGTATTTCAAAACACTTATAGGCAGTCTGCATCCAATATAGAATCAGAGAGACGTGACATGCTCTATGATATTGATCAACTCATCAAGGGAATTCAAGAACACGCCACAATTGATACATATGCACGTAAACTCTATTTGACAGGCAGGGAGCGCGAGTTCAAAAAACTAAAATCCGTCTTGTGCGCTTTCTTCGTATGGGCGCAACTGGTTTACAAACCTGATGCCAGATACGATACTTTTCTGGCAAATGTACTTGAAGAGGGGAACTTGATGTTACCCAAAGATATCAGTATTGTATCCTGGAACTATGACTCTCAGATAGAGAATGCTTACAGGGCTTATAATCACAACAGTAAACTGCCTTTATATGAAAAGAACATTCAAGGAGAATGGCCACAACCGCCAAACCATGGTGTAATTATCAAAATCAACGGGTCTGCGACGTTTGAGGATAAGTCAACCATTCAGTATATCAAAGATGATGAAAAGAATATGCCTACGGCACTACAGGTAATAGAATTCTATCACGATTCACAAGTGGATACATCGGGAATTGGATTAGATTTCAAAACGCATCTGTCGTTTGCTTGGGAAAATTCGACTAATAATGAGAAAATCAAGTCAACCTTAACTCAAACTACAAACGATACTGAAATAGTAGTTGTAATTGGTTATTCATTCCCGTTCTTTAACAGGGTTACTGATAGGGCTATTTTTAGCGGAATGCCCAATTTGAAGAAAGTGTATGTACAGGACATCAACCCTGATGCTGTTATACAAGCTATCCACGCTGTGCTGCCTTCGGATAGAATAGTGAATATTGAACCTATTAAAAACTGTGGGCAGTTTTACCTGCCAGTTGAATTATAGAACAAGATGACAGGCCTTGACATTTTTGTGGGTTTCGTTACTTCCTATATAGCAGGTAACATCCCATCCTTAAAGCAAATGCTTTCGTTTGGGGAAGATTTGTTGTTGCAGGAGAAGATTATTCATTGCTACCAGAGGGCATTGGAGAAATGGAGCGCTGACGATGCCTTGAGACAACGGATTGCGCAGCAAAGATACTCAACCCTCCAAGAGTTGTCCGAAGTGGCAGGAAGGAACAATGAAGAGGATGCTGCTGCCATCAGGATTCTTGTTAGCTTATGGGCTGACGAACTGCGCAAAGACGAGGATTGTGCTCACTTTATACAAGAGCAGGCTATCAAGAAGGTGGGGGAAAAAGTAGATAATCTCTGCGCCTTGATTCAGTCGAATATCCCTGCTAATGAGAATCATCGTTGGAGAGGTTTGCCCAAGCACAAAACTGTAGAAGGATATATCAGACGGTATTGCTCACTGGAGAATACGCAGGACAGTTTTATCTACTATGCCCTGAAACTGAGAGAAAGACATTGTCTGGCAGAATTTGTTACTGGCCTTGTAGAGGCACCTGCCAATAAGTTCATTATTTACAGCAGTGCTCAGACTGGAAAAACGACGGAACTGAAGCAACTTTGCTGGGAATTGCAGGAAAGCGGACTCTATCTGCCCATAATGCTGGAAGTGCGTAATAACACCAAGCTGAAAAGGACAGAACTTCCATTAGCCAAGTTTGAGGAAGGAAAGGAAATCGTGGTGGTGATAGATGCCCTTGACGAGGTGAATGGGCAGAAGTATGATGACCTTATTGAGGAAATCAACGGGTATGCCTACGACCATCCAGATATGAAGATGGTGCTCTCCTGCAGGAGCAATTACAGAAGGGAAAAGGAGTTGGAACAATTTTGTGACCTTTTCTTGGAAGAGTTGAGCTATGGAGATGCCAATGAGCATATTAACCATATGCTTGGACCTGGTAACGGGTTGGTCGACATGATTAACGAGAACGAACTGACCGATTTTGTCAGGAATCCATTCTTCCTGAACGTGTTGATAGGAGCATATAAAGACAATAATAAACAGTTGCCTAAAAACAAGGCTGAGATTTACCGACTGTTTATAGAAAAGAGTTATGATGAAGAGAAGGAAAGCAAAAGGGTTAAGTTGGCAGTAAGGCATTCTTTTGATAATTCCGTTAAGTTGCTTGAAAAAATAGCATTGGGATTATCGTTGCTGAATGTGCAGACACTGAGCAATGAAGAACTGCTGATATGCCTGGATAATAATCCAGATAATGTTACGGAATGCCTGAGATATGACTTGATACGCTGCGAAGATGGCAGATACTCCTTCAAGCATAATGCCTTCCGCGAATGGCTCGTAGCCAATTACCTTAAAAGAGAGGGCATTGGCCGGGCGAAGCAACTTGCGGCACAACCCACGGGAAGGATAAAGGCTGAATGGTATAATATCATTATGCTGTGGGTCTCTATGTATGGAAGGGGAGAAGAGAATGACATACAAGAGATTATAAAATGGCTACGCACTGCCAGTCTGGAACTGATTATCTATATTGACCGCGACATGCTGAGTGCGGTGACCCGGTGCGATGTATTCAAAGGATTGATGCTTGAATACAAATCGTTGGGTATTCGGATGGCTAGCATTCTTACTCAGGACTACAAGAATCTGATAGAATTCGCCAAGAGTCAGGAGTCGATACGTTTCATCATTGATGAATTGCATGACTCTGAAATAGGAACGGTCTATTATTCAGACCTGATGTGCCTCTGTTATTTCCTAAACTGGACGTGGTTGCAATATGAGAGTAAGGAACTGACCGAGGAACTTTTCAAAACGCTGGAGCAAAAAACACGAGAGGCGTTGGCATATAAGAAGAAGCACGACCTATCCTTTTTATATATGGACAATAATTTCTTTGCCCAACAAGAATATCTGGAACGTTTCTTTGCGATAGTCAGCACTTCCAATCATTACGAGGCAATCCGCTCGATGATCAGGCTGATAGATGTTGCAGAAAGGGTTGATGGCTATGTAGATTATATTCTGGACAAGGAAAAGCATGTTCACAACCAGCAGGAGGGGATAACCACGCATATTGTATCGAGAACTGTTGTTTACAATGCACTCAGTAAAGTAAAAACGGAAGATAGCGTCAAGAAGATTATATCACATCAATTCTATAATCCACATAGCTTTTACCGCGACGAATGGGAAGAGTATAACCAGATGATGAGCAATGCGCTCAACATTTTGGCTTCTTCCATCAGAAACGGTCACCAAGAGTTAGTACCCCTATTGGAAGATTACTATATAAGGCTATTCAAAGAATACCATTATCACTTTGACTGGGAGGAACATTCCCAAGAACTGTTAGCACTTATACGCAAGGCCTACTTGGATGCGGACTTAAGGGAAAGAGGAAGAGAGCAGTTCTACAAGAAGTGCCAGCTGATATTTATTGAACAAGACCCTAAAGAGTTAGAGCGCGACAACATCCGAAAGGTTTTCTTTATGGCTGCCTTATGGATGACGGTGGATGATATAAAAGAAGACTTTAGTCATTTTGAGAAAGGTAATGAGCATCATCGTGCACAGGCTTCATGGTATGATGAAATGCCATGTGAAGAAGTTGCTGAATATGCTAATGGCCTTTACAAGGAGTTGGTTCCTGCCAACAGTCGCTTTCATAAGAGGAAGGAACGACTACGGACTTGCTTCAGCGATTTTATGAATTATTCTGTCTTCAAGCAAGAAGTGCTGGAGATGGTGGGAAGTCTTGACAAGTTTGAAACCCGCAGAGAGCATTGGAATTACCTGCGGCAGCAGGAGGATGGTTATAATCAGTATGCCTACAGATTCATCTTGCAGTATGCCAATGATAACAACCAGTACGATAAAGAGGGAATCATAAAAGGCATCAAGAACAAAGAGGTGTACGATGGATTCTTCATGAAGGAGATCGAAGAACTGATGTTGAATCCTAATGAAGACTTGACCGTAACCGATGAGATGAAGAATCGCTGCCTGGCAACAGCAAAAAGGACGGTGGAGAAAGTAAGCCGGGGAGAGCAACCCTACTATTTCTCGAAAGTAGCTGTCTCAATGCTTTTGCATGAGTATTTTGAAGTGTCCCAAGAAATACTTATAGGGCTTCTGGATTATTCGGACTTAAGTATATCAAGGAAAGACAAAGATCACTATTTTAATACAGAGTACACGCTGTTCAAGTATATCTCAGAGAGAGTACCTGTAGAGACATTGGCTTCGGAGGTTGTCAAGGAACTAAAGGGATTGTCGGGTAATGCGAGGAGCAACAAACCTTACGATTATGCCAATTATATTGTTGAGAATCACATAAGCGAAGGATACAAAGAAGCCCTGAGGTTTGCCCTATCTTCCCATAACCTATCAGCAAATATTCTGGAAATGTTAATCAAGGGGAAGTTGATGATAGACGAGATAAAAGCGGCTAGTCAGAGTATGAGTATTTCGGATAAAGTGTTCTGCTATACGTCTATCCACAGAAACTTAGGTGATGATGGCTGGGTAAGACAAGAACTGGAGCCAGAGTTTAAAAACTATACTGGCTATGACTTGAACAGGGCGGTAAGGTTGCTGATAAGTATGGGAAGTCTGGACGGACTTGACTATCTGGTACGGCATCCTGATATGATGGATCATGGTGAGGATTTCATCTTTAACTATGCGACGCCGAACGCCATACCGTCGTTGTGCTATTTTGTAAAGTACTGTCAAGAACATAAGATTGACGGTATTCATACATCAAATAGCATTATTACATCCCTGGAGCAAATAGCTTTATTGAGCGAGGATGCACTGAAGGAAGTCAAGCAGTATCTGAAAGACCTAACAAAAAGAGGAGAAGAATTTAAGTATCTTAACCGCTATATCATCGCTTTTGAAGACAAATTTTATGCGTCTTATCCTGGAATCCGTGATATACAGTCTGTTATGGATCTTTTAGAGAAAGATGTTAATGATATAAATAACGAGCATGAAGGCGGTGAGGATTCCGCACATGGAACTGACAATGTAGAGGATATTCTCTATATTTCGTACAATTGGGAGAGTAATTCGCAGCACACGGTAGATTACCTATGTTATGTTCTGGATACGCACGGTATTTCATACAAGCGTGATAAAAAAGACTGTCTTTATAACGAAAATATCTTGAATTTCATGAATGCTATCAGAGCCGGAAAGATGGTAATCGTAGTTCTGAGTAGGCCCTATTTGTACTCTCATAACTGCATGTATGAGTTGACGGGAATCCTTGAAAATGAGCATTATAAGGAATGTATATTGCCTGTTGTGATGGACGATACAATTCGCTGTCCGTTGTTCTATACTGATCTAGTTGGGTACTGGAAAGGGAAGAAGGATGAGCAGGAAGAAATGGTGAGGAGACTTAATGCCATTGATCCTAAAAAGGCCAAGCCAGAGGCGGATAGATTAAAGGTGATAGAGACCATCTATGACAAGATAGATGCCATCAAGGATTATATCGACTGGACGAATGCAGAGAATCTGGATTCCCTGTGTGCAACGCAGTTCAGGTCGATAGTTGAGATTATAAAGGGACGAGTATAATGCCGGAAGAGAGATGGTTGACAAGGTATAATGAGGTGATGGTGTTTTTGGAAAAGGAACATCGTAAATAATCCAAGTATTACCTAAGAGAGAAGATTCTTTTTCAGGTCTTCATCCTAATAGAAAACTGTATAATATTCTGGCACCTTATATGCGGTATCATTGCTAAAGGTTATTGCTGAAGGGTTGACAACGGCAGGAGCATTGGCTAATCCTGATAAGGTTTTATTGCCAACATCCTTCATCCACTTACTCCACTCTTCTCGGGCAAGTGTCATGGCGGTTTGGTTATTCACCATGTGAGCGGAGCTGTTGAACGCAACCTGAATATGGACGGGTGAGCTTTCCACTGCATTTTGCAGAGCCGTCTCTACATGCTCCTTCAGAGCATTAGCCAACCTGATGTAATCAATGTCTGACTGGTTAGGCGGTTGATTTGGCGTTCTCTGTATCTGGGCGAAAGATTGTTGCGCCTGGTCGGACTCCTTTACAGGTTGACTTTCTCCTTCGGGCCGCCGAGATAAACCTTCAACTCGTTCAACAGTCACTTCGCCGTCTTTTTCATTGTAGGTCATCTTGATACCATGCGCCTCTGCAAGGGTGATGAGCATCTGTATCTCAGCCTTGTGGGACAGGTCGCTTTTACGAAGATAGCCGCATAACTCTAAGATGAATCATGCGGCTTTTGCATTGTACCGATTAATGAAGGATTATCATATTGAGGAATTTACGTTCCGGAAACGTCCCAAGATACGAATGAAAATGTCTGCTTGAAAGGAAAAACTGTCTAAATCTTGTTTCCCCAACTGTTTTCCCATCACAATTCTGATACTCTGAGAAACCTTATTTACATGTCTTACTTAGGCTGATATGATGCCAAGTTTATCAAAAAATCATGGAGTTTTCAAAATCGCTGTATTTTCCCATTGTTTTCCCGAAAAGAAAAATCAGCAACTCGAATTTCTTCTAAGTTGCTGATTTTTAGTGTGGACCAGCCTGGGCTTGAACCAGGGACCTCCAGATTATGAGTCTGTTGCTCTAACCAACTGAGCTACAAGTCCTGCATATCCCGTTTCCGAAATTGCAGTGCAAAAGTAATACGTTTTTTTGAGACGTCCAAACAAAAGTTCCTAAAAATAGTATAATAAAGCGGAAAATGCTTTTACTATTGAGTAAACAGTTGTAACTTCGCATGATATAAAAAGAAAGGGAAATGGATAAAGAGGATGATTTGCTGAGGTTAGGTCTTGATGAAAAGCAAGTGGAAGAAAGTCGTTCTAAATATGGTGCAAACGAGTTGACTCCACCGAAACGCCCGTCGATGTGGCGTTTGTATCTCGAAAAGTTTCAAGACCCCGTTATTCGTATATTATTAGTTGCTGCATTTTTCTCTTTTATAGTTGCGTTTGTTGAGAAGGACTTTGCAGAAACCATCGGAATCGTATTTGCGGTATTCTTGGCAACAGGTATAGGATTTTATTTTGAATATGATGCTGCTTGCAAGTTTGATGTACTGAATGCTTTGGGGAGTGAATCAACTGTAAGAGTAATACGTTGTGGACAGGTACGTGAAGTCAGTCGTAAGGATTTAGTCGTTGGCGATGTGATTCTTTTAGAGACCGGTGACGAAATTCCTGCTGATGCAGAACTTATTGTTGCGGAAAGTTTACAAGTGAATGAGTCAAACCTCACGGGTGAACCGGTGGCACGTAAAACGACAAATCCCGATGATTTTGATGAGAATGCGCCTTATGCCAGCAATAAACTGATGAGAGGAACAACGATTGTTGAAGGAAGTGCGACGGCAAGAGTCATGGCTGTCGGCGATATGACGGAAATAGGTCAGGTGGCACGGGAAGCGACCGTATTAACGGGAGAGCAAACACCACTAGACAAGCAATTGGAACGTTTGGCAGGGATGATTAGCAAGGTTGGCTATACGGTGGCGTTTCTTGCATTCGTGATTTTTACAGTACATGGGTTGGTAAACTATGTAGCACAAGTACAAATGTGGGGCAGTGCAGAGTATATCCATGTCGGTAAAATAATATTAGACAATTTCATGATGGCCGTTACATTTATCGTGATGGCTGTGCCGGAAGGTCTGCCAATGGCTGTTACATTGAGTTTGGCTTTGAATATGCGTCGGATGTTGAAAACGAACAATTTGGTACGTAAGATGCATGCTTGTGAGACGATGGGTGCGATAACGGTTATTTGTACCGATAAGACGGGAACATTGACGCAGAATAGGATGACCGTATCAGAGATGCTGACCAATGGGGACGACAAGGGATTGTTGTTTGAAGCTATTTCAGGAAATACCACCGCATTTCTAAACGAGGAACGTACAGAGGGTTTGGGTAATCCGACAGAAGTGGCTTTGCTCTTATGGATGCAGTCTGAGGGTTGTGATTATATGCAGGTTAGGCAAAATGTCGTGCAAGTAGCCCGTTTACCATTTGCAAGCGAGCGCAAATATATGGTAACCATCCTTGAGTCGTCAGTTCTCGGTAAAAAGGTTCTTTATGTAAAGGGTGCCCCGGAAATTCTTTTGGAACTTTGCACAGGATTGACAAAGGAGCAAATGGCAACATATCAGTCTCAGTTACAAAATTGGCAAGCTCATGCGCAACGCACTTTATTGATGGCATATAAGGAAGTTGAGGAGCAGACAGACGATATGGTAGAACTAGTGAATAGTGGAGGCTTGAGATTATTAGGTCTGGCTGCCATCAGCGACCCGGTGCGTGAAGAGGTGCCCGAAGCGGTGAAAAACAGTTTGAAAGCCGGTGTAAAAATAAAGGTTGTAACGGGAGACAGTACAGGTACAGCCGTTGAAATCGCGCGCCAAATAGGATTGTGGGGAGCTGACGATACGGACGATAATTGCATGAAGGGAGTTGATTTCGCTTCATTAAGTGATGAGGAGGCATTAAAGCGTATTGCTAATTTGAAAGTAATGAGTCGTGCGCGTCCATTGGATAAACAACGATTGGTGAAGTTATTGCAGTCACAGGGAGAAGTTGTGGCTGTAACAGGCGATGGAACGAATGATGCACCGGCGTTAAACTTTGCACAAGTGGGTTTGTCTATGGGTTCGGGAACATCTGTTGCTAAAGAAGCCAGCGATATAACTTTGCTTGATGATTCATTCCGTAGTATAGTAACCGCTGTCATGTGGGGGCGTTCATTGTATAAAAACATACAACGTTTTGTAATGTTTCAGTTGACTATCAACTTTACGGCATTGTTGATAGTCTTGATAGGTGCTTTTGTTGGGACTGCTTTACCATTGACCGTAACACAGATGTTGTGGGTCAATATTATTATGGATACGTTTGCAGCGTTGGCTTTGGCCTCTTTGCCTGCCAATCCTAAAGTTATGAACGAACCACCTCGACCTATTGGTCAATTTATCATAACCCGTCCGATATGGAAATCAATATTGGGATATGGAACGGCTTTCGTAGTTTGTTTGTTAGGTATCACCATGTATATACGTCATACGTCAGGGGAGATGGATATACGTCAGTTGACCATGTTTTTTACTTTCTTTGTCCTTTTACAGTTCTGGAATTTGTTGAACGCGAAGACATATGGAACGTCAGAGTCCGCTTTCCATGGACTCAAAAAATGTAAGGGTGTACTCATGGTTTTAGCATTTATTTTGATTGGTCAGTGGTTGATTGTTGAATTCGGTGGTGCGGTGTTCCGCACACAACCTTTACCATATACCGATTGGTTACTATTATTGGCTGTTTCATCGCTCGTTCTATGGGTAGGTGAGATCATTCGTTTCTATATAAGGATAAAAGAGAAGGGATAGTCTAAAATCATGATACAGGGAATAAAGAATGTTATATTTGACTTCGGCGGAATAATAGTCGATTTGAACAAGCAAGCTACTATTGATGCTTTTAAGGAATTGGGCTTTGACGCTATCCCTTATATAGGCAGATATGTGCAAGGAGGCTTCTTTAGTGAACTGGAGAATGGGAATATATCGGTAGAGGAGTTTTGCAAGCAAGTTCGCGAGGAGATGCGTTTAGACTGTTCGGACAACGCTATAAAAAGAGCGTGGAGCAGTATGCTGATTGAAATACCGACAAGGCGCCTTCAGTTCATTCGTTCATTGGCCACCCGATACGATGTGTATATGCTCAGCAATACCAACGAGATTCATTGGGATTATGCGTGTAAGGAACTGCTTGCGTCTTCGGATATAAAGATGTCTGAGCCCTTCAAGAAGATTTATTTGTCCCATGAGTTGCATTTGTCAAAACCTGATTTAAGGATATTCAACTATGTATTGGACGATGCTGGTTTGGAGGCAGGCGAAACCTTGTTTGTGGATGATTCTAAAGACAATTGCGACGCTGCATCGGAAGTGGGAATTAAAACCTTCCATTCGGTGAAATCGGAAGATTGGATGCGTATATTTGATAAGGAATAACAGAATGAATTTGATTACAACTCTTTCAGACAAATTACCCTATAACTCATGTGTGGCTACCATCGGTTTTTTTGATGGAGTGCATATCGGGCATCAATACCTGATAGACAGGTTGAAAGATTATGCGCGAGACAAAAACCAGTCTTCCTTGTTGATTACATTTCAGCGACATCCCCGTTTGGTGATGCAAGCAGATTATCAACCGAAGTTGTTATCAACTTTGGAAGAAAAGATTGAACTATTGTCGAAAACAGGAGTGGATAACATCTTGACGTTAGATTTTACGAAAGAGATGTCTATGATGTCAGCTCGTCAATTTATGGGAGAGGTGTTGCGTGAAAAACTGTCAGTTTCTACTTTGATTGTCGGGTATGACCATCGTTTTGGCCATAATCGTGAAGAGACTTTTGAGGATTACGTACGTTATGGGAAAGAATTGGGTATAGAAGTCATCTTGGCTAATGCTTTCCTTAAAAGTGATTTGAACGTAAGTTCTTCAATGGTACGTTCATTCTTAGCTGAGGGCGAAGTAAATTTTGCGGCAGAATGTTTAGGATACAATTATCATCTGTCAGGATTGGTGGAGAGAGGTTTCCAGGTTGGAAGTGAGCTTGGATATCCAACAGCCAATATTCATCCGAACAGTGAATATAAACTGATTCCTAAGGATGGTGTTTATGTCGTAAAAGTAAGAATTGATAAAGAACCAAAGGAATGGTACGGGATGCTAAACATCGGCCGGCGTCCGACAATAGAGAACGGTGATAATAAAACGATAGAGGTTCATGTGTTGGATTATCAACGTAACTTGTACAATCAACAGATAACTCTGGAATTTATTACTCGCTTGCGTGATGAGAAGAAGTTCAAGAATAGAGGAGAACTTGTAAATCAAATTCGCAAAGATGAGATAATGGTAAGAAATATTATTGCGGAGTTATAATGAGAACATTGAAGATACAATTGCTAGGATTGGTGCTTCTGTTTCTCTTGACGCAGGTGCTTGGGGTTTGTTTGGCATATATAGTAGGGTTTATTATCGGTTGTGGAGATAATTTTGACGAGGTAATGAAACATCCTGACATGATGCCTCTTTCTTTGATTCTGTCAAATGTGCTGTTGTGTGCAGCATTATTCCTTTTTCGCTGGTATCATCGTGAATCGTTTCGTTTGAGAGGGGTGCGTACTAAAGACTTTATCGCAGTCTGTTTGTTGATGTTGCCTGTGATATTTATAGTTAATGTATTGATAGAATCATTCAATGCTGAAGATTTGACTAAAGACGCTATTTTGCAATTGGCGTATCATCCGTTAGGCATTGTGGCGATAGTTTTGATAGGTCCATTTGCTGAAGAATTGCTCTTTAGGATGGAGTGTATGAATTTATTTTTAAAGAATGGTCAGACACCTTTAATGGCTATTGTTTGGAGTTCTTTGGTGTTTGGTGCCGTGCATGGCAACCCGCCACAAATTCTTGGAGGTGTGCTTATTGGGTTTATTTTGGGATGGCTATATTGGAAATCAAAGAGTATTTGGGTGCCATTTGCGGCTCATTTTTTTAACAATTTGGTAGGGTTAATGCTCATTTGGTTATGTGGTGATGAGGAGGTGACTTTACAAGGAGTCAGCGGTAGTACGTTGAATCTGTGCTTGCTTATTTTGTTCAGTATAGCTGTAGCTTGTTGTCTGTTCCTATATTTGAATAAACGCTTTACTTCAAACATCACTGACGAAAAGGTGATGGATAACGACGGAGGGCGTTTCTAAGTTGTCCCGAGCGATGATTGGTAACCTTATCCATCAAAGCCCAAAAACGTTTACCATGATTCATTTCTACGGTATGGCATAATTCATGTAGAAGTACATAGTCAGAAAGTTCTTGAGGAAGAATCTGTAAGAATAAAGAAAGGTTGATGTGCTTTTTGCTTGAACAACTGCCCCAACGTGTCCGAGCAGAGTTGATACGTACACCGGAGAAGTTAAATCCATGAATCTGTGCTAATTCTTGCAATCGTTGTGGTAATACAGTTTTAGCTTGTTTGCGTAAAATTTCTATGATAACCTTCATCAACCATTCTTGTATAGGCTCAAAGTCAGTCTGAGGGGGATAAACAATTGTAATATTATTCTTGTTCCGATTGATTAAGAACCTTTCGCCCTTACCTTGCTCAAACTGTAGCTTTAATTGGTCGGTTTCTATTCTAAAGTCTTGCGTTATCATGTACGGATGACACTCTGATCTTTATTTTTCAATAATAGTTCCGGACTTACCATCGATGGCAGTAGAAAGTGTGATGATGACTTTGCTGACACCGGCATGTATGGCATCAAACGAATTCTCAAGTTTTGGAATCATGCCTCCTTGTATCACGCCCTCATTTACAAGTTGCTTGAATGTTTCTTCATTGATATACGGTATGACGCTGTCGTCGTCATCCGGGTCTTTCAAAACACCTTTCTTTTCGAAACAGAACAAGAGGGTGACATCAAAGTATTGTGCCAATCCTTTAGCTGTTTCTCCGGCCATAGTGTCGGCATTGGTATTGAGGATATGCCCTTTCCCGTCATGGGTGAGAGGAGCAATTACCGGTACGATACCCTTTTGAATCAAATCAGCCAGCAGTTCGCCATTTACGGTCTCTACATCACCCACAAAACCGTAATCAATATCTTTGACAGGGCGTTTGTGTGAGCGGATAATATCCATGTCAGCACCGGTCAGTCCTAAGGCATTTACGCCTTCGGCTTGTAAACGGCTTACTATGGTTTTGTTGACCAGTCCGCCATAAACCATTGTGACAACGTTAAGCATTTCGGCATCCGTAATGCGTCTTCCGTTGACCATTTTGCTTTCTATGCCCAATTGCGCAGCCATTTTTGTGGCTGAGCGGCCGCCACCATGTATGAGCACTTTCTTTCCGGGAATAGCAGAAAAATCGGAAAGTAATTGTTGAAGGGACTCTTCCTCTTCAACAATCTTGCCACCAACTTTTACGATAGTGAGTTTCTCTTTCATTTAATAATCAAGATATGTGTAACCATACAAACCGGAACGATAATTAGATAAGAACTCCTTACCTTCTTCCAAACTGATGCGTCCTTCCTTGACTGCACTGGTGACCCAACGCTCAAGGGTGCGCACCAACTTGCGGGCATCGTATTGAACGTAATCAAGCACATCGGCAATTGTTTCACCGTCAATAATCTTATCTATATGATACCCATCCTCGTCCACGCTGACATGTACGGCATTTGTATCACCGAAAAGGTTGTGCAGGTCGCCTAATATTTCTTGATAAGCACCCACTAAGAATACACCCAAATAATAAGGTTCGTTGGATTTCATTCTATGAACTCTTAATGAGTCCGCCTTGCTGTTATAATTGATGAAGTCTGTGATTTTACCATCGCTGTCGCAAGTCATGTCTTGAATGGTACAACTTCTGTCCGGACGTTCGTCCAATCTGTGAATAGGCATGATGGGGAAGAATTGGTCTATACCCCAGCTATCCGGAAGACTTTGGAAAAGTGAGAAGTTGCAGAAGTATTTGTCGGCCAACAGCTTTGGTAACTTTCTGAAATCATCGGGAACGTGTTTCATGTTTTTGGCTATTGCCAATATCTCGCGAGTGACGCTCCAGAACATACTTTCTATTTGTGCGCGAGTCTTGAGGTCAACGATACCATGGCTGAACAATTCAAGAGCTTCCTCACGAATTTGTTGGGCGTCGTGTAGGGCTTCAAGCATGGTGCGTTGGTCCAACTCACACCAAATTTTATACAGTTCCTTCACCAAGTCATGATCGTTTTCACCGACTTCCCAATCTTCGTCCATCTGTGGAAGGGCAGCCGTTTCAAGCACCTCTGTAATGAAAATAGCATGATGTGCAGAAACGGAACGTCCACTCTCTGTAATGATGTTAGGATGTGGGATGCCATTCTTATCAGCCGCATCAACAAATGTAAATATAGCGTCGTTCACATATTCTTGGATAGAGTAGTTGACACTGCTCTCGCTACTTGAAGAGCGTGTACCGTCATAGTCCACTCCCAAACCACCACCGATGTCAGTAAATTCGATGTTGAATCCTAATTTGCGCAGTTGCACATAGAATTGAGACGCTTCGCGCAGAGCGGTTTTTATATGGCGAATCTTAGTGATTTGACTGCCTATGTGGAAATGAATCAATCGCAAGCAGTCGCGAATGTCATATTTATCAAGAATTTCAATTGCTTCAAGCAATTCGCTGGAAGTCAATCCGAATTTACTTGCGTCACCGCCGCTTTCTTCCCACTTGCCACTACCTTCTGATGCTAACTTTATACGGATACCGATATTAGGACGCACGCCCAGACGTTTGCCGATTTTGGCTATACGTTTCAATTCGTTCAGTTTCTCAACGACCAAGAAGATGCGTCTTCCCATTTTCTGCGCTAACAGGGCGAGTTCTATGTAACTATCATCCTTATAGCCGTTACAGATAATCAGTGAGTCGCTGTCGGCATTCATGGCGATAACGGCATGAAGTTCCGGCTTGGAACCGGCCTCTAGTCCGATGTTGTACTTCTTGCCATGACTCATGATTTCTTCAACGACAGGACGCATTTGATTCACCTTGATTGGGTAAACAATGAAATTCTCGCCTTTATAGTCATATTCCTCCGCTGCAATTTTAAAGCATCCGGAAATCTTTTCGATACGATTGTCAAGGATGTCCGGGAAGCGGATAAGTACAGGCGCTGCAACGTCGCGCAACTGCAATTCGTCTATCAACTGTTTAAGGTCTATGGAAACACCGTTCTTTTTGGGGGTAACAGCGACGTTACCTTCCTCATTGATACTAAAATAAGAAGCTCCCCAACCATTGATGTTGTAGAGCTCTTCAGAGTCCTCAATGCGCCATCTTCTCATAAGTCTTAAATATTTAAAAGTTCACGAAGTAAACGGACGGAGTCCTTTATCTTTTCATAACTCTCTAATAAATCTACATTATGTATATATTGTGCTTTCTCGTAAAAAGGTTCGCGTTCGGCTAATGACGTTTGAATAAATGTTATCATTTCTTCTTCCGTTTTGTTTTTCAGCAATGGACGCTCTGTCTTACCCATTTTTAAGTGTTTATGCAAGACTTCGGGTGATGCTTTCAGATAAACGGTTTGAGCCTGTTGGTTCATATAGTCAATATTGTCAAAGAAGCATGGTGTACCACCACCGGAAGAGATGATGACGTCCTCAAACTCCGCGACCTCGTGCAGTAGTTTTTTTTCAATATCTCTAAACCCCTCTTCGCCTTTCTCTGCGAAAATTTGCGGTATAGTTTTTCGATAACGTTCTTCGATGTACCAATCCAAGTCGTAAAACGGAATATTCAATTCTTGCGCCAGAGCCTTGCCGACAGTTGTCTTACCGGCTCCCATGTAACCAATGAGGATGATACGAATCATTTCTTTTTGGAATATGTCTTTTTGCGGGTTGTCTTTTCTCCTTGTCCGTTAATCACGTTCATGCACTCATCCAGCGTCAAGTCTTTGGCACGTTCAGCCATGACTTTTGGCAGGCGGTAGTTGGTGCCTTTGTAAGCCAAGTACGCACCGTATCTTCCGTTAAGAACTTCCAAGTCAGGATCCTCAGCGAACGATTTGATATGTCGTTCCGATTCAGCCTGTCTTTTCTCGTTAATCAACGCCACGGCATCTTCTAATGTAACACTCATGGGGTCGTAACTTTTCGGTAGCGAAACGTACTTCTTATTGTGTAATATGTATGGACCGAATTTACCGGTTCCTATCGTGACGTTGCTGTCTTCAAATAAACCTAATTCTCGAGGTAGTTGGAAGAGTTCTAACGCTTCGTCCAAAGTGATGGTTTCTATACTCTGTCCGCTTTTCATCTGTGCGAACTTAGGTTTTTCTTCATCCTCAGCCGACCCTATCTGTACCACCGGACCGAATCTACCTATCTTAACGAACACAGGTTTCCCGCTCTTAGGGTCTATTCCTAACTCTCGTTCGCCCACTTTACGTTCGGATTTGATGTTAAGGGCATTTTCCACCAACGGGTCAAAGTCGGAATAAAAATCCTTCATCATTTTCGCCCATTTGGTTTTACCTTCTGCTATTTGGTCGAATCTTTTTTCTACGTCGGCAGTGAAATTATAGTCCATGATGCCGGGGAAAAACTGAAGTAAGAAGTCGTTTACTACGACACCGGTATCTGTGGGCAGTAACTTCCCTTTTTCAGCACCAATATTGGTGGCTTTTGTTTGTGACGTGATATTTTGTCCTTTAAGAGTCAAGGTAATCAAGTCTTTTGTTTCTCCTTCTTTGTCACCCTTTGCGACGTACTCTCTTTGTTGTATGGTACTGATTGTCGGAGCATAGGTTGAAGGTCTGCCGATGCCGAGTTCTTCCAGTTTTTTTACCAAACTTGCTTCGTTGTATCGGAATGGGCGTTGACTGAAACGTTGCATAGCTTGTACTTTAGTTCTTTTCAGAACTTGTCCGGATGTTAATGGAGGCAACAAACTGCTTTCCGTTTCTTTTTCTCCGTCTTCGTCTAAACTTTCACGGTAAACTTTAAGGAATCCGTCAAATTTGATTACTTCACCTGTTGCGACGAACTTGATGTCTTGGTTGGAAATATCGATAGTGGCAGTAGTCTTTTCTATTACGGCATCTGCCATTTGCGATGCGATGGTGCGTTTCCATATCAATTCGTATAGGCGACGTTCTTGCGATGTTCCTTCAATTTCCGGTTGATCCATATAGGTCGGTCTGATAGCTTCGTGAGCTTCTTGTGCACCTTTGGATTTGGTGTGGAAACGGCGACTTTTTACGTATTTCTCACCCATGGTATCCTTAATCACCTTCATGCTGGCATTGACACATAATGAAGACAGATTGACAGAGTCCGTTCTCATGTATGTGATACGTCCTGATTCGTACAAGCGTTGTGCTACCATCATGGTTTGTGCCACTGTGAAACCTAACTTATGAGCAGCTTCCTGTTGAAGGGTAGAAGTGGTAAAAGGAGCTGCCGGAGTACGTTTCTGTGGTTTTGTCACGATGTCTTGAACGGTAAATTCCGCATCTTTGCATGCCTCCAAGAACTGTGTGGCTTCTTCCAACGTCTTGAAACGGACGTTCAACTCTGCTTTGATATTACCGGCCTCTTTATGGTCGGGCAGTTGGAAAGTGGCTACGATGCGGTAGCTCTCTTCGCTTTGGAACTGTTGAATTTCACGTTCACGCTCTACGATGAGGCGTACGGCAACACTCTGAACACGTCCGGCAGAAAGAGCAGGTTTTACTTTTTTCCATAGCACCGGCGACAACTTAAAACCAACAATGCGGTCCAAAACGCGGCGTGCCTGTTGTGCGTTGACCAGGTTCAAGTCAATGTCTCTCGGATTTTCTATGGCTTCAAGAATTGCACTTTTGGTAATTTCATGAAATACGATACGTTTTGTCTTTTCCGGTTTCAGGTTCAACACTTCATAAAGGTGCCATGAAATTGCTTCTCCTTCGCGGTCCTCATCGGATGCCAACCATACCATTTCAGCCTTTTGTGCTTGCGACTTCAGGTCGTTGACCAGTTTAATCTTCTCCGATGGGATTTCGTATTGAGGAATAAAAGTATCTGTATTTATACTGAACTCTTTTTTCTTTAAATCGCGGATATGTCCGTAACTTGACAGGACTTTGTAATCTGCGCCTAAAAACTTTTCAATGGTTTTCGCCTTGGCAGGAGACTCCACGATGACTAAATTTTTCTGCATGCTCTTCTACCTATTTTGTAAATTCGTGGCAAAAGTAGGAAAAAAAGAGATACTACACCTTATTATAATACAAAATTTATGTTGAAAGGTTGTTTTTTGCGTTTGCCGTATAGGCGCACCACTCCTATAAAATGTTTTTTAGTTGGCTGATTGCTTTGCGGATTGACAATAAACCAAAGTCATTCGGGTTTAAGTTTTCAATGGCAGTCCATATTAAATCATCCACATCGTCCATAGCATGAAGGTGTGTACAGTCTGCCACTTCACATCGGAAGAACATATCAATCGTATGTACTAAGAAACCGGAGTATAAATAAGTGTTAGGCAACGAAAAAAGGAATTTCGTATCGGTGACAGTCAGTCCTGTTTCTTCTTTTACTTCCCTTACCACACTTTCCTCACTCGTCTCAAAGCAGTCTGAAAAGCCTCCGGGCAAGTCCAATGTCCCTTTGGCCGGTTCTTTAGCACGTCTGCAAACCAATAATTCATTCTTGCTGTTTAGGATGACAGCCACCACCGATGAACTCGGATTAAAATAATAGACAAATCCACAGTCACGACATTCTTTTGATTTCTCGTTGTGAACCACAAAGTTTGATGACCCGCATTTAGGGCAGAACCTGAATTGAGCAAAAGGGTGATCGGTTGTCATAAGGTTTATCCTTTCTTTATCTTGACTATACAAGGATGGTCTATTTCTTCTTTCCATGACTGAAGGAACTCAAACCAGTCGGAAGCTTTGTTGAATCCGTTTGTTTCACGTCCTGCGCAGGTAGCGATGCGGTAACGGATAGTACCGTCTTTGTCTGTCCGTAGTATGGTGAGATAATTAAATTCGTCCTCTCTCGGCTCAATTCTGTTGGCGTCGTCTGTGTACAGTCCCAAACCAACCCATTCGTTGTGGTGTGGCTTTCCTTTTTCAGGAACATTGTTTCCCCAACTGCCGGCTAAACCATCAGGTTGTATAAATCCGGTATTGTTGTTTTCCAACTTTTGTATTCCTGTACAATACAACTCATTTTCGCATCCTCCGGAAATGTGTATCTCAACCATTACATCGCGCCTTCCTGCGTACAATGTATATTGTTGTGTCATATCCAATTCCCTGCCATTGTATATCCATCCGTCGTCTGCCACTTCTATTATGGAACGTACCGGACCTGATGCAATAACGGTTTGTTTACGCCATTCAACCGTATCGATGTAACAAGGCTCGTTGTTTCTTATACCTCTGAACGAACCGGCACCGACCGATTTACCGGCCCAAAGGATGTCACAACCATACCCTTGCTTTAATTGTTCGTCTGTGGTGTAGAAACCGGTTACGTCCATTTCCAGTCGTGGTGTTGTTTTACCGTAAAGGTCAATGCTCTGCCGGTTATCCATATAGATACGATATGCCATATAATCGTTTTCAAACACTGCACCATGACCGTAAATGCTATTATACATATCCAGCAAGTTGGCATCACCGGGATAGGTGATGGTCTTGATTTTGGGATGCTTCTCTTTGCTGTCGTTTAGTTTGATATAGGCATAGGTTCCCAAGGGGTATTGGACTTTACTTTCGTTGGCTGAAAATGTGATGTTGAAAGTCTTGGTTTCGTTAGCTGACAAATCAGTCAGAAAGGCCAATTCATCGCCTTTCCCATCACCGTTCAAGTCATCTATTTGTGATGCGATTTCTATACCGTTACATACGACATTTGCCGAAACGATGTCATATTTGATGTATTGTTTGGACGTCAGGTCAATCACGACCGGGTAGGCCGTTCGTACCTTGTCGGTCGGGTTGGTCACTTGAACGATGCGTCGGCACGATGTTGCCTGTGCATACACTTCGGTACTTGTGAGTACCAATAGAAGTAAAAAGATGCGATGAATCCTTTTCATAGTGTTATTTTACGGCTTCTCCCTTACCGTCTTCGGTCAAGTAGAATAACGGTGATGGATTAGTCTGTTCAACATCATAGTAGTGCAAACCGCTGTCGTTAGTACGTGGATGCCATTTGTCAAGTAGTCGAATCATTTCAGCACCGGCCCATATTACCGGTCCGTAGCCGTGAGCGGCTTGATAGTTGGCAGGACGATAATAATAGAATGCAGGGTCAAAAGCCATGCCTGTACCCACGCAAGTACCGTCCACCTGACCTTCGCTTTTTATTTGTGTGCTTACGGCATGCCAACCAAGTTGTGCTACCGGTCCGTAGGTAATGGCATCAATCCATCCCTTGTTGATAGCATGCGCGATGCAATATACATAAATAGCTGTGGCAGAAGTCTCCAAATAAGAGTCGTTACGGTCTATTAACTGATGCCAGAAACCCTCCGAACTTTGATAGTTTGCCAAACCTTTGATGTGCGTGCGCAGTTGTTCTAACAAGAACGGGCGTAAGGGATGATTTTCCGGTAACACGTCCAAAACTTCACAGTTGGTAAGAATCGCCCAACCATTCGCTCTTGCCCAATGATAAGTAGGTTGTTGTGACAATCCCTCTACATAACCATGTCGGTAAAGGTTCTTTTCCGGAACGAACATACGCTCTATGAATTGGCGACTTATCTTTGCCGCTTCATCAAAATACTTTGCGGCCTGTTCTGCTTTGTAAACACCTCTGTAAGCAATGGAAGGAATTCCCATAAACATGTCGTCCAACCAGATGGTGTTGTACTGCGGACGGTGGCGTGCGAAAGTACCGTCAGGCAAGCGGTATTGTCCGTGTTCAATAAACTTAAAGTAATTTTCAATCAACTCCGAAAGTTGTAGCGTGGAATCCATTTGGGATGCCTTCATCATGGCACAACACATCGCGCCGGCGTCATCCAAAGCTCTCGGATGCAATATTTGCTCCATTTGCGTGTCTGTCTCGTTGTGCTCCTCGTATAGTTTGCGAAATCCCGGAGCCACTTGTGATAAGAATGTGAAGCGACGTGTCACGTAGTCCTTGTAACGTTCGTCACCGGTGGCAAGATATGCATTCAGCAAGGCTTGATAGGTAACACCCCATTCGTAACTGCCGATGCGGAATGCACCACGGTCGAGTGTGGCGCCTTGTGGAATAGCATGATAATCGGTGACCTCGTTGCCTTCAGCGTTAAGTACGCGCACGGGCGTGTTCTTCTCTATATACGTAAACACGCGGTCAATGTCCGCTTTGATTTGCGTTCCGCTCAATTCGCCATAAGGCACTTTATATTCAGGTTTCAATAAATGCAACGGTGTTGTCATGTCGTTGATTTCCGCCTCTTTGTTTTGTTGATTGGGAGTACAAGAATAAGCCGATAATAATATTCCCACGCCGAGTAACAGACGGATGTGTGCTGAATGTTTCATGATGTTTTAAGGTTAAATGATTATACTGATAAGGCAAAGATAAAGATTATTTGCAAATATGAAGTCGCAATTAAAATAAAAATAACTTTTTCCTATGATATGGTTGGATTTGTCATAAGATATTCGGATTTTTGTATCAATGAATAGAGTTAATATGAAAGCAATAGTTTCTTTTTTGTGTCTTTTGCTTTTTGCCGTGCCCGTAATGCCGTCAAAAGCAAAAAAAGTGAGTAGTGCGTTGCGTTGGGTTGGAACTCCGCCGACAACGGAGCATCCTGTAAGTTTTGGAATCCCCTTTGCTAAAGGAGAACTAAAGCCCGACGGGGGTGTTGTACTCTTGAATGAGAATGGCGAGCGAGTGCCTTCCGACTATTGGCCGATGGCATATTGGCAGGATGGTTCGGTAAAATGGGCAGGGATGGCGGTCGTCGCTCAACCCGAATATGGAACTTTACGATTTGAGACCCGCACAAAGAAGGAACTTCAAAAAGAGACCCTCACAAGTGGCATCAGCGTAAGGGAAACTTCCAATCAGTGGGTGATTTCTAACGAGGAATTGAGCGTATATATCTCTAAACAGAATGGTTCCTTGATGGATAGTTTGTGTTTGTCCGGGAATAAGGTCGGAGAGAGTGCGCGACTGCATTGTACGACGCAAAATCACCCAGAATCGGAAGAGGGGAAAACGATTGCATATACAGAATATTGCGGTAGGGTGGAAACGGTTACACTGGAGCGACAAGGCCATGTGCGTACTTTGGTGCGTTTGGAAGGGAAATATTACGATGGAATGGATAATAATAGCCGTAGTTGGCTGCCTTTTACCGTTCGTTTGTATCTCTATGCCGGGAGCAACCGGATAAAAATGGTGCATAGCTTCGTGTACGACGGTGATATGGATAAAGACTTTATTCATTCGTTAGGCATTCGTTTTGAAGTACCGATGCGTGAGGCATTGTACAACCGTCATGTCGCTTTCGCGACGTCCGATGGCGGAGTATGGTCGGAACCGGTACAACCTCTTTCCGGTCGCAGAGTATTGACGTTGGAAGGCGATAAGAGTTGGCAACACCGACAAATGCGTGGCGAACGTATTCCCGAAGCGAATCGTTTCGATGCCAAGAACCAAAACTTACTCAAGCATTGGGCAGGCTGGAACGGTTATCGCTTGAGTCAAACGACCCCCGACGCTTTTACCATTCGTAAGCGTACCCATGTGGGTCGTCCTTGGATTGGTACTTTCTCAGGCAGTCGTGCGCCGGGTTATGTCTTCGTCGGTGACGTGAGCGGCGGTCTAGGTGTTTGTTTGTCCGACTTTTGGCAAAGTTATCCCACTGCATTGCAAATAGACAGTGCGTGTAGTGATAAAGCACTCCTGACAGTGTGGATGTGGAGTCCCGATGCACCGGCGATGGACTTGCGACATTATGATTACGAGGCACACGATTTGGAGGCAAGTTATGAGGATGTGCAAGAGGGCATGAGTACGCCTTACGGAGTAGCCCGTACACACACCTTGACACTCCTGCCTCAGAAAAAATATGGTGGAAAAGCGGAAGTGGCTGCTTGTGCGCGCAGTATGTCGGAGTCCGTGCCGTTGATGTGCACTCCCGAATACCTTCATGCCAAACAAGCGTTCGGTGTATGGAGCTTGCCCGATCGTAGTACCGATAAGCGGGCAAAGGTAGAGGATAGGTTAGAGGATTACATCCGTTATTATCTGACGCTGGTAGAACAACACAAGTGGTATGGTTTCTGGAATTATGGCGATTTTATGCATACTTACGACCCTGTTCGTCACGAATGGAAGTACGATGTCGGTGGCTATGCATGGGATAACACCGAACTCGCCACCAATATGTGGCTGTGGTATAGTTTTTTGCGTACCGGCAGGGCCGACTTGTGGAAGTTGGCAGAAGCCATGAGCCGTCACACCGGTGAGTGCGATGTGTATCATCTCGGTCCTTATGCCGGATTAGGTTCCCGTCACAACGTCAGTCATTGGGGCTGTGGAGCTAAAGAAGCGCGCATCAGTCAGGCAGCATGGAATCGTTTTTATTATTATTTGACAACGGACGAGCGTAGTGGCGATTTGATGAGTGAAGTGAAGGACGCCGAACAAATGCTCTATACGATAGACCCCATGCGTTTGGCATTACCAAGGAGTCAGTATCCTTGTACTGCTCCGGCACGTCTGCGGGTTGGTCCCGACTGGTTGGCTTATGCCGGCAATTGGATGACCGAATGGGAACGTACCGGCAATAAGGCATATCGTGACAAAATCATAGTGGGCATGAAGAGTATTGCCGCCCTGCCCAATGGCATTTTCACCGGTCCCGGTGTGTTAGGATTCGACCCTGCCACAGGAGTATTGAGCTATGAAGGCGACAAGAATTTGCAACACACCAATCATTTGTTGGCTATCATGGGAGGTTTTCAAGTGATGAATGAGATGATGCAGATGGTGGATGTCCCACAGTGGAATCATGTGTGGTTGCAACACGCCATCGACTATAAGGAAAAGGCTGCGACAATCACCCGCAACAGGTTCCCCGTGACAAGATTGAAGGCTTATGCGGCGGCAATGACCGGACGTAAGGAGTGGGCGCGCGAGGCGTGGGATGAGTTATGGTCCATCTGTCATAATAACCACCCTTTTGAAGTAAAAACCCTCTCGGTGCCTGAAGTCCCTGCGCCTATGATTGAGAACCCGGTGGTTTGTACCAACGATGCCGCAACATGGAGTTTGGCAGCGATTTATATGCAGGAAGTGATACCCGAATAGAATCATGGATGAAACAAGATTAGAACTCAGCAATGTTGATGCCTCGACGTCATTGAACGTACCCTATTCCGACGATGGGGTACGGGCAGGATTCCCCTCTCCGGCACAGGAACATTTGTCGGAAGGTATAGACTTGAATAAGGAGTTGGTGCGTCATCAGGAATCCACGTTCTATGCCCGTGTTTTCGGCGACTCGATGGCTGGAGCCGGCATCGACGACGGTGATTTGGTGGTCATTGACAAAGCATTAGATGCTCGGACAGGCGACTATGTCGTTGCTTGTATCGATGGCGAGTTCACGCTGAAGCAATTTCGTATTGATGAGGCCTCTCAGTGTGCATGGTTATTGCCTGCCAATGATGCGTACCGGCCGATAAAACTGACGCAGGAGAATGATTTTATGGTGTGGGGTGTCGTGACTTACGTCATCAAAAAGCTATATAAATAATGAGTGGCGAAATCTTCGGATTGGCGGATTGTAATAACTTCTTTGTGTCATGTGAGCGGGTGTTTCGCCCCGATTTGCGTGACAAACCGGTTGTAGTACTCTCCAATAACGATGGTTGTGTCATATCGCGCAGCAACGAAAGCAAGGCGTTAGGCATAAAGATGGGCGAACCATTCTTTAAAATTCGCGATTTCATAAAGGACAACGATGTCGCAGTTTTTTCAAGCAACTATGCCTTGTATGGTGATATGAGTCGTCGTGTCATGTCAATGTTGTCCGCCTATACACCCCGTTTGGATATCTACAGTGTCGATGAGGCCATCCTCGACCTGTCCGGTTTGGGTGATGCCGATGCCGTGCGAGCACACGGTAAAAGGATGGTGCGTGACATCAAAAAAGGCATTGGTATTCCCGTCTCTTTAGGGGTGGCTGCCACCAAGACGTTGGCGAAGATGGCAAGCAAGTATGCCAAGTCCTATCCGGGTTATGAAGGCGTATGTGTGATAGAGACCGACAGTCAGCGTGAAAAGGCACTGAAGCAATTCCCTGTGGCTGATGTGTGGGGCATCGGACGAAAAATGTTGCGTACCATGGAATATCATGGTGTCCGCACTGCATGGGACTTTGTCTGTCGTTCCGAGTCGTGGGTGCGACGCGAATTCAATGTCGTGGCGTTACGCACATGGCGTGAGTTGCAAGGCGATAGTTGTATCAAGTTGGACGACCTGCCCTATCGAAAAAGCATCTGCGTGAGTCGTAGTTTTCCCGGTCAGGGTATCACCGACTTAAGGACATTGGAAGAAATCGTGGCTTATTTCGCATCGGAGTGCGCTCGGAAGTTGCGTGAGCAAAATACACATTGCAGTCAAATCCTGTTTTTTGCCTATACCTCACGTTTTCGGACAGACCAACCCGGCAATATCATTCAGCGTCATCTCAAACTTCGAGTTCCCACCAATGATACGGCAGAGATTGCTCATGCCGTATTGCAATGTCTGCGTGAGGACTTTGGTACGGGACGTTACAGTTATAAAAAAGCCGGTGTCGTGGTGTGGGATTTAACCTCCTCTTCCGCTGTGCAAACCGTTCTTTTCGACGATGTGGACAGAGGGAAACAACAAGCCTTGATTAAGGCGGTGGATTCAATCAACCGTAAGAATGGACGTAACACCGTTAAGGTGGCCACCATGGGCAGTACTAAAGTGTTCGTCGCTGATCACCAATACGAATCCCCCTGCTACACGACGAGAATTGAGGATGTTCTGCGCCTGAAGGTGTAATGAAGGCAAGAACTTACAAGTCGCCCACGATAATCATATCCTTCCAATGATGTGCGTTGCGGTATTTCTCCACCGAAGCAGCGGGTACATGAACGGTCACATACTGAAGCTGCCCGCGACGGATGATAGCAGATAGACTTTGCGGTTCGGGAGCATAGTTGTAAATATGTCTCAAATTGTAACAATCGAAGAATACGTATTCGCCGATGGTTGTCACGCCGGCAGGTATGGTTATCTCTTGCAGTTCAAAACACATCCAGAACACGCCTCTGCTGATGGTCTTTAGGGTGGACGGCAGCTGGATACTTACCAGATTGTCGCAGTTGGCAAAGGCATCCAATCCCAATGTTTCTGTCCCTTCCGGCACGACTACCTGCTTCAGTCTTCTACACCGCGCAAAGGCAGCATGTCCTATCGTTTTGAGGGTGCTGGGAAGTTTTAGGTAAGTGACGCCACTGCCTTTGAAACTTTTACGCTCTATCGTGGTGATGCCGTTTGGGATGGTTGCTGAAGCCATGTTGCTACAATTGTAAAATGCGTGTTCGCCAATCCTGCGTAGGCTTTGCGGTAGGAATACGCTGGTTACTTCCGAGCAGTCGTAAAAGGCAGAGTTTGCAATTTCTATAGTCGTATATTTTTGTCCGTCAATATTGGGTTGCTCCTGAAGGTATAGGTTGGAAGAGTCAGTTTGACCAATCACCATACATGTTTTGTCGGTTTCTGATATTATTTTGTAGTGGATACCTTCAATCTTTGCGTCGGTGTTCAGATTGAGCATGAGTAACTTGTGATATTTTGTGCCGACAAACATCCACCATCCGATGCCAATCAAAACAAGCAGTGCGATGCCGGTGGTTGCACCCATAATGGTTCTGTTTCGGCGTCTCAATATCTGTTCAATCTCGTCGGTGGTCTCGAAGCGCTTTTTCTTGTCCTCGTTCAGGCAACGTTCCTTGATAAGGCTCAAGTGTTTCGGCAGTGGGATACCACTTTTTTCTTCGATATATTGCAATAACTTGCCTATCCCGTATATGTCGGTTCTGGCATCCACCTTCTCCAATTCGTCGTTGGAGAGTTCCGGGGCGACGAATGATTGAGTACGTTCAGCTGTATAGTCGTTGTAGTCCGTAAAACAGCCGCCAAGGTCAACCAGTCGCACGTCGTTGCTGATTTGAGTCAGCATCACGTTCTCCGGTTTCAAGTCAAGATAGGCGATGTTATGTTCGTGCAATGCTTTAAGTGCCGTCAGCAGTTGGCGCAACATCTTTTCGGTGTGTCGGTGGTTGCTGAAGTATTCCGGCTCCATTGCCATTTTTTCGGCGATGTTCATGCCGTTGATGTGTTCCATCAGTATGTAAAGTCCGTTTTCGTCCTCATTGATGCTGATGTATTCCACGATGTAAGGACAATGGATGCCATTTCCAATCTCAAACTCCTTGTACATGGCATTCCTATGGCGCAAACTGTCTTTATAGGTCTGATTCAGTTGTTTCTTGAATCTTTTCTTATTTTTGATGACCACAACGGATGTGACCGACTTCGTGTCGTTCTTCTTATTTATAAATTCTGACGTACTCATTGATGTTGGTTATTAGCTTGGTAGGTTGTTTTATTCACCTAAAAGTCGGAAATTGATGCCACCCACTTTACCGCAGACGTAGTCGCATGCTTCTTGTATTTGTCCGCCTTTTATGTTCTTCAGCCACAAGGGTTGGTTCATGGTGAACAACTCGCAATGAACAATCATGCCCACTTCCAATTTGCTGTTTTGGGATTCTACTACCTGGAACAAGTCGTTGTCGCCCTCATGTTTAAGGACGATTTTGCGTTTGGGATACCAGTTGATTTCAATTCGTTCGTTCGGTTGCATCAGGAAGCAGTGTTGCGTGTTGTGTTTTACGAACTCACTCGAATAATTGTCTAAGTGGTCCTGATGTTCGGAGAAACTTTGGAAGTCTTTATATCCGATGAATTTAGACAAGACATTGAGCGTTCGCATCTGAGGTGTGGGATGCTCTTCTTTAAAGTATCCCCAAAAACGTTTGAGGGTGGTAGGACTGATGACGTCAATTTTCTCCGCCTCAATTCTCTCGGACAGCAGTATGAAATCGTTGTGTCCGCAAATGTCGCGTTCCATGCGTTCAGCCACTGCCCCACGAAGTCTTTCACAATATATTTCGGTTTTATCCATGGTCTGTTTTAAAGTTTGATGCGCAAAAGTAAGCAATAATTATAGAATAAATAAGGGAAAAATAAAGAAAATCGAGCCGACACCCAACAAGGGCAAAAAGGACAAGGACTTTTCAAAACTTTTAGTATATTTTTGTGGCGTGAGGAGGAAAAACACAGGGCAGACTCATCAAGAATTGGACTGATAAATATAAATTCTATAGTGTAGTAAAGAAATCATTGCAATAAATTGTGAAAAATAGAAAAATAAGGAGAACGCTGAAACGCTTGAAAGGAAGTAGGTATGAACCTAAAATAAATTATTGTCGGACACCAATATTTAAAAATATAGAACTTTAAATCAATAGTAATATGAAGAGAATAATAGTTTATTAATTAAATTTTTAAAAAAGAATGTTATGAAAACAAAATTAAGTAGAAGTGTGATAATGGTTTTTGTCACAATGTGTATGTCTATTCAGTCGGTATCAGCCCAAAGTTTTTGGAAAAAATTAGGGAATTCATTTAATGAATACAGTAGGAATAACTCCTCGCGAAGTAATAGTAGCTCATATAATCGTTCCAATACCTCGAGCACACGAAGTACCTATAATAGTTATAGTACACAACAGCAAGAAGTAAATAAAAATCCTGATTTCTCAACTTTAGCTGCAGGCATGGATTGGTTCCCCAAGAACCCTGCGTTAGATATGTCCGAAGAAGAAAGGGCGGCAAAATATGAGGAAATGAAAGCAAATGATATTCTTGAATTAGTTGATGGTAATTTTAAAAAAATACGTAAAACATACCCTGATCTTATAGTGTTTGAGTATCAACAGAAGGGTGTCGATAACACCGGAAACCTAACTTTTACAACATTGGATGGTACCGTATTAACGGTTGTATGGGATGACTCGGGTACAGATGTAAAAGTTCGTTATGATGCTTTAAAACGTTTATATTCTCATAAAGATATTCGTAATGGAAATGATTTATCTCAAGATTTAAAGGAATTGTTCCTACAATCGTGTGTGTATAGAAAGGGTGAAGGAAAAATAGAAAGGCCTAATGGTGATCATATTACATTAAGTAGAAGTGATAATGCTTATGCTACAGTTCGTGCCAAAATAATGGATCGTGAGAAAAAAGGTGATTACAAGAGATATTCTATGTACAAAGGTGATTTTTATGTAGAATATATCCGAAAGACGTTAAACGATTGCACTATTGAGATGGATTACCAAGAATCTGGTTTTCAAGGAGGATTTAGAATTGAATATCCCAATGGGGAAGCTTACGGAGGGTCTTTACAATACGAAATGCCTGAATATGAAAAAAGCTCAATCTATGGAAATTTCAATGCTGCTGTGATTACAGCCTCTATAATTAACAATGCTGATTCTTTGTCACAAGTCGGAAAAATTTGCAATGGAAAGATGATAGATAAGGATAATAATGTAAAAATTTACGTTAATGGCGAATATGATGAGATAGAGTCAATTGCTTATACTCAACGTATTCAGGCAGAAGAAAGAGCTAAAAAGGAAAAGGCTGCGCAGGCAATGAAACAGAAACAACAATTAGTTCAGAAATATGGACAAAAATATGTAAACCTCGTATTGAATGCCGAAGGGAAAAAGATTTCTGATGTACTTGTTGTTGGTATGCCTATGGGACTTCTTGTTGAAGCATCTGATGCAAATGAGATAAGTTTGAGTTTCCGCAAAGTTAGAACATCAGGTTATAGCACTTGTTATGAGTTTTATCGATATGGTTTTAATTTAAAAAAGGAAACTCTCGGACATATATGGACCGATAGAAGTAATAAAATTTCTTCAGTTACATATTATTAAAATAAAAGAATTCGGAATTATATATAATTTATAGATTTTCAATTGAAATGAGGCAGACTAATGGACTATATGGCTTGAGGTCTGCCTCTTTTGTATAATATACTTTAGTCATTATTTTAAAATTTTGATAAGGATAATGCTAAGTATACTAACGACGTTTACGATCTCAGCGGTAGGTTGGTTAGACGACAAGCCGAGAGTCTTGACGGATTGAAGCCCGGTGTTTATATCATAAACGGAAAGAAATACATGGTAAAATAGTCGTTCAATACAAAGGAAACAGTAATCGTTTTTCATGTAAAGGCGTCGGGAGCGGCCAGTCCGTTTCCCGGCGCCTTTTTTTGTCTGCCCGGGTATCATCGATGGGAATGAACAAATTCAGAAGCGTAGGTACTCTTTGAAATTGTGACTAAGCACACTTAGATAATAGCCCATCAACATCCCGTAAGAACTGCCGGCGGGTCGCTTTTAATCATTGTGGGTTACTAAAAATGGCGGACGTCCGTCGTCGTGACGACAGACGTCTTGCGTTTTGATACCGGACGTCCGTCAATTTTACGACAAAAGTACCCGACCGGGGAACTGAATTTGTCTGAACCCACTCTCGCGCGCACGCGCGCGTTTCCATAGGGTTAAATCCATGTTTCATGTTTCATTTTGTCTTGAAACCCTTTGTGGGTGCGGAGTTTGGAGTGAAACATGATGTTTCACCATGTTTCATTTCTTTCTTTCAAAAAAAAAACAAGGGAAATTCGAATTTCCCTTGATTGCGGTGCGCCTGATAGGACTCGAACCTACACGCCGCGAAGCACCAGATCCTAAGTCTGGCGTGTCTACCAATTTCACCACAGGCGCGGAAGACGAGTGCAAAGATAGGAAGTTTTCTTTGCCCTTCCAAATTATTTGTTCAGAAAATCTCTTGCCGCCTCAATCATTGTGTCCTTATTGCGAAGAACGTCGTCGGTAGAAAGCGATGTGAGGATGTCGGGCGCGATGCCAAATTCAATATGATTCATCCCGGCATCGTACATGGGGCAAGCCGAGAAACGTACCGACCACCCGTTAGGCAGTTCGGAGGAGAAGGGGAGGCCGGAACCACCTCCGGTGCGGTCGCCCATGACGGTGACGTTCGGACACGCTTTCATGTTGCGCACAAAGGTGTTGGTGGCACTGTAGCAGGAACGGTTGGTCAATAATACTGTTCTTTTCTGCCATCGGATGCCGTTGGACGGGTTGATGTATTCCGGTTCCGGTGAAGAAAAGTCGTCATGCCCATTACCTGTCTTGTGTGCGATGTAACCCACCAAACGCCGTTCGTTGGTAAACCGTTCCGTGAACCGCTCGGCATAAGTCAATGTCCCCCCGGCATTGTTGCGGACATCGACAATCAGTCCGTTGCAAAGGCGCAGATGGTGCATCACTTCGTCCAAGTTGCCATCGCCCATGCCCGATGCGAAACTTTCGTACCGGATGTAACCGATGTTGTCGTCCAAAATCCGGTACTTGATACCGGCTGCGATGCGGTAGTCCGTACCTAAATAATATTTCAGCAGGTTTTCGTTGAAATTCTCAGGATAATCCTCATGCCATTTCCAGTAGCGCCCCACATCAGCAGAGGTGTATAAATTGACGTGCCCGTCGCGCAGTTCTGCCAGCATCTCGCAAAGCACTTCAAAGAGTTGCTCTCGCGTCATGTCATGGCTGATGCGCGGGCGGTATTTATCATACACTTGGTGCCAATCCAAACAACCGTTGTCCGTTTTGTATGAGTGGAAACAATAGCGGGTGTCGATAATGTGCCACAACGCCTCAAAGTTGCCGGCCGGAGTGTTTTCGGGAACCTCCTCGCTGATGCAGGCCGTAAAGATGATGACTGACAAAAGGCAGATGATATGTTGAACGTAATGTCTCATGCGCTGAAGTTCGTTGTTACATGATAAAAGACTTGTGGCGTGACTCTTTGCGTTTGGTGAAACCGAAGTGCTTGACGTAGCCTATCATAAAACTATGGTTCCACACATGACTCTTGATGTTATTGACATGACTCTGTCGGATGTCGCACAGATAACCGGCGCGAAACGTGAAACCTGCAATAGGGAAATCCAAAGTCAGGAAATGGCGCATGGATGGTGCGTTGAAAGGGTGCGTGGCGCACACATTGTGGTCGTAGTTGCCTTGTGACATCTCGTAATAGGATTGTCCGAATTGCGGTGAGAACATGATGCCAATCATCGGCGCACTGAGCTGATAGCGTGCGGTAAATGGTTTCTTACGGATGTGGAAAGGGTAGATGGCGATGAATGACAGGTCGAGGTCGGCTTCCGCTTTTGCCTGCACGGGGTTGTTGGAGTTGCGCGTGTTGTAGATGATGCCTAAACCGGCATGTATCTCTCCGCCAAGCATCAGGCGCAAGCGTTGCGCAATCAACCAATTGTAATGCCAACCGGCTGAATAGTTCACTTTCCCGCCCCATTCTTTGGCTGTATTGGCTTGATTGGCAGTGTGGCAAAGAAACCCGTCAACAATGCTTTGAGTGCTGACCCGTCCCTCGCACCAATGTGTCTTGCGCAGTGTCTCATGCAGAAAACTCAAATGTACTCCTTTGTAAGTGACCGGCGAAAGGTAGGTGTCAAACAGATTGCTTGTGCCGACACCGAACAGTGTGCCATGTGTGGTATAGCGGTTCGGTGGAAGCGTATCGTTCTCCTGTGCCATTGAAGCAAGAGAACAAACGGCCAGCAATATGAGAAACAATCGGCATCGCATGGATGTGGTTTATTCGTCTTCGAACAATTTCATTTGTCCCGTAATCTCATCGACGATGTCGTTTTGGCTCTTTCCGGCATCCGGGTCGATGTTTTCTTCAGTGGAACTTTCGTCATCGTTATCTCCTGTTGTGGTGTCTTCCTCAGGGAATCTGGTAGGTTCCAACTCAACGATTTCGCTGACATCCCAAGTGGAGAGTCGTTTGCCTTTGGCTTTGAAACTCTTGGCTCCGATGAAGTTCTCGGCATCGATTTCCATAGGTTCGCGGAAACTGTCGTGACCGCCGAATGTGACTTGAAGACGCGGATAAGCCTCGTCGGTCAGGAGTATCAGACGGCTGTCCTTATTCTCGCCCGTAAAACTTTGAGGTTTGTTGCTCGCTTCGAACGTGAAACGTTTCACATACGGGTAGTTCTGTTGGTCGGCATCATAGAGGACTGCGCACCATACTTTGTCGGGTGAGAACTTCTCGATGCGTAGGATGTCGTGGTCGTAATGGTTGCTCACATCGAAATTGGTAGTGTAGAACTCGCCGTTCTTGGTTACTACCAAAATCAGGTCGTCGCTGTGGAACTCGCCCAGGTAGGCACCTCTCTCGTCATAGTTCAAACGGTTCACATCGTGGTCGAACCACACTTTACGTCCGCCTAAGGTGGAGCCGCCGTGCGCTTTCAAACCTATCTTATGAATCTCATTCTTGCTGAGGATATTACCCATACTTTGGCGTCCCTTGATGGCAATTTCGCTGAAGTCCTTATCAAAGAAAATCTTTTTAAGTTTGGGATTAGGTTTGAGTGTTACCTTGATGATTTCCGCTTCGCCATTCGGGTTGGCAGTGAAGTAATTGACTTTAGAGAGCGGGGTGCCTTGCGTGAGGTCGTACTCACGGTCTCTCGTCACAGATGTCACGTTGAAACGTTTAATGTAATAGTTGCCGGCTTTGCCGTCGCGATAAACGGCATTGTAGATGGTGCGCTTGTCGTTACGCTTGAATACGGCAATATGGATGATTTCCGCTTTCCTTTTTTCAGCCTTGCTGCGTTCTGTCTCTCCAACGAAGGTCTTTTCGCTGATTCTGATAACCTTGTATGTACCGTCACGATAGAAGATGATGGCATCGTCAATGTCCGAGCAGTTGGCAACGAATTCGTCCTTTTTGAGGGAGGTGCCTATGAAGCCTTCTTCTCTGTTGATGTAAAGTTTCTCGTTGGCTTCCACAACTTTGGTCGCCACGATGGTGTCGAAGTTGCGTAGCTCGGTGTGGCGAGGGTGTTCCTCACCGTATTTCGCTTTGAGCATTCGGAACCAATCGCTCGTCACTTCTATCATGTTGTTCAAGTCACGGTCGATGCGTGCGATTTCTTCGTTCATCCGTGCGATGGCATCGTTGGCCTTGTCCTTGTTGAACTTCAAGATGCGTGCCATCTTGATTTCCATAAGTTTGAGGATGTCGTCCTTAGTGACCTCACGTATCATTTGCGGATAGTAAGGCGTCAGGCGCTCATCGATGTGGGCGCAGGCAGCGTCCATATCCTTGGCCTGCTCAAATTGTCGGTCTTTATAGATGCGCTCCTCAATGAAGATTTTCTCCAACGAAGCAAAATGCAGGCTCTCTTGAAGTTCGCCTTTGCGTATCAACAATTCTTTTCTTATCAGTTCGAGCGTGTTATCCACCGAGCGTTTCAGTACTTCGCTCACGGTCAGGAAGCAGGGCTTGTTATCGTCGATGACACAACAGTTGGGCGAGATGCTGACCTCGCAGTCGGTAAACGCATAGAGGGCGTCCAAAGCCTTGTCGGAGCTAACTCCGGGAGTGAGGTGAACCAAAATCTCCACTTCGGCAGCGGTGTTGTCTTCCACCTTGCGCACTTTGATTTTGCCCTTTTCAATGGCTTTTAATATGGAATCAATGAGTGTCGTAGTCGTTTTGCCAAAAGGAATCTCCTTGATGGCGAGAGTCTTGTTGTCTATTTTAGTGATTTTGGCTCTTACCTTGACAACGCCACCTCTCTGTCCGTCGTTGTAACGACTCACGTCGATGCTGCCACCCGTAAGGAAATCCGGGTAGAGTTGGAACGGTTCGTCGTGCAAATAGCTGATGGCTGCATCGCACAACTCGTTAAAGTTATGGGGTAATATTTTGGAAGAGAGACCTACGGCGATACCTTCGACACCTTGTGCTAAAAGCAAAGGGAACTTGACAGGAAGTGTTACCGGCTCCTTGTTACGCCCATCGTAGGAGAGTTTCCATTCGGTCGTCTTCGGATTGAACACGACATCTAAAGCGAATTTCGACAAGCGTGCTTCGATATAACGTGGGGCGGCCGCTCCGTCGCCGGTCAGGATGTTACCCCAATTGCCTTGACAATCGACCAACAAATCCTTTTGTCCGAGCTGTACCAAGGCGTCGCCGATAGAAGCGTCGCCATGGGGGTGGAACTGCATGGTATGTCCCACAATATTCGCCACTTTGTTGTATCTGCCGTCGTCCATGCGTTTCATGGAGTGCAGGATGCGGCGTTGCACCGGTTTGAAACCGTCGTTGATATGCGGTACGGCGCGTTCCAAAATTACGTATGACGCATAGTCCAAAAACCAGTTTTGGTACATGCCGCTAAGATGATAGACGGAGCCTTCGCTCTTTTCCTTACCCGGTTGATAGTTGGAGTGTGCTTGCCCGGTCTCCTCGTTGTTTTCCGGTGTCAAATCCGTTAAGTCGATTTTCTCTTCGCTCATATTTATGTCGCTTGTATGTCTATTTTAACGCAAAAATAACATTTTAATGAAAAAAAAGGCTTACTTTTGCAAAAAGATTTATCAATAAATTAGAATAAACTATGGCTCAAGAAGATGTTTTCAAGAAAATAGTGTCACATTGTAAGGAGTACGGCTTCGTTTTCCCCTCAAGTGACATATACGATGGATTGGGCGCTGTTTATGACTACGGTCAGAACGGCGTGGAGTTGAAAAACAATATCAAACAATACTGGTGGCAGAGCATGGTGCTGTTGCACGAGAATATCGTGGGTATCGACGCTGCCATATTCATGCACCCCACGACATGGAAAGCCAGCGGCCATGTGGACGCATTCAACGACCCTTTGATTGACAACCGCGACAGTAAGAAGCGCTATCGTGCCGATGTGTTGATTGAAGACCAGATTGCAAAGTACGAAGATAAAATCAGCAAGGAGATAGCTAAGGCAGCGAAGAAATTCGGCGACAGCTTTGACGAAGCGAAATTCCGTGAGACCAACCCACGCGTGTTGGAGAATCAGGAGAAGCGCGACGCATTGCACCAACGTTACAGCGATGCCATGAATGCCGGTGACTTGAACGAACTGAAACAAATCATCTTGGATGAAGGTATCGTTTGTCCCATCAGTGGTACTCACAACTGGACCGATGTGCGTCAGTTCAACCTGATGTTCAAGACGGAAGTCGGCTCAACAGCCGAGGGCTCTTCAACCATCTATTTGCGTCCGGAAACTGCGCAAGGTATCTTTGTAAACTACCTGAACGTGCAGAAAACCGGTCGTATGAAGTTGCCTTTCGGTATCGCACAAATCGGTAAGGCGTTCCGTAATGAGATTGTTGCCCGTCAGTTCATTTTCCGTATGCGTGAGTTCGAACAGATGGAGATGCAGTTCTTCGTAAAACCCGGAACAGAATTGGATTGGTTTGAGAAATGGAAGAACACCCGTATGGCATGGCATCAGGCTTTAGGATTCGGTGCGGAAAACTACCGTTTCCACGACCATGAGAAATTGGCGCATTATGCTAACGCGGCTTCTGACGTGGAATTCCGTATGCCTTTCGGATTCAAGGAAGTGGAAGGAATACACAGTCGTACCAACTTCGATTTGAGTCAGCATGCTAAATATTGTGGCAAGAAGATAGAGTACTTCGACCCGGAAACGAACGAAAGTTATACACCGTATGTCATCGAAACGTCAATCGGTGTGGACCGTATGTTCTTGTCTATCATGTGTCACAGTTATCAGGAAGAGAAGTTGGAAAATGGCGAGACACGTGTTGTGTTGCGCTTGCCGGAAGCTTTGGCGCCCGTTAAGTTGGCAGTAATGCCTCTTGTCAAGAAAGATGGTCTGCCCGAGAAAGCGCATGAGATTATCAACAGCTTGCGTTTCCACTTCAATTGTAAGTATGATGAGAAAGATTCAATCGGAAAGCGTTACCGCCGTCAAGATGCAGTGGGTACTCCGTTCTGCGTGACTGTGGATTACGATTCGTTGAAAGATAACACAGTTACCTTGCGCTACCGTGATACGATGGAACAAAAGCGTGTCAGCATAGACGAGTTGCGCGGAATCATTGAAGACAAAGTAAGCATCACTTCTTTGTTGAAGAAAATCATGTAATCATCACAAAAGGTAGGAACAATGACCAAAAAGTTCATATCGTGGATGGCGGCACTTGTTGTCTCGCTCGGGTTGTTCTCCTGCAGCGAGGATGACAATGTCTATGACGCTTATGCCAATTGGCCTGCACGCAATGCAGAGTATTTCACGCAGATAGTGAATCAGGCGCAGAGCGCCATTGAGGCGGCAAAGCGTTCGTATGGCGATGAGTGGGAAGCGCATTGCGAATGGCGTATGTACAAATCTACCACCAAGTCGCCGATGCAACAAGGAAGTCATACCGATTACATCTGCGTACACATAGAGGAACATGGAACGGGTATGGGCTGTCCTATCTCGTCCGATACAGTGTGCGTCAATTATCGTGGTACGTTGATGCCGGTGCAGGAGCAAGTGAATGGCGAGTGGGTGAAAGATGAGAAAATCTTCTCACAATCCTTTTTGGGAGAGCTGAACCCGGCGATTGCCGTTCCTGCCAAGATGAAAGTGTCATCGGCAGTAGCCGGATTTGCTACAGCCTTGCAATATATGCACATCGGGGACAAATGGACCGTGTATATCCCGACAGAGTTGGCATACGGTGGCAAGGAGTCAGGAATGGTGTTGCCATACTCTACCTTGACATTTTTTATAAACTTGGTAGATTACTATAGTCCGAAGTACGGAGATTGATAAACGTGACAATATAAAATAGTAAAAGGCAGACTCCGCAAGTCTGCCTTTTACTATTTATAACCTATAACTTATAGTGGTCGGCTATTTTACGTCGCCCACCTTTATCAAGTATTCAGCGATTTGTACAGCGTTCAGTGCCGCACCTTTTTTGATTTGGTCGCCCACCACCCATAGGGTCATGCCGTTCTCATTGGCCAAATCCTTGCGGATGCGTCCGACATAAACATCGTCCTTTCCAGCGAGGAACAGCGGCATCGGGTAGGTTTGTGTTGAAGGCTCGTCCATCAATTGAAGTCCTTCGCCGTTAGCGATGGCATCGCGCACTTCTTCAACTGTCAACGGTCTTTCAGTTTCCACCCAAATGGCTTCGGAGTGAGAGCGGAGAGCCGGAACACGCACACACATGGCAGAACATTGAACATCGCTATGCATGATTTTTTGTGTCTCGTTGAACATCTTCATCTCTTCCTTGGTGTAACCATTGTCTTGGAATACGTCAATCTGCGGAATGACATTGTAAGCCAATTGGTAAGCGAACTTATTGACTGTGACAGGCTTTCCTTCCAATACTTCACGGTATTGTTGTTCCAATTCTGCCATTGCTGCAGCACCGGCGCCACTCGCAGCCTGATAGCTTGCGACGTGAATACGCTTGATGTGGCTGAGGTTCTCAATGGGTTGAAGCGCTGCTACCATCATGATGGTGGTACAGTTGGGGTTGGCGATGATGCCACGCGGACGATTGAGAGCATCGGCGGCATTACATTCGGGAACGACCAAAGGTACATTCTCGTCCATACGGAATGCGCTGGAGTTGTCGATCATGACCGTTCCAAAACGTGTAATGTCCTCAGCATATTCTTTTGATGTGCCGGCACCTGCAGAGGTGAAAGCAATGTCTATATCTTTAAAGTCGTCGTTATGTTGCAGAAGTTTGACTTCTATTTCTTTGCCACGGAATGTGTACTTGGTTCCCGCACTGCGTGAAGAGCCGAACAATACCAATTCATCCAAAGGAAAATTTCTCTCTTCAAGAACGCGCAAAAATTCTTGTCCTACGGCGCCACTCGCACCTACAATTGCTACTTTCATTTTGTGTTGTCTTTTATGTTTTGGTGAATTTGGTTACAAAAGTAGATAATTAAATGTTAATTGATGTACAAAACGGAAAGTTTTTCGTTACTTTGCATAGTAATTTAATACTTGAGAACCTTTTAATGACTGCTTTTGCTACATATTTGCCGGTTACGAATCCCACATGGATATTCTTCTTGGTGTTGAGCATCATCCTGTTTGCACCGATTATCTTGGGTAAGTTGAAAATCCCGCACATCGTTGGAATGATTCTGGCAGGGGTGGCAATCGGACCTTTCGGCTTGAATATCCTCGACCGTGACAGCAGTTTCGAACTGTTCGGAGAAGTGGGATTGTATTATATCATGTTCCTTGCGAGTCTTGAAATGGATTTACAGCACATGAAGCGCATCCGTTGGCAGGCATTGACGTTGGGGCTGGCAGCGTTTGTCTTCCCGTTGGCAATGGGAATCGTGAGCAATGTGTTCTTGTTGAAGTACGGATTAGTGACTTCTATCCTTTTGGCCAGTATGTATGCGTCGCATACGTTGATAGCCTATCCCATCGTGGTGCGTTATGGTGTGGCAAGGAACAGGAGTGTGAGCATTGCGGTGGGTGGAACTATTGTGACAGATACATTGACCTTGTTGGTATTGGCATTCATTTCGGGGATGTTTCGTGATGAGGTGCATGGTTGGTTTGCGCTGGTTCTGTTGTTGAAGGTTCTGTTCTTGTCGGCAACTATTATATATTTGTTCCCGCGAATAGCGCGTTGGTTTTTCCGCAAGTACAACGATGCCGTGTTGCAATACATCTTTGTAATGGCATTGGTATTTTTGAGCGCCGGTTTGATGGAATTGATAGGAATGGAAGGTATATTAGGAGCGTTCCTTGCCGGCATTGTCCTGAATCCATTGATACCACGCACGGCGCCATTGATGCACAATTTGGAATTTGTGGGCAATGCGTTGTTCATTCCTTATTTCTTGATAGGGGTAGGTATGATTATCGATGTACGCGTCTTGTTGGGCTCGAGCAATGCGCTGAAGGTGGCGGCGGTCATGATAGTCATTGCCTTGTCAGGAAAATGGATTGCCTCGTGGGTTACTCAAAAGATATTCAAGATGACGGGTGTAGAGCGAGAACTGATGTTCGGTTTGAGCAACGCTCAGGCTGCAGCCACACTTGCCGCTGTATTGGTGGGATATAACATAATACTGCCGTCGGGCGAACGTTTGTTGAACGAGGATGTGTTGAACGGAACCATCCTGTTGATATTGGTGACTTGCATCGTCAGTTCCTTGATAACGGATATTGCTGCGCGTAAATTGGCTTTGAAGGATGAAAATATCAATGAAGCAAAACCTGTGAACGAGGAATCGACTTTGTTGGCGTTGTCCTATCCCGAGACGGTTGCCGAACTTGTGAACATGGATTTGTTGATGCGTAAGGAGAAATCGAAGGCACCAATGAATGCCATCAATGTGGTGCTTGACAATGATGACCGTGCAAGGGAGAAAGGAATGAAACTTTTGGAAAAAGCCAATGCAATCGCTATGGGGGCTAATGTACGGATGCAGACTAAAGTGCGATTGGCGACCAACTTGGCGAATGGTATAATACATACAATGAAGGAGAACGATCATGCGGAACTGGTGGTAGGTTTGCATGTGCCGACGACTCCGACAGAGTCCTTCTTTGGACCTGTATTGATTAGTTTGTTGAACAGATTGAACCGTCAGATAACGATGGTGCGTTGCACGATTCCATTGAATACCATTCGGCGAATTCATGTGTCCGTCCCGGCCAAAGCACAATTTGAGGCAGGATTTTATCATTGGGTGGAGCGTGTGTCGCGCTTGGCTGTAGCTTTAGGTTGTCGCATAACATTCTATTTGCATCCGGACACGCAACGCATCTTGAAAAGATACCTTGAGAACCACCACCAATCTATTCGTTGCGACTTCGTGGAAACAGACGGTGGAAATGAGTTGAAACGGATGTCGAAGGACATCAATGATGAGGATTTGTTAATCATCGTTATGGCACGAAGAGGGTCTATTTCGTTCCGACCGTCGTTCGACCATATACCTCGTCAGATTAAGAAATATTACATGAATACGGGATTGTTGTTAATCTTCCCGGATGTTTATGCAGAAACAGCCACCAAGGACCTTTCTATCAACGAACCATTGACAACGGATATCAGTTATGAAGCTGCGAAGGAATGGTATAGGGCATGGCTCTCTCATGGCGAGGATGAAGGAGGAAAGAAGAATGACAACTGAATGGACTGAACGGACTGAGTTGCTTCTCGGTGCTGACAAGATGGAACGACTGAAAAAGGCGCATATCTTGATTGTCGGAACGGGGGGAGTCGGTGCGTATGCTGCGGAGATGTTGGCGAGGGCAGGAGTAGGAAAACTCACCTTGCTCGATGCGGATAAAGTGCAACTGAGTAATTTGAACAGGCAGGTTATAGCTCTTCATTCTACTTTGGGCGAGGATAAGGTGCGGGTTTTGGAACGTCGTCTGAAGGATGTTAATCCTGATTTGAATGTCACCGCACGTGCTGAGTTCCTGGAAGAGGGTAGCGTAAAGACGTTGCTGACAGAAAACAAATTCGATTTCGTAGTGGATGCCATAGATACGATTGCTCCAAAATGTGCTTTGATAATGGAAGCGATGCGACTAAAGGTGCCTATTGTGAGTAGCATGGGAGCAGGAGCAAAAACAGATGTTACTCAAATCCGCTTTGCCGATTTGTGGAGTACCTATCATTGCGGACTCAGCAAGGCGGTAAGAACTCGCTTGAAGAAAGAAAAAATGCAACGCCCGTTGCCGGTGGTATTCTGTACGCAACAAGCCGATATGAATGCGGTGGTAAAAGTGGAAGGAGAACGTAATAAAAAGACAACCACAGGAACAGTGAGTTATATGCCGGCTGTGTTTGGGTGTTACTTGGCACAGTATGTGATAAGCAATTTGTAGAGGAATATGATAGAAATAAGAAATATAAGAAAATCCTTTGGAGCATTGGAAGTTCTTAAGGGGATAGATTTGGATATCGCAAAAGGAGAGATTGTGAGTATTGTCGGACCTAGCGGGGCAGGGAAGACAACCTTGTTGCAAATAATGGGAACACTTGATAAGGCTGATGCCGGAACCGTTATGATTGACGGGGTGGCTGTGGAGACTTTGAATGCTCGAAAAATATCGGATTTTAGAAATAAGCGTATTGGTTTTGTATTCCAGTTTCATCAGTTGTTGCCGGAGTTTACCGCATTGGAGAACGTCATGATTCCGGCTTATATCGGGAAAGTGTCAGAGCGAGAAGCGAAAGAACGCGCGCGTGAATTGTTGGATTTTATGGGACTGGCCAATCGTAGTGGACATAAACCCGGTGAATTGTCGGGAGGAGAGAAACAACGTGTAGCAGTGGCACGCGCCTTGATGAACCGTCCATCGGTTGTCTTTGCAGACGAACCGTCCGGTAGCTTAGACACTAAGAACAAAGAGGAATTACACCGATTGTTTTTTGACTTGCGCGATAAGTATGGGCAAACTTTTGTCATTGTGACGCATGATGATGAGTTAGCGAGCTTAACGGATAGAACCATACACATGAAGGATGGGTTGATAACAGACGATACCCGAATGGGAGTGCTTTAAATAAAGGAAATAAGTATGAAGTTGAAATTAGGACAGGTAAATACGTTGACCGTCGTGAAGTCCGTAGATTTCGGTATGTATCTGGACGGAGGTGAAGCCGGTGAGATATTGTTGCCCCAAAGATATGTGCCGCAGGGGTGTCAACCCGGCGATGAATTGGATGTTTTTATCTATTTGGATAGTGAGGAACGGTTAATAGCAACTACACAGATGCCTTTGGCTGTGGTTGGAGATTTTGCCTACTTGAAAGTGGCGTGGGTGAATAACTACGGAGCATTTCTTGATTGGGGACTGATGAAGGATTTGTTTGTCCCGTTCAGAGAGCAAAAGATAAAGATGCAGAAGGATAGAAGTTATATTGTTCACCTTCATATAGACGAGGAAACATACCGTATCATGGCATCGGCAAAAGTAGAACGTTTCCTTTCAGAAGAGTTTCCGCCGTATCAAGAAGGTGAGGAAGTGGAGATTCTGGTTTGGCAGAAGACGGAACTAGGCTTTAAGGTGATAGTAGATAATCAGTTTGCCGGTTTGGTTTATGACAGCGAAGTGTTTCAATACATACATACCGGCGATAGACTGAAAGCTTATGTCAAGCAGGTGCGTGAAGACGGAAAGTTGGATATCAGTTTGCAGAAACATGGTAAGGCGGCAGTAACCGACTTCTCTGCGGTACTCTTAAAATACTTGAAAGAACATTCCGGCAGAACCTCTTTGGGCGACAAAAGTCCGGCAGATGCCATTTATGCTGAATTTGGAGTCAGCAAAAAGGTGTTCAAGAAAGCCGTCGGCGACCTCTATAAACGAAGATTGATTGTCATCAATGACGATGGTTTGAGTTTGACGAACCAATCATAGTTTGAAGGTGAGATGACAGATAAAACATAAAGAAAGCGTTTCCACAAGGAAACGCTTTCTTTATGTTGCCTATAATAAATATTCTTAGGCCTCTTTGTTGGTAATAGTACGCTTCTCTGCGATGCGTGCTTTCTTACCTGTAAGTTTGCGTAAGTAGTATAACTTAGCGCGGCGAACTTTACCAACTTTGTTCACTTCGATACGTTCGATGTTCGGGCTTTCGATAGGGAAGATACGCTCTACACCTACTGTTCCTGACATCTTACGAACGGTGAAACGCTTTTTGTTTTCGTGTCCGCTGATTTTGATAACAACACCGCGATACAACTGGATACGCTCTTTGTTACCCTCGACGATTTTGTATGCTACTGTTATGGTATCACCAGCTTTGAATTTTGGGTGCTCCTTACCGGTAGCAAACGCTTCTTCTGCAATTTTAATTAAATCTGCCATTTTTATTTGGTAATTAAATTGTTTGTCGTCCCAATACAACATAACAGGGAACACTGCATCCTGCCAGCGATTGTACGGAAAGCGGTGCAAAGGTACGTATTTTTATTGAAATCACAACGTTGTCAAGTGCTTTTTTCTTTGTATTTTATTGTTCTGCGTGTTTTTTTACTAATTTTGAACGATGATTTAAAGGAGATTTCAAGATGAAAGGTTGTAATACTATCTGGTTGTTGGGCGCTCTGTTATCGTTCACGTCATGTGCCCGACACTATTCTTTGGCAGACGTAAAACATGAGCGTATAGAAGTAACAGACTTTTGGGATGTAACTCCTGACAGTGAGGCTATACGCATTGTGGCACCCTATAAAAAATCGGTGGATAGTCTGATGTCGCCTGTTTTAGGAACGAGTGAAGTCGTGATGAGGCCTGCCCGACCGGAAAGTTTACTTTCCAACTTTGTGGCAGATGTGCTTCGTGATGCTTCAGCCCAAATTGGTGCGAAGGCAGATATGGGATTGTGTAACGTGGGCGGTCTGAGAAGTACCATGCCGAAAGGGAACGTGACGTATGGTGATGTGTTGGAAATATCACCTTTTGAAAATCATCTTTGTGTCGTAACATTGATGGGAGAACAGTTGTTCGAACTGATGGAACAAATTGCGGCAGTAGGAGGCGAAGGTGTGAGCGGTGTGCGTTTGATAATTACCGATAACGGTGAATTGTTGAGCGCAGAAATAAATGGGAAATCGATAGATAAAAGCAAAAAATATACCATTGCGACGTTGGATTATCTGGCAGAAGGCAATGACAAGATGTACGCACTGAAGAAAAGCGTGGACAAACGGACTACCAAATTGTCCGTGCGTCAACTTATTATGGATGCTATCAAACGTGAGAGTGCTGCGGGCAGAAGTGTCACCGCTAAAATGGAAGGAAGAATCGTGATTAAATAAAGAAAAGATGAAAACAAGAGTCAACATCATAAAATGGATATTATCCGTAGGATTTTTATTCATGTTCAATGTCGGTGTGCTTTCTCAAGACGAAACTGTTTCTTTGCGCATCGTCCATACCAATGATACGCACAGTTGTGTAATGCCTATCAACCCAAATGCCTCGGATACGGCGCAAGCCAATAAAGGTGGTTTTGTACGTCGAGTAGCTTTATTGAATAAATTGAGGACCGACGACCCGGATTTGTTGTTGTTCGATAGCGGAGATTTTTCACAAGGCTCGGCTTATTATAATTTATATAAAGGAGAAGTTGAGATTAAATTGATGAACGCGATGCGATATGATGCAGTTACAATAGGAAATCATGAGTTTGATTTTGGCTTAGACAATATGGCGCGGATATTCCGTATGGCAGAGTTTCCCATTGTTTGTGCTAATTATGATGTTGCCGGTACGGTATTGGAAGGATTGGTAAAGCCATATATTATAGTGGAACGTAAAGGTGTGCGCATCGGAGTGTTTGGATTAGGAGTGAAGCTGGAAGGATTGGTGACTGCCGATAATTATAAAGGTGTGTCGTATAAAGAACCAATTGCAGTGGCAGATAGTGTGGCGCAGTTCTTGAAGCATGATGAGGCGTGTGACTTAGTCGTGTGTCTGTCACATCTAGGTTGGGATATTGAAGGGATTGATGACACAGAACTTGTGGCGAAGACCAGAAATATAGATGTGGTTTTAGGAGGTCATTCACATACTTATTTTAAAGAGCCGGTAGTCTTGAAGAATGCCGATGGAGAGGATGTTTATTGCAATCAAATGGGGAAAAACGGTCGTTATGTGGGAACATTGACACTCGAATTGAAACCGGAGTGACGTCTATTCAAAGTATAATGTAAGAACAATCATTTTGGAAGAAGCTCCGTCCAATGACTTGGTAAACTTTTGAAGAGAATTGTCGATTAAGTCGTTTCTGTCCTTCTTGAGAATGTCTGCCAATCCGAAGCAGAACTTCAATTCCGGTATGAGTTTGAAAAAGGGAAGGTAGAAGTCGCATCCCATACCGATTTCTATATAGCAGTCAAAAGGTTTCATCAATAAAGCCTTTTGCTTTTTAGTGGTCAAATCTAACATCGGATTTACGCCGGCAATGAAGTAAGGGCGGTAATTATTATGGCGCGGAGCTGAAAATTTCAGGTCTAAAGGCATGGAGATGTACGTTGATTTGATGTTCTGTGTACTGTCGCGTCCGCTAACTTGTTCATGAAACGTAATGTGTTTCTGTCCGAAGTGCATAGTGGGGACGAGTCGTAGAGCAAGATATTTGTTCAATCGCATCTCGCCCAATACTCCTACACTGAAGCCCGGATTATAATTATCAACATCCGCATACCATTGTTCGCCACTCTCAGGATCGATATAGCCGTTGTTCTTCAGTTCCAAGTCCTGCATATGCAGACCAAACAGAAACCCCCAATGGAATTTCCGCTGATCTAAGTACGGGCGGTGCTGTACCTTTTGTTCTTGTGCCATCACATTGAACAGGGTCACGAGGCAGAATATGAACACTAAAAAACGTTTCATCAATCACTGATATTTATTAGAAATGAACGCAAATATACGTTTGTTATTGTGTTTTCGGAAGTGTTTCGCTTATAAAATCACTAAAAATAGTGATAAAATATTTGGGGGACTTCCATATAAATACTAACTTTGCGTCATACAAGAGTGAGAGAACAAAGTAATAATTTTTAAATTAAACAATATGGCATACGTAATTAACGACGATTGTGTAGCTTGCGGAACTTGTATCGATGAATGTCCGGTAGGCGCAATTTCTGAGGGCGATAAGTATGAAATCAACGCAGACGCTTGTACTGAATGTGGTACTTGTGCTGACGTTTGTCCTTCAGGTGCAATCACTCTTTAATATAAGAGTTCGTCACAATTGAAAGAAAAACAGAACGACCTCGTTCCTTCATGGAATGAGGTCGTTTTTTATTAGTATGACGCATACAGAACAAAAATATACAGGCTGTCGAGTTCATGTCGGCAGCCTGTATGCTATGTTAGATTTTAATCTATTTATCTATACGTCTTATTTGACAAAGACTTTCTTCTTATTGACAATGTATATACCTCTAGGTAATCCCTCAAGAGAAGTTCCTACCTTGATGCCATGTAGGTTATAGACGTCTGAGTCGTTGAAATCGGATTCCTCCTCTTGACGAATGTCCTTGATGTCTGTGAGGACATTATCAACAGTCCATGAGCCATAGAAGTAAATGCGGAAGTTGTCAAGTACTGTCCAATAACCTGTAGCATAAGTTGGACTTTTGATACCAAATTTCAAATTGCTATTGTCTTTGCTAAGTGATGTGACTACTTCATTATCGTATAAGTCTTTATTAAAGAACAAACTTGCAGAATACATTGTGTTAGGGATGTAAACCGCAGGAGAACCTACGCTAACATCTTGTGAACTGAGTTTAGAACTTTTAGCATCAGCAGCAATATGCTTGATGTTTTTGGTCAAAGTTCCAACGTAAAGCATTGCGCTAGTCTTGTCCGTACCGGCAGTGTAGTCATTGTAAGCGGTTGTATAGTCACCTGGACGTTGGAATGCTTGTGCTTTAATCTTATATGTACCGCCCGGCATACCTTGTAATCTCTGATTGAAGTCGAAGGTGGTTTCAAAGAATTCGGCACATGAGTAGCTGAATGTCGGAGCAACAGACCAACCACTATTGTCTTCTATGCTTGCGTTATTGGCAAGGAAGGAAATTTCGAACGGCTGGTTCAAATTGGTTGGAGTCGCTTCGGCTAAAAATTCTATGCACGCAGCGCGAGCTTCTTCGATTAAGATTTGAATACCATTGGCTGTTGTTACGCTTTCTACCTTACCTTCTATTTCAATAAGTTTTGTCTCAAGGTTGTCGTCAACACCGCCAACTTCTTCTACGTGCGGAGTTGTTGCCATTTCACGAATATCCTTTATCAACAAACGCAATTCTTCGGCATAAACCGTTTTGGTGCTTTCTTCAAAGGTTTGAATCTCATCCGCATCCATGAATATCCAACGTTGATATGCTGCTTCATCATATAAATCCAAAGTCGCAGCAGCCGTTCTCTTTGATGCATTCGCCACTAAACAATCAGGGTTAGATTTGTTTTCAGGATGGATGACCCAGAATCCGCGAGTAGTTGTGCGTTTGTTGCCCTTACCTACAACAACGTTGACACGTCCTTTCATTAAGTGGAAATTCTCGTTGAGAGTAGGTGCGGACTTATCCACCATCTTGATACCATTCAAGCCGGTAGTAGAATAACTCAAATAACGACCGGTAGCAACGTTCTTGAATTGGTAGTATTGTAATTCGGGATTGAACGAGATGTACCAAGCTGCACTATCATTGAGAGCTACGTCTTCTGCGCTTGCTTCAACCCATTGTATCTTTTTATTTAAACCTTCAATCAAATAAGAAGAGTACAAACCACGTTCGGTTGATTCATTCTTGATGTAATATTTCTTATTGTCTTCGTGTTCAAATACGTATGCAGGTAAGCAGAACGCACCGGAATAGAAGTTTACAGGTATCAATCCGTCTTCACAGAATCCTTGGTTGATAAGTGAGTTACCAATGTAGAAGATTTCTGTGTCGTTCGGGTTTTTCGGACCTGCCCACGCACCCGGTTCAAGGTGCGCACCATTGTGTGGATATTTGTTGTGGAATATATTATCACTCGAGTATGTTTCACCCTTTGCTACAACTCCCCAGTGAGCACCATCGTAGGCACCGGTGATAACAAGGTCGTTTCTGTTTTCCCAGAAGCGTACCACTTCGTTGGCACGGTCGCCTGCCCATTCTCCGTTGATGGTCTTTCTAAGCGGAGACTTAGACCAACCGCCCCAAATCTCAAGGGTACCGCCACCGATACCATGGTTCATTTCGTGCATACAAGTACCGGCTCTTTGTCCCATATTTGTACCGATACGCATGCCACCACCATATCCGCAATCGGCAGTTGGTGTACCAGGACTGAAGGTACATGAAACATTAAATCCGCGAATACTTGTATAGTTAGACCAATAGGTCGTAGCAATAGTCAATGCGGTGTTGTTCTTGTTGTTCTGTGCTTCGTCACCACCATTATTGTACCAGTAAGTAACATTACCTTTGGGGAGGGTTGAGATTCTGATAACATCACCATATCCTACGGCATAATCCTTAGTAATGGCATAAGCTCTGATGTAGTAGAGTGTTGCCGGTTCGGTGTTCATGACGTAAATGCGACCATTGTTCTCCAAATATTGTGTTGTGCGGTTGTCTAGTACGGTAGGATTTGGTTCTGTACTCCAGCAGAAACCTTGCTCAAGAATGTTGGCAGTTGAAACGCCACTGACGGTCATACGTCCGAATGCAGCGATGGAACCGCGTGCATAACGAGGGTCGGTTACGACGGTCGGAATAGTACCGGAACCATTTGCTAATCTAAATTCAAAAGTAGCCTTTTCTAATTTGGCTATTTCTTCAGCCATTTGTGCTTGAGAAGATTCCAAGTTTTCGTTGACACTCTTTGCGTTGTTGATGACAGTCTGGAATTTGTCGGAACCTGCCTTGTCACCGTTGCCATAAATTCCTTCGGCCGCATCAATAGCCTCTTGTAGTTGCGCAAAGGCTCTGAATGATGTTTCTGCAGCCTCGGTTGCTAAACGAAGGGGTTGGGAAACGGTAGGATAGCCATCAGCAGAAGTTTTAAGTAATTCCGCTTCGGCAGCTGCTATTGCGCTCTGCAATGTTGCAAGAACAGATGTCTCTATTTTTTTGCTAATGTATGACTTTGCCTTGTTGACGTAATTCTGTAATTCGGCTTTAAAATCAGCAAATTCTCCACCGGCGTAGTACAAACGGAAATTGTCGCATGACAACCAGTTGCCTGTTGCGCCTACGGCTTTGAAACCTATTAAAGCATTATCCTCAATATTAGTAAATACCAAAGAATATTCGCCGGCAGTGCTAACAGCGGCTGTACTGTTGTTAGCGAATATCCATGCATTGCTTTGTGTGCCGGCAACACCTTCTTGAATGTTTTGTGCCGCAGCTTTTAAAATCCAAATACCCAAAGGCAGATTGTTTACTTTTTGACCAACATAAGCATCGCCTACGCTGTAACCTTTGTCAATCCACTTTTCAACATAAACATTGCCGGATTTATATCCGAAAGCAGTGTTGGACTGTGTGGCCATGTTTTGCTGTTCCCAATTGTCAAACCCATATTCGAAGTTGTAATTGTTGATAAGTTCAAAACGTTCGAGTGGTTTCTCAATAGAGGCGGACACTTCAAGGAAAGTGGTGATGGCTGTTTTTAGTTCGCTATTGACTTCCATAATGGATTGAACAGTAGCGTTCTCATTTTGATATATTTCTTTAGCCTTGTCAATCACGTCTTTTAAATCTGCTGCGCCTTTTTCGCTACCATCACCATAGTGATTTTCTGCCTTGGTAATGGTAATACCTAACTCTGCGTTGACAGAACCGGAACCGATACCTTGATAGAAAATTTCTACGCCTTGCCATGTCAACCATTGTTCTGCGCTTGTCATATTAAGAGAGATTCTTAATGCACCGTCAGTTCCTACTATGGCACCGCTTGCGCGTGTCACGGCATCTTGATGCGCATGAGCCTGAGCGCTGGACTGCATACCATTAGGCTCGTTTCCATTAGAACCGGCAGTCCAATTGTTGTTCTCTGTGTTGCCGACATTATAGTTGATAGAGCTGACAGCAGGAATTTTTGCAGAAACTGTATTGGTCGCTTTGAGGTTCAGAGTAGGTGCGCTTCCTGTGGTGGCATCTTCTCTGTACAGCGCATGCAATACAACGTCATAGATACCTTGGGGAACAGTTTGTGATTGAGCTAATGTCAAAGAACTATGATACGTCTCAAAAACGCCGTAGTTAAAGAGACAAGAACCATTGAGCCATCCTTCAACAGAACCACTGCCTGCCATGTCACTATTTATGAAAAGGAAAGAAACATTAACCGGCTGAGTCAATTCAGCATATATTTCACTGAATAATGTTTTTGATGCATTTGTAATTGTTGCTACCGTCGCGTCTTTGTCAGTGTAAGCTACATAGGCCTTATTTAAAACCTTGCTGTAAGCGGTTTCCTTACCTTCGTTGCAAATGGCTTTATATAGACCATAAAGTTGTTTCTTGGCTTTGTACAAAGCATACGAACCATTTGTAATGGCTGTTTCAGGAATAAAAGCCCATTTGGTATGTCCGCCACCACCGGCGAGTGTCAAATGTCCGCCGTACGTCCATGTAACGTCCAAGAAAGCAGCGTGCGTAGTATTCTTAAGGGTATAAACATGACTACCAGCTGCGGTCTCGGTATATGTAAAGTCCGGATTGTTGTTTTGATCAACATATACGTTATTAGCGTCGGCTGTGCCACAAGAAATAAAGTATGAAGAGTATCTCTTCATACGGATTTTCACTTTGCCGTCTTGTACGAACGCATAAGCTTGTTGTGCTTCCGCCGTTCGTTGGTCACCGTTTACCAATCGAGTGGCACACGCTTGAGTGTTCCATGACAAACCATTGATAACGAACGCATCCGCATCAACATTATAAAAATAAACAATCTCACTAGATGAAAGCGAATTCAAATCACTGCCGGGAACGGCAGGTTCGCTCCAAGTCTGTGCATTTGTAAGTAGGCACAGGCATGCCATGATAGTGGCTAAGAATACTTTTTTCATGATGTGTGTGTTTTTTGAAATTATCGTTACAAAGTTACACCTTTTTTCTAAAGTAAAAAAAATTACTTTTAAAAACTATTTCGATTATCGATATCGTCCTAAGAAATGCCGATATAATCCTAAAATAACACAACGAGCGTCTGCATGATCATTAAATACCGACGCTCGTTGCATTCTATTTGTTGCAATTATCTTACAAGAATCTTTTTCTTATTAACGATGTAAATTCCTTTTGGAAGTCCTTCAAGACTCTCGCTGACTTTGATGCCTTGAAGATTGTAAACATCGTAAGTCTTATTCTCTTTGTTGATAACGGTCGGAGAAGTAATGTGTGTAACAATGTCTTTTGCTATATCGCCGTAGAAATACAGTTTGAATTTGTCAAAGATAGTCCAATCGCCTTCGTTGACCTCGTTGCATCTTAAACCAAAACGCAATGTTGCCGTATTAGTCAAAGCACTGACCACCTCATTGTTATATTTGTCCTCATTGAAGTGGGCGGAAGCCGAAAGCATGGTGTTAGGAATATATACTGACGGTGTGCCTACAGTAATGTCTTCATCATGTAGTTTGCTTATTTCGGCCTCGCTTGCGATGTGTTTAATAAGACTTTGGTCAGTCCTTATATATAATATTGTATTAACATTATTTGTTCCATTGATATAGTCCTCATATGTAACTGTATAAGTTCCGGGACGTTGGAATGCTTGAACAGTTAGTTTGTAAGTTCCTGCAGGTGCTTTACTAATTGTCTGTACCAAGTTGAAAGTCGTCTCAAAGAACTCGCCACAAGAGTGGTTTACAGTTGGGACATTATTCCATCCTGTATTATCGTCCATAGAAGGATTATTTATAAAGAATGTGATGTCGAATGGAGCATTAACGCTCAACGGACTTGCATTTCCAATAAATGCTTTGGCCGCCGTTTTTGCCTCGTCTATCAGTGTAGTAAACTCTGCGCTTGTTGAAGCAGATTGCAATCTGTTTTCAATGTCGCTTATAGTCTCGCTCAATGTGGCATCAGCCGTTTCTGTCTTCTGAGTGTGAGGAACATCCAACATTTGTTTGATGTCTTTTAGTAGGTCGTTTGCTTTTTCCAAATAAGCGCCTTTAGATGTGCTCTCAATCTTTTCCAAATCATCCTCTGATAAGAATATCCATCGTTGTGCCGTAGCACTGTTATCAATATTAAAGTTTGCGACAGAAGTGTTTCCGTTGGTATTCGCTTGAAGACAAGGAGGATTCAGTGTGGCATGAGGAACAACAATCCAGAATCCTTGTGCTGTGTAGGATTCATTGACGTTGGCTCTAACGCGTCCGCCCATAAGTTGAAAGTTTTCAGTACTTGAAGGAGTGGATTTGCTTGCCGTTTTGATGGTATTGGAAGCATACGTGAAATATTTTCCGCTCTTGACATTCTTAATGCGATAATAGCAAGTTGAAGGAACGAAATCAACATACCATGCGTAAGCGTCATCACCTAGCACTTCGCTAGCGGATTTTTCGACCCATTTCAAGGTACCGGTGGTAGTTTCAGTTAAGTAGGATGTTGTCAGACCGCAGTCCGCATTTTCGTTCTTGATGTAATACTTTATACCTTCTTCCGATTGTAAGGTGTATGCGGGTGTGGCGAAACCTCCGGTTGGTGGAAGTCCGTCCTCGCCTAAGCCTTGCACAATCATGGCATTTATCATGTAGTCAATAGGATTATTGTAATCTTCATGTGCGCCATTGATTCCGTAAGGCCACATATGCGTACCGTCACCGGTCATCATAGATGTCGTATTGTTATCAAAGAACTGAAGAACTTTATTGGCGCGTTCGCCTAACCATAATCCTCTATAACCGGTCTCTCGAAGTGGAGAATATCCGTACCATATAGAGTGGGTTCCTACACCAATGCCGTGTGCCATTTCATGAAGGATAGTACCGGTTCGTTGGTAACTAGCATTAGGTCCGACACGCATACCACCACCATATCCACAGTCTGCGGTTGGCGTTCCTGAACCGAAACTACAGGAAACGTGGAAACCCTTGATGCTGGTAAAATCGTTGTAATAACGAATACCATCAGCTAATGCTGCATCAATACGTTTGTTGGCATCTGCATCAGCACCCCAGTTATACCAATAAGTACATTGCCCCTTAGGTAATGTGATGATTTTTATCACATCTCCGTATCCAACGGCATAATTCTTTGTCATAGCATAGGCTCTGACATAATACACTGTTGCGGGTTGTAAGCCATCCATTCTGTAGATACGTCCGTTAAGGTCGAAGAATGAAGTGCTACGGTTGTCCAATACTGTAGGGTTGGGTTGAGTACTCCAGCAGAATCCTATTTCCATCAAATCCGTTTCATTAACGCCGCTGTATGTCAAACGACCGAGGGCTGTTGAAGAACCTCTGACGTGTCGGGTGTCAGTCGTTACTTTAGGAGTAATGCCGGTGGCATTATCTAAGATGTATTCGAATGCGGCTCTTTCCAACTTCTCTTCTTCCGCTTGCATCTGTTCGATAGTGGAATTAAGTTGGTCGTTCACAGTCTTTGCTTCATTGATTACAGCCAGGAACTTGTCTGCTCCCTTTAAATTCCCGTCGCCATACTTCTCTATTGCTGTATCAATAGCTTTTTGTAAACTTTCAAATGCTGCAATGGATGTGATGGCAGTCTCTTTTGCCAAGCGAATAGGAGTGGAGTAGGTGGGATAATTTTTTGTACTTTCATTTTGGAGCGCACTTTCTCCATTCTGGATGGATGACTTCAATGCTTCCAAAACAGGAGTTTGCATTTTCTTATCCAAATACGACTTGGCATCGTTGATATATGCCTGTAACTCGGCTTGATAGTCGCTATCTTCCCCGCCTGCATAATAAAGTCTGAAGTTGTCGCATGCCAACCAATTGCCGGTAGCATTCTCTGCCTTGAATCCTATGACTGCATCTTTTTCAATATTGGTAAATACAACAGTATATTCTTTTGCGCTATTTACATTGGTAAGTTTATTGTTGGAAACAATCCATGCGTTTGATTGTTGTGCGGAACTGCCTTCTTGAATATTTTGGGCTGCAACTTTCAGTACATATACACCCATTTCAAGACCGCTGATGACTTGTGAAACCGATGCATTGCCAACAGGTTTACCTTTGGGAACCCATTTCTCAATGTATGCGCTTCCTTCTTTATAACCAAAGGCTGCATTAGTCTGCTTGTTGAAGTTCTCGGCATTCCAATCGTCCAAATCTTTCTCGAAACTTGCATTAGCGATGAGTGATGTCCAATCCAATGGGTTCTCAACGGTAGCAGAAGTTTTGCGATATACCTCCATTGCCTCTTTTAGTTCAATGTTTGCATCTGTAATTGCCAGCATGGTGGCATTACTATCATTCCAGACAGCTTTTACTTTATCAAGAACAGATTTAAAGTTGTCCGCTCCTTTACCTTCACCATTACCATAAAGTTGTTCTGCGTCATGAATGGTAACAGCGATTTCTTCCTTTAAAGGAGTGGTTTTGTTTCCGTTGTATATAATCTCTACACCTTGCCAATTGAGCCATTGGTTACTGCTTGACATTTGGATCTTAATTTGCATTGTTCCAGATGTTTGCATAATGACGTTATGTGCATAGGCTACGGCGTCGTTGTGAGTCAAAGCTTGTCCGCACGACTGCATTCCGTTGGGTTGATTGTATAATTCACCGGTTGTCCAATCGTTACTATTAGTGTTTCCTACCTGATAATCAATAGAACCCATCAGTGGAATTTCTGAAGTTACAGTATTGGACGCATGAGCGCTGAGAATCGGAGCGGCATCCGTTCCATCTTGGCGGTAAAGTCCATGGAAAACGATGTCGTAAATACCTTGTGGCACATTTTGAGACTGGGAGAGCAACAAAGGTGCATGGAACTTTTCAAATTCTCCCCAACCAAATGCTGAATTCTCAGAAGTCCAATTGGAGACAGAGGCAACTCCCACCATATCTGCACTATTAAACAGGAAAGAAACGTTGATAGGTCCTTGTATATCTGAATAGACCGCATTAAAAAGAGTTTTAGCGGCATTACGAATACTTGTTACTGTCGCACTGGTTGATGTGTAAACCGAATGGGCAGTAGCCAACTCAGTAGCGTAAGTAGTTTCTGCACCGGCATCGCATACGGCTTTGTATAGATTATATAGTTGTTTCTTTGCTTTATATAGGGCATAGGCGCTGTTCGTAATGGAAGTTTCTGAGATGAACGCCCATTTGGTGTAACCTCCTCCACCGACCAATGTCAGGTGTCCTCCATATTTCCATGTAACATCCAAATTACGACCAAAAGTCGTGTTTTCGAGGGTATAAATTCGACTATCGGTTGATGTCTCTGTATAGGTGAAGTATTGGTTGTTTGTCTGATCTACATAAACATCATTGGCTTTTTCTGACGGGCAAGATAAAAATTTATCTGCATAATTTTTCAGACTGATACTGACAGTCCCATTTGAAACAGTTACGGAACATTGTTGAGGGATAGATGCGGCAGTGTCACCGTTGGTAAGTCGTGTAGCACAAGCATTGGTACCCCATGTCATACCATTGATAAAGAAGGCGTCTGTCTCTACATTATATAAATATACAGTTTTAGATGAACTTAAAGAGTTGAGGTCTTCTCCCGGAATACTCGGCTCTGTCCATGTTTGTGCATTAGTAAAGAATACATTACACGCAAGACATAAAATGGATAATAGTTTTTTCATGGTATATGATATGTTATAGATAAGTGCCACAAAAATAAGAAAAACGCTCTTTTCTGACAATCTTTGAGTAACAAAAATAAGTGAAGACCTTAAAAAACTGACTCATATCCGAATGGTGGTATCAAAGTATAACTCCTCTGCAAGTATAGACTATGTGATAGAAAAAGAGGTCTCGCCCGAAGGAAAGACCTCTTAATCTGTTTGAAAATTATTAAGACGATTTACTTCTTAATGAATTTATAAGAATTTACGCCGTTAGAAGTCGTTATCTTTGCAATGTAGCAACCGTTAGGAAGATTATTTACATTCAAAGTATTAACAGACCATGCGCGGTCAATAACATAACCTTGTACGGACCACAATTCAACATTAGCAGTTTCTCCAAATGTAAGAACACCATTCACATATTTAACGTTGAAGTCTTGACTTTCTTTTGTGTCGTTGATACTTGTCAAGAAATCAGCGTAGTATTTAATTGTATTCTTACCTTCTGCATCAACACCGGCAAATACCAATGCCGTCTTGTTAGCCGCTGCACCGGTAGTTAAAGTCTCAGAAGTACTTGCGCTGATACCGGTTTCATCGATAACGAATGACAGATTGTCTTTGATGACGTGTCCTGATATAGAATCAGTGTATCCGTTGAGATAGATAACTCCATCAGCCACGAGCAGACTTGTGAAGTTTTCTTGTACCTCATTAGTTCC
>JAGBCQ010000010.1 GCA_017937925.1 Paraprevotella sp. | reverse complement strand
GGACAGTATACGTTATTTAAGCATTACTGGAAAATTATCGGAAGATGATTATGCCTTTATTCGGGGAAAGTTATTACAAGATTTAGATGTATTGGATTTAGAATATGCAGCGATTGATTCTCTACCTAGAAGTGCTTTTAATTGTACACTTCAATGTGAAACTTATAAAGAAGGTAGAGTTTATATAACAGTACCCAAGAATATTCGTATTATATTACCGAAAACATTAGAGTATATTTCGGACTTTGCGTTAGCACTAAAAATAGAATGCTCGGTTCCCATATTTGAAATTACCGGCAAATACCCTAAATTGGGGAATAATGTATATTCTGATGGCACTTTTTTTAATCCTTGCGTTATTGAAGTCTCAAAAGATAATATATACTGTCAAGAAATTATACTGTCTCATGATCGTATCGCTGAAGAGGGTTTTTTCGGTGAAGAAAAGTATAGTTGTATATGTTCTCCCGATACTTCTTTTCTTTATTACCAAAATTATAATTATGGTATTGCAAATATTCCGGAAGGTGTACGTATTATTTCTTCCAATATTTTTCAATATAGAATAATTCCTGAACAAACAGTCTTTTTGCCTTCTACCTTAGACTCTATTGGAGATAATGCTTTCAGAAATATTTCTATCAATTTTAATATGGGGCATATCCAAATATATAGTTATTTAATATGTAAAGCTGTTTGTCCTCCCAAGTTAGGAGAAGAAGTTTTTGTCCCAAATTCTGGATGGAAATATGAAGAATATGCATGTAATACTACTTTGTATGTTCCTGATGAGAGTGTTGAATTATATAAAAACACTGAAGGTTGGAATTCATTCCAAGAGATAGAGCCAATAAGTCTGTACTATTATACCCCTCCAGAAAATATCGAAACTATAAAAGGAATAAATTCCGTTGAAGTAAAATATAACGAGGATGGTTGTGTGTAGCAATTGTCAAAACCAGCATCCCGGATGATGGTATATGATGTGGATGGTACACAAATTTTTAATAAGAAAATAACAAGTCAAGCCATCCAATTAAACAAATCATTACTCAACAAACCGTATTCTTTGGCAGTCATTGCCTTTACTGATGGAACAACAGAGGTGGTAAAACTTAAGCTTTGAGAGATATGAATAATAGAATCATTATGTTGTTAGTAGGGGTATTGTTATATAAACTCTCAATAGCCCAAATTACAGGAGAAGTCCGAGTAAATCCTAATGAAATTACAGTTTCTCAAAAAGATGGCTATGACGTAATACAATGGTCAAAAGGAAGAAAGTACAAAACTTTAGTAGGCTCGCCGGATATCCCCGTGCTATATCAAACATATGTTCTACCATTTGGAGTGGATGTGACAAATATAGATTAGAAGTAAACGATATGATAGACCTTGAAGGTCAATTCTTGCCGTATCCGCAACAACAGGATGTTCCAACGGATAACAGTTTTTCAGCAACTTTCAATGAACCGGATTCTGTATATTATTCTATAGGACAATTTTCTACCAATGCAGTAGAAATAGTGTCATCATTCAATGAAATGGGTTATAATTTAGTAAATCTATGCATCAGTCCGATTATTTGGAACTCGTGAAAAATTAAATTTCTCTTCGCTAACGATTGATTTTATAATCATATATTGTAGTTTTGCACTTGCTACTTGAACCTGAAGGATAAATAAATAGGTATTCTTTTGTGTAAAAATGCCTGATTTATTTATCCTTTTACTATCTTTGCAACATTATCTTTACTTCGTAAAAGTTTAATGAGACCTTTGAGTTCTACTGATTTTATGGCGCAGGCAGTTGCCGACCTTTCTGACACATCGTCTTTAAAAGGATTATTTCGTGAACATAAAGATGGTAATCCACTTCCATCGGGGATGGTTTTACATGAGATTATCGAGTTGTGTCGTGCAGTCTTATTCCCTGGTTATTATGGTAGGTCAACAGTTAATCAGCAAACCCTTCATTATCATATAGGCGTGGCATTAGAACGCCTCAATGTTTTGTTAGAAGAACAAATTTGTGCGGGATTGTGTTTGAGTGGTAAAGATTCTAAAGAAAGTAAGCAAGTTGCTACAGAAACGACTGGGGAGTTTATTCGTCGTTTGCCATTAATTCGTAAAATATTGGCGACAGATGTAGAAGCAGCATATAATGGTGATCCGGCAGCGGAGTCATATTGTGAAATTATCAGTTGCTATCCTATTATAAAGGCATTAACTTGTTATCGTATTGCCCACGAACTATTGGCTTTGGGAGTACCTCTTATCCCCCGTGTTATTACAGAAATGGCACATTCTGAAACCGGTATAGATATTCATCCGGGCGCACAAATCGGTCATCATTTTACCATTGACCATGGAACAGGTGTTGTTATTGGAGCAACGTGTATTATTGGTAATTATGTAAAGTTGTACCAAGGTGTAACGTTAGGTGCAAAAAGTTTTCCATTAGATGAGAACGGAAATCCAATAAAAGGGATTTTACGCCATCCTATATTAGAAGATGAGGTGACAGTGTATGCCAATTCTACAATATTGGGAAGAATTACCATAGGAAAAGGAGCCACCATTGGTGGAAATATATGGATTACGGAAGATATTCCGGCCGGAGCACGCATATTACAAAATAAATACAAATAAATAAGCATCAATAAAGAATATATACAGATGGAAAGCGAATTCGAACTTATTGCCAAAACATTTCAGGGATTGGAACCGGTATTGGCTGGTGAATTAACAGATTTAGGAGCAAATAACATCCAGATAGGTCGACGTATGGTGTCGTTTACCGGAAATCAGGAGATGATGTATCGTGCGAATTTCGCATTGCGTACGGCTATTCGAGTATTGAAGCCGATAAAGCATTTTAAGGCAGAAAGTGCGGATGAGGTCTATGATGCAGTAAAATCTATTGATTGGAATCAGTATTTGAATAATGAGACTAGTTTTGCTGTTGATTCTGTAGTTTTTTCTAAAGAATTCCGCCATAGTAAATTTGTTGCATATAAAGTTAAGGATGCTATAGTTGATTATTTTAGGGAGAAAACAGGAACACGTCCTAATATCAGCGTGACCAATCCGGACTTACGCTTGAATATCCATATAGCAGAATATGATTGCACTTTGTCATTAGATAGTTCCGGCGAGTCTCTTCATCGTCGTGGTTATCGCCAGGAGGCTGTAGAAGCACCTTTAAATGAGGTGTTGGCTGCGGCTATGATTTTGATGACAGGATGGCGTGGAGAGTGTGATTTGATAGATCCAATGTGTGGTTCCGGAACCATTGCTATTGAAGCCGCTTTAATTGCACGTGGCATGGCTCCGGGATTGTTCCGAAAGGAATACGCATTTGAGAAATGGCCTGATTTTGATGAAGCTCTGTTTGATAGAATTTATAATGACGAATCAAATGAGCGTGAATTTACGCATAAGATATATGGATATGATATCAATCGCAATGCGGTAGAAATCGCTACTCATAATGTTAAAGCTGCAGGATTGACCAAGGATATAGAAATCATACAGCAAGATTTTCATCAATTTAAGCAACCCAAAGAGAAGAGTATAATAATTACCAACCCACCTTATGGTGAGCGAATTTCTACTCCCGACCTTCTTGGATTGTATAAGATGATTGGGGAGCGTTTGAAGCATCAGTTCCAAGATAATGAGGCATGGATTTTGAGTTATCGTGAGGAGTGTTTTGATCAGATTGGATTGAAACCGTCCCTTAAAACTCCGTTATATAATGGCTCTTTAGAATGTGAGTTCCGTAAATATCAAATATTTAGTGGGAAGTTTAAGGATTTGAGGGCAGAAGGTCGCGATATAAAAACTGCAGAGGAACGCCGTCAAATGGCAGAGAAACGTAGGTTTAAGGCTCATCGTGAATTTAAAAACGCCATTGATGAAGATAATACAGATTATCACTTTAAGCGTAGAGGCGGGTTTGAGGAAGAACGGAGTGCACGGTCGCATGGAGAATATTCTCGCAAAAGAGGCGAAAGAGAAGGACGTGAAAGAAAGTCTTTTTCAGATAAGCAAACATTCAAACATGGAATGAAGAACTTTGAAAGGGGCGATAAGAATTTTGGTAAGAATCGTAAAAGAGGTAGATATGATGAAGAAGATTAATTTATATGTATTGTTTTCCTTCTTATCAATTGTAGTTATGGCACAAGGAAAGAAAAGTTTTACATTAGATGATTTATTGCCCGGTGGAAGAACTTTTTCACAAATGTCGCCAAAGAATATGTACACAACTTGGTGGGGTGATAAGTGTGTTGAAACCTCGGTGGATGAATGTAACATAATAGATGCTAAGAATGGTTCTAAATCATTACTTTTCACTATTTCAGATTTGAATACATGGTTGGGTGGTGATGAAGAAAATAAAATTGTTAGGAGTTGCTATAACGTAACATTCCCGGAGGGAGACAAGACTTGGGTTGCAGTAAGAGTTTCTCAAAATAAAGTTGAGAAAAGCAGAAAGTATAAATATGTAGTAGTTGATTTTAAGTCGGGGCAACCGGTGTTAAGTCAGGAATACCCTACTGAGGCTGTTGCGTTGGATCGTTCAAGTGCGTCAAATAGTTTAGCGTACGTTTATAAACAAAATTTGTATGTAATCAACGCAAAGGGTAAGACGATGCCTGTGACGACTGATGGTAGCAACGATTTGGTATATGGGCAGAGTGTACATCGTGATGAGTTTGGAATTCACAAGGGAACTTATTGGAGTCCAGATGGCAATTTGTTGGCGTTTTATAGAATGGATCAAAGTATGGTCCCCGATTATCCTCAAGTGAATATTGATACACGTATTTCTTCTACATATTCATGCAAGTATCCAATGGCGGGTGAAACGTCCCACAAAGTGACTGTCGGAGTTTATAATCCAAACACGAATACAGTCGTGTGGCTTCAAGTTGGCGACCCGACTGACAGATATTTTACGAATATAAGTTGGAGCCCTGATAGCAAGAAAATATATATGATAGAACTGAATCGCGATCAGAATCATGCAGAATTGGTACGATATGATGCGATTTCGGGAGTGAAAGAGGCTGTTATTTATGAGGAGAAGCATCCTAAATACGTAGAGCCTATGCATGGTTTGTTATTCTTGCCATGGGATGAAACGAAGTTTATTTATCAGTCTCAACGTGATGGATACAATCAACTTTATTTGTTTGATTTAAGTACAGAGCGCGAGGGGAAAGAGCAACCTACTTTAACAGGAGGAAGTAAAAAAGAGAATGTAAAAGTAACGATGCTCACTTCCGGTCAATGGGTGATTAAAGAAGTTTTAGGTTTTAATGTAAAGGATAAAAGTATATTGATTTGTAGTAATGAGTTACACCCATTACAATCAAATATATTTAAGGTTAGAGTCAAAGACGGTAAACGTACTTTGTTGGATAATGGCGAGGGTGTTCATTATGGGAAATTAAGTCCTTCCGGTAGCTTGTTGGTTGATTCATATTCATCACCGACGGTAACGCGTAACATAAATTTGACGAATACCGTAAGCGGAAAGTCTGTTGAAATCTTCACTGCCGAAAACCCGTGGAAAGATTATAATGTTCCGGAAATAACAAGTGGAAGTATTAAGGCTGCTGATGGTGTTACGGATTTGTATTATCGTATGGTCAAACCGGTTGATTTTGATCCAACTAAGAAATATCCTACAGTGATTTATGTATATGGTGGCCCGCATGCTCATAATGTGGAAGCCAGTCGCAATTATTATGCTCGTGGTTGGGAAATTTACATGGCACAAAAGGGTTATTTGTTGTTTATCTTAGATAATCGAGGTTCACAGCATCGTGGAATTGAGTTTGAGAATGTGACCTACCGTCAGCTTGGTGTTGAGGAGATGAAAGACCAAATGGAGGGTGTTAAGTTCTTGAAATCGTTACCATATGTTGATGCAGACAGAATGGGTGTTCACGGGTGGTCATACGGAGGTTTTATGACGACCAATTTGATGCTGACTTATCCTGACGTCTTTAAGGTGGGTGTTGCCGGTGGTCCGGTTGTTGATTGGCAATACTACGAAGTGATGTATGGTGAGCGTTATATGGACCGCCCGCAAGACAATCCCGATGGATATAAAGGTAGCAATCTTAGATTGAAAGCGGGAAATTTAAAGGGAAAGTTACAGATTATCATAGGATATAATGATCCTGTATGTGTGCCACAACACACTCTTTCATTCCTGCGTGCTTGCATTGATGCAGGTACCCATCCGGACTTCTTTATGTATCCCAATCAAGAGCATAATATGTTGGGTACGGACAGAGTGCATTTGCATGAGAGAATTACGCAATATTTTGAAGATTATTTGAAATAATATACGAACATGAAAATATTATTATTAGGAAGTGGTGGTCGCGAACATGCTTTAGCATGGAAAATTGCGCAAAGTAAGAAAGCAGAGAATTTATATATAGCACCGGGAAATGCTGGAACGGACTCGGTCGGTGAGAATGTTGCAATAAAGGCAGATGACTTTGATAGTATCAAGGCTTTTGTTTTAGACAAGAGTATTGACATGGTGGTCGTAGGTCCGGAAGACCCACTAGTAAAAGGTATTTACGATTACTTTAAGAATGATGAAACGATCTGCCATATACCCGTAATAGGTCCTTCTAAGCAGGGGGCGGTATTGGAAGGCAGTAAAGACTTTGCTAAGGCATTTATGCAACGTCATCATATACCGACGGCGGCCTACCAAACTTTTACAGGAGAAACGTTGGAAGCCGGTTTGAAGTTTTTGGAAACTTTAAAAGCGCCTTATGTGTTAAAGGCAGATGGATTATGTGCTGGAAAAGGTGTCTTGATACTTCCAACATTGGAAGAAGCTAAGGCTGAATTAAAAGAGATGTTAGGTGGAATGTTTGGTACAGCATCTTCGTCTGTTGTTATTGAGGAGTTTTTGAGCGGTATTGAATGTTCAGTCTTTGTATTGACAGATGGTAAGAATTATAAGATTCTTCCGGAAGCAAAGGACTACAAACGTATAGGTGAGCATGATACCGGTTTGAATACGGGCGGTATGGGTAGTGTCTCTCCGGTTCCTTTCGCGACCAAGGAGTGGATGCAAAAGGTTGAAGAGCGTATCATTCGTCCGACGGTGGAAGGATTGGCATCTGAAGGTATCGATTATAAAGGATTTATCTTTTTCGGTTTGATAAATGTGGAAGGTGAACCAATGGTCATTGAGTATAATGTGCGAATGGGCGATCCGGAAACCGAGAGTGTCATGTTAAGAATCAAGAGCGATTTGGTGGATTTGCTTGAGGGAGTAGCACAGGGCGACCTTGATAAACGCGAATTAGAATTTGACGAACGCAGTGCAGTTTGCGTGATGTTGGTTTCCGGAGGATATCCTGAAGCCTATGAAAAAGGTTTCCCCATTACCGGATTTGAGAACGTAAAGGATAGTATTGTCTTTCATGCAGGAACTGCGAAAAAGGGCGATTCTATCGTAACAGCCGGTGGCCGTGTAATAGCAATCAGTTCTTATGGCTCAGACAAGGATGCTGCGTTGAAATTATCATTTGAAGGGGCGCAGAAAATTGCGTTTGAAAAGAAATATTTCCGTTCAGATATAGGAAAGGATTTATAATTATTCATGAAAGCAGTGCGATTTCAAAATAGAGTAGCAATGAGTAGCGCAACGCTTCCCATTGCTACTGTTATAAGCGTACTATTGTGGTGCGCTCATGGTTTTTTTGAAATGAAACTGTTGTATGGTGCGCTTTCATGCGGTTTAATAACCTATTTATGGACAGAAATAAACAACACCAATTCTTTGATACGTATAAGGAGTTTTTTGACTTCATCTGTATATGTTTTTCTTTGCGGTTGTTTGTTTGGTTTACATTCCTTTAGTGAAGGACACGTTATATCAGCTTTGGTTTTATTGTCCTATGGATTGTTGTTTAAGTCATATTCTTCGGCAGGCTCAGTATTGAACTTTTTTCATGCATTTCTCTGTTTGGGTTTGGCTAGCCTATTGTTCCCGAAAGTGCTTTTGTTTGTCCCCATTTATTTGTGGTATGCATTTGTTTATTTGCGCTCATTATCTTTGCGAACCTTTAGTGCTGCAATAGTAGGTCTTCTTTTACCATATTGGTTGGTCGGTTGTTATTCTTTATATAAAGGGGAAAATTTGTTTATTGGTTATGTTGATGAACTTATTACTTTTCACCCAATAAGTATAGCGGTATATGCCGATTGGATTTTGACTGACCTTTTAGGATTTATTCTTGTGTCAGTTTTTTCGATAATTAGTGGTATTCATTGTCTGCGTTCAGGATTCAATGATAAAGTTCGGACGCGAATGTTATTATATTTATTACTTACGCAAGAGTTCATTATAGGACTTTTTGTTTTGCTGCAACCTAATTTGTTAAATGTATTGTTCCCGATATTGGTGATGAATACATCACCGATATTGGCACACTTTTTTGCTTTGACACATCATAAGGTTACGAATGTTCTGTTTGTTCTTTTTGTGATGTTATTCATCGCATTAGCAATTCTTAGTATATGGATGTCATAACAGATTTTTTAATGCAATACGGATACGCCGGAATGTTTGTAGCAGCATTCATTGCCGGTAGTGTTTTCCCTTTTAGCTCGGAGGCTGTCATGGCAGGATTGCAATTGGCTGGACTAGGTCCTATTCCATTGTTAATTTGGGGAACGGTAGGAAATGTTGCCGGTAGTATGTTTAACTATTGGATTGGACGAATGGGACGCATGGAATGGATTGAGAAATATCTTCATGTTAAGAAAGAGAAGGTGGAAAAGACGCAGAGGTGGATGGAAAAGAAAGGTGCATGGATGGGAATTCTTTGTTTTCTGCCGATATTAGGTAGCGTAATAGCGGTAACGATGGGATTTATGCGTGCCAATCCTTTAGTAAGTTTTATAGCAATCAGTATTGGGAAACTCATTAGATATGCTGTTTTGGTCTATGCCATAGCACTTATATAGAGATAATTATGAACAGAATTTTATATATAGTAATTTTGTTGTTATTCACGGGGTGCAAACCGACTCCTAAAGACCCAAAAGAATCAGAGATATCAACCATTATGGTTTCAATAGAACCGTTACGTTTCTTGGTAGAGGCTATAGTTGGAGATACTTATAAGGTAGAGAGTTTGGTGCCAATGGGTAGTAGTCCGGAAACTTATGAACCGACACCAAACCAAATGATAGATTTAGAGAAAAGTGATTTTTTCTTTTATGTAGGGAATTTAGGTTTTGAGCGTGCGTGGCTTGAACGTTTAAAACAAATGGCTCCAAATGTTCATTTCAAAGAAACGTCAATCGGCATTGAGCAAATGGGTGAGCATATACATAATGAAGAACATCATCATGACCCACACGTATGGACCACACCTAGGAATATGCAACGGATGGCACGTAACATATATCAAGCACTTTGTGTGGCAGACTCAAGTTGTGTTGATGTATATACGAAGAATTTAGCCAACCTGTTGGATAGGATTAATGTTGTGAACGATAGCATTCGTGCGTTAACAGGTGATATGGTTCAAAAGTCATTTCTGATATATCATCCTACACTAACCTATTTTGCGCATGATTATGGTTTTAATCAGATTGTGGTAGAGCATGAAGGGAAAGAACCATCGCCACATCAACTCATTGAGTTAATAAAACTATGCCGGAAAGAAAATGTAAAATCAATATTTATACAGCAAGAATTTACTCAGAGAAGTTGCCAACTGATAGCTCAGGAGATAGGAGGTAAGGTGTTTTTTATAAATCCACTGAGTTACGATTGGGAGCAAGAGATGATAAGAGTTGCACATATTTTAAGAGAGAATGAATAAAACACCAATCATACAAATCCGGAATGTAGATGTCGCTTATTCTGACAATATTGTGCTTCGTGATATCAACCTCACGGTTTATAAGCATGATTTCTTGGGAGTGATAGGTCCCAATGGTGGGGGGAAGACGACATTGGTACGTACCATACTCGGTTTGGAGAAACCGGTAAAAGGAAGTATTACATTTTTACGTGATGGGAAAGAGGTGACAGATATAAAAATGGGTTATTTGCCTCAAGCAGGAAAAATAGACAAGAGCTTTCCGATAAGTGTTTACGACGTGGTATTATCCGGTTTAAAAAAAGATACATGGTTAGGTTACTCGCGGAATCAACACAAAAAGGTTTGTAACATACTAGAGCGTATGGGTTTGGAGGATTTTGCAAAACGTTCAATCGGAGAGTTAAGTGGAGGTCAACTTCAAAGGACCCTTTTGAGTAGAGCGCTTGTTTCGTCGCCGGAAGTGCTTATATTGGATGAACCAGACACCTATATCGACCAAAAGACAAAGGTCAATCTTTATAGTTTATTAGAGGAGGTTAATAAAGAAAGTGCCATCATACTGATAAGTCACGATTCAGGAGCTGTATTACAGAATGTCCGGAGTATAGCTTGTGTGAACGGAACATTACATTATCATCCTTATGCAGAGTTGCCCGATGGTTGGTTGGATGACAAAATGGAGTGTCCTATTGATTTGATAGGGCATGGTAAGCATCCGCATAGAGTGTTAAGAAACCATGAAGAATAATGGTTAAAACATTCCGTTGCATTTAAAACTTAGTTAAAACGAAGTGTAGTAAACGAAAAAAACGTAATTTTGTAACTTTAGTGAAAATATTAATAAAACATACAAATAATGAAACAGTTTAAATTTGTCAACAATCTGTTGGGATGGATTACTTTTGCCATAGCAGCATGGGTGTACTGCTCAACGATTGAACCAACTGCGAGTTTTTGGGACTGTCCGGAATTTATTACGACCGGTTATAAGTTAGAAATCGGTCACCCACCCGGTGCACCGTTTTTCATGCTTACAGCCAATTTATTTTCTCAATTTGTGAGCGACCCGTCACAAGTTGCTTATATGGTAAACATTATGTCTGCGCTGATGAGTGCCGGTTGTATTCTCTTTTTGTTCTGGAGTATTACTCATCTTACCCGTAAGATGTTGTGTAAGGACTATAGTGAGATGACTACCGGGAAATTGGTTGCTATTATGGGTAGCGGATTGGTAGGTGCATTGGTTTATACCTTTACCGATACTTTTTGGTATAGTGCGGTAGAAGGCGAAGTTTATGCCTATTCATCGTTATTTACAGCATTAGTATTTTGGCTGATACTGAAATGGGAGGAATATGCAGACGAACCACATAGCGATCGTTGGTTGGTACTTATCGCATATCTTACAGGACTTTCTATCGGTGTTCACTTGTTGAACTTGCTTTGTTTGCCCGCCATTGTCTTGGTGTGGTACTACAAAAAGAATCCTAATGCCGACCTCAAAGGCTCGTTATGGGCATTGATGGCATCTTGTGTTTTGGTGGCGGTCGTACTTTATGGTATTGTTCCCGGTATTGTAAAGGTTGGCGGATGGTTTGAATTATTCTTTGTAAACACCTTAACATTACCATTTAATAGCGGTTTGATATTCTACATTTGTTGTTTGGTTACAACAGTTCTTTGGGCGATCTATGAGACCATCGTTCAAAAGAATCGTATGCGCATGAACATTTCTTATATGCTGTCAGTCGCTATGTTGGGTATTCCTTTCTATGGATATGGCTGGAGTAGTTTTGTTATAGGAATTTTGGTTTTGGCAGTTCTCGCTTTTGTTCTAAGTCGTACTATTCAAGGCAAGCCTTTGGTTAGTGCGAGAGTGATGAACACTTCTTTGTTGTGCATGTTGATGATTATGATTGGGTATTCCACTTATGCTGTAATCGTCATACGTTCCACAGCCAATCCACCGATGGATCAGAACTCTCCGGAAGACATCTTTACGTTAGGACAGTATTTGAATCGTGAGCAATATGGAAGTCGTCCATTGTTCTATGGTCAGGCATATACTTCCAAGGTTGCGCTTGAACCAACCAATGATGGTTATTGTACTCCCAAAAGTAAGAAAGGTGCGCCTGTTTATCAGCGAGTGGAAAAGCATAGTGCGGACGAAAAAGATGCTTACGAAATCGTGCACTATGACATTGAGTACATTTATGGACAAAATATGTTCTTCCCTCGTATGTATTCCGATAAAGATGGTCATCCACAAGCCTATGAGTCATGGATGGGAGGGGTTGATGGCAAAGAAGTTCCACACGATCAGTGTGGACAAACCATTATGGTAAAAGTTCCGACTCAGGCGGAAAACTTGCGTTTCTTCTTCAGCTATCAACTAAACTTCATGTATTGGCGTTATTTCATGTGGAATTTTGCCGGTCGTCAGAATGATATACAAGGTAATGGAGAGTTGGAGCATGGTAACTGGTTGACAGGTATTCCGCTCATTGATAATGCACGTTTAGGCAATCAAGATATGTTGCCAAGTGATTTAAAGAACAATAAGGGACATAATGTTTATTATTGTTTGCCTTTGTTGTTAGGACTACTCGGTTTGTTCTGGCAAGCTTATAAGAATCAAGAGGGTGTTAAGCAATTCTGGGTTGTATTCTTCTTATTCTTCATGACGGGTATTGCTATTGTTGTCTATTTGAACCAAACACCAATGCAACCTCGTGAACGTGATTATGCTTATGCCGGTTCATTCTATGCATTCACCATTTGGGTGGGCATGGGAGTTGCAGCTATTATTGATGGATTAAAACGCTTACGCATACCGGAATTACCGGCTGCTATAGTTGCTACCGTATTGGCTCTTTTCGTTCCAATCCAAATGGCAAGTCAGAATTGGGATGATCACGATCGTAGCGGAAGATATACTTGTCGCGATTTCGGCCAGAACTATCTGAACTCACTTGATGAAAAAGGCAATCCGGTGATTTTTACAAATGGCGATAACGATACGTTCCCTTTATGGTACAATCAAGAAACTGAAGGTTTCCGCACGGATGCTCGTGTTTGCAACTTGAGTTATTTGCAAACGGATTGGTATATTGATCAAATGAGGCGCCCTGCATACGATTCCCCATCGTTGCCAATCACATGGTCACGTTTGCAGTATGTGGCCGGTACGCGCGAGGGAATACCTGTTCATGCCGATGCTTTAAAACAGGTGCTTGATTATTATAAGGATAGTCCGGATGATTTGAAAGCAATGTTGGGCGATAATCCGTATGAGTTGAAGAATGTTATTAAATACTGGGTTCTGAACGACAATGAAGATTTACAGATATTCCCTACGGATAGTATGGTGATTACTATAGATAAGGAGGCCGTCAAGCGTTCGGGCATGATGATAGCAGGTGACTCTATCCCTGACGTGATGCACATCTCATTAAAAGGTAAGCGTGCAGTTTATAAGAGTGAATTGATGATGCTTGAAATGCTATCCCAAGCCAATTGGGAACGTCCCTTGTATGTCGCAATGACTGTGGGCGAAGCTAACTATGGTCATTTAGGTCGTAATTTCGTTCAAGAAGGTCTTGCCAATCGTATTACTCCTTTCAATACCAAAAACACCGGAAAGACGATTGATACAGAGCGGATGTACGACAACCTAATGAACAAGTTTAAGTTCGGTGGTGTCGGTGAGAATCCGAATATTTATTTGGACGAAACGGTAACAAGGATGTGTTACACGCATCGTCGCTTGTTCGCACAGTTGGCTACACAATTGCTTAAAGAGGATAAACCGGAAAAGGCACTGAATGTTGTTAAGCGTATTGAAGAGGTAATTCCTTCTTCTGTCGTACCTCATAACTATATGGGTGGTTCAGTTGATTTGGCGGAGGTTTTGCTTCGTTTGGGTTCCACGGAAGAAGGTGAAGCAATACTCAATGCTGTAGGCAATAATGTTATGGAATATTTGGATTGGTATTTATCACTAAGTACATCTCGGTTGTTGCAGTCACAACGAGAGTATATTCGAAATATATACATTCTCAATGAAGTAGCTAAGACACTTGCTATTAGCGACGAAGAAAAATCTTTTGCTTGTCAGGAATTGCTTGGTAAGTATATTGAGATGGGTATGCAACGTGGTGTAAATATGTAATATAAGAAAATATGTTCATTGAGCAACCTGCAAGATTCCTTAGATGGCTTTATCCGTCGGCAATGTGGCGGATGAATCCTGATGAGAAGGCGGTGTACCTGACATTTGATGATGGACCGATACCAGAAGCGACACCTTTTGTATTGGATACGCTCGATAAGTTTGGTATAAAGGCAACGTTCTTCATGGTGGGTGATAATGTACGTAAGCATCCTGCCACTTATCGGATGGTAGTAGAACGTGGGCATCGTATAGGCAATCATACATTCAATCACATCGGTGGTTTCAGACATTCTTGTAAAGATTATTTGGAGAATACCGATAAGGCAAATGCATTCCTGAATACTAACTTATTTCGTCCGCCACATGGATGGATGCGTATGCTTCAGTTCCGCTTGCTTCGCAAACACTATCGTGTAGTTATGTGGGATTTGGTAACGCGTGATTATAGTAAGAGACTGACAGCAGAGGATGTGGTAAACAATGTAAAACGTTACACACGTAATGGTTCTATCATTACTTTCCATGATTCACTGAAAAGTATAGATAAGTTACGTACCGCATTACCGGAGTCGTTGCAATGGTTGAAAGAGCAAGGTTATACATTTAAGGTCTTTGATTGAGAATATGAGAGAAGCACACTATTTGCTTTCTTCCGAAAAGATAAAAGCCGAGGCTGCACGTCTCGGCTTTTCTGCTTGTGGTATGGCAAAAGCTGGTCCTGTGGAACAGTCACATGCAGTATTCTATGCTGATTGGGTTGCTTGCGGATGTCATGCGGACATGAGTTACATGGAGCGTAATGTTGAAAAACGTATCGACCCTACACTTTTGGTGGAAGGTTGCCGTACTATAGTGTCAGTAGCTTTAAATTATTATCCTGCTACTTTTATTCCAAAAGACCAACCGCAGATTTCGTGGTATGCTTATGGAAAAGATTATCACGACGTGATGCGCATGAAACTTCATGAATTATATGAGTCGATAGCATCCATTCATCCCGATATAAAGATTTCCGGACGTTGTTTCTGTGATACAGCCCCTATATTGGAGCGATATTGGGCGTGGCAGTGCGGATTGGGTTGGTTAGGTCGTAATAAACAACTTATCATACCTCATGCCGGGAGTGCCTTCTTCCTTGGGGAAATTCTCTTGTCAGTTGAGGCCGATAATTATGATGAACCGACAAAGTCGAATTGTGGTACGTGTACCAAGTGTATTGACTCATGTCCAATGCAAGCCCTTTCGTTGGAAAGGGGATTGGATGCTCGCCGTTGTTTGAGTTATCTTACCATAGAGAATCGGGGTGGGATACCGGTTGAGGCTGCTGAGAAAATGTATCCTTGCTTCTATGGTTGCGATCGTTGTCAGCAAGTATGCCCGCACATGCGTCATCCTCTCTCTACAAGTGAGGCGGCTTTTACTCCAAGTTCGGATTTGTTGCAAATGACGTCTGAGGATTGGCAGAATTTGACAGAACAAACGTACCAACGCTTATTTAAAGGTTCAGCTATAAAACGTGCGAAAATCTCCGGTTTACGTCGCAACGTTGAAGCTATGTTTGAGGCTGAGGCAGAAGATATGGAGTATATATCGTAATATGCATCTGGGTGCTACGTTTGTACGCCCCTGCGAGGAAATCGAGGAGAAACTCACCGGACACGTGCTCATCGACGAATGTGTCGTCGTGCAGCGCGATGACAAACTCGTCGGACTGGTCTATACCTCCGACGACACCCTGCAGCGCCACGGCATGTTGCGTCAGGACTTCAACGACTCTCTCGAGCGCTATCGCCGCCACGTCAACAAGATGCTCCCGCCCTTCTACCACCTCTCGCGCCTCGAACCTCGCGACGAGGAGTTTGAAAAGACACCGAAGCGTAACATCAAGCGGTTCTTATATACGTAGAAAGATTTTGGGAGGCTTTTTTACCTGTTCTGCCTGATAAACTCCATCGGACTCACGTCGGTCACTTTCTTGAACAGGCGACCGAAATAACTGACGTTGTCGTAGCCAAGCGACAGCGCCACCTGCTTTACGCTGCGCTTGCCGCCGATGAACTGCATCTGGGCGTGCTGAACACGCTTGCGGATGATGTAGTCGGTAGGTGTCTGACCTGTCTGGCGGCGGAACAGGCGGATGAAGGCGTCTTTGGTCAGCGAAACCTCCCTCGAAAGTTGTTCGATGCTGGGCGTGTCGGCCAAGTGCTGACCAATGGTGTAGAGCGTCTGGATGATGCGGTTGTCATTGACATTGTGCCGCACTGTGGCATGTGCAAAAAAACGCGAAAGCAACTGCAGCAATAGTCCGTTCACCTCCATCCGCACCCCCATTGGCAGGGCCATAAAACGGCGTGAACACTGCAGCAGGTTCGACGAGTTGTCGTAGGTGTCAGGCTGGGTATCGGCCAGGGGAATGTCGGGACAAATCTCATTCAGGCGTCGGATGCACAGCACGTCGGCTTCGGTTGCGTCGAGTTCGAAAGGCAGTTGCAGTTGGCGGTACCAGTGAATCGTCTGCTGTGTCTGGTCGATACAGTGGATGTAGTAGTGCGAAAACCGACCGTCGCAGCGGTCGTAGTGGCTCGTCAGGGCTGGGATGAGATAGAGGTGACCCGGTGTGAGCAGGTGGTCACGGCCGCCAAAAATGACCGAACCTGTGCCCTCGGTCACGTAGTAAATCCGCGAGAAACTGCTGCAGATGGGGCCGAAGTTCCAGTCGCCGTCCGTTTGTGCATACCCCTGGTTGAGGAGCGAAAAGTCGAAATTCAGAGTCTGTTCCATTGTGGTGTCATGTCTGTTTGCAAATTTACTGAAATTCTTTTGATTTTTCTCACTTGTTTTGTTGAATTTTAGCACAATATCGACATTCGGTGTCTTAATATCGACTTTTTTGAAAATTTGTCATTATTTTTGTCGGTGGCTTGGAAGTGTTTTCGTTAATTTGCAATGCAAAAAATCACCAGGACCGAACGATAAAATCTTTCTATTCATAGAATAGAATAAAGAAGTTGGAGGGAAGAACTGAGTGGCTGAAAATGAAACAATATTTGCAATACTAAAATAAAGAAAAAGATGAAAACTCTGAAAACTACAATTCTTGTGCTGGCCGCAGCCTGCTCGCTTTCGGCCCATGCACAGACACTGACCGACGTCAGTGTGGCCGAAGGTCCGTTCGAGCCCAACTGGGAAAGCCTTGCCGGTTGGCAATGTCCCGAGTGGTTCCGCGATGCAAAATTTGGTTTGTGGGCCCACTGGGGTCCACAGTGTCAGGCCGAAGACGGTGACTGGTACGCACGCCACATGTATTTTCCTGGCCAAGGCCAGTACAACTACCACGTCAGCCATTTCGGCGACCCCTCGGTCTATGGCCTAAAGGAACTCATTCGCGACTGGAAGGCCGAGCAGTGGAATCCTGATGAACTCATCCAGCTCTATGCCAGTGCCGGCGCCAAGTATTTCATGACGCTGGGCAACCACCACGACAACTTCGACCTGTGGGACAGCCCCTATCAGGAGTGGAACTCGGTGAACCTGGGTCCCAAGCGCGACATCGTCGGCGAGTGGGCTGAGGCTTGCGAGAAGTACGGCCTGCCGCTCGGTATCTCCATCCATGCCAGCCACACCTGGACCTGGATGGAAGGTGCGCAGGCCTACGACGGCAACCTCACCAAAGCAGACGGAGTGGGGCAGTGGTGGGAAGGCTACGACCCCCAGGAACTCTATGCCCAGCAGCACGCCCACAGCACTAACTGGCAGGACGTGGGTGCCATCCACAGCCAGTGGAACTGGGGCAACGGAGCCAGTCAGCCCAGCGCAGCCTACAAGCAGAAGTTCCAGAACCGCGTCCTGCAATGTATTGATAAGTACCATCCCCGTGCCATCTACTTTGACGACTCGGTGCTTCCTTTCTACTATTGCGACAATCAGATCGGCTACAACATCCTCGCCCACTACTACAATCAGAGTGCCAATGCCAACGGCGGTCAGCAGGACGTCGTCGTGATGGGAAAGATACTCAACGACGACCAGAAGCAGCGTCTGCTCTGGGACGTTGAGCGCGGCATACCCGACCGTTGTCAGGACCTGCCGTGGCAAACCTGCACCTGCATCGGCTCCTGGCACTACGACCGAGGCGTCTATGACCGCAATGGCTACAAGTCGGCAGCCACCGTCGTCCGTATGCTGGTCGATGTCGTGTCGAAGAACGGAAACCTCTTGCTCAGCATCCCCGTGCGTGGCAACGGTACCATCGATGAGAAAGAACGCGCCGTCGTCCTCGACATCAAGGCGTGGATGGACATCAACAAGGAGAGCATCTACGGCACACGTCCGTGGAAAACCTTTGGCGAAGGACCCCTCGCCGAGACTGTCAACCCACTCAATGCGCAGGGATTTAACGAAGGCTTCAACTACACCGCTGCCGACGTGCGCTACAATGCCAAAGGCTCCACCGTCTATGCCACCATCATGCAGTGGCCCACCGCAGGCGACTTCACCTTCAAGGCGTTCGGCATCACCGCAGCCTCCTACAGCGGAAAGGTCAATAGCGTGAAGCTGCTCGGCTATGGCGACGTCGCCTTCACACACAACGCCGACGGACTGACGGTCAACGTGCCAGCCACGCACCCCAACCCCATCGCTCCCGTCTTCGAAATCACCTTCGACGACGAGGCATCGACCTACGACCAGCTGCAGGAGCTCATTACCGCCATCGAGGCTCAGCTGTCGATGATCGAGCCCACCAGCGGAGTGAACACTGGCAAATACTCTGCCGAGGCCTACGCCACGCTTCAGCAACAGGTCAACGCAGCCAAAACCATCACCAGCACCGCCACCGATGCCGACATTGAGGCTGCCGTCAACACGCTCCGCACAGCCTATCAGACCTACGTCGAGGAAGGATTCTGTGAGGGAGGTGCGTTGAGCAGCGACGAAGGCACAGACCTCACGACCGACAAACTCGTCGAGGCCAGCGGCTTCTGCCGCACCGATGGCAGCACCTCGCGTTTCGGAACACCCATGTACTGGACTGTCGAGAACTTTTCTGTACCCCAGAAAAACACAGCCAACGGCACGAAGAACGGCATCGACAACTATACCGGTGCTTCGTCGCTCATGCTCGGCGTGTGGAAAGGCGAGGACGGCACGACCAGCAGCGACTTGGCCAACGCACGACTCTATCGCCGCGTCACACTGCCTGCCGGACAGTATTTTTTCGGCGGAACCTATAACCAATTAAATGCAGTCAACGACCAAGCCTACATCTTCGCATCGACAAGCCTGACTACGACCAGCCAGCTTCCTGATGCTTCGCTGGCCTACTATGCTCTCAATAAGTGTATCGCCAACGATGGCAAATACTACGGCATTCAGTTCACCCTCGACGCCACCACGTCGGTTTGTCTCGGCTGGCAGATCGACCTCACGCAGGGCAGCAATACCCAGGAGTTTCGTGTCGATCAGGTGAAACTGCTCAAGCAAGACACGTCTGGTCCGAAGGACGTCACCACACGCTATCTGACCAATCCCGACTTCGAGGGCAGCTACGTCAAGCACAGCGAGCAGCCTGTGTCCGATCGCGCCATCTACAAGCCCGAGGGATGGACCGTTGACTGGAACAAGAACAGCGACGACCTCAGCTGCCTCACCACGGCCGACCTCTTTTCCAACCTCGTCACGGGCAGCTTTACGATGATCGATTCCACGACGCGTGGCGACAAAACCTACTGGGCACGTCTGAGCTATAAGCGCATCTCGACGCCGAAGTTCCGTATCTTGCAGACCGTCAACCTGCAACCTGGACGCTATCGCCTCACAGCCGATATGCTGCAGTACAATGCCGACGCTGGCAACAAAGCATACCTCTTTGCAGGCAGCACCACCACCGCCTGCCCCACATCGTCCACCAAGAGCGATGCTGCCGGTTGGAACAACCTCAGTGTCGAGTTCACGGTCAACGAAGCGGCAGCTGTCGAACTGGGCTTCAGCATCAGTCACACGGTCAGCGGCAAGGAACAGATTGTCGGAGTCGATAATTTCAAGCTCGAGTTGCTCGAGTCGTTCGAGGGAAACGTATCCTATACGTCCCGCATGGTCAACCCTAACTTTGAGTACACCGCCGAGGGCGTGGCCTGGACCTCCACCTGGCGCGGCGACCCCTGGGGCTGGACCCGCAGCGGAGAGCTCACTGGCAACAGTTATGGCATCAGCAACGACGGCGTTGGCAACGACGGCAAGGCCCTCTGTTGGTATCGTTCCGTGCCGATGCCAGACTCTTTTCAAATGTCGCAGACGGTCGAAGGACTGCCTGTCGGCCACTATGTCGTGTCGTGCAAGATGATGAACAATGCGGGCATGGTGTCCAACCAGCGGCTCTTCGCCAACCGCTACTCATGCTATTTCGGTTCGAAGAGCATGTATGGGAAGAATATCGACGCGTCGGAGATAGCTTCGTTTCAGGGACATACACCCACATCGGGCGACAAACAGCTGGAAGACTTGACGCTTGACATCCTTCTGTACGAAGGTCAGGCACTCACGCTCGGCGTGAAATCCGGCAATATGCTGAGCGACGGCAGCCGATCGACCACTGGTGCCGGATGGTTCAAGGCCGACGACTTCCGCATCAGCTATCGCGGCTACGATGCGCAGGAGTTTATCGACTTCCTCCGTCAGCACGTGGTCGAAGGGCAGGCTCTGGTTCAGAAAAACATGGACAGCGCAGTGCGTACAGCCCTGGAGACCGCGCTCACACAGGCCATGACCGTCGATGCCAGCAGCGAGAATACGGCTGTGCAGGCCGCTACCGACCAGTTGCTCGACGCGCTGGTAGCCGCCCGTGCATCGGTGGATGAAAAGGCTGGCCGCCGCGACCTGCACCTCGTGATGGACATGGTGCACCACAATCCGGGCGAAGCCCTGTACGACAGCCAGTACAACAATCCCGCCACGTTGGCCGCGATGGGCTACAACGCCAAGTGTTTCTACCTCTTCGATTCGCCCACGCTGGCCATCGACTGGGACGACTACGACCCGCAGGTCCTGCCCGCAGGCAGTGCCGAGCGTCAGTGGGTCGAGGCCAAGGCCGCACGTCTCAATACGCTCTACGACGAATGTGAGGCCAACAACATCGACGTCTATGCCATGTGCGACCTCGTGTTGCTTCCCAAGCGTTTGGTGTCGCTCAAGGGCATCGGCAGCACTTTTGGAAATCCGCTCGACGCAACGACGCAGGAGATTCTGCGCTATCAGATGACGCAGTGTTTCGAACAGTTCCCCCAGCTCGACGGACTCGTGGTGCGCATCGGCGAGACCTACCTGCAGGATGCCCCCTATCATCAGGGCAGCATTCAGAACAAGACCAGTGCCCAGAACTGCATCATCCCGCTCATGCAACTGCTGCGCGAGGTGGTGTGCGAGGGTCTGAACAAGAAAATCATCTTCCGCACCTGGATGTCGTTCGACGAGGACCTCAGCCTGTATAACCAGGTGTCGAGCAGCGTCGAGCCGCACGAGAATCTCTACCTGGGCGTGAAGCACTGCGAAGGCGACTTCCATCGTGGCGATCCCTTCAGCAAGGTGCTCGGACAGGGACAGCACCAGCAAGTGGTCGAGGTGCAGTGTGCCCGCGAATACGAAGGCAAGGGTGCATTTCCCAACTATGTGGCGCGCGGTGTGATCGACGGCTTCGAAGAGGATGCCGCCCGTCGCGACGCCGGATTGAATTGGTGTCTGCGCGATGTCTATGAGAGCGGACTCTTGTCGGGCGTGTGGACCTGGACCCGCGGCGGCGGGTGGGAAGGCCCCTACATCAAGGACGAGCTGTGGTGCGACCTCAACGCATGGGTCATGGCCCAGTGGGCACTCCATCCCGAGCAGAGCGAGGAGCAGATCTTCAGCGACTACTGCACCACACGCCTCGGACTCGATGCTGCCAATGCTGAAATCTTCCGCAACATCGCCCTCAAGAGCGAACACGCCGTGCTTCGCGGGCTGCGGAGCGCTGAGCATCCCGACGACATCTACAACATGTGGGTGCGCGACGAGTACATCACCTTCCCCACCATGCCCGACGCAGCCAAGACTGCGGTCGTGCTGCAGGAACGCGACGAGGCTGTAGCCGACTGGCAGGACATCCTCCAACTGTCGGAGCAGTTCAGCAGCTCGGACGAGCATCTGAACGAAGTGGTCAAAGTCACCTGTGCCTATGGCTACTATATGTTCCGTATTTTCCGCGACGTCTCCTATGCTGCAGCCATCCATCAGTCGAAGGCTACGGGCAATGTGAAGAAATATGTCGAGGACTACAACACAGCATGGTTCCAGCTCGAACAGCTGGCACAGGCACACGCCACCACCTGTCCCACCCTCTACAACCGTACCAAGGTGATGCGTACCAGCAAGACCGTGGCCGACCAGATGATGAAGTCGCTCGGACAGACCAAGGTCAACTTCGTAGCCGACTACGGCCTGCAGCAGCGCGACATCACCGTCAAGTATCTGGTCGAAGCCCGCAACTTTGCACGCACCGATGAGATGGTCGGCGGCCAGTACAAACGCTATGGCAGCCTGAAGCACTGGACTGTCGAGAACCTGGGCATCGACATGGGTAACGACGGCATCAACAACGGAGCCGACGCCTACAACGGCATGTGCGAAATCAACATGGACCAATGGTACAACGGCTTCGTGGGAAGCGACTCCAAAGTCTATCGACACATCACCCTGCCCGCCGGACGTTACGCCTTCAATGCCTATGCCACCAGCTGCTACGGTATGGACGACGGCACCACCTACATGTTCGTTGCCAAGACCCTGCCCACCACATCGACCGTCACCACGCTCGCCGACTGCCAATACATCAACATGGCTGTCAATGCCCACACCGGTTGGTGGGGCATCGAGTTCACCCTCGACGAGCCCTCCGACATCTACCTTGGATGGTGTGCCGACTTCAAGACGGGCAATTACGAGCTGCGCGTGTCCGATGTCCAACTCGTTCGTGCCGTCGATCCTGACAACGGGCTCCCCGCCTACGACGACGAGGCCCTCAGCACGACGACTGCCGACCTCTACATCCCCGTCAGCCAGTGGGCCGACAAGGGAACGTTCCAGGGCTACAAGACCTCGTGCCAGTACGACGGCAGCGATCCAACCCAGTGTCGTCTGGGCGACTGGAAAGACCGTGCAGCCGTGGTCGGCGACGTCGATTTTGGCGAAGGAAAGTACGATGTAGCCTATTTCTACATCCAATACGACGGAGCCAGTCTCTACGGCAACAGCGGCACGTCGAACCTCACCGCCTCCAACTCCATCGACCTGTGGCTTGACAACATCACCCTCATCGACGGCGATCCAGCTTCTGTCGTGCTCAACGGCCAGCACATCGCCACCCTGCCCGGCACCGCCATCGGACGCGTGATGACCACCTACGAGGTGTTCGAGGTGCAACTGCCCGAAGGCATCCAGGGCGTACACACTGTCAGCTACAAGAACAACGGCTACTCGCCCCTCATCCGCGGCATCGGATTCAAGGACAGCACGCCTGATGAAGACCCGACCGAAATCGAGATTGCCATGAACCGTTACGGCGTCATGTCCTACTGCTCGCCCTACGACCTCGACTTCACCGGCCGCACCGACGACCTCCGCTGCTACGTCGTCTCCGGATTCTCGTCCAGCGAAAACACCATCACCCTCACACGTGCCGACCACGTGCAGGGCGGCACCGGCATCGTGCTGCTCGGAGCCGAAGGCGACTACACCGTCCCCGTGCAGGAAACCGACATGTGGTGGCCCAACCTGCTGGTGGGTGTGACCGAACCGACACAGGTCGATGCCACCACTGGCAGCTACACCAACTTCATCCTCGGCGTCCTGCCTGACGAGACTGTCAACTGGAGCATCTCGGCCGGAGGCATACTCGACGGCGGAAAAGCCTACCTGCAACTGCCCACCGACAGCAGTGCACCCCTGCGCTGGATTTTCGACGACGGTGAAGACGGCATAGAGGACGTGGAAAATGAAGGGTTGAAAGTGGGAAAGGACGATGCTGTCTATGACCTGCAGGGCCGCCTCGTCGGGCGTTTAGCGTCGGGCGTCGGACGCATCCAGAAGGGTATCTACATCGTCGATGGCAAGAAAGTCCTCGTCCGATAGTCCACCACGTTGAAGCATCAAGTACATCATTCTCCCCATCCCCTCCGAGAGAGGGACAGTCTCCCCCTCTCTCGGAGGGGATGGGGGGAGGCTCACAACACTCTTCCGTCATGTTGAAAGCATATCACCGACCCACGCTGCAGTCCGTCAGCCCCGTCGTCCATCTGCTGACTACCGTCGTCATAGCCAGCACCGCCTAAGTTACCTCGAAAAACTGGTATCAACAAATTACAAATGAAAAGTGTAAAAACGAAAAAAGCCACCATTTTGGTGGCTTATAAGCAGTTATAAAAACGTTTTGCAAGTATGGTCAGGCGGTCTATTTACCAACATGAAAATTAATACAATATGCGTAAGCATTATTTTTTATCCAATCAAAGTTAATACTAACTGTTGAACTCCAATATATCGAATTATCGGACACCAATAAAATAAACTACAACAATCTATACATTCCGCCACTCATGAGTTTGACAATGCCTTTCATTTCAAGGTTGAAAAGATGGGCACTGAGTTGGTGTATGGGGATATTGGTGGCTACAGCTAAAAGGTTGATTTGCATAGATTCTTGTTGACGAAGTTGCGATACGATGCGTTGCTCTTCTTCGTTTAAATCGGGGAATAATTCCATCTGTTGATTATTTTTGATGGCCTTTTGTTGTGTTTCCCATCCAATGGCCTCCAAAAAATCTTGGGCAGATTGAATGAGTGTGGCTTTGTTGTCGCGAATCAAGTTGTTGCAACCTTGCGAATAGCGGTCACTTGTTCGTCCCGGAAAGGCAAAAACATCACGATGATAATCGGATGCCATTCCGGCAGTAATCAGTGCGCCACCTTTGTCGGCTGACTCAACGACTATGGTCGCGTCCGACATTCCTGCCACGATACGGTTACGTCGCACAAAGTTCATCTTGTCAGCGTTTGTGCCACTCATAAATTCAGTGAGCAGACCGCCGTGGCTCATCATTTCTATAGCGGTATTACGATGGGTGTTAGGATAAATCCGGTCTAATCCATGGGCCAAAACACCCACTGTGTCCAACCCGTTAGCCAATGCTTCGCGGTGGCTGTTGATGTCGATGCCGTATGCCAATCCGCTTACAACCAATATGTCGGGACTTAGGTGCTTAATCTCTGCAAGAAAGTGTCGGCAGATGTCTTTGCCGTATTCCGTACAGTGACGTGTACCAATCATATTGATAACCCGTCGGCGATTTAAGTCAGCATTACCTTTATAGAATAACAAGATAGGAGCATCATCGCATTCTCGAAGTCGTGACGGGTAGTCTTCATCATTATAGCCTAAGCATTTGATTCCCTTTTTATGGATAAAATCCAACTCTTGTTCGGCACGAGGTAGCATATCCTCCATTTTTTCAAGGGCAGCAGTTAGGTGGGCAGAGACATCAGGGAATATTTGCTGAATGTCGTGGCGATGTTCATATACTGCAGTTGCACTCCCCAAATTCTCGATCAATAATCGTTGAGTCGCCACGTTAAAATGCAACACCCGACTTAAGGTAATGCTATGAATCAAATCCTGTTCTGTCATACAGTTTATTCTTTGTTGTCGGATAATAGATGGTCGAAAATCTCACAAGTACGCATCCGTCCGTTGATAATACAAACGGTATCTACCTGACTCTTAAGACAACATTTCATGTCCGGCAGACGGAAAATGTCTTGATAGAAAACGTACTTCACACCATCCTTTTCCACTCTCAGTTTGCTGACAAATGAGTCGCCACTCGTGAGGGGAGTTTTGAAAGCCATATTCAGTCGGGCGACGACAGGGTCGATACCTTCTTCGTGCAGTTGAGCGAAACTAATATTGTTCGCCCGTAGAAATTCATGTCGGGTATGTTCTATGTAGTGTTGGTAATTGGCATTGTTTACGATGCCTTGTAAGTCGCACTCATAGTCGCGCACTTTCATCTCTATTTCAAAGGTATATTCTTGTGCCATATTATTCCGTTTGATGAGTTCTTTTCATAAATTCGTATCCGAAGCGGCAGTGAAGGCAGTATTTCCTGTCGCAGTATTCTTTTTTAAGTTGTATTAGCGCCTGCGTATCGGCAGCGCTATTTACCTTTATACCTAAACTTTCCCATTGGCGGGTAATATAGTTATTCTCAGCCTTAATGGGGTCAAGTAATTGTAAGGCGCGTTCCTGGTAATGCTCGTTTCCATGGGTAATGCCATACGCATACAGTAATGGTACAATAGTGTTGATAATGATAAGGTTGCGTGACGTCGAAGTCAGACTCTTTGCGTTTCTGATGCTTGGGCAACCGAAAGTATAATGCGACTCCCAATAGGGTGTGACATGAGTGTCAAGTAGTCGGTGCAGTTCCTCAATGCTCCCGGCCTCTAATATTTGTGAGAATCCGGCGGTCTGACTAAAGTAAAGTTGCGCTATTTGAGAAATCCTTACATGAGGGAAGTTCTGTGGTCGTAATCGCAGGAAACGCCATGCGTCCGCGTCCATGGCTTTTAGCGAAAACTTATGAGCTAAGTAATCGTATTCTTGTTTCAGTTTTGGGAAGTAACCGTCGTCTATGGCTTCTTTATGATACTTTAGTGGAATGGTGTCAAGATTCAGCAGTCCTGCTTGTCCCATAAAAATAGCCTCTATTTGGAACAGGTTGTCACGGTGATGACCCACCGACTGTAAGGGAATGTGTTTTGCCCATGTCTCGAACGCATCACCGTTGATGCCGAAGCCGAAGTTGCGTGCCAAAGTAATAAAATAAGCCCGCTCCCAATCGCCTTGCAAATCCTTCACTCGTTGTATGACGGTTTGCGCTCTTTGTTCCAAACGTTCGTAAAGCAAAGCGTTGAGCCAACTATGAATAGTAAATGTATCTATTTGGCCGATGACTTTATGGCATCGGGGATAGTCGGTCGTATGACAAAGTTCTTGGTAATTCTCTTTCAGATGGTCGGGAATTTGAAGCTCTATTTGGGGCAACTGTCGTCCGTCTTGAGTTGTGATGGTGCGGTCGGCATGTCCCACTACATGTAGCACCACATTGTTGTAATGGACGTCCTCATGGTGTCGGTGCTGATACCAATCGCTCGCTTTGCTATGTATCTCCACATTTCCCACCCATACGGTTTGTCCTATTTTTATTTTGGCATTAAAAAAGTCAGGACCTGCGTTTCGATTTAATGTCCCACTGTCCAAAACTTCCACGTTCATACCGTCTGTAGTTTGCAACGGTTTGAGTGGAAATAGTTTATAATTCCAAATATAGTATAAGAGTTTTTCCATGCAGTTGAGCGAGTGAAACGTTTATTTTTACTAACAAAAGTAATGAATTTCAGTGCAAATCCCTATCTTTGCGACATAATTTATTAAGAATCATTCCAAAAAAGCATGAAAATAGCATTGATAGGCTACGGTAAGATGGGCCACATGATTGAGAGTATCGCACTGGAAAGAGGACATGAAATAGTTTCTATTATCGACATTGACAACCGAGAGGATTTTGATTCCGATGCGTTCCGTTCGGCAGATGTAGCAATAGAGTTTACAACGCCCCATACAGCTTACGACAATTACTTGAAAGCGTTTGAACAAGGCGTGAAAGTAGTTTCAGGTTCTACGGGTTGGGTGTCGGAACATGGTGATGAAGTGCGTCGGATGTGTACGGAAGAGGGTAAAACTTTGTTTTGGAGTAGCAACTTCAGTTTGGGCGTAGCGATATTCAGTGCGGTAAACAAATATTTGGCTCGTATTATGAACCGTTTTGAGGCCTACGATGTGAAGATGGAGGAGGTGCATCATATCCACAAATTGGACGCACCGAGTGGTACGGCTATTACTTTGGCAGAGGGCGTTTTAGAAAACCTTGACCGAAAAACAGAGTGGGTAAAAGGTTCTTTACTTGCTCCCGATGGGACTATTAGTGGCGAACAGGAGCATCCTGCAAACCAATTAGTAATTGACAGTGTCCGTCGTGATGAGGTTCCGGGCATTCATAGTATCTGTTATGATAGTGAGGCGGATATGATAACAATTACACACGATGCGCACAACCGTAAGGGTTTTGCCTTAGGCGCTGTATTGGCAGCAGAATATACTGCCGAACATAAAGGTTTGCTCAGCATGAGCGATTTGTTTCAATTCTAATGCGAAACAGTCCATTCCGTAATAAACAAGAACGTTTGATATGAAAAGAATAAAGTACAAGCCGACCCCTATGGATTGGGTTAAGATGATAGTGGCAGTAGTGCTCTACTTGGCTTTTTTGATATGGATAAAAAGTTGGTGGGGAATTATAGTACTACCATTCATATATGATGCGTACATCACGAAATATATCCGTTGGACATGGTGGAAGGATGCCGAAAGTCCGGTCACCCGAACATTGATGAGTTGGGTGGACGCTATTGTATTCGCATTGGTAGCTGTTTATTTTGTGAACATTTACTTTTTCCAAAACTATACGATTCCGACATCTTCGCTTGAGAAGTCCCTTTTGGTGGGCGACTATTTGTTTGTCAGTAAGATGAGCTACGGACCGCGAAAACCACAGACACCGTTATCCATGCCTTTGACCCAGCACACTCTGCCCATAGTAGGTTGTAAGTCTTACGTCGAATGGCCGCAATGGGAATATGAGCGAGTAGGCGATGGAGTGCCACAACTGAACGACATCGTGGTGTTTAATTACCCTTCTGGCGATACGGTGACAGCAAATCCGGAGTTCCAAAGTATGGATTTTTATGCGGTGGCGTATGGTATAGGTAGTCAGCATTATTATCAGACTTATGGCAACTATCCGCAGTTGGATTCAATGTCAGCACTGCAACAACGTGCCTTTTTTGATAAAGTTTACGCGTTAGGAAGGCAATATATAAATAGTAATCCGAATATTTTTGGCGAAGTCATGTGGCGTCCGGTGGACCGTCGCGAAAATTATGTGAAGCGTTGTGTTGGTTTACCCGGTCAGACACTTCAAATTAAGGACCATGTTATCTATTTGGATGGTGTGCCAAATAAAGAACCGGATAATGTGCAATACGATTATCTGGTGACTTTAAAGCAGCCCATTCCCGACGAGTTGGTTCGTGAATTGGGTATTAGTCAAGAAGATTTGACATCATTGTCGCAAACAGGTTCCATTCCGTTGACTAAGACAGCGTATGAACGTTTGAAGGCTTGTCCCGATATTGTAGAGAGCATAGTATTTGATAGTGTCAATTCTATTCCCGATGGACTATACCCACTCAATGCCGTTACGGGATGGACGCGTGATAATTACGGACCGGTATGGATTCCGGCTAAAGGAAAAACCATAGAGTTGACTTTGGAGAACCTGCCTGTTTATGAACGTCCTATTAAGGTGTACGAAAATAACGATTTGCAAGTGACGGCAGAAGGAGAAATCATGATTAACGGAGAGCCTGCAAGCAGTTATACTTTTAAAATGGACTACTATTGGATGCAAGGCGACAACCGTCATAACTCTGCCGATTCTCGTTACTGGGGTTTTGTGCCAGAGGACCATATTGTAGGTAAGCCGATTCTTGTATGGTTGTCGATAGATAAAGATCGTGCTTGGGGTGATGGCCATATCCGTTGGAATCGTTTGTTCCGTTTGGTGGATAACATAAAATAATGAGCCGATGTTGAAAGATGCGCTGCGTTTATTGCTTGTACTTTCTGTAACCGGAATATGTGTGTTGACGGTCAGATATATGGGAGTCACCCTTGTCGAGATTCCGGAGGATGGGGAGCAACCGGTATTTGAAGCCGGTGACTGTGTGGCAGTCAATAAATGGGCTTATGGTTGGCGATTGTCACCGATGAAATGGTTTGATTATGTTCGATTGGGTGGCAATAAGATTGAGAATGGCGAATGGGTAGCATTCAACGACCCGACTCAACGCGACGATTCGTTGTTTATTGATGAGCGTAACATCTTCATCGGTTATAGCTTTGCCGGTCCTGGTGATTCCTTATGGATTGATGCCTGTGGGCATGTGTTCAGAGAATGTCCCGATGAAAATTGTCGGTTTCGTGTTGTACGCTTGCCACAGAAGGGAGAGTATGTTCCTGTCACTCCCGACAATGTCTATTGGTACAACCAAATGATTAACCAACATGAAGGACTATCGTCCACCGTTGTTTCCGACTCTTTGTATGTTGCCGAGCAGTTGGTAACTACATTCCGTTTCACCAATGACTATTATTGGATGTCGTCCGCCAACTGTCACAATATGGCAGATTCGCGTACGTTTGGATTTGTCCCCGACAAGTATGTCATTGGACGGTTGTCATACATATTGTATTCTTATGATAAGGAAGCTCCGTGGTATGCTCCATTCCGTTTTGAACGTACCATGATGGAAGTGGGCAGAGAACTTTAAAACCGTAATATATGGAACGTGCTTGTCTACTTTCGTCTGCCTATTGGGGACCAATACAATATTATTCTAAACTCTATTCGTATCGCAATGTTTTTGTCGAGGCGCATGAGCATTATGTAAAGCAGACCTATCGCAATCGGTGTGTGATTGCATCGCCTGCCGGAACGCAAGCATTGACTGTTCCTATCATTAAGCCCGAAACGGATAAGTGCGCCATGAAAGATATTCGTATTTCCGATCATGGTAATTGGCGCCATCTGCATTGGAATGCCTTGGAGAGTTCATACCGCAACAGTCCTTTTTTTGAGTATTACGCAGACGATTTCCTACCATTCTACACCAAACAGTGGGAGTTTCTTTTTGATTTCAATGAGGCTATCAGACAAAAGGTGTGTGAATTGATAGACCTTAGTATCAATGTTGTGCCAACTGACGCTTACGGATTGGTGGATAATGATGATACGGCAGATGATTTTAGAACATTGATAAGTCCTAAGGTTGCAGTTGAGGCGGACGAGCGGTTTGCTTGTCCTGTGTATTATCAGGTGTTTCAAAACCGAAATGGGTTTATTCCCAATTTAAGTATAGCGGACTTGTTGTTTAATATGGGTCCGGAAGCATTACTCGTGCTTCGCGATTCTGTAAAATAATTTCCGGAGCGGTATTTTCAAAGGTCTGGAATTATGCCGTTTTATAACCGTCTGATTTTCAACTTGCTTTTCGTGCTAAAATTACCTACGTACGTCGTCGGATTGTCGTCAGTAGATCGTCGCGACGACATCAGTAGATAATTTTATTTTGCTCAGTAGGTAATTTTTATTTCCTACTGACGTTATTTTTATGAAATGTTTTCGTCAAAATAAATTACTAAAACTTAAACGAAAATGTCACCGGGTTTATTTGTAAATCAGTGTTGTCAGATTCTCCGGTTGGAACAGTTCTTGTGCTACTGCATGTAAGTCTTCAGCTGTCAGAGCGTCAATCTTACGGAACAGGCGTTCCTTGTCGCGTGTACGTCGGTAGTGTAGAAATGTTTTTCCCATAGCCAGAGCAACACTTTCTGAGTTGTCGTATGAAATTCCGATTTGTCCCTTTATCTGTTGCTTCGCAGCTTTCAGGGCCGATGCGCTGAGCGGTTTTTCTGACAATCGCTTCAATTCTTTCATTACCAAACGTTTGCAACGTGCTACATCGTGAGGGTCACATCCGAAATAAACACTCCAGACACCTGTGTCAGTATAGGCTGTCATACTGCTTTCTACGGTATATACCAATCCGTTTTTCTCCCTTAGACTGATGTTGAGGCGTGAGTTCATGCCCGGACCACCTAAGATATTGTTCAAAAGATAAAGACTCAGATGTTTGGGGTCGCGTGCGCTATATGCGCGTGTACCAATGAGAACGTGTGCTTGATGCGTATCTTTTTTGCGTACCACCTCTTGTGGGGTATAAGGTGGCAAGACCGTTCTAGTTATGTTGTTGTCCGTAGTAGCCTTTGTTTCTGTTGTTTCTTCCGTCAGTTTTTGGCGTAATGTGTTATCTTCGGGGAGCGATAGCGCCACTTTATTGAGAGCTTTCATCAATTCACGACGAACGATTTTCGGTTCTATTTTTCCATAAACAAAAAACACCATGTTCGTGAGCGTGTAAAGTCGGTCGGCAAACCGTTGAACGTCTTCACTGCGAAACTCTCGCAGTCGTGGGGCTTCGCCTAAGATGTTGCGACCTAAAGGATGTCCGTTGAAGATAAGATTTTCAAACTCGTCGAAAATGAGTTCCGAAGGAGAGTCGTTGTAACTTTCTATCTCATCAATGACGACTTCTACTTCCTTATTCATTTCCATTTGCGGATAGGTGCTGCCCAATACAATGTCGGTCAACAAATCAACGGCTCGTGGGAGATGTTCTTTAAGAAATGCCGAATAATAGATGGTTTCTTCCTTTCCGGTATATGCGTTTAGGTCACCGCCTACAGTTTCCATACGGTTCAGGATGTGCCATGAGCGGCGACGGTGAGTCCCCTTGAACGTCAAGTGTTCGCAGAAGTGTGCCAAACCGCTTTCCGTTTCAAGTTCATCGCGTGTTCCTGCATCGATGGCAATTCCGCAATAAGCCACATCCGAGTTGGATGGGGCGCAAACGAGGCGCAGTCCACAAGGGAGCGTTTCAGTATATTGTAACTGTTGTGGTTCAGTTTGCATAATTTTAAGTACTATTTGATTACAAAAGTACGGTATTTTGGCAATTTATATCTTGCTTTCAAAGAAAAAATGTAATTTTACATCGTACTTGATGAGGTACAAGACATATATTGCTCAATAGACTCTCATTCACCACCTTGAGAAAGAGCAACAAATGTTATTGGGATTGCCCCATAATGGGCGCAGATTTCCCATATACATTTGTGGTTTGTGGTGAGCCGAGAGTCGTATGGCGAAAGTCTGCGCCTCTATTTATTAATTAATAAATGTAGTAATATGAAAAAGTTTTTATCAATCATCATTGTTTTACTGATGACTGTTGGGGTATATGCCCAAAAGGACGTAACAACATTTTTAGGAATTCCTGTAGATGGAACGAAGGCGGCGATGAAAAGCAAACTTATTGAGAAAGGTTTTACTTATAATCGTGAACTAGACTGTTTTGAAGGGGAATTTAATGGAAGAGATGTAAATGTTAGTATAGTGACTAATAATAATAGAGTTTATAGAATCAATATAGTAGATTCATATTCAAGTAGTGAAAGGGATATTCAAATAAGATTTAACAATCTTTGTTATCAATTTGCAAATAATAAAAAATATGTGCCAATAGATGTCACGAAAGCTCCCTTTAATTACATTATTCCCGATGACGAGGATATCTCATACGGAATAACTGTAAAAAATAAAAGGTACTATGCAGCTTTTTGTCAAAATATAAATTGGGAATTGGTAGACTCTATACAGATACAAAAAGAAGTGAAAAAAATCGTGGAGGATAAATATTCATTAGAAGAACTTGTTAATCTTACAGATGCCCAAAAGTCAGATTTATATGAGAGTGTTTATAAAGAAGTTCCTATAAGACTTTCAGAAAATGTATTTAATAAATCGGTTTGGTTTTGTATATTAGAATTACATGGCGGATATGTTATCTCAATGTATTATGATAATGAATACAATAAGGCGAATGGCGAAGACTTGTAAATAGTATAAGATAAAAGAGGAATGAAGTATTTATTATTATTTCATTCCTCTTTTCTAATATAGTCCTAAATTTAATTCCCAATCTCAACGATGGCACGAAGTTGTGCCGCAGCGGTATAGTGTCCGTTTGTGTTGATGCAATGGACGGCAGGTTGTAAGGTGAAGTACTTGCAGACAGGGAAACTGCCCGTAAGTTCAACATCCGTTTCGCGACCGTCGGCATATAAGGCGCGATTGACAACAATACCGATTTGAGCTTCATTCTTTGTGATGTTACCTAACAACAATCCGGCACCCCAATAACCACGGCAGGAACTGCGAGTGGCAGGCGCTGCACCTCCTTGTAATAATCCTGATAATTGAGTGCGTCCTAGTTTTACAATATCTTGTTCGAGCAAAGCCCACAAAGCGTAGTTATAAGTCAAATCATTTTCAATACCCTCAGCCGGTGAAGTACCGAGCGCGTAACCTAATGTATAATGACCGGTATGTTCCTCCTCACTTTCGCCGGTGTAATAGGACACGCTACCAATATTGAACACACCGTCACTTTTGGGACAAAAGCGGAATTGCTCGTCCAAGCGGTCACTTGCCGTTCCATTGTAAACACTCTCGCGAATGATAAGTCCTTTTACGGGGCGGATTTCAGTGTGTAAGCATAGGGCGGCAACAGGAAATGTCGCAATGGGGAAGTTAGCGGTCAGAACCTGTAGAATGCCATGAGAAGCATTTGTAAAAAGTCCGGTAGAGGGCGTTGTAAAGTAGTCGAAATCTACATTTCGCAAGCCTGCAAAAACCAAGACATGCTCGCCTATCTGTTGTGATAATCCGGCTTGTATAAGGCGAAAGGCCTTGTCCGGTCCGGCATCAAGGTTACTAAATACTTGAAGGTCGTCCGCAACAGGTGTGTTGAGGTTATAAGTAGCGAGGGCTGCTAAGTCCAAACTTGCTCCTTTCCACAGTCCGGTTTGCATATCGGCTTCAAGCAGATTACACCAACCGACTTTCCCATCGGTGATATTCCAAAGTCCTTCTGTTGTACCGGCTACGCTCCATGTGATACGTTGAGCGTTGGATGATAGGCTTGCAAAAGTACATAGCAAGCACAAGGCAAAGCGCGCGAACGCACCTTGTAGAGTAGTGTTTCTATTCATATGTGTAGTGTTTAAATTTGTTTATTTTCTTTTGGAGCGAAAACGATTTGATATTGTTAAAACAATAAAGCAATTCGATAGACGGCAAAAGCCATGACGTATGCCAAAACAGTGGTATAGGCAGCAGTGAACAAAGCCCATTTCCAACCTCCGCTTTCTCCCTTGACGGCAGCGATGGTTGCCAGACAGGGGAAGTATAGCAGAGCGAAAATCATGTAGCTTAATGCAGCTTCAGGCGTGGTGTGCTGACTCAATACCTGAGCTAAACGCGTTTGTGAGGCTTCTTCGGTGGTTTCCACTTCTGCATCTTCTGCATCACAATCATAAAGAACACCGAGTGAGCTGACCATCAATTCCTTGGCTCCTACACCGGCGAGGATGCCCACTCCCATGCGCCAATCATAGCCCAATGGTTTAATGACCGGTTCTATAGCATGACCGATTTGTCCCATGTAGGATTGTTCTTGTTGCTCCGATTCACTTAGGGTATCACTACTTTGGGGGAAGTAACCCAATGCCCAAATAACAATACTTGCAACGAGGATGATACCTCCCATTTTGCGAAGATATTGTCGGCCCTTTTCCCAAGTATGGCGGAATACGTCGCGATAACCCGGCAGACGATAGGGGGGCAGTTCCATAACGAAGTGACTCTCCAACTTACGCATGAACATTTTACTGAACACCCATGCGACAAAGAGTGTCATAAGGATGCCTAAAGCATATAGGGCAAGCATGACGGTTGATGCGTTTTTTGGGAAAAATGCGCCTGCGAATACAACATAAACAGGAATGCGTGCACTACATGATATCATGGGAGTCACCAACATGGTAATCAGACGGCTCTTAGCATTCTCAATGGTGCGTGTTGCCATAACAGCCGGAACATTGCATCCAAATCCCATCAATAAGGGGATGAATGACTTGCCATGAAGTCCTAACTTGTTCAAAAGAGGGTCGGCCAACATTGCGGCTCTTGCCAAATAACCGGAGTCCTCCAATATGGAAATGAGGAAATACAAAATCAGGATGTTTGGAAGGAAGATGATGACACTGCCCACACCACCTAAGATGCCGTCGCAGACAAGAGCTTGCAGGACGCCTTCCGGTATCAATTCTTGGCAATAAGCCGTGAGCCATGCTACACCACTGTCAATCCAGTCCATCGGGTATTGTCCGATTGTAAATGTCAGCCAAAAGATGAACCACATGATGAGTATGAACAAGGGGTATGCCAACCACTTGTTAGAACATACACGGTCGATAAGTGAAGTGATATGCTCAATCTTTCCGTTTCTCTTCTCATAGACACCTTGAAGCAATTCTGTGATGTGTGCGTAACGGTCGGCATCCTCGTGTTCACGACAAGTGCATGGGCAAGCTTCAGCCTCGCTTTTCACAGCAGCGTCAATGGTGTGATTCTGTCGATTTGTATTGGTCTGATTCGTACAATGGCAGCAATGTTCGGTGTCGGTGCAGCAGTTAGCTGTGTGGTTATGCCCTTTTACACCGGAACGATGCAATGCAATATGTTGGTCGGCCAACTCTATGGCTGTGCGTAACAATTCGGCAATGCCTTTCTTCTGTCGTGCAACGGTGGGGCATAGTGGAATATTCAAACGTTGTGACAAGCGCTCAACATCAATTGTACTTTCACTTTGCTCGAATTCATCGAACATATTCAATGCGCCAACAATAGGGATGTTGCGTTCTTTTAATTGTAGTGTCAATAAAAGATTACGTTCGAGATTGGTCGTATCAAGCACGTTGATAACAGCATCTATTTGCCCGCTTTCCAATTCGTGAGCAACGTATGCCTCTTCGGGACTGAACGCTCGAAGTGAATATGTCCCAGGAAGGTCAATGATTTTAACGGCGCGTCCCTCGAATTTGATATGTCCTACAATACAACTGACAGTAACACCGCTATAATTCCCTGTACGTTCGTGACCACCGGAAGCTGCGTTGAACAATGAGGTCTTACCGCAATTGGGATTGCCTACAAGTGCAATGGTAATCTCGCCTTCTTTTGTCGAGGTGTCTGATTGCTTATTGCTGCAACTAGGGCAACCCATATTACAAGTCATGGGGACTTGAACTGTTGAGTCTGATTGATGACTATAGATTTTCGGCGCGTCTGTGTCAGATAAATGTCTTTGTACATTGTTCACGTCGTTTGTGACGTGGATGTTACGGGCTTCTTCGCGTCGTAAGGCTATTTTACTGCCCATCAACTCAAAAACGATGGGGTTCCCAATGGGTGCGGAGAATATTTTCTTTACGGATTTACCCTCAACAAATCCCATCTCGCTTAAACGGGCACGAAAGGCTCCGCTTCCCTTGACGTGGGATATAATAACTTCTTCGCCTGCTTTAATATCCGATAATCTCGACATAATTTGTACGTGTAGTGTTTCTGCTTGCAAAATTACTACCGTTTGCGGATAATGACAATACCTAAAAACAGTGAATTAACAATTAGTTCGCATAACTGTGCATACCACCAAGTAGGTAGTTCTTTGTAACCCTCTTCTTTTGTTAACGTTATTTAACGAATGGGGGGGGGGAGGTAAAAGTTCAACTTTGTTTATATTTACATTTGAGTGTATGTATAAATAAGTTAATATAGAAGTTGCGCACGACACGGATAAGTGCATGAGACGATGAAAAGACTTTTAGATTGGCGACTTTTGACCGCTTTGTTAGTGTTTGTGTTTGGAATGACCCTAGAAAGTAGTTGTAAATGTAATTATAACAAATCTGATGAGGGAGTTGCTGTAGACTTAGGTTTACCGAGCGGTACACTTTGGGCAGATCGTAACATTGGCGCAGATTCGCCTAAAGATTATGGCTATAAGTTTGCTTGGGGTGAAACAAAACCTAAGAAAACTTACGATTGGAGTAATTATAAGTGGTGTAATGGTAGTTCTGATAAATTAACCAAATATTGCCCTGATGCGGATTGGGGAACTATAGATAACAAAATGACATTAGAACTCGAAGATGATGCCGCTACTTCCAATTGGGGAGAAAATTGGCGGATGCCGACCTGTGAAGAAATGGAAGAATTAGAAAAGTTTTGTTCATGGGTGTGGTTCTCCCAAAACGGTGTCAAAGGTTGTAAAGTGGTTGGCCCTAACGGTAACAGCATATTTCTTCCTGCTAACGAACTTGGCAATGGCCAAACATTTGGAGCCTATTGGTCTAGTTCTATACTAGAGGATTATCCAGTAGATGACAGCGGAGCTGATGATGCATGGTATATAGAAACTAGTTCAATAGGATGTAATTTCTATTGGATAGATCGTTGTAACGGTCTTGCTGTGCGTGCGGTGGTGCGTTAAGAGAATATCCTCTTACGCTCCGTACAAGGGGATAGAGAAGTTTTTCTGGCAGAGTTTTTGAATTGTCATTCCGTGGGAGCGATAGTGACGAGGAATCTCTTTGGTTTTCGAAAGAGATTCTTCACTTTGTTCAGAATGACAGGGGCTGTTAAAAGATATTTTTCCGACTTTATGCTTTAACAGAATCTTTGCTCCGTCAGTTCGCATAACTGTGCATACCACCAAGTAGGTGCTATTGTGTATTGCAGTTAAAGTTTCTCAATAAGTAGTTAAAGTTACTTAATAAAAAAGAGTAATAGTGTAAGATACCTTACCTTTATAAGGTTAATTATTATCTATTTTATTTAAAATTATGTATATGAAAAAGTTTTTATTAGGAATGGTAGGCACAGTATTCACAGTATTCTGTGTAACCGATGTTAATGCACAAGAAAGTCAGTTTAAGCCAACAAAAGGTTCGTTCAGTACTGAACTTAATTTTACACCATTTGAAAATGATGGTAATATGTTCAGTCTTGAAAACGGTTATGCTTTGAAGTTCCGTTACTTTTTGAACGACAAGAATGCCTTAAGGTTAAGAATAGGTTTAGGTATGGATTCTAAGAAGTATAATAACGAAGCAAGTAGAGATATGGATGGGGATGATATAGACGATTATTTTACTAATACTGAAATGAAAGCAAAATGGGGTGATTTTAGTCTCGATTTAGGTTATGAACGTCATTTTAATATTCATAAACGTATAAGCTTATATGCTGGTGCTCAGATAGGTATATATAAGCATTTTGTATCTGCTGAGGGAGAAACGAGCAGCGAGTCTTTCTATAAAGCGACATACTGGAATGATGCGTATACAGTTATACAAAGTTCCTCAAGCGAATATTCAAACATGATACCTTCTGGTTACGAGGGTTACGGAGTAAATGCTGATGAAGCTTATTTTGGAGTTGCAGCAAGTATTTTTACTGGTTTAGATTTTTATCTTTATAAAGGTCTATATATCGGTGCAGAGTTAGGATTGAATATAAACTCTCATAAAGTATTGGAACGAGAAGAAAAAAAATTAACATCGAGTTATAATTCATTAGATGGAAAGACGAAAACTGAAGAAACAGAAGTGAAATATGAAGATGAGTTGCGTACGACTTCAGTTCGTTTTAAAGTAGAACCTGCGATTCGTTTAGGTTGGACATTTTAAGAAATTGAGAATTCAAAATTGAATAAAAGTATTATAATTTAACGTCCGAAAATAGCAAAATCTACTAAGATTGATTTTTGAAACGGGCTTTATTTGAAATAAATCTTCTGAGATTAGATTCAAATAAAGCCTGTTTCCTTTATTTCTCAGGAACTATAAAATCAATAATTGATCTGTCAGTTCGCATAACTGTGCATACCACCAAGTAGGTAGTTGACGCCGAAATAGGTCATAAGGATGACAAAGAAAGCAAAAAACATATATAGGTGGAAAGTGCGGGTGTTGCGCCAGCATTTCATGCTTTGAGAGTGCAGAGGAATACCATAAATGATGAATGCCACCAAAGCCCAGACTTCTTTAGGGTCCCACGACCAATAACTGCCCCAAGACTCATTCGCCCACACAGAACCTAAAATGATGCCGATACCTAAAAGGAATGTTGCGGGATAGAGTAACAGACGACTAAGTATCGTGAGCCGCTCCACTTGTTCGTTCTCATGCGGATAGCGGTAGCTGAGTAACAAAGATAGGATAGCGTTCAACCATATAAATGCAAACAGCGCATAGGACATCATAATCAACGACACGTGATAACTCAACCATGGCGAAATCAATACCGGCATAAGAGGAGTGATTTGCGGATTCATCTGTCCGAGGTAAGCTACTAATAAGGTAAAGCCAGAGAGAAGAAACGCAAATGGACGGGTGTAAGGGAAACGACGATAGAGTAAACATCCGATGATAAGGATGCAGAGCGCTACGAATTGCATGGTTTCGTAACCATTGCTCAGTGGAACATTGCCACTGATGTACCATCTTAATCCGTAGCCTATAGTATGAAAAAGGGTGGCGGTTACGAGAAGACCTTTCCATATACTGCGACTGATATGCCCCTCGTCCTTTTGTCTTAATATCCTATACAGTAGAAGGCCGAAAGCCAAAATTCCCAAGGTGAGATTGAACATGAATAGAATTTTGCTGAAAGGAATACTATTGTAAACCAATTCTGCCATAATCCGATGTTCGTTCAGTGGTGTTATGTCATTTGGAATAGGACGAATCAGTTGCCCCTGTATGAGCATGAGGATGAGTCCTACTTTTTCATCGGTTTCTCTAATTGCTTTGGATAATTTGCTTTGCTTGGTCTTCTCTTGTTGCCAGATGGCTTGCAGTTTGTATTCTGCTTGATTGTAAAGGTCGGTAAGACGGGCATAATCTCCTTCAATATTCAGACGCTTGCGCAGTGTCGCATCCTTTATATATATAATAGGTGTATTATTCCATGCGTCAGGGTACAACATCCAACTGCTGATGACTTGCTCGGCAGATAGTCCTCTGTAAGATGATTTTCCATAAACCTTCTGTACAAAGTCATGTGCCAATGTGTTGAGAATCGTTGTTCTGTCATGATAAATAACTTGTTGGGTACGCAGACTATCTGCTTGACGCCTATTGACGGCAGGTAAGGAATCTTCTGCATGAGCATGAGTGAAAGAACAGGCAAGTAGAACAATCAGACTACTTTTCTTTAGCAATGGATGGCGCAGAAGTTTTCGAAATCCCGATTGAGGAGAGCAGAGGGAATATATCATTCCGATGACTAAGAGAATAAATCCGACATAAGTAATGGTTGTACCCCATGGGTCATGGTTCACAGTGAGCCATGAACCTTGCATGTCTTCATCGTAAGACATTTGGTAGAGGCGGTAACCTTTTGATGAGAAGATTTTATTCATGGAGATTCGGACCGGAGTGTCAGGTGTGTCATCGTGATAATTACATGTGATATGACTGACGTAGTCCGCCGGTGCTTCTGTCCCTTCGTAGTATTCTACCTTAAAACTATCCAAGCGGAGCGTAAAAGGCAGTTGATGCAAGTGTTTCCCTTTATCCACGAACTTTTCAAGCGGTACGCCTACTCTTAAGTGTAACATGCCTTTTTGGGATGTGAAAGCCGTTGTCAATGCCCCTATCAATATGCAAGCAAAGGCAATGTGTAAAATGAGGATGTGAATGCGTTTCCATACATTCATTTTGTATAGAACCATCATCATTAAGACGATTAAGATGGTCCATAAGGTCTTGAACCAAGCCGTGCCGTATATGATGTCCTGTGTTGCTGGTGTGCCACCGATGGCTTCAATAAAAGTAGCCAAGCCCAAGACGAGCGCAGCGACATATAGCAGTATGAAGGTAATGGTTCGCATCTTGAGTGAGATTTAGAAATCTCTGAACTCTTCGTTCTTTTGCTCCTTGATAGCCATACATTCCATCTCAATCAACCAAGTGGGGCGGCATACGGGGGCCAAAGTAATGACTGTCGGTATGTCGGGAAACTTTTTGTTGAACATGGCCTTGACAAGGGGATAGTCGGAAATGTCACGCAGATAGACAATGATTTGACAGACATCGTCGTAGGTGGTTCCTCCTTCTGCTAATAAAGTCTCAACGTTTTCCCACATGCGTTCTGTCTGCTTCACGATGTCGCCAACATGAACCACTTCACCTTTATTGTCAATACTAGCCGTACCGCTGATGAATACGTGACGACGATCGCCATATTGCATGACAGTTCCACGTTCAAATGTTACACCATACTCGTAAGTGGGATTCAAATGGGTTGGTGCGTACAGATAACTTTGTTGTTCCGGTTGGAATCCGGTAATCGCATATGTCCCCATTTGCACCAGTGCTCTGGTATCTGCCGGCAGTCCACCTATTCCTGTACTGCTGATATAATGAGTTTGCTCGGTCAAACCTTGTTCAATAAAATTCTCTTTCCGTGCTTTAACCATGCCGGTGTATTGGGTGTCAACGTCTCGTACAAAGAACCAAGTACGGATACAATTATCAGCCAATGTCGCTCCAAAGCTTTGCAAAGATTCTTCATAGTTAATCAATAGTGATTCTGTTTGCCATGCAGAGTCGCCTTTATGCTCGTGCATTCCCATTTTCCATAAATGCTTGTAACCGTTATGCTCGGAAACAACCATCCCATTAATATTGGCGATGTCGCTACCTTTTTGTAGATACAACCATACAGCTATTTTACTACCGTCTAGAGGCGGTTGTTGAATGATACTTACAGAACACTCGGTTTCTTGTCGCATCAAGGGTTGTTGATTAGTAGAGTCGCTGAGGAAGTAACGTTTAAATATAGGTTTAGCTTGCTTGAAAATAGGTAATTCATGCAATAAACGTTCTCCTTCGTAGATTCGCTCCAACTGTCCCAAGAATAACTCGTATTGGGGTGCTACGTGTAGCATGACGTGAAACTCCTCAACCTTGTTCTTAGGAGCAAAAATCGCGATTTCTGCCGTTACCCCAATTTCTTTCCAATATATTTTGCTTTTATACATATTCAATCGTTTTTTCGTAAATTGTTAATCCACTCATCAATGACCCGCCTTTCATCTCTCGATGTGATGATTTGTTCATGGTCAAATCTCAATCCTATTCTTTTACCCGGTGTAATGGCATACTTCGAATCACCGAATCCGACTAATACGCCCCGATAGTAATCGTTCCATGTATCAACGCCACTAATCTTTCCTATCAGTTTCGCGGTATATCCCGTGTGTGTGGTTCCAATCACATCTTTCCGTATAGGTCCATCATCGCACGCATTGAGTGTAATTAACACCAAACCACCGGCAAAGATAAGATTATTTATTTGCTTAGTCATCAATTGAAGTATTTTATTTATATAATGTCGTTAGTATCAGAAAGAATATTGCAGTTGTATTGTGGCTGAATGTTTGGCAATACACAAATTTGGGCATTTTAAGGAGTTGCTTGCGAAAGAGTAGGTAGGCGTAATATTGCGCTAATTTCATCTATTCGTGAAGAATACCTAATATTAGTGATTGTTTTTGTAGGATATTTTTCCGTTCTTTGCATATCGATTTAAAACAAAAAGAGCCATGTCTGAGAAGTATAAGGAAACAGACCAGATGGGAGACATCATTTGTGATGACTATAGAATCCTACAAGTAATAAGTCGGTTCGGACTGACATTAGGATTTGGTGATCATACGGTAAGTGAAACGTGTGCGGCAGCAGGAGTTGACGCTCCAACTTTTTTGGCAGTCGTTAATTTTATTCGTTCCAATGGGCGGACATCAAACCTTTCGGACATTGTTGAATCTTTGTCTTTACCGGCAATGATGGATTATCTACACCGTTCGCACGATTATTTTGTGAAGTTCCGTTTGCCGTCCATTCGTCGAAAACTGATAGAGGCATTGGATTGTTCGGCGAGGAATCAAATAGCATTCCTTATATTGAAGTTTTACGATGAGTTCGCTGCCGAAGTAGGTCATCACATGGATTATGAGGATAAGCATATCCACACGTATGTCAATGACTTAATAAAAGGCGCAAGGACAGCTCCTGACATCAATATCCATAAACTTTCGCATCAGCATCATGGCAATCATGCCCAGATAGAAAAGACGCTGTCCGAGTTGAAGAGCATCATCATCAAGTATTATCCAACCGACAGTCATGCTCAGTTGTTGAATGATGTTCTGATAGACTTGTTCATGACGGAAGAAGACCTTTTCAGTCATTGCCATTTGGAAGATACCTTGTTCCTTGAGGCAGTAGTTCGTTTGGAGGAACAACGTCAAGAAGAATATGTTGAGGAGGAAATAAGAACAGATGAGCAGGAAACGGATGCTTCGTCGGCAGATGCTTTGAGCGAGCGTGAGAAGGAAGTAATTGTATGTGTGGTAAAAGGTATGGCGAATAAGGAGATTGCCGAGCATCTGTTCATTTCTGTAAATACTGTTATGACCCATCGACGTAACATCAGTCGAAAGCTTCAGATACACTCACCGGCAGGACTGACAATTTATGCCATAGTGAACGGATTGATAAATTTAGAGGACGTTAAATTATAAGAATATGAACAATATAGGCGTTTTCTGTGCAGCTTCCGACCGATTGGACGCTCATTATTACGAGTTGGCAGAACAGTTTGGCAAATGGTTGGGTGAGAATGGTAAGACCTTGGTGTATGGCGGTGCCAATTCCGGACTGATGGAGAGTATCGCAAAAGGTGTAAAAAGTACCGGTGGAACGGTGGTAGGTATTGTTCCGCGCATACTTGAAACCAAACGTCGGGCGAGTACTTATATTGATGAGATAGTGCCTTGTGTTGATTTGAACGACCGTAAAGCGATTCTGATAGACCGCAGTGATGTGTTAGTTGCTTTGCCGGGTGGAGTTGGGACGTTGGACGAGATATTCACAGTAATGGCTTCACACAGCATTGGCTACCATACCAAACGTGTAGTCCTTTTCAATCTGGATGGTTTTTGGGACGGTGTGATAGAGGTGCTTCATGAATTGGACCGTAAGCACTTTGTCAACGTGCCATTGGATAGATACCTGTCTGTAGCGTCTTCGTGGGAAGAGTTGTTCGCTCTTCTATAATAATTAGAGAATATTGTAATATATAAAGGTAGAGGGAGTGGTGCTTACATCATCTCCCTTTTCATTTGTTCACCGAAGTCCTTGTCGATAGAATTGTGTATGCTGGCACATACGTTAGCGGCGAATTTGCGCCCACACTCAATGAGTTTTCCCCACATTTCATCGGATAGATTCAATAAATCCTGTTTGTAGATGCCATATCTGAAAAGTCCGTAAATGAATCCGGCATTAAAATTATCTCCTGCCCCGATGGTGCTGACGGTTTTTACCGGAGGCACATTGAAGCGTAGAGTTTGGTGAGGAGTACATACAGTGATTTCTTCGCCGCCTTTTGTACAAATAAATATGGGACAGTACGGAGCAATGTGTTGGCGGTAGATAGCTTCTGCGTCGCGCAGGTCGAACATAATTTCAAAGTCATCGGCAGAACCACGCACGACGTCTGTCAATCGGAAGTTCTCATGAATAATAGGTAGTAGTTGCTCCAATTCGGCTCGGTGCGAACGTCGGAAGTTCAAATCGTAATACAAGATACCGTCCTCTTTATTGGCATAAGACAGGAACTTTCTCATAAACTCGCGGGTGCCTTGACTGATGGCGTAAAAAGAACCAAACTGAATCACATCGCCTTTTGATACTATGGGATGAGGCGCATCTGCGCTACATTGTGGTTCTTGTTTGTAGAACAGATATTCGGCATCGTTGTTGGCATTAAGGAAAGCCAACGACAATGCAGACTTTACATCAGTTCGCATATTAAGAAAGTCGGACTTCACGTGATTTTCTTGCAAAAAGTCCGCTATGCGTTTGCCCACCAAATCCTGTCCGGTTTCTCCCACGAACACAGCCGGCAATCCTGCTCTACCAATAGAAATAATGCTATTGAAGGAAGAACCACCCGGAACTGCTGCCGACGGCTGTTGTCCTTGAAATATGATGTCCATGATGGTTTCGCCAACTCCGATAACTTTCCTCATATATCTTTCCCCTTTGGTTTCTACGTACAAACTTACGGAAAAACGTCGGAATATCTTATCATTCTTATGCTTAAATTCACATTTTGTATTACCTTTGTCGGCGAATTCATACGATAAGAGCGGTTTTAGGTGCTTGTTTTTTCCTATGGTGGGTGCTTTTTTAATAGCAAAATTGTCGTGCGCCGTACACCGCTTAGAGTACAAACTTAAAACCGAAATTAAAGTGAAAACATTTGAAGAGCTTGGTGTCTCGGCCGAGATAAGGCAGGCAATTGAAGAGTTGGGCTATGAACATCCCATGCCCGTACAAAAAGAGGTAATCCCCTATCTTTTGGGAGTAAACAATGATGTGGTGGCGTTGGCGCAGACCGGAACAGGAAAGACGGCAGCCTATGGTCTTCCTATCCTGCAAAAGGTGGACGCCGAAAGAAAGGAAACTCAGGCGTTAATCCTTAGTCCCACTCGCGAGTTGTGTTTGCAAATAGCCGATGATTTGGAGAATTATTCCAAATATCTGCCGGGAGTACGCGTCTTGCCCGTTTATGGTGGAACAAACATTGAGAGTCAGATTCGTTCGTTAAAGAAAGGAGTACAAATCATCGTTGCTACGCCGGGACGTTTGATTGATTTGATGGAGCGTAAGGCGGCGTCTTTGGAAAAAGTAGAAAATGTGGTGTTGGACGAGGCGGACGAGATGTTGTCAATGGGATTCTCGGAAAGCATTGATACGATTCTTGCCGGTGTGCCGGAGGAGCGCAATACGTTACTTTTCTCTGCGACGATGAGCCGCGAGATTGAGCGCATATCCAAGAAATACCTTCGAAATGCAAAGGAAATCGTTGTCGGCTCACGCAATGAAGGTGCTGAGACCGTGAACCACGTTTATTATATGGTGCATGCCAGAGATAAATATTTGGCATTGAAACGTGTGGTCGATTATTACCCCAAGATATTTGCCATTGTGTTTTGTCGTACAAGAATGGAGACACAGGAGATTGCCGACAAACTGATACAGGACGGCTATAATGCCGACGCTTTGCATGGTGACCTCTCTCAGCAGCAACGCGACCTTACGATGCAAAAGTTCCGTCAGCATCGTATTCAGTTCTTGGTGGCAACCGATGTGGCCGCGAGGGGCTTGGATGTTGATGACTTGACTCATGTCATCAATTATGGTATGCCCGACGATACGGAAAATTATACGCATCGCAGTGGCAGAACGGGTAGAGCGGGAAAGAAAGGAACCAGCATCTGCATTATCCACACCCGTGAGAAAGCGAAAGTGCGTGAGATAGAAAAGGTCATTGGTAAGGAGTTTGTCAAGGGAGAGTTGCCAAGTGGCAAGGAAATTTGTGCCAAACAACTTTACAAGGTGATAGATGACATTGAGCGCGTCGAGGTGGACGAGGAGGAAATCGAGCAATTCCTTCCGGAGGTGTACCGCAAGTTGGAATGGCTTGACAAGGAGGATTTAATCAAGCGAGTTGTAAGTCGCGAGTTTGGGCGTTTCTTACAATATTATGCCAATGCACCGGAGATTGAGGAACCCTCATCGTCGGATAGTGGTAAGAAAAACGGCAAGCGCAACGGGCGTCAGGCAGAAGAGGGTTATACCCGTTTGTTCCTTAACTTAGGAAAGGTGGACGGATTCTATGCAAAGGAAGTCATGAAATTAGTCAACGACCATGTACACGGTAAGGTAGAGATAGGGCGTATAGATTTGATGAAGAGTTTCTCCTTCTTTGAGGTGGCTGAGGAGGAAACCGACCGTGTGATAAAGGCATTGTCATCCGTTCATGTCAAAGGACGCAAGGTGACGGTCGAAGTGGCTACAGGTGAGCAGAGCGGCAGCGAACAAGGTAAGGGCAAGAAACGAGGCGGTAGAGACAGAAAGGAGTCAAAAGACAGTGGCAGACGAGGTCGTGATGAGCGCGGTTCGCGTGGCGATGCCCACGGACGGAAAAACGATAGACGTGCCGAGGACAAAAAGAAGAAGAAACCAAGCCGTGAGGAACGAGGATATACCGAACCGAGAGGGCGCAAGTTTACAAAGGATGATTGGAAACAGTTCTTTGAGCCGCAGTCATCCAACAAAATGAAAGGTGAGGAACCGGATTTCTCGGAGGAAGGTTGGGCCCGTCGTTTCCCGAAGAAATAAAACTCAATCCCTAAGCTCTTTTAACCGTGATGTTCGTACAGCTAGAGTACGATGTCGGTTGTGGAAAGGTAGGGCTGCAGCCCTATCTTTTTTTTGTTTTCCGCACACAAAAAAAGAACCAAAAAGTGTACGCAAGAATGTATCCAAGTGTACACAAAAATGTACTCAGGCGTACACAAAAATGTACTCAAGTGTACACAAAAATGTACAAAGGCGTACACAAAAAGTACATCGGGCGATGCATTTTCCGTCATTACCATATCGTTATAAAACCGGTTTGAACAGCATTTAAACAGAGTTTAATTTGTGTTTAATAGGTAAAACCTCTATTTTTGTGCAGACCTTATTAACTAAGAACACAAAATTACTCTTAAATCCATTTGCTATGACGCGTTTTTCAGCATTATGCCTTCGAATAAACTTCGTATTGCTTTTTATTTCACTATTGCCTTTTTCTGCAATGTCATCGCCTCAACGTCAAGTGCTCAACTTTGACCTGGATTGGCAACTTTATATTGGTGACTTGCCGGTCAAGACATTTGAGAATGTGAAAAGTGTCAAGGCGGTCAAAGGAGCGTCGGTCGTGTCCTTGCCCCATGCATTCAACGGCAAAGAGGCGTTTTGCAAAAGTATTCAAGAGCTGACAGATACCGTGATGTGGTATTACAAAACCTTTGAACTATCGCGCACGGCAATAGAGGGGAAGCTGTTTGTTGAGTTCGAGGGCGTGCGTCAGGGAGCAGATGTTTATGTGAATGGACATCATGTAGGTTGTCATGAAAATGGTGTCATGGCTTTCGGAATGGACCTTACTCCGTATGTGAAGAAAGGGAAGAACCTCATTGCGGTGCGTGTCGATAACAATTGGCAGTATCGCGAGCGAGGTCATAAGTATAGCCGCTATCAATGGAACGATAAGAATTTCAATGCCAACTATGGCGGCATCCCCAAACATGTGAAGTTGCATCTGTGCGATAATGTTTATCAGACCCTGCCGCTTTACAGCAATTTAGGGACTACGGGCGTCTATGTGTATGCTACCGATATGGATTGCGCCCAACGTTCGGCGTTGATACATGCTGAAAGTGAAGTCCGTAATGAGACAGCGCAACCTGTCACGGTAAGTTACGAAGTAGAGGTATTTGACGCAGCAGGCAAGTCGGTCGCTTTGATGCAAGGCACTCCAAAGACCTTAGCCACCGGTGCCAAAGCGATATTGCAAGCAGCACATAAAGTGGAGGACCTGCATTTTTGGAGTCATGGTTATGGCTACCTTTATACGGTGAAGTCGCGCCTGGTTCGTGATGGCAAAGTGACGGATGAAGTGGTGACGCGCACCGGATTCCGGAAGACTCGTTTTGCAGAAGGGAAAATATGGTTGAACGACCGTGTCATACAGATGAAAGGTTATGCCCAACGTACCAGCAACGAATGGCCGGCAGTGGGCATGAGCGTTCCGGCATGGCTGAGTGATTACAGTAACAGGATGATGGTAGAGAGCGGAGCTAATTTAGTGCGTTGGATGCACGTGACTCCTTGGAAACAGGATGTGGAGTCATGCGACAGAGTCGGACTGATACAAGCAATGCCTGCCGGCGATGCCGAGCGCGATGTGGACGGACGGCGTTGGGAGCAACGCGTTGAGTTGATGCGCGATGCAATTATATATAACCGTAACAATCCGAGCATCTTATTTTATGAATGTGGCAACAAAGGAATATCCGAAGCGCATTTTTTGGAAATGAAAGCGTTGCGCGAACAATTCGACCCGCATGGCGGGCGAGCCATCGGCAGTAGAGAGATGTTGGATGTGGATAGTTCAGAGTATGGCGGTGAGATGTTGTACATCAACAAGAGTGCCAAACACCCTATGTGGGCGATGGAATATTGTCGCGATGAAGGCATGCGCAGGTATTGGGATAATTGGACCTATCCTTATCACAAACATGGCGACGGACCTTTATACAAGGGGGCGGATGCTTCGGCATACAACCAAAATCAAGACTTGTTTGCTGTCGAACACATCAGACGCTGGCATGAGTATTGGGTGGAACGTCCCGGGAAGGGGAAACGAAGCAGTAGCGGAGGGGTGAAAATCATCTTCTCCGACACGAACACCCATGCTCGCGGAGAGTCAAACTATCGTACAAGCGGAGTGGTTGACGCCATGCGACTACCTAAGGAATCGTTCTATGTGCATCAGGTGATGTGGAATGGTTGGGTAGATAATGAACAGGAACGGACACACATCATAGGTCATTGGAATTATGCTTCCGGAACAGTGAAACCGGTATATGTGGCTTCAACAGCACCGGAAGTACGATTGACACTCAATGGCAAGAGTTTAGGGTCGGGGCGTCGTGAGTATGCCTTTTTGCATACATTCGACGAAGTGACGTTTGAGCCGGGTCAGTTGGTGGCAGTAGGTTATGACGAGCAAGGGAATATTCTTTCTTCAGACACCTTGACAACGGTTGGTGAGGCAGTAGCATTGCGTCTGACGCTTGAAACTGCTCCCGATGGTTTTAAAGCCGATGGCGCGGATATGGTTCTGGTTACGGTTAAGGCGGTGGATGAGAATGGTCGGGTATGTCCGACGGATTTCCGTATGATAAATTACAGATTGGAAGGTCCGGGCGAGTTTTTGGGCGGTATTGCCGGAAACAGACCGGACGACTTGCCCGGCACACCGAAGAACTACATTTTGTCATCCCGTCTCCCGTTGGAATGTGGCGTGAGTCGGGTACTGATACGTTCAACTCGTCAAGCAGGAACGCTCAAATTGTGTGCTGTCGCCGATGGACTGCCTATAACCGAAGTGGTATGGTGGAGAAGTCAGGAAGTAAGTATGGAGAATGGCTACAGCACATATTTTGCAAGCGATGCCCTGCCTTTGAATTTGACCAATGGCGCGACACCGACGACACCGTCTTACACAGATACGAAGTTAAGCGTGGAGATTGCCGATGTCAAAGCCGGTGCGAATCAGGAGAAGGCCGGTTACGGTCATGATGACAACGAACGCAGTGAATGGACCAACGACGGACGCTTGTCAACGGCATGGATTACTTACACGCTCAAGAAACCCGAAGTCGTTGACGAGGTTTGTATGAAACTGACCGGTTGGCGTAAACGTCGCTATCCGATAGAAATCTTCGCCGATTCCACCCTTGTGTGGGAAGGCGAGACTCCCATTAGTTTGGGATATGTGCATCTGCCCTTACGCCCTGTACAAGCCTCAACCATAACCATTCGTCTGAAAGGAAGTGCCAAGAGTGACGATGCTTTCAGCGGAATTACCGAATTGGTGGCGCCTGTTGAGGGTGAGTTGGATTTGTACAAAAGTCAGGATGCGGACAGTAAGAACGAACTGAGAATTGTGGAAGTTGAGTTCTTGAAATGGCTTGCTCCGCATGCTGACGATGGCGTGATAATAAAGAAAAACTAAAAAAGATATACCATGAGGAAGATTATTATTAGTGGATTGTTGTTCCTGTTTGGAACGTTTCAAGTTTCAGCGCAACGTATTCAGCAGACGTTGGGTCGTGGTGTTGTCGCCGCTCAAAACGGCGGAAATGTGTCGGTAACTTGGCGACGCTTGGCGCAGGAACCTGAAAATGTCACTTACAACTTGTACGTCAACGGCACGAAGATAAACAGCACGCCTTTGACCAATACGAATTATGCAACGACAACCGGTGTCGTTCCGGTAGGGAGCAGTATTGCCGTCAGTGCTATTGTCAATGGCGTAGAGTCGGAAACCGGTACATCGTATGTCATGAAGAGTCGCGATTTGCGTAATATGTTTATGCAGATAAGTTTTGCCGCTTCCCCTTTGACAGCTGCCAATTATACGACTGATTACGTGTGGCCTGCCGACCTCGACGGTGATGGAGAGATGGATTATGTGGTGAATCGTAAAAGCGTATCTACGGGGCTGGATAATTATATAGAGGGATATTTGCGCACCGGCGAACATCTGTGGACGGTAAAGTTAGGACCTAACGAATTGAGTTGCGCCGGTCAGGATGATATGATTTTGGCATACGATATGGATTGCGACGGCAAAGCAGATGTTGTGTGTCAAACGAGCGATGGGACACAGTTCTGGGATGCTGCCAATAAGACATTCGGGCTTTATGTGAATGGTCATACGACAGGCGATACCGACGGCGATGGTATTATCAATTACGAAACGCAAGCCACACGAAATGCACCGCGTTACATGACGGTGGTGGATGGTATGACCGGAAAAGAGAAAAGCAGCGTAGAACAAACTTATAATTCGGCTTACAGCAGAACCAATAGGAGTTCGTTGATGGGCGATGAGTATAACAAACACGTGGGACACGTTGGTGTGTTCTATCACGATGGTGTGCATCCGGCTGTCATCATGGAATGGCACATTCGTTATTCAAACGGTTCGCATGCCTATTACAACTCAGCTTTTGCTTTTGACTTCTCAAGTGGCAAAGCGGGAGAGTGGAAGGAACTGTTCTGTAAACCGACGGGAGGTCCTGCCTTCCATCAAATAAGAATTGCCGATGTGGATGCCGATGGTAAGGATGAAATGCTCACCGGAGGATATACCATGAACGAGGACGGTAGTACGCTCAACAGTCCGGGTATTGCCCATGGCGACCGTTTCCGCACAAGCGACATCGACCCCGAACGTCCCGGTTTGGAGACATTTGCCATACAGCAGAATGCCGGTGATATGTTGGGACAAATCCTTTATGATGCCGCAACCGGAGAGGCGATTAAGAAGTGGTATCTGGGAGCAGTGGGCGACGTAGGTCGTGGCGAGTGTATGGATATAGACCCCAATCATTTGGGTTGGGAAATGTGGTCAACCATGGGAGGTGTATATAATGCCAAGGGCAATTTGATTCCTGAACATACCGCACCTTATCCTACGGAAGGTATTTGGTGGGATGGCGACTATGACCGTGAAATCGTACAAACAAGCGATAGCCATTATAATGTTTATATACAGGACTATTCTACGGGGTGGCGCCTCATTGAGATTGCTAAACTGAGCGGCTATCGTTATGTGACGGTTTATGCCAAGCGTGCGGCATTCTGGGGTGACATCATCGGCGATTGGCGCGAGGAGTTGGTGTTGCTTCACAAGGAGAATGGAGTCTGTGTAGGTATTGTCGGCTTTACGACCGATATTACGACAAACATAGACAATATTTATAGCTTGCAGGAGGACCCGGCGTATCGTTTGCAGTGTACGACAAAAGGTTACTATCAAAGTCCGAATACAGGCTTCTATTTAGGTTATGATATGCCCCGTCCTCAGTTGCCACCTTGTATGGTAACGGACGTAATATGGAAATCGACCGATAACTTTACGAACTATGAACGTTCGGCAGCGGCTGTTTATGAAGATGGAAAAAGCGTGCTGTTGGATTTGAATTCTGACGGTGAGATTAACATGACCAAAGAGATGCGTCCAAGTGTTTTGTACGCCATGCCGGTGAAAGGGCAAACCATTGCTTTGGCAGGCAGTGGTAAACTGTCCGGCGATATGGACCTGTGGAAGAGTCAAGCGGGAACGTTAAGGGTGGATGTGCCGATGGAATATACTGGAACCACATATATTTCGGAAGGTACGTTGGAAGTTAATACCGAGCTGAAGAGCGACGTATCCTTACGGGCAAGAGGTACATTGAGTGGAAATGGCAGTATATACAACATTAGTTTCGAAGGCGCTTTGAATTATGAGGGTTGTCGTATTGCTCCCAATCGCTCCATGACTTTCAAAAAAGGTCTTGACATCAATAAAAAGGTATATATGGAGATGGACTTGCAGACTTCAGGTGCTGAACCGATAGTTGATGTGGTCAAGGTGGAAGGCGACTTGAATGTCACTGCACCGGTAGTATTTACCATCGTAACGTCTGATGCTGCTCCGCTACCCGGCAAATACAAACTCATTGAGTACAGCGGTGCGTTCAACGGTAAGATGAACTATTTCAGCATTAACGGTCTGAAAGGTTTGTTCTGTGAACTGTTGAATGAGGATGGAGCGGTTTATCTTATCATCAATGAACAAAGAACAGCGTCAGAAGGAGTCCAATGGATGGGATATGAAGATAATTATTGGAACTATTCTGTTTCGAACTTTGACATAGATGGGACAGCGACATCTTTCGTGGCCAATGATGCTGTTGAGTTTACGGATGATGCGGTCTCTACGGGTGTCATCGTCAATGAACTGATGCCGGTGGCGAGCATCAGCGTGGACAATTCAGCGAAGAATTATATGTTTACGGGCGATGGTGGCTTTAGCGGTAGCGGTTCGTTAGTGAAAAACGGAGAAGGGAAATTGACGCTGAAAGTCGATAAGAGCGATTATACAGGCGCAACCATTATCAATGAAGGAACGGTAAATGTTGCTGCATTGGCAGATGGCGGTATGCCAAGTTCGTTCGGTGCGGCATCATCAAGTGCCGAGAACTTGAAGATAGGCAAAGCGACGTTGATTGTAGATAATTCCAACACCTCTACCAATAGAGGTATTACATTGACCGATTCCGCGACCATACAGATTCCTTCGGGAGCAACTTCGTTCAAGGGTATCATAAAAGGAACAGGAACTTTGATTAAGAGCGGTACAGGACAACTGAACATAACTTATGGCGGTAATAATACATGGAGTGGTGGTACTGTGATAACGGGTGGAACGTTGGCTATGGGAACGTGGAACACTACTTTCGGTCTGCCTACGTCTAAGATTACAGCAAAGGGTGGTACCATTCGTATATTTGACAACAATTCAACCTCAGCCGTTCCGGTATTTAATAATACATTGGAGATCCCGGAAGGTAAATCCGTGACGATGGCCGGTGGTCAGCGTTGTTCTATTCAGGGGAACTTGACGGGTGCAGGAACTTTGTACATCTCATTCCCTTATGTGCGTGGCGACGTCTCTACCAATATGTCGGCGTTCAGTGGTACGTTGAACATCACGTCCGGACAATTCCGTTTGGTGAAGGCAACGGATTTGAGTAAGGCATCAGTCGTACTGCAAGGCGATGCATATCTGGTTCATACAAAATCCGGAAGTGGAACTGAAGTCAATCTGACAACGAAAATCGGCTCGTTGACAAGCGAGAGTACGACCTGCAGCTTGGGTATGGGTACGTATGAGATTGGTTACAACAATGAGGATGCAATCTATAAAGGTACGTTCTCCACCAATGCCAAAGTTTCAAAATATGGCGAGGGCACATGGACTTTGACCAACACTTCGGCAACAAGTATTGATGTACTGGGTGGAACATTGGTTTTGGATGCGAATGCCTCATTGACAGGAACCGTGACTGTGCGCGAAGGTGCTACGCTTGATTTAAAAGGTACAGCCGGAGCAGTAACTATCCGTGGTGGTGGCTCTTTGGTTGCCAATCCTTCCAAAAAAACTGCAACGACCGGATATGTAACCGGCAACTTGAATGTGCAAAAGGGTGGTGTTGTTACGGTGAAGAAAGCCGGTGCACGTTATGATAATTTTGAGGTGAGTGGCAGGGTCTCACTCAACACGCCTACCATAAATATCGTATATGCAAGAGGAACGTATGCTGAAGGCGAGGAAATCAAGGTGTTTGATGAATACACCTCTTTGAATGTTTCAGGAGATGTCACTGTTACGCCAGCAGCTCCGACAGAAGGTTTGGCTTGGGACTTGTCAACCTTTGCCGAAGATGGTATCATTCGTATCGTGAAAGCGACGGGTGTTAATGAGGTGGAGATAGAGCAAATCTCAGTTTCACCCAACCCGACTAAGGACATTGCCCGAGTGACATTTGGCGCACCTTTGAAGAACGATGTGTCTTTGCAATTGTTGTCGGCTAACGGACAGTTGTTGACCAACGAGCGGATTTCAGCCGGTGCGAAGTCTTATGATTTGGAGGTGTCTGACAGACCGTCCGGTATCTATTTCATCCGTTTCATTGTAGGTGAAGAACAAAGAATTTATAAACTGCTCAAAACGGAGTAAGAAAGAATTAGATTTTAGTAGTAAAGCAACTGCACTCGTATGATTGGGATTCTTCAAAAAAGCGACTGCAGTTGCTATTCCTTTTGTATAAATATTGTACTTTTGCAACAGAAAACACCATAAAATAAAATTGACGTTATGAACAGAATTATCACTAAAGGATTGAAAGTTGTTCAGCAAGTGAGGTTAGGACGGATTGTACTATTGTCAGTTTGCTGTCTTAGTACGATGTATGAAATGAAGGCGCAGCCATTGGCTAGCGATGCGATGCAGGCAGGGATGCGTGCGCAGTTTGTTCCTTATAATATAGCGTCCAAAGGCGTGGAGCAGCCTGTCCGTTGGGGTATTGACACGGCATGGTTGTGGGACTGGTGGCCTTTGCGAGCAACCAATCATATGCGAGAGTGCGTTTCCTTGGGACGTGTCACCTTGAATCCGCGTGTAAGTGGTAATTATACAGAGTTAGACTCCGACCAAAAGTCCAATTTTGATTTGCAATTGAGTTGGTTGAAGAAGTCCGGTGTCAAGGACTTGTACTTGTTGGCAGGAAATACGAGCGGAACAAATTGGCAGACGTCCTATCGTGCGGCTTTTATTAAAGATATAGAACTTTCTGTACTCTATTTGCAAAGTAAGGGATATAATGTGACTGTTATATCTCCGTTCAACGAACCGGATTATGGTGCTAATTTGGCACCCGGACCGGAGGAGATGGCAGAAGTTTCGCGACAGATACGCCAGAATCCGACACTGAGTACGATAGATGTGTGCGGTCCGAGTACTCTGAATCCTGATTATGCTTATTCTTGGTGGCCCATAATGAAGGATGCCGTACAAATGGGTAACACCCACCAATTGGCGGGAACGTTCGATTCTTTCGCAGGATTCTATGCGGCAGTACAGGCTTCAGGCAAGAAATCTACCGGTGACGAAATGCACAATATCAACGATGCCCTTATCGGGATGAACTATGGTATGTCGGAAGGTATATGGTGGTCGGACTTTGGTGGTTATACACGTGCTGAGTTGGGATGCGCCAGCAATGACGGTTCCCGAATAGGTTATGCCGAGAATCGGGCGGCATGGACTTCGGCGGCAGTATTCAAACGTAAATCGCAGGACCTTGTTGAGGCGTTTCTCGGAACGTCCGAACGTCAGGCCGGAGAGTCGGCATATACATTCCTTTCAGAAGACAGATTGGTATATTACGATGGTTACGGTCCTTTTTATGAATATACAAAAGCCACTCCGGGTGGTACGGGTTACGGAACAGGTCAGACCAACTCGGAATATGTGATAGAGATGACTTATGGTGAAGATGTACCTGTAGGACCGATGGAAGGCGACTTTATGATACAGAATAAATCGACTGGAAAACTTCTCACGGTAGGAGGTGTTTCCACATGGACATTACAACCTATTGCGCCTCGTAGTTCGGGCGATTTCAGTTATATGCACATTATTAACGCTGCTAACAAGTCTATGTATTTGGATGCCATAAAGTATGCAGCAAATAATGGTGCCGGCATTCAGTTGTATGCCGGTGGTGGTAATGAGTGTGAACGCTGGCATTTTCGTTATAAAGGCGATGGTTACTATGTTATTACCAACCATGATAGCGGTTTGTCACTGGATGGCAGAGGCGGTTCGGTGACACAGTGGGAACGTACAGGAACGGATTTGCAGTTGTGGCGTATCATTCCGAAGGATGCTACTGTAGAGACTGAAGCTCCGGTTGCGCCATCAGGATTGGTGGCAGAAGCTTTGAGCGGAAGCGTAAAATTGTCATGGGAAGCTAATGCAGAGGAAGACCTTTTGGGTTATATGGTTTACAGATACAACGAGGCGGCTGCTATATGGGAAACTATCGGACGTAGCGTGTCAGAGAATAACTTTATAGATAATATCTGCTCCAAAGGAAAACAGCATCAATACCGAGTGCGTGCTGTGGATAAGGCATGGAATGTGAGTGAACCTTCAGAGGCAGTATCGGCATCCACATCCGTTGAACCAACCCTTATGGCACAATGGTCGCTAAACGGAACACTTGAGGATAAATCGGAGAACAAATTCCATGCGGTAAGTTCAGGTGTGGAGTATGTTACTAACGATACTCATAACGGTGCTTTGTTTGATGGAGTGGACGATTATATCAACCTCCCTTATCATGTCGGCGATATGAATGCAATGACGTTCAGCGCATGGGTTAAGGTTTCTGCAACAACCGCATGGCAGCGTGTCTTCGACTTTGGTAGAAACTCGCAAAACTATCTCTTCTTTACGCCTCATACGGGTGGAGGTATGCGATATGAAATATGTAAGGATGGTGTGAAACAAGGTTTGGATGCTACTAAAGGAATCATTGCGAACGTATGGACTCATGTCGTTGTGACAACGGGCGAGTCAGGTACGAAAATATATATTGATGGAAAGTTAAATGCATCTACCACTGAGATTACATTACGACCTTCTGACATAGCTCCGAATGTGTGTTATTTAGGACGTTCGTTCTTTGATAACGACCCATTGTTCGGTGGTGTGATAGGCGATGTTTGCCTTTACAATTACGATTTGGATGAGGAGGCTGTACAAAAGTTATTCTATCATGATCAGTTGTCAAGTGCTAATGAGTTATTGGAGAAACCAATGTATAAGGTGCGTCGTCAGACGTTGATTACGGCAATGGAGAATGCGGAGACAGCTATCGAAGAAGGAGATGAAGACGCAATTACTAAGGCGTTACGCCGACTAAAGACAGCGATGACTTCGGCTCGGACATCAATAGACGCTTATGCACCATTGGCAGACGCTGTAGCGTGGTCGTCTGAAATGGCAGAAACGTATCCTCAGAGCGATACAGAGGCGTTGACAACATACTCCTCTCAATATGATGTTGCGTTAGCCAACCTCCAAGAGGGAATTTATACGCATGCAGAGGTTGAGGACCAAGTAAAAGTAGTCAAGGCTTTTACGAATCGTTATTTGATGACGGATGCCATTGCGACGGCAACCGATAGACGCCCGGTGGATATCACTTTCTTGTTAAGGAATGCGGACTTTGAGAGCAACACTTCAAAGTATTGGACGCTTACAACAAATGAGAGTGGTTACAATGCCACAGTCAACTATGGATGTTTGGAGATTTGGAACCATACTTTCGATTTGTCGCAAGTGCTTTATGGCATGCCTGATGGAACGTACGCGTTGAAAGCACAAGCGTTTTACCGTAATGGGTCTAAGGAAAACAGTGCGAATACCAATGTTTATACGATGGTATATGTGTGCGATTCCACAACAGCCACTTATCCAATATCAAGAAGAGCCGGTACCGACACTTCCGAGGGCGATTGGTATGCGTACACAACCGGTAAGAACGTACCCAATGATTTAGAAGCAGCGGCTGCAGCGTTCAATATTTTGAATCGCTATAAACCAAGCAATACCGCTAGTTGTGCTAAGGCCGTTTACGATGCCGATGCGGATGGCGAATTGGTGGTCGGTTTGAAGAAGGTGACTGCTGTTTATGACGATTGGACTGTAGTCAATGGTTTCCAACTTCAATACTATGGTGGTGCCGATTTGGATGCGATTGTGGATGTAAAAACGGATGTAAAGTATGAGGGTAACGGACCGGTATATGATTTGACAGGCAGAGAAGTGGACTTGAATACTTCGAGAAAGGGCGTATATATTTTAGGTGGTAAAAAGGTATTGATAAAATAAAATTACTATGTCAGAACAAACTTCAAACAATGGACGAATTACGGCGATAGATGCGTTGCGCGGATTTGCTGTAATGGGCATCATGTTGTTGCACAATATTGAACATTTCAACTTTTATTCCTTTCCTAAAGTGGAGCATGAGTGGTTACGTTCGTTGGATAGCAGTATTTGGGATATGATGTTCTTCACTTTCTCCGGGAAGGCATACGCAATATTTGCTTTGTTGTTTGGATTTACTTTCTATCTGCAAAGTAGAAACAGTGAGAAACGCGGGCTAGATTTTAAGAACCGCTATATGTGGCGTTTGCTGTTGTTATTAGGTTTTGGACTCATCAATGGTTTGTTCTTCCCCGGCGAAATATTGGTGCTTTATGCATTGTTAGGTTTTTTGTTGGTTCCTATACGCCATTGGAGTGACAAGGCTTTGTTCTGGTTGGCGGTATTTTTGATGTTACAACCGGTGGAATGGGGTAAAATTATTTATGCGGCGATTGATCCCGAAGCTAATCCGCAACAATTGTTCTATCCTTTAGGGAATGTGTATCCCCAGTTGCGTGGGGATTCGTTATGGGAGATGATAAAAGTCAATTTCCTTAAAGGACATTTGGCGAGTTTGAATTGGGCTTGGTGTTATGGACGCGTGTTCCAGACTACCTCACTCTTTATCTTCGGAATATTGATTGGACGTAAGGGACTGTTCCGTACTTCGACGGATGAAGAACTGAGTCGCAGTAGGACGTTCTGGATAAAGGCGCTCTGCTATTCTGCTCCTTTGGCATTGCTATTTTATTACGGGAAGCGTTTTCTGTTCTCTGTGATAGAAAATCCGTTCATGAAGTCGTCAATAACAACCACCTTTAACTCATGGTATAATCTTTTCTTTATGTTATGTATTGTTGCCATTTTCTTATTGCTTTATTGGACTCGTCCATGCGCTTTACAACGTTGGTTGGTTCCTTATGGCAAGATGAGTTTGACGGATTATGTGACGCAGTCCGTCATCGGTAGTTTCATATACTTTGGGTATGGATTGTCGCTATACGAGAGTTGTGGTATCACGGCCAGCTTCTGTATAGGACTCGTGTTCCTTGTGTTACAAGTCGCTTTTGCCCATTGGTGGATGCGCCGTTATAAGCGCGGTCCACTCGAAACCATTTGGCATCGACTGACGTGGTTGGGACGGACCTCGAAGGTATAATACCTACTTCTCACGTTTTCACGTTACTTAATGTACACTTTTCTGCTATTACCGTTGTGTTGAATGATGTAGATGCCCGGTAGGAGTTGGTGACGTATCTCACGCACATTGCTATGATGGTACAAACGGCGTCCGGTCAAGTCGTAAATACCATCATTTTCTTTATTATCCTCTCTGCTTTGTCCGTTTTGTAGCTCATTGATGGCATCCGGTGCGTCTGTGGGTAATGGGAAGAGCATCCATTGTCGGTGGGTGGGTGATGTGGAGGTGTTGTATGTCCATAGTCCAACTCGTGTACCGCTAGCTGTTTTTTCTTCCGTAAGATCAAAGGCATATTCACTGTCTAAAGTTGATAATATCTTAACATAAATGGGATCAACATTTTCTATGTAGAATGTTTGTTCGTCGGCAGAATGTGTCTGTGCTACCAATGTGTTATTATCCGTAGCACGTTGGGCTGTCAATAGTTGGCCTGCCGCATTTTTTATAGTAAAGGCATTTCCGTCTTCTTGAATAGTCCAACGTTGTGCATCATCCGTCCTATCGATATTTTGTATGGTGACCTTACCGGTAGCATCAGCAGAAATAGCTCGAGTGTTTTCATGGCGTGGGATGATGAGATATTCCATATTCGGTTGCGAAAAATCAACCGCTGCGTCTTTGGCATTTGCGGGAATGACCAATGTCGTAATACTTTGTGTCGGAATATTTACTGTCAATAAGTTATCTTGCAATTCATAGTCTCTGAAACGTGCAAGGTCTTCGCTCTCTGAGGTTCTGTAAGCCTTGATACGGCTTTTGCTACTAGGTAGGTCTGAAAAGAATGAAAGGTCTATCTTATGTACCATGTCCGAACCTTCATTCAGGATAACAAGAACCAGTGTGTCTTGTGCTTCATTCACAGCGGCAAGTGTGCGTTTGTCTGTTGATGTCACAATATTGTACCCTTCTTTGATGAAACGTGTACATTGCTGTCTGACATAGTAGTTCTTGACTTTGGCATAAGTCTGTTCGCTGAAACTGCCTTTTATGGTGCACCATTGGTCGTTATTCTCTTCCATATATTGCCAATCTATCCAAGCCTCAGGTTGAATGTATCGCATATCGTCGATAAGTTTCTGAGCAAGACTTAAATTGCCGGACAATCCTGTACCACCAGCTCCCACTTCACTCATCCACAGTGGTTTGTTGGCTTGGTATGCCAAATGACTGATGCGACAACGGTCGGCGTTATTGCCACCATAAGTATGTGTATTCCATTGTCCCACCAAATGCAAAACATTGCTGTCCATATATTGATTGAATGTCTTGACCGATTGCGATACGCTGGTTTCATCGGATGCTGAGATGACGGTATTCAAACCTGAGGCTTCCAATATAGGTGCGAGCACTTTAAGAAATGCCACTTGCGATGTCGCGTCAAAGTGGCAACCCTCTTGGCTTCCGTTGGCGCCCCAATAATTAGTGACCGGCTCGTTAAAAGGCTCCAATGTCGCGAATTCTATGCCGTATTCTTCTTTGTAATGCTTGCAGACATCCACTAAATAATGTGCGAATTCTTCATAATATTCCGGTCGTAGGTTGTCCTTGCCGGCATTGGTGTTCCCTGCCACGCAACCGCTATATGTCATGTAGTAAGGTGCTGAATTGCTGAATGCTTCAAAAACGGCATCTGGACGTTTCTCCTTTATCTTTAGCATAATTTTGCGTTGTCCGGCATCTCGATCCCAATGGTATTCGTCTTCGCTGAAATCCTTAAAACCTTCCATCTCAGCGCGCAATCCCTTACCTTCGCCCATATGGTGTTCGGTACAGTTATTATTCTCAGGGTCGTCGCCACCACCAATATTATAACGGAAAAAGCGGTAGTTCAAACCTGTAGGACTAACCAACCATGTGACAATTTCATCGATTTTCTCGTCGTCCCATTCGCCACACATCCTTGCCCACCAACAAAGTGATACGCCCCACCCCGTAAAGTGTTGTCTGACGAGCGAAGGATTGATGAGCCATGTTGCTGTGTCAACCGGTAAGGTAGCGTCTATTGTTTCGCTGAAGAACCAATGGTGCTTAATGTCTTCTCCGTTCTTGTCCGAATAAACGCTCTTGTTTGGGGAGTTGCTGTCAGTCCCCAAGTAGCGATTGTTGGCTTTACAACGTAGCTTAACCAATGTATTTGATACCTTTTCAATGGCGTATTTAGCATTGCTTGAAGTAGAGTCAGATATGAATGAAGTGTTCCAATCACCGGTTAGAGCGAGAAACAAGGGCTCGCTGCCGGCTTGAATGTTATAATAGCCCATTCCATCGGGAATCATGGTCATTTGCTGTCTTGCTGAGGCCGTTGGTGAGGCAATGATGCCTCCCCCTGCATCATTCATTTCCAAGTGGTTCCCACTGCTGTGCATGACATAGATACGAGTCGGTACAGCGAATTGTGGCTGTGAGTATAAAGAGATACAGAAAAGAGAGAACGTTGCCAATAAGGTAAGAAACTTATTCATACAGTGACTTATATTGATTTTGGTGATAAAGGTACAATAAAAATTAAAAGACAAACTAAAACATTGAGTTGAAAATGAGTTCAAAAATTTATAAAATAAGTCAGTTGTATGTTTTTATGATAAGGCAAGACTTGAATATCATAGTATATACGTTATATTTGCTTGAAATTTGTAATAAAGAATTTTTATGGTGACAAACAGAAATTTTAGTTGCTTCTTATCTTTGTTGGTGTGTGTGGCAATGAATGCGCAAATGATAAGGAGTGATATCTCTTTGAGTGACCCTGCCGTTTTGGCTGACCCTGTTTCAAATACGTATTATATGACAGGTACCGGTGGTGACATCTTCAAGAGTGCGAATTTAGAGGTATGGACTAAGTTGGATTGGGCTCTCAATACGTCCGATATTGCGTGGGTAGGAGTCAATCATACCGCTCCGAATCCCGGACAGATTTGGGCACCGGAACTATATTATAAAGATGGAGCCTACTATAATGTTGTGACGTTTACCAATCCGAATGCAAAAACTGAAGGGACCAATTATTCAAGACGGAGCATCCATATCCTGAAAAGTGACCGACCGGAAGGGCCATTCAAGAAAATTCAAGGTGGTGATGAACTTTATCTTCCGGCTTCAAAAATGGCTATTGACGGAACCATTTGGGAGGAGGACGGACATCTTTATTTAGTGTATTGTTACGAATGGGTACAAGCCGGTGACGGAGCAATAGAATTTATTGAACTGAAGTCGGACTTGTCGGGAACAATAGGTTCTTCAACCCACATTTGTAAGGCGAGTGACGGAAGGGCATGGAACACGGATGCCGTGACAGACGGTCCTTTTCTATTCCGTACACAGACAGGACGTTTGGGTATGATATGGACGTGTTGGCGTTCAGGTATTTATGTTCAAGGCGTGGCCTATTCGGATAATGGAAAATTAAACGGGAAATGGTCACATTCTAAGTGTCCTATTACACCTGATAATCATGGGCATGGTATGTTGTTCCGTACTTTTGACGGACAACTTTTGATGTCAATCCATAGCAATCGAAACATAGACCTTGCCAATCAACATTTCGAGCGCCACCCTGAACTTTTTGTAATGGATGACAGTGGCGATGAAATGAGGGCGGTGATGCAGTACAGATACAAGTATGATTTAACTTCTCCGTCACAGGTGGTCGTACTGAATCCTGGTTTTGATTATTCTACGACCGCATGGGTAAATACGACCGATGCTTCTAATCGTAAGATTTCTGACAATCAAGGTGGTACTATTTCTGGCAAATACTATGAAAGTTGGGATGCGAATTCATTTACAGGTGAGATTTACCAAGAGTTGAAAGTGCCTAACGGTACTTATCGTCTGACAGCTTCCGCTTTCAGAAGTTTTCCTGTGCAAGGTGCGGTGGATGACAATTCAGCCGTTTGTCTTTTTGCCAATAGCGACGAATGTGACGTCACGACACCGACCCCACAAGATTTTTCCGTTACCACCTATGTCGCGGATGGTAAATTGAAAATAGGTTTGCGTTCTAAAAAGAAGAACTATCAGTGGATGGGATTAGATAACGTAAAAGTGGTGTACTATGGCGAGGAACGCATTGCCGAAGAAACCATTGATGCCATGTTGAATGGGGCGGATGCGGTGTATTTGATGAATAAAAAGACCGGAACTTATCTTAACTGTGGAGCAAGTTGGGGAACCCAAGCTTTGGTGTCCGACTGTCCTTTGGATCTATACCCAATAGAATTACCTAATGGCAAATATGTGATAGATACGCATATCCGAAACGGCAGTACGAACCACTATTTGGGTTCAGGAGGGTATCTGGATGCCGCGATGACCGAACTCAGAATAAGGATGATTGACTCTGTGACTTGTGCCATTCATAATGGTGTTGGTTATTTTGGCACAGTTACCGGCAGTAACGTTGTCAAAGCAGACTTGACAAGTTCGGCATCTGCTGCCAGCCGGTGGATAATGAAACGTAAAAGCGACCTGTTGGGAGAATTTTTGATGGCGACACCCGAAATGCCGGTAAATGCAACATTCCTTTTAAAAGGGGCCAATTTTGGACGTAATGATTTGCGCATCGGTTATTGGAACGGACAGTTTGAAACCGGCGGTGATGTGACCAACCAATGCGCTCAGGCTCCGTCCGAAGCATATGATGTCTATCAAATTCTTAAAGATATACCGAATGGGTTTTATGAAGTCAGTGTACAAGGTTTCTATCGAGATGGTACAGCTACGGTGGCAGCAAATCGTAGGAATAATGGGCGTGAGGAATTGAATGCCTATATGTATGCGAATGAAGTGGAACAACCTTTAATGTCGGTATTTGAGTTTGCGGATAATGTGATGATACCAAGTGCTGAGGCTGAAGAAACGGAGTTGGGAAAGATTCCGGCAACACTCAACGCAGTTTCTGCCATGTTCTCAAGTGGGTTGTACAAACAAAGTCTTATAGTTGAGGTCACAGATGGAACATTGCGTGTCGGAGTAAGGAAGACTGAGGGGGCACTTCCTGCAGATAATTGGACGGCTTTTGACCATTTTGAATTGTATTATTTAGGAGAAAAAGACCCATCTTCAATTGAAAAAATATATACAAAGTCATCATCTCTGTCAAAGGGTGTTTATGATTTGGCAGGTAGAAAAATGCGCAGTGCTCAAAGTATGTTTCATAGAGGTGTTTACATTGTAGACGGCAAGAAGGTGGTAATAAAATAATCTTATATTCAATTAGTTATCTAATTTTAATAGGCTGTTAGACGAGTAAAATTCGTGTGTTTTTGGAGTGAAACATGGATGAACCTCATGTTTCACTCCAAAAGTCGTGGCTACAGAGGGATTCTGGAGGATAGTGAAACATGAAACATGATTTTTTAAAATCCCTGTAACGCGCGCGCACGCGCGAGAGTGGTTGAAGGAGTGTATTTTTTATTTACAAAATGAGGTGCTTTCGTCATGAAACTATCGGACGTCCGTCATTGCAACGACGGACGTCTTGCGTTCAAACGGCGGACGTCCGCCAGTTTGCTTGTCTCAGTTATTAAGACGGTTCTAAATCTTAATCTTACTTTTGAAAAATAAAAAACGGAGAGGTTTTTCAACTCTCTCCGTTTTTTTGTACCCAGACCCGCATTTGAAATAATTAAAGTGGGGAAAATGTGGGTAAAAAGAAAAATGCAGAAAAACACAGCAATATAACTATATATCAACTATTTACAATCATATTAAATTTTAATCCGAATTAATCCGATTGCAAAT
>JAGBCQ010000009.1 GCA_017937925.1 Paraprevotella sp. | reverse complement strand
TGAACCATGTGCTGAGAATGCCCATCCCCATTATTCTGCTTCCGAAAATTTAGCATTGATACATAATGGAATTATAGAGAATTATGCGACGCTCAAAGAACGTTTGCAAGAGCGCGGCGTGGCATTCCGTAGTCAAACGGATTCCGAAGTATTGGTTCAGTTGATAGAGTACATTCAAAAAAGCAATAATCTCGATTTGTTGGGTGCTGTTCAGGTCGCCTTGCATGAAGTGATAGGAGCGTATGCCATTGCTATTCTTGACAAACGCAATCCCGAACAAATCATTGCGGCCCGTAAGAGTAGTCCTTTAGTGGTAGGCATCGGGAAAGACAATGATTTCTATTTGGCTTCGGATGCAACTCCTATTGTGGAATATACGGATAAGGTTGTTTATCTTGAAGATGGGGATATTGCAGTCATTCGACCGGGTAGGGAACTGAATGTGGTGGATATGGATAACACAAGGATGCATCCTACCATAAAAACGATAGACATCAATTTAGGACAGCTGGAAAAAGGTGGTTATCCTTATTTTATGCTGAAAGAGATTTTTGAACAGCCTGATTGCTTGTGCGATTGTATGAGAGGGCGTATTAATGTCGAGGCTGACCATGTAACGCTATCGGCAGTGATAGACCATAAGGAGAAACTGCTCAATGCCGGTCGTTTTATTATTGTCGCGTGTGGTACGTCATGGCATGCCGGACTAATAGGACAACAGTTGATTGAAAATTATTGTCGCATACCTGTTTATGTAGAATATGCATCTGAGTTTCGATACCGCAATCCGGTGATTCTACCTACTGATGTCGTGATAGCGATATCCCAATCAGGCGAGACTGCCGACACCTTGGCTGCTGTGGAGATGGCTCGTAAACAAGGTGCATTTGTATTTGGAATATGTAATTCGGTAGGAGCATCAATACCACGTGCCACTCATACCGGAGCGTATATCCATGTCGGACCGGAAATAGGAGTGGCTTCAACAAAAGCGTTTACAGGACAAGTGACGGTTTTGACGATGCTGGCATTGGCATTGGCGAAGGAGAGAGCTACTATTTCCAATGAGGAATATGTAAAGATAGTGCGTGAGTTGGTGGCCATACCGGAAAAAATGAAAGAAGCATTGAAATCAAACGACCAAATAGCAGAGTTGGCTAAAATATTTACTTATGCGCACAACTGCCTGTATCTGGGACGTGGATACAGTCATCCTGTAGCTTTGGAAGGAGCATTAAAACTAAAAGAGATTTCATATATCCATGCCGAAGGTTATCCGGCAGCGGAAATGAAACACGGACCTATAGCACTGATCGATTCGGAAATGCCGGTGTTTGTTATTGCTACACGAAATGGTATGTATGATAAAGTGGTGAGCAATATTCAGGAAGTGAAAGCTAGAAAAGGTCGTGTTGTGGCATTGGTGACGAAAGGCGACACTATAATACGTGAATTGGCAGACGATGTGATTGAGTTGCCGGAGACTTTGGAGTGTTTGGAACCGCTGGTAGCTTCAGTACCATTGCAACTGTTGGCATATCATATTGCAGTTTGTAAAGGTAAAAATGTGGATCAGCCGCGCAATTTGGCGAAGTCGGTAACGGTAGAATAAGTAAAAAGTAAAAACGATAATAATATGCAGACAATCAAAGATTATATTACGACTCATGAAGAGCGTTTCCTGAATGAATGGTTTAGTTTGGTCCGCATCCCAAGTATAAGTGCTGAACCTGCGCACAAAGCAGATATGATAGCATGTGCCGAGCGGTGGAAGGAATTGTTGTTGGAGGCGGGCGTTGATGAAGCGCGTATCATGCCCTCGGCGGGTAATCCATTGGTATATGCGGAAAAAATAGTGTCTTCCGAGGCACCAACGATTTTGATTTATGGGCATTATGACGTAATGCCTGTTGCCCCATTGGATTTGTGGAAAAGTGAACCTTTTACTCCGGAAGTGAGAGAGGGCCGGGTGTATGCTCGTGGAGCAGATGACGACAAAGGACAATCCATTATTCAACTCAAGGCCTTCGAATATATGGTACGTGAAGATAAACTACGCCATAATGTAAAGTTTATTCTTGAGGGAGAAGAGGAAATCGGGTCACCAAGTCTTAATGCTTTTTTGCAAGAGAATAAGGAACTTCTGGCTTGCGATGTGATATTGGTAAGCGATACCAGTATGTTGGCGCCGGAGTTGCCATCTTTAACAACCGGTTTACGAGGATTGGCATATTGGGAGATTGAAGTAACCGGACCAAATCGCGATTTACATTCCGGACATTTTGGTGGTGCGGTGGCGAATCCAATCAATGTATTGTGCGACTTGATTTCGAATTTGACCGATGCCGATGGTCGTATAACGATACCAGGTTTTTATGATGATGTTGAAGAACTTTCTAAAGAAGAGCGCCAAATGTTGGCAAGTATTCCATTTGACGAGGAGCGATATAAAGCGGCTATAGATGTGAAAGCGTTAAAAGGCGAGAAAGGGTATAGCACAATAGAACGTAATAGTTGTCGCCCTTCTTTTGACGTCTGCGGTATATGGGGAGGTCATACCGGCGAGGGGTCGAAAACCGTTTTGCCTTCTAAAGCTTATGCTAAGGTGTCATGTCGTCTTGTTCCTCATCAGCAACATGAGAAAATATCGAAAATGTTTGTAGATTACATCGCTTCTATAGCTCCTGATTATGTGCGTGTCAAAGTGACACCGATGCACGGTGGTGAAGGGTATGTTTGTCCAATTACTTTACCGGCATATAAGGCGGCAGAAAAGGGTTTTGAGAAGGCGTTTGGTAAAAAGCCTTTGGCTGTACGTCGTGGCGGAAGTATTCCTATCATTAGCGATTTTGAGCAGATTCTTGGCGTGAAGACCATCTTGATGGGGTTCGGGTTAGAGAGCAATGCGATTCACTCTCCAAATGAGAGTTTTTCATTAGATATGTTCCGTAAGGGAATAGAGGCTGTAGTTGAGTTTCATAGGAGTGTGAACTTTGATTAAAAGAAAGGATTTGAGGCAAAAGACTGTGTTAAGACAATTTTAATCAGACTTTTCTTCTCACTTTTTAAATAAATTCGTACTTTTGAACGGATTTTAAAACAAATGATGAAAAGTAAGTTACTACGCTTTACGGATATTTATAAGGAAACCATTTGGGGAGGACAAAAAATTCTTCCTTTTAAAGGATTGCCTGGCGATGGTCGTAATATCGGTGAAAGTTGGGAAATATCCGGGGTGCCTGGTGATGAATCTATTGTGGCTGATGGTGAGTATAGAGGATTGACTCTGACAGAACTCTTGGAACAGGAGAAAAGCGCATTGGTGGGTGAGGACAACTATCGTCGTTATGGTAATAAATTCCCTCTGCTTGTAAAGTTTATTGATGCTTGTAAGCCATTGTCCGTTCAAGTACATCCCAATGACGAGTTGGCGATGGCGCACCATGGAAGTATGGGTAAGACGGAAATGTGGTACATTGTAGATTGCGATGAAAACGCTACTCTGTATGACGGCTTTAACCGGGATATTACAGAAGCAGAGTATGTAAAAAGAGTAGAGGAACAGACTTTACCGGAAGTTTTGCAGTGTTATAACGTTAGTAAGGGAGATGTGTTTTATCTTCCGGCCGGTAGAGTTCATAGCATAGGCAAGGGTTGTTTTATTTGTGAAATACAACAAAGCTCTGACTTGACCTACCGTATTTATGACTTTGGTCGTTTGGATGCGAATGGTCGTCCGCGTCAGTTGCATATAGAACAAGCGAAAGAGGCAATAGATTTTTCATATTCAGATAATGGTGAAACACCAAAAGTTGTTTTGAATGAGCCGACCACTTTGGTTGAGGCACCATATTTTACGACTGGTCTATATCGCTTGACAGAACCAATGTCTTGTGATTATTCGGAGTTGGATAGTTTCGTGATATTGATATGTACGTCAGGTTCATGCCGTGTGATATGTAAAGATGAGGAGGTAATTTTAAATGCAGGTCATTCACTGTTGGTGGCCGCCGAGGCAGAGGGTGTCATGTTGTTGCCCGATGGTAATTGTGAAATATTAGAAACGTATGTGTGAATAACATAAATAATTAAACTATATAATGATGAAAAGATTTTTTGGTTTATGGACAGTGGTAGCGTTGATATACGTTACGTCTTGTTCTTCTTACAAGAATGTACCTTATATGATTAATAGTGATGAAGTCGCGCTGATGGCGAACTTGTCTGAAGCAAGAATAACGCCGAAAGATGAGTTAATTATCACTGTTTCATGTCCGGACGACCCTGCAGCTGTACTTCAATTCAATTTGACGGTGTCTTCAAATGAGAATACGGGTGATCGCACGAAATTGACTTCTCAGGAAGTCTTGTTGCCTTATTTGGTTCGTAATGATGGAACTATTGATTTCCCAGCGTTAGGAGAAATAAAGGTGGCAGGTATGACTGAAGACGAGTTGGAAGATTATTTGGCAACGAAAATTCAAGGCGCTTATTTGAAGATTCGTCCGGTGGTAAATGTCCGATTGAACAACTTCAAAGTGTCAGTGTTGGGTGAAGTGACAAGTCCCGGAACATTCACAATGCCGGCAGAGAAGGTTTCAGTTTATTCAGCCTTGGCAATGGCTAAAGATCTGACTATTTATGGTCGCCGTGACAATGTGAAGTTGATTCGCGAGGATGCAAACGGACAAAAGAGTATTCATGAGTTGGATTTGAACGATGCTAACTTAATCAACTCTCCTTATTATTACTTGCAACAGAACGATGTGTTGTATGTGACGCCTAATAAGACAAAGGCCAAGAATTCAGAAATCGGTCAAAGTACAAGCATTTGGTTGAGCGCAACCGGAATACTTGTGTCTGTAGCTTCGCTTCTGACAACGGTATTGAAAATTAAGTAACATATATTATTATAATCTAACCAACCATAAATTATGAGTAAAGTAGCATTGATAACCGGTATTACCGGGCAGGATGGTTCCTATTTGGCAGAGTTTCTTATTGAGAAAGGTTACGAAGTACATGGTATTATCCGTCGTTCTTCTTCCTTTAATACAGGTCGTATCGAGCACCTCTATCTGGATGAATGGGTACGCGACATGAAGAAAACTCGTTTGGTAAATTTACATTGGGGCGATATGACGGACAGTAGCTCATTGATTCGTATCATTGGAACTATTCGTCCGGATGAAATATATAACTTGGCTGCTCAGAGTCATGTAAAGGTGTCTTTTGATGTGCCGGAATATACTGCGGAGGCAGACGCTGTCGGTACACTCCGTTTGTTGGAAGCTGTACGTATCTGCGGTTTGGAGAAGACTTGTCGCATTTATCAGGCGTCAACATCCGAACTGTTCGGAAAGGTACAAGAAGTTCCTCAAAAGGAAACCACACCGTTCTATCCTCGTTCACCGTATGGAGTAGCTAAGCAATATGGTTATTGGATTACCAAGAACTACCGTGAGAGCTATGATATGTTTGCAGTGAACGGTATCTTGTTCAATCACGAGAGTGAGCGTCGTGGTGAGACTTTCGTGACACGTAAAATTACGTTGGCGGCAGCACGTATTGTGCAAGGTTATCAGGATAAGTTGTATTTGGGTAATTTGGACGCACGTCGTGACTGGGGTTATGCAAAGGACTACGTAGAATGTATGTGGTTGATTTTGCAACACGACACTCCGGAAGATTTCGTAATTGCGACCGGTGAGATGCATACGGTACGTGAGTTCTGTACGTTGGCATTCCAAAACTTGGGCGTAGAATTAAGATGGGAAGGCGAAGGCGTTGATGAAAAGGGTGTTGACGTGGCAACAGGAAAGGTGTTGGTCGAAGTCGATCCGAAATATTTCCGTCCGTGCGAAGTGGAGCAATTGTTAGGAGACCCAACTAAAGCAAAAACTTTATTGGGATGGAACCCGACAAAAACACCATTCGCAGAATTGGTACGTATCATGGTGGAGCATGACATGAAGTTTGTCAAGAAGTTGCACCTTAAAGCGCAAATGGACTAATATATAAGGAAAGTATGTTAGAGAAATCAGCAAAAATATATGTGGCGGGACATCACGGTTTGGTGGGTTCCGCCATTTGGAATAATTTGATGGAGCGTGGTTACACTAATTTGGTAGGACGTTCACATCAGGAGTTGGACTTATTGGATGCAGTCGCAGTAAAGCGTTTTTTTGATGAAGAAAAACCGGAGGCAGTTGTGTTGGCCGCAGCGCATGTCGGTGGCATCATGGCGAATCTGCAATATCGTGCCGACTTTATCTATGAGAATTTACAGATACAGCAGAATGTGATAGGGGAGAGCTTCCGACACGGTGTGAAGAAACTTCTGTTTTTGGGTAGTACTTGTATTTATCCGCGCGAGGCACCGCAACCGATGACTGAAGATACATTGTTGACCTCGCCTTTGGAATATACGAACGAACCGTATGCAATTGCTAAAATCGCCGGTCTGAAAATGTGCGAGAGCTTTAATCTTCAATATGGCACGAATTATATTGCTGTAATGCCGACAAACTTGTATGGCCCCAATGATAATTTCCATTTGGAGAACAGTCATGTGCTTCCCGCAATGATTAGAAAAATTCATTTGGCTAAATGCTTGAACGAGGGTGATTGGGATGCAGTAAGAAAAGATTTGGGATTGCGTCCTGTAGGAATGGGTAAGGGATCTGAGCGTATCGTGGTAAATAGTGAGTCAGACGAAGCCGATATCCTACGAGTGCTAGCTTATTATGGCATTACCCCTGAGGCTGTGATGTTGTGGGGAACCGGTAGCCCGATGCGAGAATTTTTGTGGAGCGAAGAAATGGCTGATGCGAGCGTTCATGTGTTACTTAATGTGGACTTTAAGGATACGTATGCAGAAGGTGAAAAAGAAATAAGAAATTGCCATATAAATGTCGGAACAGGCAAGGAAGTATCTATTCGTCAAGCTGCGGAGATGATAATGAAGGAAATCGCTTTCAAAGGTGAGTTGCGCTGGGATGCGACAAAACCTGATGGTACGATGCGTAAGTTGACCGATGTTTCTAAGTTGCACCGTTTGGGGTGGCACCATCAAGTAGAGATTGATGAGGGTATTCACCGCTTGTATGAATGGTATTTAAAGGGTATCTGCATCAATCATAAATCTTCTAACTGATAATTTTATATAACGTGAGTTCGATTGCTTCTTATATCGAGCTCACGTTATATTTGTTGTTTATTTTTCTTGAATATTCAGTTCCTGTACGGCCGATTTGTATGTTGCATCGCCATCAGCCTCAATACATAGGGTAATACCACTCCATAGGCGATTCGTGTCATATCCAAAATAATTAGGGTCAATGCGGAATGTGTATTCACCTATTTGAATAGCCGGTCCAGACAATAGTACGACACGAGGTCTTACTTGCGCATGTTGCCGGCTTAACACCGTGCGGGTACTATCGACAAAGACCGGTTCAACAGTAAATTCTCCCACAGAATCAACAGTTATTGTACTATTTAGTTTGATGTGCTTGCTTGCGTCATAATTTAATAACTGTCCGTTAATCTTTGCAGATACATATTGCATTTGTTTTCCACGGCTGCGTGCGTAGCGTTCTTGCGTTAGTTGAACCATTTCGTCATCTTGATACCAAAACTGGTCGTGTGGGTCATTGCTCTCTGTACCATCAGCATACCAACGGGAGTAGTAAACCCCATCTTTGGGGCGAGGATTCTGCAACGCTTTTGCAATGAAACGGGCTATATAATACTGTGTTTCCTCACAGAGGTCGAAGTGCCCTTTCTCTGCATCACACAAGAAAGAGATACGACTATCGGGATACATCATGCGGAAAGCCAATGCAGGACGTACTCGTCCTTCATGCCATTCATACTCTCCTTCAATCATTAATCCTGGTATGTGGTCTATGTTACGCATACGCCCCCATTCCACATTGGCACCACCATAACCACATAGGTTGGTACGAGGAGCATCGCCATGATAGGACAAGATACATAGTGTGCGCTCGGGATTCCAAGCGGCAAAGTTCCAAGGAAAGGTTGCCTGTGCAGAATGTCCAAACGGAATGATTGGAGCTGTCAACAACTCCTGATGTTCGGTTTGATTTGCAAATTGCTGCATAATTTGCTCAAAACGTTGCTGGCAAGTCAGTCCTTCGTCATTTTTTACATTTGTATCCCAATTCATAGACCCCCTCTGAATGAAAGCCATTGCTACGCCTAAGGAATCCATCTGCCTACAGAATGTTTGACTACGGAACAAAACCTCCTCAGTCATGTTTTGATGACAGTATAACACTGCTTTAACTTCACGTTGTCCGCGAGGCAGACGTAGATACGCATAATTGTTTGGGGTGCCAACAATACAATCCCAAGTGACTCGCTTTTCTTGTAGTTTGATGCGCTTTCGTATATAGTCAGTGATTACCCGTACAGAGTCTGCGTTGGCGTGCAAACGGTCGAAGCGGGTACCGAATGGCCCCATCGTGAGAGGTCGATCATCACAATCTTGATGGACTACACAATGAAAGACAAAGAAATTTACTCCAGCTGCACATACTGCATCTATATCTTTTTGGAAATTGCTAAGAGTTGCAGGGATGTCGGCATCCCCCGGATAGGCAGTACCAAATTCACAACCTATTATATGCCGTCCTGCCGTATGCCCATAACGTGAAACAAAATAAGGGCGTTCAATTGACCCATAGTGGCACCGAGCCCAATATTCACTCATGGGGAGGTCAAATGTCAGTCCATATTCCTTACGATTGAAATCGCCATTACCATACGGTTCACCAACTAAAAGAAGTCCATAACTATGTAACTTTTCCTTTAAAGGCAACATAAATTCCTGCATGAACAGACGTTGTTTGGTGGGCGTAATGCGTCCTATACCTCCTGTAAGGAAGTCGCGTCCTTCTCCGGTCGTAATATACTCAGCGCCCAATGATTCGGTCCAATCCTGTCCACCTGCTTCCCAACTATCCACTACCACCCAACGAAGTGTATTACCACAATATTCACGGAGTTCATTAAGTAGAGGTCCTAAAAAACGATCAAAGTGGGCTTCTACGCCCTGGCGTGATAACTTGTCACACTCTAACCCCAATCCACTTTCTGTGGCAGCTGTCACCATCTGCCCGTTTGTTGTATAACCTACTCGGCGATAAGTAATCCCTGAACCTGGAGACGTAAGAATCTCTATGCGTGCTAGGTTTGTCCCACGATTGCTTGTCAATCGTAGATACTTACATTTGGTTTCATCACACTTGAAATAAATAGGTATATCACGCGCTTTTAGCTGTGGCCCACTAGCTGTACCTATCACTTCCCATTTTTCACCGTCTATACTCATCTCAACGGTAAGTCGAGGGGCATAGTCACGTGGTCCATCATGTGGATCAAGAGGTTTTTCGCGCTTACCACGCCAAAGGTTGAATCCTATAACAGGTTTCGTTTTTTGTAGTGAGATTATCACTGATTCGTCTTGCTCAAGTCGCTTATTGATTTCTTGCATCTCGTCGGCACAAGTAGTGCGGAAAGTCTTGATATCACGATAAAACCCCATCTTATGGTGTGGGACAGGTGGAGTCTTTTTTGAAGATACGCTCCATGTAAGTTCCTTCATAGACTCCTCTGGATGAATCCATGGTCCACCCATAGCCGTATAGCCTGGTGAATTATGAATACCAAGTATGATTCCCAATCTTTTGGCTTCTCTACAGGCGTGCTTTACACAATCAATCCATTCTGACGAACCATAATCTACCGGACCACGTTGTACTCCTATCCAAGTGTCAAAAATGAAAGCAGATTCTATACCCACTCTCTTCATGTATTCCAAGTCTTTGGTGATTCCTTCTTTTGAGATATTGCCGTTCATCCACATCCAATAGCAACCAGTAATAGGGTGAGCTTCGATGAAGAATAGCGAGAGGCAGAATGTTGTAACAAGCAAAAAGCGTTTCATATTATTCAATTTTATTTTACTATATCTATAATATATAACGACCGAGATTTCAGAAATACTTAAATAAAAAACCAAGATATGATATGATTTTCCTAACGAATCATGATGAAACATCATGTTTCACTCTGAAACCCGCATCCACAAAGGGGTTTTGGCTCAAAATGAAACATGAAACATGATTGTGAAACCTATAGTATATAATGCGCGCGCGTGCGAGAATGATGTTTCATGTTTCACTCTTAGTTTTTTGCGCTCCTTTCGTTTCAAAATCGCCGGACGTCCGTCGTTAAAACGCAAGACGTCCGTCATCGCGACGCCGGACGTCCGCCATTTTCATCCCCTCAGAAGGGCGATTTTTATAAAACGTGTACTTTTTACACTTTTCTTTGAAAAAAGTTTCTAAAATGTTTGCAGGATATATTTTTTGTTTCTACCTTTGCACTCGCTTTCGGAAAGCCACTGCGACATAAGAAAGGCGTGAGTGGAAAGCCGGGGCAGAAAAAGAAAGAGTTCATTGAAAGATTTTCATAGACAGAGAAGTAGTACAAGAGTTCGCTGCCGTATGAATAAATATGGTAAGCGAGGGTAAAATAAAAAAAGACGAACCGTCAAGTCAATAAAGACGTGATGAGAAGATATATACTCCGAGCCAAATCAAGACAGTTTATATTTTTACAAATCTCCGAGCAGTGAGTGCAGAGAAAGTTTACTTTCTATGCCGAGTCGCGAGAG
>JAGBCQ010000008.1 GCA_017937925.1 Paraprevotella sp. | reverse complement strand
CCTCCGCAAGGGAGGGGAGTTATATTCCTCTTTATAATGTCATCCAGACAGAGCGAAGCGACGAGGGATCTTGTTGTTACTTGCAAATGAAAGAGATTCTTCCTCCCTACGGTCGTCAGAATGACAGGATTGAAGACCACCTCCGTCCCCTCCACAAGGGAGGGGAGTTATATTCCTCTTTATAATGTCATCCCGACAGAGCGATAGCGACGAGGGATCTTTTGATAGCATAAACGAGATTCTTCCTCCCTTTGGTCGTCAGAATGACAGGGTTGTGGAGGAGAGATTTCTCACATACGTTTGAAATGACAGAGTACTTGGAGTTTTAGATATTCTAGGGAATATAGCAATAAAATAGTATATTTGTGCGTTTTATACAGAAAAGGTAAATATTATGCAGTGGTATGACAGGATACGGCAAGTAAAGTTTTTATTGATAACGATGGCAATAATAATTGCGGTCGGTTCCCTTTTCGTTTCACATCTATTAGTGCGTGACCTAGCGGAAGGAGAGCGCCGAAACATGGAAGTTTGGGCGGATGCTATGCGTACTTTAAATGAAGCCAATGAAGAAACAGATGTCTCACTAGTTTTAAAAGTTCTGAATGGGAACGATAATATTCCTGTAATAGTACAATATAAAGGTGGAGATATTCAAAGTTATCGTAATCTAACACTAAATGCCAAAAATGCTGCGGATAGTGTAAGAGAAGTTCAACGTTTGGCTGAAGAAATGTATCATGACGGTAAGGTTATACGAATTTACTTGAACGAAGATGCACAGAACTCGGAAGAAGATGATTATATGGAGATATGCTATGATGATTCCATTATGTTGAAACGATTAACATCCTATCCTTATATACAATTAGGCGTTGTTTTGATATTTGTCTTTGTAGCTTTGTTCGCATTATTAACGTCCAAGCGGGCAGAACAAAACAGAGTTTGGGTAGGTTTGTCAAAAGAAACAGCACATCAGTTAGGTACGCCCATATCTTCGCTTATGGCATGGGTTGAGGTTTTAAAAGAGACATATCCGAATGACGAACTGATACCAGAAATGGGGAAAGATGTGCGCCGACTTGAGAGGGTTGCAGAACGTTTCTCTAAAATAGGCTCTTTACCGGAGCCACACGAAGAAAATCTGAATGCCCTTTTGGAACGAGTAGTTGAATATATAGCTGTAAGAGCTTCTAATAAAGTAAATATTATTACAAACTTGCCGGAAACTCCAATAAAGGTAAATATGTGTTCTTCCTTGTTTGAATGGGTCATAGAGAATCTTTGTAAAAATGCGATTGATGCAATGGAAGGGCAGGGACGTATTACTATAACGGCTTTTGAAGAACAAGATAAGGTTGTAGTAGAAGTTGAAGATACAGGTAAGGGAATAACAAAAAATAGATTTCAAACAGTATTTAGCCCCGGTTTTACAACTAAAAAGAGGGGTTGGGGGTTAGGTTTGTCATTAGCCAAACGTATTATAGAAGAATATCATAAGGGGCGTATTTTTGTAAAACGTTCCGAAATAGGAGTCGGTACGACTTTCAGAGTGGAACTTTGAGACTATTTTTGTAATAAAAGGAAATGAAATCTAAGATTTTTAGAGTTTCCTTGTGCTACTAAGTTATTTTTTTGTAAATTTGCACCCCGAATGAATATACTCGATAGATATAAAATAGACCTAAGGCAGTTACCTTGTGAAGGGTTAACGTATAGGTTTGAGTTGAGTGATTCGTTTTTTGAAGCCATCGAAGCGACGTTGGTGAAATCGGGAAACGTGATAGTTGATTTGAGGGTAAATGAAACCGCAGGGACTTTCATGTTTGATTTTAAAATAGAAGGAGTCGTTCAAGTTCCGTGTGATCGTTGTCTTGATAATGTCAATGTGACTATCAGAACTGAAAATGAGCTGAAAGTTAAATTGGGCGATAGTTTTGTGGATGACGGTGATATGGTAGTGGTTGAAGAAGATGATGCGGAGTTGAATGTGGCATGGTATATTTATGAGTTTATAGCATTGCAAATACCTTTGGTTCATGTTCACAAAGATGGACAATGCAACGAAGAAATGATAAATGCGCTGAAACAACATTTGGTAAATGTGTCACAAGATGTAGATGGTGAAGCGGAAACGACAGAAAAGGTGGAAGGCGTTACGGATCCACGATGGAATGAATTAAAGAAAATATTAGATAACAATTAAAGATTAAAGAAAATGGCACATCCTAAAAGAAGACAGTCAAAGACGAGAACTCTTAAGAGAAGAACTCACGATAAGGCAGTAGCACCTACGTTGGCAGTTTGCCCAAATTGTGGTGCATTCCACATCTATCACACAGTTTGCCCTACCTGTGGTTATTACAGAGGTAAGGTGGCTATTGAGAAAGAAGTTGCAGTTTAATCGTAGCAGTAGAATATAGCCAGAGAGTTTTACTCTCCGGCTCTTTTTTTCTGATGTCCATACTTCTTATGAGTAAGTAGAGGAGCAAGGGGAGTTAATAGAATAAATTATAGGAAGAATGCATCCGTAAGTAGATGCGTTCTTTTGTTTAGGAATAATGACGAATGGCGCATAAAGCAGGTTTTGTAAATATAGTAGGAAATCCGAATGTCGGTAAGTCCACTTTGATGAATTTGTTAGTAGGTGAACGAATCTCAATAGCTACGTTTAAGGCACAAACAACACGTCATCGTATCATGGGCATATTGAATACAGAGGATATGCAAATATGCTTTTCAGATACTCCGGGAGTATTGAAACCAAACTATAAACTGCAAGAATCAATGTTGAGTTTTTCGGAGTCAGCATTGCAGGATGCAGATGTTTTACTATATGTTACGGATATGGTTGAAACGCCCGATAAGAATGCTGATTTTCTACAAAAGGTTGCAAAAATGGACGTGCCGGTCTTGTTGTTAATAAATAAAATTGACATAAGTAATCAACAGGATTTGACTGCAAAGGTAGAGGAATGGCATCAAGCATTGCCTCAAGCTGAAATTATTCCGATATCCGCCTTGTGTAAATTTAATGTGGACATGGTATTACGGAGAATTAAGGACCTTTTACCGGATTCGCCGCCATATTTTGGGAAAGATCAATGGACGGATAAACCCGCTCGTTTTTTCGTGACAGAAATTATCAGGGAGAAGATTTTGTTATATTACGATAAGGAGATACCATACTCGGTTGAGGTCGTAGTTGAACGATTTAAGGAGGATGCGAAGAATATCCAAATCAGTGTAGTAATTTATGTAGAGCGCGAATCACAGAAGGGTATTATTATAGGTCATCAAGGCGTGGCTTTGAAAAAAGTAGCGACAGAGGCTAGAAAGACATTAGAAAAGTTCTTTGGGAAAAGTATCTTCTTGGAAACTTTCGTAAAAGTGGATAAAGACTGGAGAAGTTCAGATAAAGCTTTGAAAAACTTTGGTTATAATTTAGATTAATAATAAGGCTGTGAAGCCATAATAGATAAATATATGGGAAATATAGTAGCTATCGTAGGTCGCCCGAATGTAGGTAAATCAACCTTGTTTAATCGCTTGACTAAAACGCGTCATGCGATAGTTAGTGACGAAGCCGGAACTACACGTGACCGTCAGTATGGTAAATCAGAATGGATTGGTCGTGATTTTTCTGTAATTGATACCGGTGGTTGGGTTGTGAACTCTGATGATATTTTTGAGGAAGAAATCCGTAAACAAGTTACTTTAGCTACAGAAGAGGCAGACGTGATATTGTTTTTGGTCGATGTAAGAAATGGTGTAACGGATTTGGATGAAGCCGTAGCTAATATATTACGTAGGACAAAGAAACCAGTTATCCTTGTTGCTAACAAGGCAGATACAAATGAATGGATATATAGTTCTGCCGAATTTTATGCGTTGGGATTAGGTGATCCTTATTGTATCTCAGCTGCGACAGGTAGTGGTACCGGTGAGTTGTTAGATCTTATTGTAGAAAAGTTCCCAAAAGAAAAAGATGATGAAACGGACGAGAATATCCCCCGTTTTGCAGTAGTTGGACGCCCTAATGCCGGTAAATCCAGTTTGATAAACTCCTTTATTGGTGAAGAACGTAATATAGTGACAGATATCGCAGGAACAACTCGCGATTCAATATATACTCGTTATAACAAATTCGGATTTGATTTTTACCTTGTAGATACAGCTGGAATACGTAAAAAGAATAAGGTAAATGAAGACTTGGAGTATTATTCCGTAATGCGTTCTATACGTGCTATTGAGAATTCTGATGTTTGTATTTTAATGATAGATGCAGAAAGAGGTATAGAGTCTCAGGATTTGAATATATTTCAGTTGATTCAAAAAAACAACAAGAGTTTAGTTGTGGTTGTTAATAAATGGGATTTAGTGGAAGAAAAAACGAGTACGGTAATGAATGAGTATGAATATGCCATTCGTCATCGTATGGCTCCATTTGATGATTTTCCTATTATTTTTGCATCAGCCTTGACCAAACAACGTATCTTTAAAGTGTTAGAGACTGCAAAGGATGTATATCATAACCGAAAGAAACGTGTTTCTACAGCAAAGTTAAATGAAGAAATGTTGCCTTTGATAGAGGCTTACCCACCACCATCAATTAAAGGTAAGTACATTAAGATAAAATATTGTATGCAGTTGCCGGAAACACAAATCCCGTCTTTTGTGTTTTATGCCAACCTCCCCCAGTATGTAAAGGAACCATATCGTCGTTTTTTGGAGAACAAAATCAGAGAACGCTGGGATTTCAGTGGAACGCCTATTAATATATTTATTCGACAAAAGTGATGAAATATATTATTCACGTTATACTTGTATTGTTTTTGGTGATAATAGGAGCATCTTGTAGTAGATGGAAGTTGGATGCTGATTCTGCTGCAGAGAAATATTATGTATTCTTGATGGAGGAACAATGCGATAAGTTTGTAGAAGGTATAGCGTATTGTGATAGTATGCCGCAGGGTTATAAAGAGCAAATGTGTGATTTGGTATCTCAATATATAGAAAGAGAGAAAAAAGCTCATGGCGGTTTTGTTGCTGCACGGGCGGTAGAAAGCCAAGAGGATGGAGATTTTGCGAGAGTGTTTTTGGAAGTTGTTTTTTCAGATAGTACAATAGAGAATATTGTTTTACCTATGGTAAAGTGTGGTTCTGTTTGGAAAATGCAATAATAAGTAATAAATCTATTTGACTATATAGTTTATTTGTTGGCTTCCTTGACTTTACGGAATAAATCGGAGGCAAAGATAAAGCTATTCAAATGTTCGTTGGTTGAATTCATTATTTGGTCTTTGTTGCCTTGCCATTCCTTGATGCCTTCTTGGATATAAAGGATATTATCTCCAATACCCATTACAGAATTCATATCGTGAGTATTGACAATGGTTGTCATGTTAAAATCCACTGTGATATCATGAATGAGTTCATCTATGACCAATGATGTTTTAGGGTCTAGTCCGGAATTCGGCTCATCACAGAAAAGGTATTTTGGATTCAAAGCAATAGCTCTAGCGATAGCAACTCTCTTTTGCATACCACCACTTATCTCATCAGGAAATTTGTTTTGGGCATCTAATAAATTAACTCTATCCAAACAAAATTGTGCTCGTTTAACTCTTGCACTATATGAGTCGTTCGAAAACATGTCTAATGGAAACATCACATTTTCTAGGACTGTCATTGAATCAAATAATGCAGCACTTTGAAAAATCATACCCATTTCTCTGCGAAGTAGTTTCCATTCACTTTTATTCATGCATACTAAATCTCTACCGTCGTAAAGGATTTGTCCGCTCGTAGGCCTAAATAAACCGACAATACATTTCATTAAAACAGTTTTGCCGGAACCGCTTTGTCCAATGATTAGGTTGGTTTTCCCATTTTCGAAGATACTATTGATGTCTTTGAGGACTTCTTTATCTTCAAAAGATTTATATAGAGATTTAATTTCAATCATTATGATAGTAAGTGAGTTAATAATACATCAGAAAATAATATAAGTACACTGCTACTTACGACAGATTCGGTACTGGCTTTTCCTACTTCTACTGAACCTCCTTCTACGGTATAACCGTAAAAGGCAGAAACGCTCGTTATGATAAATGAAAAGAATATTGATTTGATGACTCCCATCCAAACATACCAGTCGTTGAAGTCATGCTGTAAACCCAATGTCAAATCGTCAATGGTGATAATGTGTCCTATAACAGAAGTGGCGTACGCTCCTAAAATACCTGAGAAAATACTGAAACAGACCAAAAAAGGCATCATTGTAATCATTCCTGTAATCTTTGGCAGAATGAGATAGTTAGCAGAGTTGACACCCATAATCTCTAACGCATCAATTTGTTGCGTGATTCGCATTGTGCCAATTTCTGAAGCAATGTTTGAACCGACTTTTCCTGCAAGTATCAAACACATTATGGATGACGAAAATTCCAAGAGCATAATTTCACGCGTAGTAAATCCGGTAACAAATTTTGGCATCCAAGCACTTTCAATGTTTAATTTGAGTTGTATGCAAATTACAGCGCCAATAAAGAAAGAAATCAATAAAACAATTCCAATAGAGTTGACACCTAATTGGTACATTTCCTTGATATATTGTTTGAAAAACATTCTCATCCTTTCCGGTCGCGAGAATGTACGTTGCATCAACAATAGGTATTTCCCGAATGTGGATAGACTTTTTATGAATAGCATGATAACTAACTTATACCATTTTGTACTATGCAAAATTAGTGAAAATCCTTAAAAGGTGTTCCAATTTTAAATAGTTTTGTAAAACGAGGCAGTTTTTTAACGCAAAATTTGTACTTTTGTCCTCAAAATAAGCTTATGTCAGATATAATCACTCAAGATAGTCAAAACGAAGGTTTAGTTCTTCGAACGGAAGGATTAGTGAAGACCTATGGTAAACGGACCGTTGTTAATAATGTGTCGTTTGATGTTAAGCAAGGTGAGATAGTAGGTCTTCTAGGACCAAATGGAGCCGGAAAAACAACCTCGTTTTACATGACTACAGGTCTAGTCGTTCCTAATGCCGGAAAAATATTCATTGGTGATATAGAGATAACGAAAGATCCGGTCTATAAAAGAGCACGTAATGGTATAGGTTATTTGGCACAAGAAGCCTCTGTTTTCCGAAAGATGACGGTGGAAGATAATATTGCGTCTGTTTTGGAGATGACGGGAAAACCAAAAGAATATCAAAAAGAAAAGTTGGAGAGTTTGATTTCGGAGTTTTCGTTACAAAAAGTACGTAAAAATTTTGGAGATAGATTGTCCGGAGGTGAGCGACGCAGAACAGAAATTGCACGATGTTTAGCTATAGATCCTAAATTTATTATGTTGGACGAGCCCTTCGCCGGAGTTGACCCTATTGCTGTAGAAGATATACAATATATAGTTTGGAAATTAAAACAACGTAATATCGGAGTGCTGATTACGGACCATAATGTTGAAGATACGTTATGTATAACCGATCGTGCATATATGTTGTTTGAAGGTCAGATTTTGTTTCAAGGTACTCCGGAATATCTGTCCGAGAATGAAGTTGTACGTGCTAAGTATTTGACAAATAGTTTTGTACTGCGCATGAAAGATTTCCAAAAAATAGACCAAGAAAAAAGCGCACGGCAATAAAATATAGCCATTCGCGTTCTTCATTTTGAAGTTGTGTTGTTTTTTTGCTTTTTATCCTTCATTTTTTGAAAGATAAAAGTTATCTTTGCACACTATTTATGTAAATTAGAAAGATATAATAACAAAAATATAATTAAAAAGATGAACATTTCATTAGAAAATCTTGACAAGGTAAGCGCCGTATTAACTATCAAGTTAGAGAAATCAGATTATGCGGCAAAAGTAGAAACAGCGTTAAAGAATTTCCGTAAGAAAGCTAATGTTCCCGGTTTCCGTCCCGGACAAGTTCCAATGCCGATATTGAAGAAGCGTTTTGGTAAGGATATTACAGCTGAGGAAGTTAACAAAATGTTAGGTGAAAAGTTGTATGAATATATCAAGGATAACAATTTGAATGTTTTAGGTGAGCCACTTCCTAGTTTGGATTATCAGCCTGTGCTTGATTTTGAGACAATGGAAGAATTTACATTTAAATTTGATGTAGCTTTCGCTCCTGAATTTGAATTAAATTTGACTTCAAAAGATAAGGTAGATTATTATGAAATTGAAGTCAGCGATGATATGGTTGAGAAACAAGTTAATATGTATGCTCAACGTGGTGGAAGTTATGAGAAAGTTGATAGCTTTGAGACCAAAGATATGGTGAAAGGTCTATTGGCAGAGTTAGATGAAAATGGCAGCACAAAAGAAGGCGGTATTCAAGTAGAGAATGCTGTTATGTTGCCTGAATATATGAAGAACGAGGAACAAAAAGCAATATTTGCAGGCTGTAAGGTGAACGATGTATTAGTGTTCAATCCAAGCAAAGCATACGATGGTCATGATGTAGAAATCGCTTCATTGTTGAAGATAAAGAAAGAGGATGCTGCGAATATGACATCAGACTTCAGTTTTCAAGTGCAAGAAATCACTCGTTTTAAATCTGCAGAATTGAATCAAGAGTTATTTGATCAAGTTTTTGCTAAGGGCACAGTTACTAGCGAGGAAGAGTTCCGTGCGAAAATTAAAGAATTGATTGCCGGACAGTTTGTAGGTGACAGCGATTATAAGTTTATGCTTGATGCTAGAACATATTTGATGAATAAAGTTGGTAAATTGGAATATCCTGATGCCTTCTTGAAGCGATTTATGCGTGTAAGCAATCCTAAGAAAGATGAGAATTTCGTTGAGGAAAACTATGAGAAGAGCTTAGAAGAATTGTCTTGGCACTTGATAAAAGAAAATTTGGTGAAGACTTACGGCATAAAGGTGGAGAAAGAAGATTTGTTGGCAACAGCTAAGAATATTACTAAGATGCAATTTGCACAATATGGAATGTTGAATGCGCCGGAAGACCTTTTGGAAAACTATGCAAACGAAATGCTTAAGAAGCAAGACCAAGTTGAGAATTTGGTAAATCGTAGTATAGAAGGCAAGTTGTGTGATGAATTGAAGAAGACTGTTAAGTTGAATAAGAAGACAGTGTCTTTGGATGAATTCAATAAAATGTTCGCTTAAAGTACGAACTACTTATAAGAGAATAAGTTTTTAACACCATAACTTCTGAGCTGACATTTCGTTACATTTGCATAATATAGCGGAAGGGGAGTTCAGAAGTTTTTTTATTAAACCTTACAATTATGAATGATTTTAAGAAATATGCGGTTAAACATCTCGGTATAAATAGTCAGGTACTGGACGATGTTGTGAGTGCTCAGAATCAATACTTGAATCCATATATATTGGAAGAACGGCAGTTAAATGTAACCCAGATGGATGTTTTTTCTCGTCTTATGATGGATAGAATCATTTTTTTGGGAACACAAATAGATGATTATGCTGCCAATACTTTGCAAGCTCAATTATTGTATTTGGATTCTGTTGATCCGGGTAAGGATATTTCTATTTATATCAATTCTCCCGGAGGCTCGGTATATGCAGGTTTGGGGATTTATGACACCATGCAGTTTATTAGTAGTCCGGTAGCAACAATGTGTACAGGAATGGCAGCATCAATGGCAGCAGTATTGTTGGTGGCAGGTGCTGAGGGTAAACGTTCTGCTCTAACTCATAGTAGAGTGATGATCCATCAACCTATGGGAGGTGCACAAGGTCAGGCTTCCGATATTGAAATAACAGCGCGAGAGATTCAAAAGCTTAAAAAAGAACTATATACTATCATTGCTGAACATTCGCATACGGATTTTGATAAAGTGTGGGCCGATTCAGATCGGGATTATTGGATGACGGCTCAAGAAGCGAAAGAGTATGGAATGATAGATGATGTTTTAATACGAAAGAAATAAGAATGAAAAAGAATTGTTCGTTCTGTGGACGCTCTGAGCGTGAAGTCTCTTTGCTGATTACCGGTGTCAGTGGGTATATATGTAGTGATTGTGCCCAACAAGCCTATCAAATCGTACAAGATGCATTCCAAGAGACGAAGAAAGATGAGGGGTTGGGTTTTAAATTGGAAGAGTTACCCAAGCCTAAGGATATAAAAGAGTATTTGGATCAATACGTTATCGGACAGGATGATGCAAAGCGTTATTTGTCGGTGGCTGTGTATAATCATTATAAAAGATTGGCACAGCAAAAAATGGATGATGGTGTTGAGATAGAGAAATCCAATATAATAATGGTCGGAAGTACGGGAACCGGAAAAACATTGATGGCTCGTACTATAGCAAAACTGCTGCGTGTTCCTTTTACAATAGTGGATGCGACTGTTTTTACAGAAGCAGGCTATGTCGGAGAGGATGTTGAAAGTATTTTGTCACGTCTTCTTCAGGTGGCAGATTATGATGTTGCTGCCGCACAGCGAGGAATCGTATTTATAGATGAGATTGATAAGATTGCTCGTAAAAGTGACAATCCGTCAATAACACGTGACGTTAGTGGTGAAGGCGTGCAACAGGGACTTTTGAAACTATTGGAGGGCTCTATGGTAAATGTTCCTCCAAAGGGGGGGCGTAAGCATCCTGATCAAGATTATATTCATGTAGATACGAAGAATATTCTATTTATCTGTGGTGGCGCTTTTGATGGGATTGAAAAGAAAATAGCGCAACGTTTGAATACTCATGTTGTAGGTTTTAATTCCGTGCAAAATATTCAGCAAATAGACAAGTCTAATTTGATGAAGTATATCTTGCCTCAAGATTTGAAGAGTTTCGGATTGATACCTGAGATAATAGGTCGTCTTCCGGTATTGACATACTTGAATCCATTGGATAGGGAAGCGTTAAGAAGAATACTTACAGAACCAAAAAACTCAATTGTTAAGCAACAGATAAAGTTATTTGAGATGGATGGTATTAAACTTTCGTTTGACAATGAAGTTTTGGAGTATATCGTAGATAAGGCTGTTGAATATAAATTGGGCGCACGAGGATTGCGCTCTATCATGGAGTCTATTATGATTGATGCGATGTATGAAGTTCCGTCAAAAAAACAAAAGACATATAAGGTAAGTTTGAGTTATGCAAAAAAACAATTAGAGAAAGCTAATCTTATAGGATCCTAGTGTTTTTTATTTTAAATAACGATACTAAGTAAAAATAGTTTCTCAATAATTTGCATTTATTCGGTTTTTGTTTATAACTTTGTTAAGAGTGAGGACTTAACCCGTATTAAAAGCTTTATTGAGAAACTATTTTTTATGGATATAACGCAAAATTTAATAGCCCCTCTTAAGCAGTATTTTGGTTTTGACGCCTTCAAAGGTGATCAAGAGGCCATCATTAAGAATCTTTTAGCAGGAAATGATACATTTGTATTGATGCCTACAGGAGGAGGAAAATCTTTGTGTTATCAACTTCCCTCTCTATTAATGGAGGGGACAGCTATTGTAATTTCTCCTTTAATAGCTTTGATGAAAAATCAAGTTGATGCCATAAGGTATGTTTCAGAAGATGATTCAGTGGCACATTTTATCAATTCATCCTTGACAAAAGGAGCAATAGATAGTGTCAAGAATGACATTATAAACGGGAAAACCAAATTGTTGTATTTGGCTCCGGAATCCTTGACAAAGGAAGAATATGTAGATTTCTTACGGAACGTAAAAATTTCATTTTATGCTGTAGATGAGGCGCATTGTATTTCTGAGTGGGGGCATGATTTCCGTCCGGAATATCGGAAGATACGACCTTTAATCAATGAAATAGGTAAGGCACCGGTTATTGCTTTGACAGCAACTGCAACGGATAAGGTTCGAGGTGATATAAAAAAGAATCTAGGTATAATAGATGCAAAAGAGTTTAAAAGCTCATTTAATCGTCCTAATTTGTATTATGAGGTTAGGAGCAAGACCAAAAATGTAGATAAAGATATTATTAAATTTATCAAACAGCATCACGGAAAAAGTGGGATTATTTATTGCTTGAGTCGTAAGAGCGTGGAGGACTTGGCGGAAGTGCTTCGTGCGAATGACATCAACGCAAGGGCATATCATGCCGGAATGGATTCGGTTACACGTTCACAAACGCAAGATGATTTTATCATGGAACGTATTGATGTCATCGTAGCAACGATAGCATTCGGTATGGGAATAGATAAACCCGACGTTCGGTATGTAATACATTATGATATACCCAAAAGTTTAGAGGGTTATTATCAAGAAACCGGACGTGCAGGTCGTGATGGCGGTGAAGGCATGTGCGTGACTTATTATACGCATAAGGATTTGCAGAAGTTGGAAAAGTTTATGGAGGGGAAACCTGTAGCAGAACAAGATATAGGAAGACAATTACTTTCTGAAACGGCTGCTTATGCGGAGACTTCTGTTTGCCGACGGAAATTTTTACTGCATTATTTTGGAGAAGAGTATCCACAAGATAGTTGTGGAAATTGTGATAATTGCCTTCGCCCCAAAAATAAGATTGATGCCCGTGACGAATTGAAGTTGTTAATTCAAGTAATTGATGCCGTAAAAGAAAATTTCAAGACTGATTATATTATTAAAGTTTTAATGGGCATTGAAAGTAATGATATAACGGCACATAAACATGATAATTTAGACTGTTTCGGATGCGGAGTCGAATATGAGGAGAGGTTTTGGAATGCTGTTGTTCGTCAGGCGTTGATAGCGGGTTATTTGGAAAAGGAGATAGAAAATTATGGTATCTTAAAATTGACGCCTAAAGCGACACGCTTTTTAAAATCAGATGAGCCATTTATGGTGGTGGAGAACAATGAGTTTGGTGAAGAGGATGATGACGAAGTTGTTGGTGGAGATGGAACAAGTGTTTCAGATTTAGCATTATATAATGCTTTGAAGGATTTAAGAAAGAAAAAGTCTAATGAGTTAAATGTACCACCTTATGTTATTTTCCAAGAACCTTCATTAGAAGCAATGGCTACTATCTACCCTGTAAATTTGGAAGAGTTGAAAAATATTCCAGGAGTTGGAGATGGAAAGGCCAAACGTTATGGACAAGAATTTTGCGACTTGATAAAACGTTATTGTGAGGAAAATGATGTAGAACGACCGGAATTCTTGAGAGTTCGTACAACGCCTAAGAAGTCTGCACAAAAATTAAGTATTATTCAAAATATAGATCGTAAGATAGCATTGGATGATATTGCATCAACTAAGGGGTTGGATTTTGACGAACTTTTAGAGGAAATAGAAAAAATAGTGTATTCCGGAACAAAGTTAAATATTGACTATTTCCTTGAAGAAGAACTGGATGAGGAGAGTATTCAAGATATTTATGAGTATTTTAGAGAGTCCGATACGGATTCAATGGATGCAGCATTGGATGAATTAGGTGAAGATTACACGGAAGAAGAAATAAGATTGGTACGTATCAAATTTATTTCAGAGATGGCCAATTGATTTTTCTTGTAAAAAATATTATGACGAGAACAAGGCGTATCAAACGCTCTTTGTTCTCGTCTTTTTATAGTTCACATCACAAAAAGTTGAGCTCGCTTGTGAAAAACTGTTTTTTTTATCACAAAAAGGTTGAAAATACTCGTAAATCCAATAAAAACCTTTATATTTGCATGCAATAAATTTAATGTCTATGTCATCATTTATTGCAGATAAAATCGTAATGGACGGATTGACCTACGATGACGTATTGTTAATCCCCGCTTATTCAGAAGTTTTGCCACGTACAGTGGAGTTGTCAACTAAGTTCTCTCGTAATATTGAGTTGAAGATACCTTTTGTAACAGCCGCAATGGATACTGTAACAGAAGCACCTATGGCTATAGCAATAGCTCGTGAAGGTGGTATTGGTGTTATTCATAAAAATATGTCTATTGAGGAACAGGCGCGTCAAGTCGCCATTGTAAAACGTGCCGAGAATGGTATGATTTACGATCCTGTTACAATTAAGCGCGGTAAAACCGTCATGGATGCCTTGAATTTAATGAGTGAGTATCATATTGGTGGAATCCCAGTTGTTGATGATGAAAATAAACTTGTGGGAATTGTTACTAACCGCGATTTGCGTTTTGAACAGAATCCGGAACGTCCGATAGATGACGTTATGACTTCGGAGAATTTGGTAACAACGCATCAGCAGACAGACTTGGCTGCAGCCGCTAAAATACTACAAGAAAATAAAATTGAGAAACTTCCTGTAGTTGATATGGAAGGCAAGTTGGTAGGGTTAATCACATATAAGGATATTACCAAAGCGAAGGACAAACCTATGGCATGCAAGGACGAAAAAGGTCGTTTGCGTGTTGCTGCAGGTGTAGGTGTAACCCCCGATACAATGGTAAGAATGAGAGCCTTGGTTGAGGCTGGCGCAGATGCTATTATCATTGATACAGCTCATGGACATTCTAAATTTGTGATAGAGAAATTAAAAGAAGCAAAGGCAGAATTTCCAAATGTGGATATTGTTGTTGGAAATGTTGCGACAGGAGAAGCTGCAAAAATGTTAGTTGAAGCCGGAGCGGATGGTATTAAAGTTGGAATCGGCCCGGGTTCTATCTGTACAACCCGTGTTGTCGCAGGTGTCGGAGTTCCACAACTTTCAGCGGTTTATGATGTTGCTTGTGCATTGAAAGGAACAGGTGTACCTCTTATCGCAGATGGTGGTTTGCGTTATTCCGGTGATATCGTGAAGGCTTTGGCTGCGGGAGGTTATAGTGTGATGATTGGCTCGTTGGTAGCTGGTACAGAAGAATCTCCCGGTGACACGATTATTTTCAATGGACGTAAGTTTAAGTCATATAGAGGAATGGGTTCTCTTGAGGCTATGGAATGTGGCTCAAAAGACCGTTATTTCCAAGGGAATGTGAAAGATGCCAAGAAATTAGTTCCGGAAGGAATTGCCGGCCGTGTGCCTTATAAAGGAACTGTACAAGAGGTTATATTCCAACTAATAGGTGGATTGCGTTCTGGTATGGGGTATTGTGGCGCGAATACAATAGAAGAACTACATAATGCAAAATTTGTACGTATTACCAATGCCGGTGTTTTGGAAAGTCATCCGCATGATGTAACGATTACAAGTGAAGCTCCTAATTATAGTCGTCCCCAATAAGTAAAGTCATGAAATATTCAATTCTTTTTTGTTCCTTATTTGTGATATCCGTTTTCTTGAAAGCTCAAGATAACGACCCGATAGTGATGAAAATAAATGGTAAGGACGTATCTCGTTCAGAATTTGAATACAATTTCAACAAGAATAATGGCGAGAATGTTGTAGAACAGAAGACGATAGATGAATATGTTGATTTGTTTATCAATTATAAGTTGAAAGTTGAAGCAGCATTGGATGCGCGTTATGATACGCTGACTTCTTTTCAAAAAGAATTCGCTTCATATAGAAACCAGCAAATTTTGCCTTATTTTGTTTCACCGCAAGCAGAAGAAAAAGAAGTGCGCAACTATTATGATATGATGAAGCAAGGAATAGGTCCTGAAGGATTGGTGTTTCCTGCACATATCATGACATTGGCATCTCAGAAAGCTGGACAAGAAGAATGGAATAAAGCAAAAATTCGCATAGATTCTATTTATCAAGCATTGCAACAAGGTGCTGACTTTTCACAATTAGCACAACAATGTTCTGAGGATAAAGGTTCTGCAGGTCGTGGCGGTGCTTTAGGATGGATTTCTAAGGGGCAGACAATAAAGGAGTTTGAAGAGGCTGCTTTCTCATTACAGAAAGGTCAGATGTCTTCTGTTGTTAAGTCGCCAATGGGATATCATATTATTCTGATGCAAGATCGCAAGCAACTTGAAAGTTATGAAGAGTTGAAACCGCAGATTCAGAAGTTCTTGGAGCAACGTGGAATGAAGGATCGTATAGCAACAGTAACAATTGACTCTTTAGGTAAGGCATCACATTTAACGTCCGACCAAATCATTGAGAATAAATGTAAGGAGTTGTGTGCGACTAATAGTGAATTGAAGTATTTGATACAAGAATATCATGATGGACTTTTGTTGTATGAAATTAGTTCACGTGAAGTTTGGGAAAATGCAGCAACTGATGAAAAAGCTTTAGAACAATATTTCAAGGCAAACAAATCAAAATATAAGTGGGAAGCCCCACGTTATAAAGGTTTGGTATGTCATGCGAAAGATGAGGAGGTTCAAAAGCAAGTCCGTAAATTATTGAAGTCTGTTGATGAAACAAAATGGATAGACACTTTACGTGCAACATTCAACCGTGACTCTTTGAAACAGATTCGTGTGGAGAAAAATTTGTTCAAAGAAGGAGATAATAGATATGTTGATTATATGGTGTTTAAAAGTAAGAAGCAACCAAAATCAATGAAGATGTATCCTGTTACCGCAGTGTATGGGAAGAAATTAAAAAAACCGGCAACGTGGACAGATGTACGAGGAGAGGTGATTTCTGACTATCAAACAGCATGTGAAAATGAGTTTGTACGCAAATTGCGTGAAAAATATAAAGTGGAAGTTTACGAAGACGTATTGAAAACGGTCAATAAACATTAAGTGATACTATTCTGTTGACTAAAAAAACGATTTATGAAGTTGGTCAAAATGTTATGGTGTGCATTGTTGGCGTTCTTATTCGGAGCACAACTCCCTTTGTTTTCGCAAAGTGCTAACCATGTTATAGATGAAGTGATATGGGTTGTGGGTGATGAAGCAATCCTACGTTCAGATGTAGAAACAGCACGTTTGGAGTTTGGTGCAAATATTTCCGGGAATCCGTATTGTGTGATACCTGAGCAGTTGGCTATTCAAAAGCTATTTTTGCATCAGGCGCAACTTGATAGTGTTGATATACCGGCCTCCAATGTTTCAGCAAATGTAGAGGAACGTTTGAATCAATTGATTATGCGCGCCGGCTCAAAAGAGAAGTTAGAGGAGTATTATCACAAGACGATGACCCAGTTGCGTGAAATGTTGTTTGAGTCAACAAAGGAGCAATATACCGTTCAAAAAGTTCGCGAAAACTTAACGAGTGATATTAAAGTAACGCCGGCAGAGGTACGTAGATATTTTAAAGATGTTCCTCAGGATAGTCTGCCATGGATTCCGGCGCAGGTTGAAGTTCAAATTATTACGATGCAGCCTCGAATCCCACAGGAGGAAATAGATAGGGTAAAAGATGAATTGCGTGAATATACAGAAAGAGTCAATAGTGGTGAGTCATCTTTTTCAACCTTAGCTATTTTGTACTCTGAGGATCCCGGTACGGCGCGTTATGGAGGAGAATTGGATTATACTGGTAAGGGCGAACTTGACCCCGCATTTGCCAATGTAGCATTCAGTTTGACGGATCCTAAGAAGATTTCAAAAGTAGTAGAGTCTGAGTATGGTTATCATATCATACAATTGATTGATAAACGTGGCGATAAGGTAAAAATAAGACATATTTTAAGAAAGCCACGTTTGGATCAGGCAGATATTGATGTCGCTATTGCAAGATTAGATACAGTGGCTGAGGATTTGAGAAAAGAGAAATTTACTTTTGATGAAGCTGCGACCTATTTGTCGGATGATAAAGATACCCGAAAGAATAAAGGTCTGATGACGAATACGAAGTACGACCCATCTACGGGTGAACAAACCAGAACTTCCAGATTTCAATTACAAGATCTGCCACAAGAGATAGCAAAGGTTGTTTCGACAATGAATACAGGTGAAATATCCGAACCATTCATGATGATAAATAATAAGGGTAAGGAAGTTTGTGCAATTGTAAAACTTAAAGCTCATATTAAAGCACACAGAGCTACAATGGCAGAAGATTTTCAAATATTGAAAGATGTGGTTTTGGCAAAGCGCAAAGAGGAAAAGATAAAAGAATGGATTAAAGAGAAGCAGCAAACCACTTACATACGTATCAATGAGGAGTGGCGAAATTGTGAATTTGAGTATCCCGGTTGGATTAAATGAAAAGAATAGAAATAAATAAAAAAATGAGTGTTTGGCATAGATTACTTTCTTTTTGTATTCTATGCCTATTTACGCTTTGTGCTTTTTCGCAAGAAGCAGAAGATACAAATGAGGAATCCGTCAGTAAGGTGATATTATTACATACGGATAAATTAAGTTTTGATCAATATCGTCATCCCGGTGCTCAAATACTTACGGGAAATGTGCAATTTCAGCATGAAGGCGTATTTATGTACTGCGATAGTGCTTGTTTTTATCAAGCGACAAACTCTTTTGATGCGTTCGGAAATGTAAAGATGATACAAGGCGATACGTTAGACCTTGTAGGTGATATGCTGTTTTATAATGGTATGGATCAGTTGGCTCGCGTTCGTCATAATGTAATTTTAACGCATCGGGAGTCTAGACTTTATACTGATAGCTTGGATTATGATAGGATGTTTGATTTAGGGTATTTCTTTGAGGGAGGGAAATTGGTAGATAAGGAAAATGAGTTGACTTCGGATTGGGGACAGTATAGTCCGACAACCCGACAAGCGGTTTTTAATTACAATGTTAAATTGAACAATCCCGGTTTCACCCTGATTTCAGATACCCTCAATTATAATACGCAAACGAGTGTTGCAGAAATAGTCGGTCCTTCTAATATAGATAGTGGAGACAATCATATTTATTCAGAGTCAGGCTTTTACAATACGCAAACGGAACAAGCTATTTTGCTGGATCGCTCAATATTGACAAATAACGGGCGTAAGATGATTGGTGATAGTGTATTTTATGATAGTAAAGCAGGAGTAGGAAAAGCTTTTCGAAACATCATTTATACTGACGAACTGAATAAAAATATGTTTACAGGTCATTATTGTCTGTATAACGAAAAAACAGGATATTCCGAGGCCGCAGATAGTGCTGTGGCGATAGATTATTCCCAGAAAGATTCCATGTATTTGCATGCAGACTCATTTAAAGTATATACTTATTATATAAATACAGATACGATGTATCGCGAGATGCGTGCATATCACAAGGTACGTGCGTATCGCATTGATGTGCAAGGCGTCTGTGACTCTTTGGTGTATAACACAAAAGATTCTTGTATGACAATGTATAAGGATCCCATTGTTTGGAATGGCGGTCAACAACTTTTAGGAGAGGTGATAAAAGTGTTTATGAATGATTCTACAATAGACCGTGTAAATGTAATAGACCAAACACTATCCGTCGAGCGAATAGATTCCGTGCATTACAATCAGATAGCAGGAAAGGAAATGATTTCTTATTTCCGAGATGGAGAAATGAAAGAGACACATGTTAAGGGAAATGTTTTTGTGGATTATTATATGTTCGACGATGATAGTTTGATGATAGGATTGAATTATACCGAAACATCCGAACTAAAATTATATATGAAAGAGCGTAGGATGGATAAGATATGGATGCCGGCTGCTACCGGAACAATATATCCTATTATAATGATTCCGAAAGACAAGTTATATTTGTCTAATTTTGCTTGGCTTGATTATGTAAGGCCACTGAATAAAGATGATATATTCAATTGGCGACCTAAGCGGAGCGGAACGGAATTAAAGGCATCTCGAAAATATAAAGCTCCTATACAATCATTGGATAAAATAAAACGGAAGTGATTATGGCTCTATTCAAGACACGTATGCCACGAGGCTACCAGCATTCATATATTTATATTGATGAACGTAAGGAAAAACTGAAAAAGATAGAAGAACGTGCAAAACGCGAGTTGGGAATGTTGCCTAAGAAAGAGTTTAATCCTGAGGATATTCGAGGAACTTTTGTAAAAGGAACAACACACCTCAAGCGTAGAAAAGAGAGCGGTCGTAAACCTATGACATTCGGTGTGGCGTTAATTATCATTGCAGTTTTGATTTTTGTTTGGCATTATTTACAAACAGGAAGTTTTAGATTCTAAGGAAGAAGTAACATGAGTGATATTATACATTTGTTACCGGATTCGGTAGCGAATCAGATTGCAGCAGGGGAGGTAATACAACGTCCTGCATCTGTTATTAAAGAGTTGGTTGAGAATTCTGTGGATGCCGGTTCTTCTCATATTGATGTTGTAGTAGAGGATGCCGGTAAGACCTCTATTCAAGTTGTTGATGACGGTAAAGGTATGTCTGAAACAGATGCACGTTTGGCTTTTGAACGTCATGCTACTTCAAAAATCCGTGAGGCTACGGACTTATTTGCGTTGCGTACCATGGGGTTCAGAGGAGAAGCGCTGGCTTCAATTGCTGCCGTAGCTCAAGTTGAGTTGCGAACAAGAGGTAAAGATAACGACTTGGGTACCTGTGTGTCAATTGCCGGTTCGGAAGTACTTAAACAAGAACCGATTTCTTGTCCTGTAGGTTCCAACTTTTTGGTGAATAATCTTTTTTTTAATGTTCCTGCTCGTCGTAAATTCTTGAAGTCCAATCAAACAGAATTGAATAATATCTTGCAAGAGTTTGAGCGTATAGCATTGGTACATGAAGACATATCTTTCTCATTAACGCACAATGGCTCTTTAGTATTAAGTCTGCCAAAAACATCACGTCGCGAGCGCATTGCCGGACTATTTGGCAAGAAAATGAACGAGCAATTGCTTTCTGTAGAGGTTGAAACTTCATTAGTACATTTATCCGGTTTTGTTGGTAAGCCTGAAACTTCAAGAAAAAAAGGAGCACACCAATATTTCTTTGTAAATGGCCGATATATGCGTCATCCTTATTTCCATAAGGCGGTGATGGAGGCTTTTGAGCAGTTGATACCTGCAGGCGAACAGATTTCTTATTTTCTCTATTTTGACGTGGAACCTTCTAATATTGATGTGAACATCCACCCAACAAAGACAGAAATTAAGTTTGAGAATGAATTGGCTATATGGCAGATTATTGTCGCTGCTGTAAAAGAAGCCTTAGGGCGTTTTAATGCGGTGCCGACTATAGATTTCGATACGGAAGGTGCTTTTGAAATGCCTGTGTTTGGAAATTCTACGGAAGCAATGCGTGTTGAAGCTCCAAAGGTAGAAGTTAATCCTCATTTCAACCCTTTTAAAACGGAAACTAAACGTCCATCAAAACAAGATACATCCCATTGGGAGTCTATGTATAACTTTGAAAACTTTGAATCATCAAAGAAACCGAATCAGGTTGAGATAGATACGTTTGAAAGTGAAACACTTTATGCGGAAACAGAACATCTGTTAGATACTTCTACGTTGCATTATCAGTATAAAGGTAAGTACATCATGACTGCTTCCAAATCGGGATTGATGATTATTGATCAATGCAGGGCGCATGTGAGAATTTTGTATGACCAATATCGTGTGCAGATGGAGAATGGGACCGGAGTCGCTCAACGACTTTTATTTCCGGAGATATTACAATTGCCACCCTCTGAATCAATTGTGTTAGAACATCTGATGGATGATATGCATTCATTAGGGTATGATTTGTCAGTTTTAGGTGGTGGAAGTTTCTCTATTAATGCAATACCATCAGGAACAGATGGGATGAATCAAGTAGAAGTGGTACGGGGTATTGTGTGTGCTTCAATAGAAAAAGGGTGTAATATAGAGGAAGATGTACGCCATTATATAGCTTTTTCTTTAGCAAAGAGTGCAGCAATAGCGCATGGACAAGTTCTAACAAATGAAGAAATGGAACGGTTGGTAAATGATCTCTTTACATGTTCCAATCCAAACCATACGCCTGATGGGAAAGTGATAGTTGCTGTATTAGAACAGAAAGATATGGATTTATTGTTTGGATAACATAATAGAGTAGGGGTGTAGAATGAATGACGAGTGCTTTTATTGGTGACTTCAAGATTTCTGTTTACCTTTGCAACACTAAAAATAAATAACGAAATGAAAAAGCAAGAAAAAATAATATTGACTGGTGACCGTCCGACAGGGAAATTACATATAGGGCATTATGTAGGTTCTTTGCGCAGACGAGTGGAATTACAGAATTCCGGTGAGTTTGATAAGATATTTATCTTTGAGGCAGATGGACAAGCTTTGACAGATAATATTGAGAATCCCGAGAAAGTGCGTCAAAATGTGATTGAGGTGGCGCTTGATTATTTGGCCTGTGGTATAGATCCTACAAAATCTACTATTTTTATACAGTCACAAATACCAGAATTGTGTGAATTGACATTTTACTTTATGGATCTTGTTACCGTGTCACGTTTGCAACGCAATCCGACTGTAAAAACAGAGATTCAGATGCGTAACTTTGAAACAAGTATTCCGGTAGGATTCTTTACCTATCCAATCAGTCAGGCTGCAGATATAACAGCCTTTCGTGCTACAACCGTTCCGGTTGGCGAGGATCAAGAACCGATGTTGGAACAAGCTCGCGAGATAGTGCGCCGTTTTAATTATATTTACGGAGATACATTGGTAGAACCCAATATATTATTACCTGAAAATGCGGCTTGTTTACGTTTGCCGGGAACGGATGGAAAGGCCAAAATGAGTAAATCATTGGGCAATTGTATATACCTGTCCGATTCAGCTGATGACGTAGAGAAAAAGGTGAAAAGTATGTACACTGACCCCAATCATATCAAGGTGACCGACCCCGGACAGATTGAAGGTAATACCGTGTTTACATATTTGGATGCCTTCTCGCGCCCGGAACATTTTGAGCGTTATTTACCGGATTATCCTAACCTTGAAGAATTGAAAGCTCATTATCAAAGGGGGGGATTGGGTGATATGAAAGTAAAGAAGTTTTTGGCGGCTGTAATGCAAGAAGAGTTAGAACCGATTCGTACTCGTCGCAAGGAATTTGAAAAAGATATTCCTGCTGTATATGAAATGTTGCGTAAGGGTTGTGAAGTGGCTCGTGCTGCTGCAGCAGAAACCTTATCGGATGTTAGAAAAGCAATGAAGATAAACTACTTTGATGATAATGATTTGCTTACTGAACAGGTTAAGCGCTTTAGCGGTGAGTAACTTTCAGGAAAAATCTTAGGTGAAAATTTGGAGTAAAGCAGAAAAGTTTCTACCTTTGCATCGCTTTTGAAACGAAAGAGTCGGGCGTTTAGCTCAGCTGGTTCAGAGCATCTGCCTTACAAGCAGAGGGTCGGCGGTTCGAATCCGTCAACGCCCACAATATCAAAAAAACTCTTTCGTGGATAAAACAAGGGCGTTTAGCTCAGCTGGTTCAGAGCATCTGCCTTACAAGCAGAGGGTCGGCGGTTCGAATCCGTCAACGCCCACTTAAAAAGAAGCAAAATAAGAAAATAGGGGTCGTTCTACTAAAGTAGGATGACCTTTTTCTTTTCTCTTTTTATACCCTTTTTAAAGAAGTTTTTGACAATTATCGTGTTTATACCGAGAAAATGAACTAATTTTGCAGTTCAAATAATACGTATTACTTTATGGAGTTAGATTTGCTGACCGCCATTTCTCCTGTTGACGGTCGTTATAGAGGGAAAACAGAAGGCTTGGCTGCCTATTTTTCAGAGTTTGCATTGGTGCGCTATCGTGTGCGTGTTGAGATAGAGTATTTCATTACTCTATGCGAATTGCCATTGCCGCAGTTGGCAACTTTTGATAATGGACTATTTGAACGTCTGCGTGATATCTACCGTAATTTTACAGAGACGGATGCCCAACGTGTTAAAGATATAGAAAAAGTAACCAATCATGATGTAAAGGCTGTTGAGTATTTTATTAAAGAAGAATTTGACAAGATTGGTGGTCTGGAAGCGTACAAGGAATTTATCCATTTTGGTTTGACCTCTCAAGATATTAACAATACGTCCGTGCCTTTGTCTATTAAAGAAGCATTGGAACAAACTTACTATCCTCAAATTGAAGAACTCATTGCTCAATTAAAAGAGTATGCAAATGAATGGCAGGATGTATCTATGTTGGCCAAGACACATGGACAACCCGCATCGCCCACTCGTTTGGGAAAGGAAGTAATGGTGTTTGTTTATCGTCTGGAGCGTCAGTTGACTCAGTTGAAAGCATGTCCTATCACTGCGAAGTTTGGTGGAGCAACAGGTAATTATAATGCTCATCATGTAGCCTATCCTTCTTACGATTGGAAGTCATTCGGTAATACATTCGTATCAGAGAAATTAGGGCTGGAGCGCGAGGAATATACTACGCAGATTTCCAATTATGATAATTTGAGTGCGATATTTGATGCTATGAAACGTATCAATACAATCATGATAGACTTGGATCGTGATTTCTGGCAATATGTTTCAATGGAATATTTCAAACAAAAGATTAAGGCCGGTGAAGTTGGCTCAAGCGCCATGCCTCATAAAGTAAATCCGATAGATTTTGAAAATTCTGAAGGTAACTTGGGGGTAGCAAATGCGTTATTGGAACATTTAAGTGCCAAATTGCCTATTTCACGTTTGCAACGTGATTTGACAGATTCTACAGTGCTACGTAATGTTGGTGTACCTATGGGACACATGATTATCGCTGTGCAAAGTACGTTGAAGGGGTTGCGTAAATTATTGCTTAATCAAGATGCTATTAATGCTGATTTGGATGGTTGTTGGGCTGTAGTGGCTGAGGCTATTCAAACGATATTGCGTCGTGAGGCATATCCCCATCCGTATGAGGCTTTGAAAGCATTAACACGTACCAATCACAATATAACAGAAGAATCAATAAAGAAGTTTATAGAGGAGTTGAATGTCAGCGAAGAAATTAAAAAGGAACTTCGTGTGATTACTCCGCATACTTACACAGGCATTTGATAAAACATGAGGGTGTTCTAGTCCGTGAGGGTTGGATACATCTTTTATTAAATTAATTATAGAATGAATATGGAAGACGAAAGATGGCAAAAAGAGTTTGCTTCGGATGATGCAAATCGTAGCCGTGATGGTTATAGGCCATTTGTTAATGAGTACAGACCAACTAGTAAAAATGGACGTGTCATGCGTTCAAGAGGTCAGAGAGTAGAACGTGGAGCATACAACGCTCAGGAAAGACGTACCTATCGTTCAACTTATGAAGGTGAAGGACGTCCTAATCATGAAAGTTACAGAAATAATGCCGGTGGCTATCATCGTGATGGTGGTTATGGACGTAATGGGGGCTATCAAGCAAATGGAGAAGCTGGTTATCAGCGTCGTCAAGGCAGTTATGGCAATCGTAATATGGGTGCACGTCCACAACGTCGTACTAATGATTATAATCCTCATGCAAAATATAGTCATAAGAAACAAATAGAATATAAGCAACTGAATGTTGATCCGGATGCTCCAATACGTTTAAACAAGTTTTTGGCAAATGCGGGCGTTTGTTCACGTCGCGAGGCCGACGAGTTTATCGTGGCAGGAGTGGTTAAGGTCAATGGAGAGGTTGTAACAGAAATGGGTACAAAAGTAAAACCTACAGACGAAGTACGTTTCCATGAAGAGCCGGTAAACATCGAGCGTAAGGTGTATGTGTTGCTGAATAAACCCAAAGACTATGTTACGACAAGTGACGATCCACAGAATCGTAAGACTGTCATGGAGTTAGTACAGAACGCTTGTCGTGAGCGCATCTATCCTGTGGGACGTTTGGATCGCAATACAACCGGCGTATTGCTGTTTACAAATGATGGGGATTTGGCTTCAAAACTGACGCACCCTAAGTTTATGAAGAAAAAGATATATCACGTCTTTACTGATAAGAATGTGACTGCCGGAGATATTCGCAAGATTGCAGAAGGTATCATGTTGGAAGATGGTGAGATTCATGCTGACGCTATTGATTATGCAAGCCCTACCGATAAGAAACAAGTGGGTATAGAGATTCATTCCGGAAAGAATCGTATTGTTCGTCGAATCTTTGAATCTTTGGGCTATCGTGTATTGAAGTTGGATCGAGTGCAATTTGCCGGATTGACGAAAAAGAACTTACGTCGTGGTGATTGGCGATTCTTGACGGAGAAAGAAGTAAATATGCTACGTATGGGAGCTTTTGAATAAGGAATAATAAAAAAAGAATATAATGGAAACAATTCGTAGAACGAAAATCGTAGATGTGTTGAAACGTGAGGATTACGGTTCAATGGTAAATGTCAAAGGATGGGTTCGTACTCGTCGCGGTAGTAAGGCAGTGCATTTCATTGCATTGAATGACGGTTCTACTATAAATAATGTACAGATTGTCGCAGATGCAGATAAGTTTGACGAGGAGATGATTAAGACCATTTCAACCGGAGCGTGTCTGAGTGTGACCGGAGAATTGGTGAAAAGTGTTGGTTCAGGTCAGGCAGTAGAGGTACAAGCCAAGGAAATAGAGGTTTTAGGAACTTGTGCTGTTGACTATCCGATGCAAAAGAAAGGTCAGACAATGGAATATATGCGCACGCATGCGCACATGCGCCTGCGTACCAATACATTTGGAGCGGTGTTCCGTATCCGTCATAACATGGCAATGGCTATTCATAGATATTTCCATGAGCATGGGTTCTTCTATTTTCACACACCTATTATTACAGCCAGCGATTGCGAAGGCGCAGGACAAATGTTTCAGGTGACTACAAAGAATTTGTATGACTTGAAAAAAGACGAAGATGGAAAAATTGATTATTCAGATGATTTCTTCGGAAAAGCAACTTCTTTGACTGTATCAGGACAATTGGAAGGTGAATTAGGTGCAACAGCATTGGGCGCTATTTATACTTTTGGCCCGACGTTCCGTGCGGAGAATTCCAATACACCTCGCCACTTGGCTGAGTTCTGGATGATAGAGCCGGAAGTAAGTTTTATCGATCTGAATGACTTGATGGATTTGGAAGAGGATTTCATTAAGTACTGTGTGCGTTGGGCTTTGGAAAATTGTCAGGACGATTTGGCATTCTTGAACAAGATGATTGATCCATCGTTGTTGGAGCGTTTGAATAGTGTTGTGAATGTCGATTTCGTTCGTTTGCCTTACACTGAAGGCATACGATTGTTGGAAGAGGCTGTTGCTGGTGGTCGCAAGTTTGAGTTCCCTGTATATTGGGGCTGTGACTTAGCAAGTGAGCATGAGCGTTACTTGGTGGAAGAATATTTCAAGAAACCTGTTATCATGACAGATTATCCTAAGGAAATCAAAGCGTTCTATATGAAGATGAACGAAGATGGTAAGACGGTTCAAGGTACAGATGTATTGTTTCCACAAATCGGAGAGATTATAGGTGGTTCGGTTCGTGAAGAGAATTATGACAAACTTCTGAATCGTATCAATGAATTGGATATCCCGATGAAGGATATGTGGTGGTACTTAGATACACGTCGTTTTGGCTCTTGTCCACATGGCGGTTTCGGACTTGGTTTCGAGCGTTTGCTTTTGTTCGTTACAGGAATGCAAAACATTCGTGATGTAGTGCCGTTCCCACGTACACCGAAAAATGCAGAGTTTTAAATAGGTCTAAAAGGGCTGTGCCAAAATAGAAACGCTATTATAGTGTCATTCCGAACCGAAGGGAGGAGTCTCAACCTCAATACAGGGGATTTCTTATTGCTTCACTCCGTCGGTAAGACAAAATGATAGTCAAATTCTATTTTGATACAGCCATTTTTTTGTTTTAGGAATTATGATATGAGTATAGGGCAAGTAGGGCAGATGACAATCGTCAAGGCAGAGCTTGTTGATTGTGAGTTAATCAATCGTATGGCATGGGTGGCTTTCCCTCATACCTATAGAGAAATGTTATCTAAGGAGCAGATTGAGTACATGATGCATTGGATGTACGACGTTGAGAATCTGAAAAAACAGATGCAAGAACAAAAGCATGAATACTTCATCGCATATTGTGATAATGCTCCGGCAGGGTATATATCGATAAGACCAGATAGAGAAGATTGTTATCATTTGGAAAAGATTTATGTGATGCCCGATTTTCAACGTAAGCATTATGGCGATACCATGTTTGATTTTGTAGTCGAATACATCAAGAGCAACTACCCTGAAATCCGGACTTTAGAACTGAATGTGAATAGAGATAACTCAGCAGTGAATTTTTACCGTCGCAAAGGAATGAGGATAGACCATCAAGGTGATTTTCATATTGGTCATAATTTCTACATGAACGACTATATCATGCGCTTGGATTTTTAGTTCTCTCTTTTAGATAAAAATGAAAAAGTTTATCAAATTTATTGCCTATTTACTTGAAAAGTAGTAACTTTGCAAGCCGATTATTATCAAGGAGACCATAAAGGTCTTAAATTCTGCGTGTTAATAGTTCTTCCATTGGCCTGAAAGGACGGTTAGTGAATCGCAGAGAAAGAAAGTTTTTTAGTAGTAACAATTATTATTTAAAATTAAAGAATGGATACTTTAAGTTACAAGACCATTTCGGCGAACAAGGTGACTGTAAAGAAAGAATGGGTCGTTGTTGACGCAACAGACCAAGTATTAGGTCGTCTTGGTTCAAAAGTGGCAAAACTTTTGAGAGGTAAGTACAAACCAAACTTCACTCCTCATGTAGATTGCGGTGATAATGTGATTATTATCAATGCAGACAAGGTTAAATTGACCGGTAAGAAATGGACCGATCGTGTATATCTTCGTTACACAGGTTACCCCGGTGGTCAACGTGAGATGACTCCTGCACGTTTGTTGACTCGTCCTAACGGAGCAGATAAATTGGTGAGAAGAGTAGTAAAAGGAATGTTGCCTAAGAATCGTTTGGCAGATCAGTTGCTTAGCAACTTGTATATCTATGCCGGTAGCGAGCACAAGCATGAGGCACAACAACCTAAAATGATTGATATAAACCTGTATAAATAATAAGCGATGGAAGTAGTTAATGCATTAGGCAGACGTAAGAGCGCTGTTGCTCGTGTATATGTAAGCGAGGGTACAGGAAAGATTACTATTAACAAGAGAGACCTTGCAGAGTACTTTCCCTCAACAATCCTTCAGTATGTGGTTAAGCAACCGCTTTCAACTTTAGGCGTTGAAGAGAAGTATGATATTAAGGTAAATGTATATGGCGGTGGTTTTACCGGTCAGTCACAAGCTTTGCGCTTGGCGATTGCTCGCGCATTGGTTAAAATCAATGCTGACGACAAGAAGGCATTACGCGCTGAAGGCTTCATGACACGTGATCCTCGTTGCGTTGAGCGTAAGAAACCGGGTCAACCGAAAGCACGTCGTAGATTCCAGTTCAGTAAACGTTAATATTCGGCCGTTTATCGAGCTGCGTAAAGAACGTTTAGTATCTAAACCATTGGGATTCCATAGTGACTACCTAATGGTTGGTTGAGTAAACAAAAAAGAAAGTAAACGAATTATAAAAAACAAAGAAACAATGTCAAGAACTAATTTTGATACATTATTGGAAGCCGGTTGTCATTTCGGCCATCTTAAGAGAAAGTGGAATCCGGCAATGGCTCCTTATATCTTTATGGAGCGCAATGGTATTCATATCATTGACCTTCACAAAACTGTTGCAAAGATCGACGATGCTGCCGAAGCTTTGAAACAAATCGCAAAATCTGGAAAGAAGATTTTGTTCGTTGCTACTAAAAAACAAGCTAAGCAAGTTGTAGCTGACAAGGCTACCGCTATCAATATGCCTTATGTTATCGAGCGTTGGCCCGGTGGTATGTTGACCAACTTCCCTACAATCCGTAAGGCTGTGAAGAAAATGGCTAACATCGATAAGTTGACAGCTGATGGTACATATTCTAACCTTTCTAAGCGTGAGATTCTTCAGATTTCTCGTCAACGCGCTAAGTTGGAGAAGAACTTGGGTTCTATCGCTGATTTAACTCGCCTTCCATCTGCATTGTTCGTAGTGGACGTGTTGAAAGAGCAAATCGCTGTTCGTGAGGCTAATCGTTTGGGTATTCCTGTATTTGCAATTGTAGATACCAACTCAAACCCTGACAATGTTGATTTCGTAATCCCGGCAAACGATGACGCTAACAAGAGCGTAGAGGTAATCCTTGACGCATGTTGTGCAGCTATTGCTGAAGGCTTGGAAGAACGTAAGGCTGAGAAAATCGATGTTGAGGCTGCAGGTGAGCAACCTGCTGAGGCTAAACCTCGCAAACGTGCTACTAAGGCTCGCGTAGAGAAGAAAGCAGAAGCAGAAGTTGCTGAAACTGAAGCAGAAGCTTAATTAATTATTAACTCAAAAATCCGAAAATAAGATTATGGCTGTTACAATGGCTGATATCACCAAGCTCCGTCAAATGTCAGGAGCTGGTATGATGGATTGCAAGAAGGCTTTGGAAGAGTCTGGCAATGACATCGACAAGGCAATGGAAATCATCCGCAAGAAAGGTCAAGCTGTTGCTGCAAAGCGTTCAGACCGCGAGGCTTCTGAAGGTTGTGTTTTGGCAAAGGCTGATGGCAACTTCGCTGCAACTATCGCATTGAAGTGCGAGACTGACTTCGTTGCTAACAATGCTGACTTTGTTAAGTTGACTCAAGAAATTCTTGACTTGGCTGTAGCAAAGAGATGTGCTACTTTGGAAGAGGTTAAGGCATTGCCTATGGGTAATGGAACAGTACAAGATGCTGTTGTTGACCGTTCTGGTATCACAGGCGAGAAGATGGAGTTGGATGGTTACATGACTATCGAAGCTGAATATACAACAGTTTACAACCACCAAGGTAAAAATCAACTTTGTACCATCGTTGGTTTGAACAAAGTGGAAGAGGCTGCTGGTAAGCGCATCGCAATGCAAGTGGCTGCTATGAGCCCTATCGCTATTGACGAAGATGGTGTTTCTGAGGAAGTTAAGAATGCAGAAATCGCTGTTGCTGTTGAGAAGACTAAGGCAGAGCAAGTACAAAAGGCAGTTGAGGCTGCTTTGAAGAAAGCCGGTATCAATCCTGCACACGTTGACTCTGAGGATCACATGGAGAGCAACATGGCTAAGGGTTGGATCACTGCTGAGGATGTAGCTAAAGCAAAGGAAATTATTGCTACAGTATCTGCTGAGAAAGCAGCAAACTTACCTGAAGCAATGATTCAAAACATCGCAAAAGGCCGTTTGGCTAAGTTCTTGAAAGAGGTTTGCTTGTTGAACCAAGAGGACATCATGGAAGCTAAGAAGACTGTACGCGAAGTATTGAAAGAAATCGATGCTGACCTTAAGGTAGTAGCATTCAAACGTTTCACTTTGCGCGCTGAGTAATCAGAAATTCAATTACAATGATGATAGGAGGTAACGCATCAGCGTTACCTCTTTTTTTTGTCCCTGCGATAGCCATCAGTGATTTTTACAGTTGAATACGATTGCCTTGTAATAACCTTGTTACTAACAAACAAGTTACATTACAATTTTTTGGTTATCTTTTATTGCGTGCGTGTGAGGTGTATATGATTCCAAAACCTCTACTTGTTCCTTTCCCTATACCACAGAACTCGGGTTAGTAGAAATTTAGTGTGGGTAAGCATATAAATTTCTACTGACCCCATAAGAAAGGGTTGGTTTACCACTTTGACGTACATGTATAACACTATCATAAGGGTTAAGTTGCGCAGCTAGTAAAGCTTGAGACACTCGTGAGTATAAAATTGTATATCCATAATTCAGCATACAGTTAACAAGGTCTGTTGCTCCATGCCCTATTCTTTTATCGAATATTACTCCATCGTCAGAAAGAAGGTACCCATTTACCAGAACTAATTTCTTTTACGATTTCTAGGATATTATTTCCTAAATCAGATTCAAACATTTCAATACTAATACCATCAATACCACCTGTTGCACTTTTTTGTTTAACGTGCTTCCAAGCATCCATGATTGTTTTTTCTGAAATTAGGTTCTCAAATATTTTACGGTTCATAAATTTAAGTTATTTTTGTGAAACGATATAAAAATACAAAATTATGCATGCACAAAGAAAGAAGAAAGTGTTTTTACTTGGCGGAGGTGATTTGGAAATGAAAACCATTAAGGATATCCTTAAGAAATCATCGGATTATGTTATGGTGGATAAGGATTTGAAGTGGGATGATGCGTTGTTGAGTAAATACGCAGAGGAACTTGTGCAGTATAGCTCGGATGATTATAAAATTTATGGTATTGAACTTAGAGCAGACATAACCGTGCCTAAGAATTATATCAGAATAGATCATCATAATGACCTGCAGAATATGCCGTCAGCACTTGAGCAGATAGCAAAAATAATTCAACATGAACTTACCGATGAAGAAAAACTTATTGTGGCGAATGATAAGGGGTATTATCCTGGCATGAAAGAATATTTGGATAAAACTTATCCGGAAATGACTGAAGAAGATAAAAAGTGCATGATGTATGAGATTAGGAAAAGAGACCGTGCCGCGCAAGGTGTAACCGAAGAACAAGAGGAGAAGGCAAAAGAATTTTATATGTATAGCGAGAATACAGATTTCGCAACCTTTGTTCAGGTAAATAAAGATATTCCATTTTCTTCCATCGCAGATGCATTGTGGCCGTATGAACGGCTTGTAATATATAACAAGAAGAAAGCAAAGCTTTTTGATGCAGTAATCTCCAAACCCAATGAATCAGGTAAGATTCTTGATAAGGATGCTTTGGCTCCTCATGGAGGTAAGAAACATGATGATCCTTTCGCAGAGCCAGTTCCAATTCCTTTTATCAAAATCGCATCGGGCGTTCAACTTGCATTTCGTTTTAGGTTAAAAGATACAAAAGATAAAACAGGCGAAGTTATTATGTCAAAAGCCGCCAAGAAGAATTTATTTAAACAAATCCTTGAAACGTATGGTGTCGGAGCTAAGACCAATGTCGGATATGGCCTATTAAAATATGTTGAGGGAATCTAATTTCGAAAATTTGTTATAAAACAATTATCTTTATGAATAAAAGTGATGACTCAAAAATAACATTTACCTTTTCTGATGAGAATGATTTAGAACTTTTCAAATGGGTTGAATCAAAAGTGAAAGAAGGTTCTTCGGACGAAGAAATTTTAGAGGAGTTAGAGGAGTTTGAATTGACTGAACATTGCCAACGTTTTGTTGAGTGGGCTCTTTACTTTTTTAGGTTTAATGGTGTTAGAAATGATGAGACCTCACCCTCCATTCAAGATAAAAAAACTAATAACGAAAAGGATTGTTCAGAAGAAAAGAATTATGAAGACTTGCTTGATGAGTTTATTAAAGATTCATTTGACGAAGAAGACGACTCTTCGGATGATGAAAGTGAAATAGGTGATAATTCAGATTTAGATGACGATGGCTCAGGTTTAGATGACAATAATTCAGATGATTGTAAAATTGCGAATGTAGAAATGGCTATTAATGAGAATCCTACTCCCAAGCCAAAAGATTTCGTAGCCAGATATATACCGTACCCTTTGTTTATGAATGACCGCTTCATTCATTTGAGAATTTTCTATTGGGAATCAGTGTATTATAAGCATGACATAGAAGTGGTTGTACAAAATTATCGTTGCCATACAATTTTACGCAAGGAAGTTACAAAAGAACAACTTGATAGTAATGAAGGTGATGTAGAAGTGACTTTTGATGCAGAAGACCTTATTCCAACGCGTCATTCATTAGAAGACGAAATACAAATATCTATACTAAATTCGGATACGAAAAAAGTATTGTATAATACGAGTAAAAAACTATTGTGTGCCAACTCCGTATTTGATTTGTTGAGCATTAATCGCATGGTATTCTTTCCTGCATTTCGAGATAGTAGTCCATTAAGTAGCGATACTGTAACAGGATATGTGGAATTTAAGGAAGATGCCTTTTTGCAGATTAATGCTCATTGTTATTTTAATTCAAGAGTTAAATTGAGTCATATTATAAATGAATTGTGTTTTTGTTTATATGATCAAAATGGAAAACTTATAATTAGAAATAATGCCTCAACCTACGAAATAGAAAGTGAAAAAGTACAGATTGCATTTTATAGTTTTAATCCTGTAAAAGGAGTCAGATGGGATGTAGGAAGATACAAGGTGGAGTTTAGGGTATTTGATAGACCTGTTATGATAGCTTCTTTTAATATTGGAACACATAATTTAGAAGGTGAAGCAGATGTCGCTCAGATTGTCTCTATGTTAAAAGATAACGCATTAAGAGATAATACAAGCGAAAAGGCAATGGATAGATTAGACCAACTAATCGGATTAAAAACGGTAAAAGAAAAGATTCATTCTATAAGTCGCCTATCTATGCTTTCGCAATTACGTAAGGACATGGGATTACCTACCACTAACGCACCACTTCATGCTTGTTTTATTGGTAGTCCCGGTACAGGAAAGACAACAGTTGCAAAGATTATTGGTGAAATTTATAAAGATTTGGGTCTATTAAGCCAAGGACACGTAGTAAAGCTAGAACGCAGGAATCTTGTTGGGCGTTATTATGATAGCGAATTGCGTGCCACTGAACAGGCGATTCAAAGTGCGCAAGGCGGTGTTTTGTTTATTGATGAAGCATACAATCTATACGTTCCTGACGACCCTCGTGATCCCGGCAAACGTGTATTGGAAAGTCTTCTCACTGCTCTTTCGGATGAAAAACGTAGAGATTGGATGTTGGTTTTAGCTGGTTATCCCGATGAGATAGGAGTGATGATGAAGGCCAATCCCGGTCTTGAATCGCGTATAAATGAAAGGTTTTTCTTTGATGATTATAACCTGGACGAGCTGATGCAGATTGCAGATTTCTATTGTAAGCGCAATAAATACAAGATGTCGGCAGAAGTTCGTAAGCACCTTTATTCAATAGTGGCTCGCGACTATGGCTCACGAGATAAAGACTTCGGTAATGCCCGTTACATTAATAATTTAATGGAAAAGACCATAATCCCCAAAATGGCTCATCGAATAAGTTATATCAATAATCCTACAAAGGTACAACTGCAGACTATTGAAATAGAAGATGTTCCTAGTTTACGTAAAGAAGGGACAGAGTCAAGGGGAATGGTAGGTTTAAATCAAATGGTTGGTTTGTCAAATCTAAAGCACAATTTATATCAACATCTTAATGTAGTTAGGTTAGCCAACATGCGTATGAAACAAGGATTACATACGCAGATGCCTCCTTTACACATGATTTTTACCGGCAATCCTGGTACAGGAAAAACGACAGTGGCCGATTTTTTAGGAGAAATTTTTGCTTCTATGGGACTCCTTTCTAGAGGAGATGTTGTGCGAGTCGAAAAAAAGGATTTGGTCGGTTCGCATATAGGAGAAACTGAGCAAAAAATGAAGTCAATACTTAATCGTGCCAAAGGAAATATTCTATTTATTGATGAAGCATATCAACTTTATTCTAAAGAAGGAGAAAATGATTACGGAAAGATTGTCATTGAATCATTACTTACAACTCTTTCAAACGATAAAATAGATATGATCGTTATCCTTGCAGGTTATCCAAAAGAAATGGAACTTCTGTTAAAAATGAACGATGGATTACCTTCTCGGTTCCCATATAAATTCCATTTTGAAGATTACTCGGTTGAAGAATTACACAAAATAGTATTGCGGTATGCCGCTGACAATAATTATAGTTTTACAAAGAAAGCGGAAGTGTTGATGAAAGCCATTATCAAACGAGAAGTATTGCGCAAACGGTCTTCATTTGGTAATGCACGTTTTGTTATACGTCTTTTTTCTACCGAGGTACTCTCACGTATGGCAACTCGCCTATCAACGATAGAAAATGTACCCACAAAGCGACAGCTAAAAACGATTATAGCCGAAGATATTCCTATAACTAAAGAAGAAGTATCACGTATTGAACGTGGGTGTTTTGATGAAAAAGCAATAGATGAAGCACTAAAAAAACTAGATAATTTAGTAGGGCAAGTTAGTGTTAAACGAGCGATACATAATTTTGTAGATATTGCACGTTATCTCAATTCCAAAGAAGAAACATTTGTTGGCAAGGGCTTACTCAAATGGAATTTTGTAGGCAATACTGGTACAGGGAAAAGTGTTGTAGCCAAAATTCTTGCTGAAATACTAAAAGCCATGAATCTTTTAGATAAGGGTAATATAGTTGAAGTTCGTGGTGAACAGATATTCAATGTCTCTGAATACCAATGTGATCAGGTATTGAGTCAGGCAATGAAACTTTCACAACATGGTTTGCTCTTTATTGATGGAGATGCTCCTGAATTTCGCAATATGCATGAATATAGATTAACCAGTGAACAATTGCGTATAAAATTAACCTCATTAGTAGCCGAAATAGGTGGGCAAGGAGCTTTAGTAATTGCGGAGTGCAACTCTCCTCGTCAGACAATCGCTAATTCATTGGCAATAAATGGCATTTATGACTTTGATCATACATTTTTCTTCGATGATTATACGTCGGACGAATTGTATCAGATATTGTGTCAACTTTTAAATAAACGAAAAATTAAATTTACGCGCGAAGCAGAATTTAAAATACGCGAATATATAGATTTATTGTGTTCCAATAGATCTCTCTCATTTGCAAATGCGCGTACTATGAAGCATCTTGCCCGTACGATATACGAACAAGTTATTTTACGAGCCAGTCGCGATAAATCATCTCCGCACAATAGAGTTTTGTTAGAAGATGTTGCAGGCTACAATTGGCAGCAACCGAGGAAAATAGGTTTTAATTCATAAAATGATAAAAATGACAAATAAATTGGTAAAATCAATAGGCTTGTTTATTGACGGTGGCTATTACGCCAAAGTGGACGAACAATTGTATGAAACGAGTGGAATGCATTTGGATATCAATAAACTGATCCATTATATACGTTCTACAGTAGCCGATTTGTGCAACACCGAAAAATCATACAGTCAAGTGATTGAGAGTCACTATTTCAGAGGACGCTTTCGGGCATCGGAAGCCAATGTAAAAAAACTCCTCTTTGCGGAACGCAGATTTGAAGATTCACTTATAGAGAATGATGTCATTTTTCATTATAAGCATTTGCGTGAAATAGATGGTAATATTATAGAAAAGGGAATAGATGTTTGGTACGCATTGGAGGCCTATGAATTGGCCACAATTCGCCAATTCAATTACGTTGTGCTTATTACAGGTGATGCCGATCATGAAATGCTTATCAAAAAGCTGAAAGCATTACATATAAATGTGATTCTACTGACAGGTGATTTCGGAGAAAAATCAGCAACATCTCGTCTTTTACGCGACGAAGCTACCCTGCATATTGATTTGGGTGAAAAATTTCAGCAACAGCCTGAAATGGTAGAGAAACTTTGTCGCAAATAAGTTTTGTACTTTTCCTATCAAGGGCGTAAAACTGCTGAGGATGTAGCTAAAGCAAAGGAAATTATTGCTTGGGGCGAAATTGCTCCAAAGGAAGAATATGGTTGGAATAACTATAAATGGTGTAATGAAGACAATTTTTCTCTAACTAAATATTGTACTAACCAAACATATGGCTTCAATGAATTTCATGATGGAAAAACCATCCTTGACCCAGAAGATGATGCTGCAACGGTAAATATGGGAAGTAAATGGCGTATGCCTACTGAAATGGAAATAAAAGAACTTAAAGATAACTGCTCATGGGCTTGGGTTTCCCAAAACGATGTATTTGGGCGAAAAGTTACAGGTCCTAACGGTAATAGTATCTTCCTTCCTGCTGCCGGATGTAATACGGGTGAAGATGCTTCTAAATATGGTTACTATTGGGCAAATTCATTGGGTGGTAAGAATCCTAATGATGCGTGGTATCTTGACTTCGGTGAAGAATATTATGGTGCACACTACAATCGTCGCATGTATGGATGTTCCGTACGCGCAGTGGTGAAGTGAGAATTTAAAGTGCATCCTTCCTTTCTAAGTACAAGGATAGCACAATGATGATAACAAAATGTTCCTTCCTTAATTGCAGTGAAGGAACATTTTGTTTTTATTCCCCTAACTTTCAACTTAAACTTATCGTGCAGTGTAAACCTATATAAGAATCAAAGTTTAACTTGTCAACTTATTTAGTACCTGTCAAACGATAGCGTTGTCATTGATAGAAATCAAGATTAAGAACGATGTGTATCAATAAAACGGTATTTAAATATTCTTTAATTATCGTTTGAATGGTATCAAGACAGAAATAAATCCTTATTTTTGTATTTGGAACGATAAAACATTACAATTATGAAGATAATTGCAGTAGGCATGAATTATGCCGAGCACAATAAAGAGTTGGATGGAACGTTATATAAACCGGAAGAGCCTGTAATCTTTACCAAACCGGATTCTGCGTTGTTGAAGGACGGTAAACCATTTTTCATCCCCGACTTCACGCAGCAGTGTGACTATGAAACGGAATTGGTGGTGCGCATCTGTCGGTTAGGCAAGAACATCGCTCCGCGCTTTGCGCATCGTTATTATGATGCTGTGACGGTGGGAATAGACTTTACTGCACGCGATATGCAGCGGAAGTTCAGGAAGGACGGTCTGCCTTGGGAACTTTGCAAAGGGTTCGACGGTTCGGCGGTGATAGGCGATTTTATAGCGAAGGAGGAGTTGCCTGCCATTCAAGAGATACCATTCCGTTTGGACATCAACGGAGAAACCGTACAACAAGGTTACTCGGGCGATATGATACATTCGGTGGATGACATTATAGCGTACGTCAGTCGTTTCTTCACGTTGAAGATTGGCGATTTGTTGTTCACAGGAACACCGGTAGGGGTAGGTACTGCAGAGATAGGGCAACACCTGCAAGGATATATACAGGACCGTAAGGTTTTGGATTTTAATGTAAGATAAAGAATGAGATTTAGAATAGCCATATTGATGTTTCTGTGCGCTGCGATGACCGTCGTGGCACAGGAATTCACTTATGTCGATTGGAAGATACTGAAAGCCGATAGTTTTCCGACCTATTATAACGAGGTGATACCTTTGGAGGAGAACTACAATGACTATCGTTATGAGGTGACTTTGGATTATCCGGAGTACAAGCAACTGACGACAAAAGAAGCCAAAGATGTGGCTAATTGGGCAGACTCTTTACCCGACGAACCGCAAGTGAATGCTAATGTGACCGTATCTCGAAAGAAGGGTTACTTGGACGTTTCCTTTATACCTATTGTGAAACGAGCCGGGACTTATTATAAACTGCTCAGTTTTAAAATGAAGATAGCACGTCGGGGACAAGTGGTCAAACGTGTGGCAACTTACGCCACGAATTCCGCCGGACGTTATGCTGATCATTCGGTGTTGGCACAAGGCCGATGGGTTAAGATAGGCATCACGAGCAATGGTGTATATCGTTTGACTCATGCTGACTTGCAACGCATGGGATTCAATGATGCATCGCGTGTTAAGTTGTATGGTTATGGCGGTCATATTCAAGATGAGAAGATTGATGCAGACGAGGACTTTGACGATTTGGAGGAAGTTCCTCTCTATCGTGATGGCAAAGGACTGTTGTTCTATGGTAAGGGACTTATTTCATGGAGCAAATTAAGGAACAATTCAAGAACAACGCACAGAGTCAATAACTATGCTCGTCATGCTTGTTACTTCCTTACCGAAGGCGACTCACCACTGACGATTGCAGAAGGCAATGCCGGCGTTACACCACTGAGAGACATTACCACGACACCTGCTACTTCTTTGTATTTAAAAGAAGAATTTGCATGGTACACCAGTGGACGTAAACTCTATGAAGCGCACAACTATGCTCAGCAAAATTCCAAGACCTATGTGTTGGAAACAATTGACCCTGTCGCGACTGAGGGAGGTAAAGTGACGGTGTCTTTTACTGCTTCTTCCTCCTCTTCTTCTTCATTCCTAACCACCATCAACGGAGAACAGCAACGGAGAACAAGCATCAGCGCAGTCCCCAGTTCGTATTACGCTGCTATGGAAAGCACCGCGACGTTTACCGTCCAAACGTTGCGAACAGGCAGTGCAGGAACGGAAGTCAACGTGACATCTACGGCAGGAGTAGATGCCAGATTAGGATATATTGAACTGAACTACACACGCCAGCTCAAGATGACAAAACCCTACTTGTATATGCGGGATGCGCAGTCGCAAGCAGGTCGTTTCGTTATCAATACGAATGGGCGAACGGGAGTGAAAGTGTGGCGTTTGGGACGTCGCGGAGAGCCGATGGCAGAAATGAAAGGCACATTGTCCGGCAATACTTATCAAGTTCCGGTTGCTGACCCGTCATGCGAATATGTGGCAGTCGATGTGAATGAGGAATACCCTTCGCCTACATATATCGGAGAGGTAGCTAACCAAGATCTTCATGCGCTAACACCAGCTGACATGGTCATTATTATTCCGACTAGTGGAAAACTCTACGCTCAAGCCCACCGTTTGGCGGAGGCACACCGCAGTATGGACAGCATGAGAGTGCATATAGTGCGTGCCGATCAAGTTTACAATGAATTTTCATCCGGTACGCCCGATGCTACTGCTTATCGTCGAATGATGAAAATGTTGTACGACCGTGCTACCAACGATGCGGATACACCTCGCTATCTCTTGTTGTTCGGCGATGGCGTATGGGACAATCGTATGCTGTCATCCGCCACAAGAGGATTGAATCCCGACGATTATTTACTTTGCTATGAAGCAGAAAACTCATTAAGTCATACCACCAGTTACGTCATGGAGGACTATTTCGGTCTGTTGGACGATGGCGAAGGCGGTTCGCTCAAGGAGAATAAAACAGATTTGGGCATTGGACGTTTCCCTGTAACAACGGAAACGGCAGCCAAAATCATGGTGGATAAGACGATTGATTATATGCAGAATAAACATGCCGGTTCATGGAAAAACGTGATATGCGTTTTAGGCGATGATGGCGATAACAATCAGCATCTGGAGATGGCTGAGGAAATAGCGACCTTAGTGGAAACCAAACATCCCGAGATGCAAGTCAATCGCATCCATTGGGATGCTTATAAGCGGATGTCAACCACAACGAGTAACACTTATCCGGGAGTCGTGGCGGATGTCAAGAAACAAATGGACGAGGGATGCCTGGTAATGAATTATACCGGTCATGGCAATCCGCGAAGTCTGTCGCATGAGCAAGCGATATTGTTGTCGGACTTCGACCATTTCAGTTCAAGTAAAGTACCATTATGGTTTACCGCGGCTTGCGATGTCGCACCATTCGATATGAACGAGGATAACATCGGTGAGAAAGCTGTATTGCACCCGACAGGTGCAGCGGTGGCATTCGTAGGAACAACCAGAACGGTGTATGCCACACAAAACAGTATGATGAACCGACATTTCTCACGTTATTTGTTGGATGAAGATGCTAATGGCAGACGTAATACGATTGGTGACGCTTTACGCCTCGCCAAGTCCGTTCTTTTGAATACAAGTCAGTCCAATCCCGATAAAGACCGTTCGGAAAACAAACTGCATTATGTACTGTTGGGCGACCCGGCTCTGACATTAGGAATGCCAAAGTACAAGGCGGTGATTGAGAACGTGAATGGGCAGTCAATTAGCGATGCAAGTACCACTGTTGACTTTAAGGCGGGCGATTTGGCAAAGATAGAAGGTTATATTGCTGACGAGAATGGCAATAAATTGACCGATTATACCGGTGTGTTGACAGCAACAGTCTATGACAGTGAAAGTTTGATTACTTGTCTCAACAACGACGGTAAGTCGGACGAAGCATTTACCTTCTTTACTCGCGACAAACGGTTGTACAGCGGAAGCGATTCCATACGAAACGGACGTTTTAGTTTCTCATTCCCCATACCAATGGACATCAAGTATTCCGGTGAGAAAGGGCGAATCGTACTCTATGCAATTGACAACGACCGAGTACGTGAAGCGAACGGTTACACCGAGAATGTGGTGGTAGGCGGTAGCGGTTCGGATTTACTTGCAGATAAGGAGGGACCGAAAATCACGGCATACCTGAACCGAGAAGATTTTGTTTGGGGAGGTACGGTGAACAAGACCCCTTATTTCGTTGCGACGTTGGAAGACGAGAGTGGTATCAACACCACAAGTACAGCTGTGGGGCACGATTTGGAATTGATTATCGACAACAATCCGGCAACGACTTACATACTCAATAGCCATTACATGAGTGCATTGGGTGATTATCGTAAAGGTCAGTTGGCGTTCGTCATACCGGCTTTGCCCGACGGACAACACACCTTGACATTCAGGGCATGGGACGTGATGAACAATGCTTCGACCGTGACGTTCGACTTCAATGTAGATAGCAAACTAAGTCCCGATTTCATCAGTCTGACTTGTTCTGAGAATCCGGCACGAGAGCAGACGACGTTCATTGTGCGTTACGACCGCCCCGGTACGGAATGTAGTTTTACGCTTGAGGTATTCGATTTCGCAGGGCGTAATTTGTGGCGTCACACAGAGAAGGGCACCTCAGCCGATGGTATCTATCCGGTAACATGGAATCTTACCACTTCATCCGGAATGCCTCTCTCTACCGGCGTATATCTCTATCGTGTCAGCGTATCGACACCCGATAGCAAAGCCGTTTCGCGCACCAATAAAATTGTGATACTGCGCAATAAATAGGCAACGCCGCCGTTTGTTTATTATGTAATTAGATAATAGTAGGATATGAAAAGATATTTGTGTTTAACGTTCTGTATGTTGTGTGGCATCATGATGTCATTACAAGCACTGGATAAGAGAAATATGTTTAATCCGGTAACGACAGGAGTGACCTCGTTATCCATAGCTCCTGATGCACGTGGTGGTGCGATGGGAGACTTGGGTGCGGCGACTGAGGCAGATGTCAATTCACAATATTGGAATCCGGCAAAATACCCCTTCAATATCGCGCGTGCCGGAGTAGCAGCCAGTTATACACCTTGGTTGCGTCAGTTGGTCAACGACATCAATTTGGCATACGTAGCCGGTTTCTACCGTATAGGCGATTATCAGGCATTGAGTGCTTCCATGCGCTATTTCTCGTTAGGCGAGGTCTCTACAGGTAGTTCATTAGACGGCGCAACAGATATGACTATCAGTCCGTATGAGTTGGCAGTTGACGTGGCTTACTCCCGTATGTTGAGCCAGAATTTCTCCGCAGCTGTTGCTTTGCGTTTCATCTATTCGGATATAACATACGATTATTCGGAAGAGACAACACACGGAAAGGCTTTTGCTGCAGACATTGCATTGTATTGGAACCGTTATTTTATGGGGCGCAGTCGTGAGTGGAACATGGGTATCGGTTTGAACATCAGTAATATCGGTAGTAAGATTTCCTACGGTGGCGATGACAATGCTGAGTTTATCCCCACCAACTTGCGTTTGGGTGTGAATTTCTTGGTGCCAATCAACGAATACAATAAATTCTCATTGGCAGCAGAGGCTAACAAACTTTTGGTACCAACCTATCCGAAACAAAACGAAGGAGAAGCCGACCAAGATTATACCGACCGTGTGCAGAAAGATTATTATGACATATCGCCCATTGCTGGTATTTTCAAGAGTTTTGGTGATGCCCCCAACGGATTTAAGGAAGAGATGCAAGAAATTCAATGGAGTGTCGGTCTGGAATATATCTACAACGATCGTTTCTCTTTGCGTGCCGGTTATCACCATGAGAGCGAGAATAAAGGAAACAGAAAGTACTTGACAGTGGGAGCGGGTTTCCGTATGAGTGTTTTCTCGTTGGATGCAGGTTATGTGTTCTCAACAGCGCAAAGCAACCCTCTGGATCAAACCATGCGTTTCTCTTTAGGATTTGATTTAGACGGCATCAAGGATTTGTTCGGTGGTCGTCGCCGTCGTTAATCGTTGCAACTATGGCAAAAATCAGAGTAGGTTTCGGTTTCGATGTTCATCGTTTGGTAGAAGGACGAGAATTGTGGTTGGGCGGTATCCGTTTGGAGCATAGCATGGGACTCTTGGGACACAGCGACGCCGATGTGTTGATACACGCCATTTGTGATGCCCTTCTCGGTGCGGCCAATATGCGTGATATAGGTTATCACTTTCCCGATACTGGTGCCGAATTCCATAATATCGATAGCAAAATCCTGTTGCGTAAGACTGTAGAACTGATAGCTACAAAAGGTTATCGGGTGGGCAATATCGATGCGACGGTTTGTGCTGAACGCCCCAAACTAAAAGCACATATACCCTCAATTCAAGAATGTTTGGCATCCGTCATGGGTATAGAGGCAGAGGATGTCTCCGTTAAAGCCACTACTACAGAAAAATTGGGCTTTACGGGACGTGAGGAAGGCATTTCGGCTTATGCCACCGTACTGATAGAGAAAGAATAAAAAAACTTAACAATCAATTTGATATTTTTAGGTTGAGACTGAAAGTTCATAAGAATTTTTCAGTCTCTTTTTGTTGTTGTAAATGAGGTGGTTAGACAATGGGAAAATTTCCTGCTGACGAAACGAAAATTTTCTACTGAGGTCGTTGAAATTCTCTACTGATGTCGTCGCAACGACGGACGTCTTGCGTTTTGACGACGGACGTCCGAAATTTCCTCTAAAAAAGCAGATTGAGAAATCTTTTACATTTTGGCGTTTTCTTTTTGAAAATTCCGCTTGATTATGTTCAACTAATATCGTAAATTTGTCGTCATACAATCACGAAAATCTAAATATCATGAAAAAGTTTCTAACGCTTATTCTCTTTTTTTGCACAGCCGTTTTGATGGCTCAAAAAGAGGTGTATATCCCACAACAGATGTACAATGAAGGATATGACGCGAGCACTACCACCAACAATGTGAGTGTGCAATGGAGTCGTTATCGTAGTAGGGAAAGTGCCAATATTGTAGTGTTCTGGGCAAACGGTTATGGTAATAACGACCCGAACAGTACGGCAGTACCTTCAGAATTCCGAGTGGATATAGATGACTTATTGGCTAAGTTGGAAACGTTCTATACTTTGAACATTCACACGTTGAAGTTCGCTGATTTGGCAACCACCAGCAATCTGAATAAATATAAAATGGTGATTTGCCTTTATTATACGACCGAATGGATGGCATACGGCAGTGGTTTTGACGATTTGATTGGTGGAATGTGGATCAGTCCGTCCACCTGTCATCCTGTAGGTTCGACCATCGCCCATGAGATAGGACACTCGTTCCAATATCAGGTGTATTGTGATTTGAAGGGTGCAGCAGGTTTCCGTTATTCATTTGGTCCCAACGGTTGTATGTTTTGGGAGGCTACTGCCAATTGGCAAGCAGCTATGGCATATCCCGATGAAATGTATTCTACAAGTATGTGGATGTATCGTCAGACGCATAATTTAGCGTTTACTCATGAGTGGATGCGCTACCAAAGTTATTGGATGCACTATTACTGGTGCGACAATTACGGCATAGATATGATGGGACGTATATGGCGAGGTGGAACGACATGGGGCGATGACGTGAATCAAGTGTATATGAAGATTCAGAACATGACCGTCAATGAACTCTATCGTGAGTACATGGACGCTGCCATGCACTTTGTAACGTGGGACTTCAAGAATGAGGATTGGAAACGTCGCGGTTCGTATTATGACATAGGAAACTTTATCTATAATTATCTTCCGGTGGATGTTAATAAGTTCCAAGTGAGTTATTCTTCTTGCCCGCAGTCAACGGGTTACAACGTGATACCTCTTGAAGTGCCGGCTGCAGAAACGACAGTGACGACGCGATTCACAGCTCTTCCTCCGGGATGCGCTTTGGCAGAGGGAGAAGTACCTACTTATTGGAATGGAGATAGGTTTGCAGCAGCCGACGTAAAAGCATATAACACCTTTGCTGAGGCCGATGCGCGTGGATTCCGTTTGGGATATGTCGCTTTGCTCAAGGACGGTACGCGAGTATATCAAACAGAGGACCAAGTATATTGTACCGGTACTGACACCACTTCAGTGGATGTAGCTTTTAAAGTGCCTGCCAATACCGAGCGATTATGGTTGGTTGTCAGTCCTGCGCCATCAATGTATATTGTTCATGGATGGGATGACAACTATATTAACGACGACCAATGGCCCTATCAGGTTGAGTTTACCAATACCACGATACCCGGTTCGGAGAAGTATTACCTTTATGATGAAACTACAGGTTTGTACTTTAGTCGTGGTGGCCTAGGTGGTACGCAAAATGTGGCGGACTCCTTTGGTTTTCCATTATTGGACAATACCAATATAAAAGCCATAAAGACCGAAAACGGAGTGGTGTATCAGAATGTTTCTACAGGAGGTTATTTGAAAGTCAACGCAGACAAGTCCATCGCGACAAATGCAACTTTGGAAACAGCAACCGTATGGAAACAAATGACAAGTGCGCAACGTAACAAACAAATAGCACAGCAATTGGCAGAGCAAGAGAAGGAAGTGGCGACCCTAGCCAACATCGGTATGGAAAAACAGACTCTGGCGCAGCATGCTGAAAATGATTTCAAGGCAACGGATATGACAACTAAGGTCGTTAATGCAGCCCTGACCCAGAACGTAAGCGGATGGAAGGTGACAGGAAGTACGCCGGTAGCAGAAAATGGTGCGTTGGAAGTCTATGAGAATATAACTCAACTCGCTCAGTCTGTCAAAGGATTATCAAAAGGTCTTTATAAAGTGTCGCTCCATGCTTTCTATCGCAATGGGTTGGCGGATGTATGCGTCACGAATGCCAATGCAGGTTTCAAGCAAATGAGCAATGCCTATATTGAAGCGAATGGTTGTGTCGCTCAGATTGTTGATTGGGCAAGCGAACGTAAGTCCGACACTTATCCTAATTGGCTCAATGAAGCGAAAGCTTGCTTTAATGAAGGACTTTACCGTAACGATTTATATGTGTTCGTAGGCGATGATGGTTTGCTCGACATCAAGATTGTCAGCCCGAGTAGGGTGGCCGGCAGCTGGTTCTGCTTCAGTGATTTGACATTGACATATTATGGTATGAACGATGAGTTTACGCCCGAATTTGTTGAGATCGCAGTTGATACGCCTCCGTTAGCCGCTAAATCCATCGGTGCGGGAACTTATTATTTCCGTAATCGTGCTTCAGGAACATTCCTCTCAGCAGGAAAAGAACGTGATGCGCAAGCAGTACTGTCAGAGGAAGGTCTGAACTTTACACTTCGTCACAAGACAAAAGGTCAATATACATTCAATTCGCGTATTGAAAGCGCTGCAGATTGTAGCTTTATAGGCAATCCCGGAGCCGTAGGCGCAGTACCGTTCGTGGACCAAGAAGAGTTCAATTATGCTATTCAGCCATTGGCAAACGGTGCATACGTCATTTCTTATCAAGGTGTCAGTTCCGACGGACAAACAAAAGTGTTTTATTGGGGATATGACGAATCCAAACCGGAAATGTTATATACCCGTCTTACGGATTCGACCGATATAGCAGCACAATGGGACATTCTTAAGCGTACTGATTATGTGGAACTTTTACAAGAAAAGGCACGAAAGGCAACCCCTGAGAATCCGGTGGACGTGACCGGTTATTTATATGCGTCCGACTTCAGTTTGAACGATACAAGAAATACGTCCTCATGGAAAGGAGCGCCCGTTGTAGGAGGAAGTGCTGAGAATAATTGTGCTGAAAAATACAATACATCTTTCAATGTTTATCAGTCGTTGACAAAACTCTTACCTGGTCTTTATCGCGTTGAGGCACAAGGATTCCATCGTTATGGTTCATATACAGCTGCGTACGAAGCCTTTATAAATGGGACGGAAAATATTGATGCTGTAATGTATGCCAATGAGGTGGAACAACCCTTGAAGTCTATATTTGCTGATGCTAAGATGAGTGGCTATCCCGGTGGCAGTACCGGTAAATGGGTGGCACCGGCAGTAGGTTATGCGATACCGGACGATATGGCAGCCGCAAGTACGGCTTTCACCGGTGGTTATTTTAAAAATGAGTTGACAGTACGAGTGGGTGAAGACGGTCAATTGACGATTGGTTTCAAGAAAACATCTGGAGCGACTCCAGAAGCCAACTGGACGACATTTGACAATGTTCGATTGATTGCGTTGCAAATAGATGGTGAGAATGCGATAGAGGATGTTTTGGCGGACGATGGTGCATCGGTTGGCGACGAACGTTTTGGAACAGCGGTGTATGACCTATCCGGCAGACGAGTGGCAGATGCGCCAACAAGTACGTTACCGCAAGGAATATATATCTGTAAAGGAAAGAAATTCGTAGTAAAATAAAGAATAACTCAAAGACTGTAGTAAAGAGGGTGTGTTAAAATAGAAGCACGCTATCAAAGTGTCGTGTCATTCCGAACCGAAGGGAGGAATCTCAGCATTGACACATGAGATTTCTCGTCGCTTCGCTCTGTCGAAATGACAAAATGATAGTCAAATTATATTTTAACACACCCTCTTTGTCACAAATCCCTTATTCTATTATTTTATGGAGTAGCCCTGTTGATATTCTTGCGATACATGTTTGGAGTCGTACCGGTGAACTTCTTGAAAATCCTGTTGAAGTAGCCTTGATCTTCAAAACCCAATTGAAAAGCAATTTCCTTAATTAAAGTTGCTTCGGTAGCCAATCGGACTTGCGCTCGCTCAATCTTCTTTTTGTTGACGTAGCAGAGCGGTGTAGTTTTCATTTCCTTCTTGAAAATCCTGATTAAATGGTCCTTAGACGTATGTGAAAACTCTGCCAAATGTTCTATGTCAATCTTTTTATTGATATGTGTGCGGACGTAGTTGACAATACGTTCTATTCTTTGGTCCTGAATAGTATATTTTGGGCGGCTCTTTGACATGAATGTCGCAAGGATTTGGTATAGAATACCCCTTGACTCTATACGCGCGCCCAAATTCCTTTGTTTGTTTTTACGTACGTTCTCATAGAGGTTTGACATATTGTCGTAGATTTGAGGGTCCGTTTGTTGTAGTTTGAGATTCGGGCAGAGTTCTAATAATCGTTCAAATAATTCAAGTGTACCTGCAGCAGGTATTTCGGTTGGCATGAGCCAATCCTCAAGGAAATCATGGTCCGATTCGTTGTATATGTGAACGTAGATGTGCTCAAAGTCTGTTTTGCAGATACAGTCGTGAGGAGTGAATGCCGGGATGATGTACAGATGATGTGGGCGCAAGTCGTGTATCCCGTCAGGAAGTCCTATTTGTGCCGCTCCTTTCGTAATGTAATAAATGCGTGTAAAGGGACTGCACACATTCTTATAATTCCACTCGGTGTGGCAATGTACTTTACCAATGTTTAGTACGAGCGGTTGCAGAATGTTTATGTCTGTGTTCATGGTTAAAGATAGCTTTTGTTGCAAAGATAGGTAAAAAGAAGTATAATATAATACCAAAATGTCGATTTTATCCTAATAAAAGTCGAAATAGTACCAATGTAATTGTATGTAAAGTCATAATTTTGCACCATAACCATAAAGTTGAAAATATCATGAGAAAACTTACGTTAAAAGCAACACTACTTTTATCTGTACTTATTGGTTTTGGAAATGTCTTGACAGCTCAAGAACATCCCCAGAAAGAACCAATGGAACAAGGAATTTACGAACCAACATGGGAATCCCTGTCAAAATATGAAGTGCCCGAATGGTTTCAAGATGCCAAGTTCGGACTATGGGCGCATTGGGGACCGCAATGTCAGCCCGAGTCAGGCGACTGGTATGCGCGCCACATGTACTACTCCGGTCATTGGCAGTATAATGTGCACGTACAAAAATACGGTCATCCTTCCGAGTTCGGATTCAAAGACGTCATTAACATTTGGAAAGCAGAAAAGTGGGACCCGGATTCGTTGATTCGCTTTTATAAGAGTGTGGGTGCGAAGTATTTCATGACGTTGGCGAACCATCATGACAACTTTGACTTGTGGGACAGTAAGTACCAAGCATGGAACTCTGTCAATATGGGACCAAAGAAAGACATTGTTGGCGGTTGGGCTGAGGCCTGCAAGAAGTACGGATTGCCGTTGGGTGTCAGTGTGCATGCATCGCATACTTGGCTTTGGATGGAAGGCGCGCAGGACTTTGACGGAAAACTGACGAAAGAGGATGGTATTGGAAAATGGTGGGAAGGTTACGACCCACAGGAACTATATGAGCAAAATCATCCGCGCAGCGTGAACAGTCACGACGTTGGTACGATACACAGTCAGTGGAATTGGGGTAACGGAGCGGCTCAACCAACAGAAGCGTATAAAACGAAAGTGTATAACCGAACCATAGACTTGATTAACAAGTATCATCCCGACATGATTTATTATGACGATACGGCAGTGCCATTCTATCCAATCAGTAATGAAGGGTTGGAGATGACAGCACATCTTTATAATAAGAGTTTGAAGGATAACAACGGCGATATGCGTGCCGTCGTGATGGGTAAAATTCTGAATGAAGAGCAGAAAGAATGTATGTTGTGGGACGTGGAGCGAGGCGTTCCCGACCGTCCGCAACAGAAATATTGGCAAACATGTACCTGCTTGGGTCAATGGCATTATGACAGAGGCGTCTATGACAGGAATGAATATAAGTCGGCGGCTACAGTGATTAAGATGTTGGTCGATGTGGTCAGCAAGAATGGAAACTTACTGATGAGCGTACCTGTTCGTGGCGATGGTTCGATAGACGAAAAGGAAGTAGCGATACTTAAAGATATCAAGGCATGGATGGATATTAACGGAGAGAGTATTTTCGGAACACGTCCGTGGACTGTCTTTGGCGAGGGACCTAATGCTGAAAGCTCCAATCCGCTTAACAATCAAGGGTTCAACGAAGGTGTGAATTACGTGGCAGAGGATATTCGTTACGTCAAGAAAGGTGATGTTGTATATGTGACTGCGTTAGGATGGAGTGCGAATAATGTGATGATGTTGAAAAACCTTTCATCTGTATCTCCTTATTATGATTCCAAAATCAGTAAGGTGGAATTGTTAGGATATGGTGAGGTTAGTTATGTTTGTGATAAGGACGGTTTGATGGTGAAACTTCCGACAGAACGTCCCAATCCCATTGCACCCGTTCTGAAAGTATCTTTCGGAGGGACTGCCACACTGACTGATTTGCATCAATTACAAGAAGTCGTAGTGACAGATTTGGATTTGGCAAAGTCAAACGTAGGTAACAACACAGGGCAGTATGGAGCAGAATATGTCAATGCGTTGGACGGTGCATATCAGGATTCAAAGGTGGACGAAGGCGCATCGGCTGACGAGATAAGTGAGGCCTACTTGCAACTTAAAAAGGCTTATGCGGACTTTCTGCTTTACGGAGCAAATAAATGTGTGGTGTTAAAAGGTGATGAACAAGCAGAGGATGTAACAAAAGACTATTTGGTAGAGGCTAACAACTTTTCTCGTTCGGACGAGGGAGTCGTTTCTACGTCCCGTTTCGGTTTGTTAGGTGAACCGTGGGTCGTGACTTCCAATATCATCAATCAGGATAATTTTACGACCGGAGGTTTTGATTCCTATAATTCAAGTAAGTGTATTGGAGTTCAGAAATGGTATAATACCGACCCTGCCATTGAGAACGGAAAGATATATCAGGTGACGACATTGCCTGCAGGCAGTTATAATTTTTCGTTAAGTGTGCATGAACAGTATGGTTTGACAGCGGATGAAATCCTTTTTTGCGTAGCGAAAGGTAAGGTACTACCTGATATGGCTGACGTGAAGACAGAGGCATTGGCATATCATGACATGGTAACGTCAAAGACAGGTGGACTTTCAAAATGCTGTTATTTTACGTTAGAAGAAGAAACGGAAGTTTGTTTGGGCTGGTCTGTGTCGATAGCGGCTGCTGCGAAGGAAAAAAGTATCCGTGTCAACAGGATTCGTTTGTATAAGGACAATGAACACGTGTCGGCTGAGTACTTGAAGAATTATGACAGAATCCAGCGTAAGGACATCAGTTATCCGCGTTTTGGGGTGCCTCAATATTGGACGGTTGAAAATTTCAACGTACCACAAAGCAATGGCGACGGCACAAAATTAGGTATTGACAAGTATCCCGGTTACAACACTTTGATGTTGGGTGTGTGGAACGACCGTGCTTCGGCTGTCGGCGACTTGAGCAAGGCACGCATATACAAGAAAGTTACGTTGCCGGCAGGTACTTATTATTTTGGTGCGTCTTACCAAGCATTGTATAAGATAGGTCATAGTTTCATTTTTATGAGTGAGACGTTGCCGGAAACCAATTCGGCGGAAGCTTGTGATGCTTATGCACATCTAGCTGATGCTTCACTCAATGGCAATACATACGGCATCAAGTTCACGCTTAATCAAGAAACTGAAGTGTATTTGGGTTGGATGGCAGACCTGACAGTGGGAGACGCCACTCAAGAATTCCGTGCCAGCGAGATTTCTTTATTGAAGTACAAGGAAACAGAAGGTGGTGGAGATAAAATAGAGACCGTTAAGGCTGTTCCTGATTTTAATGCACCCGCTGAGTACTATACAATTGCCGGAACCCGCCTTGACAAAGAACCAAGTCAAGGTTTTTTTATAATGCGTCAGAATGGCAACACATTCAAAATGTATAATAGATAAAACTAATGTATATGAAAAAACTAAATTTATTTTTTGCCGTTTTAGTATTCTCTGTTTTATCTTCGGGTCAAAATGTTAAGACCACGGTTTGGGTTTCGCCTACTGGCATTGATTCAGAAACGTCTGTTGGAACTCAGAATGAGCCATTTGCTACTTTGGGACGTGCTTTGCAATACGTGCGCCAGTTGCGCCAAGAGAAAAGTTCTGAAGAACTGGGAGAAGTTCATGTTGTTTTACGTGGTGGTGTGTATCGTATTGATGAAACAATTATGTTAGGTGCGGATGACAGCGGAACATTAACGTCGCCCACCATTATAGAGGCTGCGGAAGGTGAAACCCCAATAATTAGCGGTGGTATGCGTGTTGATGGATGGCAAGAATCCGGAAGTGTGGCTGGATTGCCGGAAGTGGCGAAAGGTCAAGTATGGAAGGCATCAACCCCCATTGTTGATGGGAAACAAGTAGAATTCCGACAAATGTGGATAAATGGTGTTAAAATGCGTCGTGCAAGTACTTTCGATGATATGTCAATGCCACAAATTGTTTCGGTTAACAAGAGCGAGAAGACCCTCACGATACCTCGTCCATTCATGGACTTAAGTAATGCCCGACATTTGGAAATGTATATTCCTCAAGATTGGGCTATGAACATCATGCGTGTAAAAGAGATAAGGCACGAGAACGAGTTTAATAGTGTATTGTCTTTTATGGAAGATGAAGCGGAAATAGAATTCAAGCGGCCTTGGCCTATCTTACGGGCTGATTATGGTAGTCATTCTAACCATCGTTTCTATTTGTCTAATGCGATAGAGCTGTTGAATCGTCCGCAAGAATGGTATAATGATATTGAGGCAGGTACATTATATTATTGGCCACGATATGGGGAGACATTTGACGGTATCGAAGCGATAGTACCACGTCTTGAAACATTGGTGAATATTAGTGGAAAGTTAGAGCAACCTATTTCGAATATTCAATTTAGGAACATTACTTTTGAACATACTACATGGATGCGTCCTGCTAAGAATGGGCATGTAGAACTACAAGCAGGGCAATATCTTTTGGACGCATGGTCCGAAAATACGGCAACAGCAAATAATGTGGCATGGGTAGGACGTCCATCAGCCGGTGTCAGTGTTCAGAACGCTAAAAATATATCTTTTGATGGTTGTCAATTCCGTCACATGGGTTCAACTGCTCTCGATTTTGTCAGTGGAACTCGTAACATGAAAGTCAATGGGTGTGTTTTCTTTGATATTGCCGGTTCTGGCGTTTCTGGAGGATTTTTTGGCGATGAGAACTTTGAGGTTCATCAGGCATACAACCCTGAAGATATGCGTGTGGTCTGCGACAGCATCTACGTGACTAACAACTATATCACTCATGTTGCTAACGAAGATTGGGGTAGCATAGGTATAGGAATAGGTTTTGCGTCAAATGTCAACATACTTCATAATGAGATAGTCGGTACTCCTTATACAGGAATAAGCATGGGATGGGGCTGGATAAGTACCCTTAACATCATGCACGACAATCACATTAAGTACAATCATATCAATGGATTCTCGCTTCAGCTTCGTGATTGCGGAGGCATTTACACACTTTCTCCGCAGCCTAATTCCTCAATCATCGGCAATTGCATTGAGAACCCCGGTGATCCTGAGCACTGCCCTATAATGTGGGACATGAAGACTGCTCAGTTAGACATCTATACCGATGAAGGTACAGACTATTATACTGTGGCAGACAACTGGTGTAGTGGCAACATTTCCAAAAATAAGAATGGAGGACATAATACATGGGGAGAGAATAGTATGAACGTAAGTGATGCTATTAGGGAAAATGCCGGTTTGGAAGAAGCGTATAAGGAAATAGTCAATAAGGTTACAGAGCCGACTTATGCACCTGTTGACTCTATTGGTGACAAGGTAAATGCCAATCGCGACCAGATAGATTACATCTCTCAGAACGACGGATTTAAGCTTGGCGACGTTGTGGCTGTCGACCTGAATAATGATAACCTCCGCGATATTGTGTACAGTGGTGGTGAGGGTAATCAGGTACGAGTGGGCGGTGTGCGCATCAATACAGGCAACTATGGTTTTGCGGCCACACAAGCCATTACTAACGCTACATTGTGTAACCTCGCAGCTGGCGATCTTAATGGCGACGGGCACATTGACCTCGTTCAGTCAGGATTTGACTTTTGGGATGCTTACAATGGTGTACTTATGAACGACGGAAGTGGTAAGCTTGTGGCTGAGGAGTTGTCGGACGGGTCGTCTGTAGCTCCGGCATGTGGTATTGCCGACATCAACAACGATGCGCTTCCTGACTATTTCTTCATAGGCAATGGTTCGCGTAATACGTTCTATACTCAGAAGACTGCTCGCGATGGTTATTATAAGAAAACCAAACTTTTGCTGCCTAGCGGAATCAATGAACCTAATATCATGTATGCAGACTTCGATAACAGCCAGAGCGTGGACCTCTGTCTGCTATCCGACAAGAGCGATGGCGTATATACCCGTATCCACTATAACGATGGAACTGGAGTGTTCACGGAGAAGAGCGTGGGCTTTAAGGAAAAGGGCACTCGAGGTGGCATGGCCTATGCCGATGTAAACGGAGACGGATGGCTTGATGTGGCTATAGGCGGAGAACTTGTCGGCGAAATCTGGTCGACGACAGCTGCCGAGGGCGGTAAGACAATATCGCTTTACCTGAATGATGGCACAGGCACTTTTACTCTTGCTCAGGAGTTTAGCGAATATATGCAAGACAATGTGTCGCATCCTATACGTTTCTGCGATTGGAACAACGACGGATATTCTGATTTGATACTTGCAGGATGGAATATGACGCAAGGAAACATAGCACAGGTTGATGTGTTCCTTAACGACGGGACAGGTAACTTTACTAAGAGTGATGTCGATTTGCCAGGTGTCTGCGAGTCTTCGCTCGAATTGGCCGACTTTACCGGCGAGGGACGTAACGACATCCTCATCAGTGGTAATGCTAACGGTGCTATGGGATTCCACGGCTACAATGTGGACCGCCGGTTGGCAGTGCTCTGCAAGAATAAGACAGAGCGTATGAATACCGCTCCGCTTCCTCCTACAGAACTCTCTGCCGAGGTCGTTGGTAACAGTGTGGTATTGAAGTGGAACAGCGGTTCCGATTCGGAAACACCGGTCAAGAGCCTATCGTATAATTATTACTTGCGTAATATTGATACAGGGCAATACCTTATGTTCCCTAATTCGGATATCGCAACAGGCGTGCGTCGTGTCACTTCTATGGGCAACGCATGGCTCAATCTCGGCTGGACTCTCAATCGTTTGCCTCGGGGAAACTACGCATGGAGCGTGCAGTCGGTCGATGCCGGTTATGCCGGCTCAGCTTTTGCTGCTGAGCAGACATTTACCATTACAGAAGAACTGACAGAAGAGGAAGAAGCGGGAGAGAAACCTGTGCGCGAGAAATTGCTCGAAGCCGGATGGACATTAGTAGATTCCTTCAGTGGAGTAGATTGTGCAAACGACTACTTCGCAATCCTTGATGCTGAGTCGGGAATGACCGTTGCGGCACTCAATACAGTTGGTGACAAGAATTGGAGCAACACTTATGCCATGTATTATGCCAACGGTGTCGATCCTAACACCAACATCTCAGGTGTTTTCGCCTTCGATGCCTTTGATGTTATTGATGACTTGAAGATAATCATTACTCCGCTTTCTGATCTCAATCGCCATTTTCGCACTGAGGGGTGGAACCATGCTTTATGGCAGACCTATTCTGACGTGCATAAGCAGGGTGATTCGTACGGCATGGACGGAAATCGGACCATCGCAATGATCTACCCTGAACTTTACAATGATAAAGGTTGGGCTTTGAAGAATAAGACTACAGGCGCTTACGTAGGTCCTTGGGTGCATGGCGCGTTTGAGGATGGAGCAGAGTTTGCTGCCGATAAGCGTGATGCTAATGTTTCTTACTTTGACATCTATACCATCCCGCGTGTCAAGTATCTTCGGCAGTTTAGCGATTGGACATTGGCAACTGAGGAGAACCCTGTTGACATCACAAAACTCATTACTAACCCGAGTTTCGGCCGTTACGATGAAGGTCGCCGTCCTATAGGATGGACCGTCGAGGGCGAAGGTCAGGTTGAACATCAGGGTTATCTCTCAGGATGTGAGTACTATGCTTATATGAATAATTGGCAGGGTAGTGGCAATTTAAACAACCGTTCAATCAGCCAAACCGTGAAGAATCTGCCTAAAGGTAAGTATCGTCTGATTCTATACAGTATGTGTACTGAAGAAGGTGCATTCCTTTTTGCCAACGACCAAAGCATCGATTTGAAGCACGAAGGCAATGCTGACACATCCCTCGACTTCGTTATGGCTGAGGATGGCGATGCAGTAGTCGGTGTCCGTTTGCAAAATTTTCAGGGCAACAACTTTAAGTATGACAATATCAGACTTTATTATGTTGGTCCTTGTGGTGACGAGGATGGCATAGACAATATTAGCAGTGACTCTCAGAATTCTGAGACCGACAATGCTATTTACGACCTTCAAGGAAGGAAATTACAGCACAAACGTCGTGGTATAAACATCGTTGATGGTACAAAAATTCTTGTAAGATGAGGCTTGTGATTTGATACATGGTGTGGTGTTATTGTATTACAATATATTAGAGGTTTCAGAAATATACTAACTAAAGCCATGAATATGCGTATCTCTTTTTTGATTCTTTCCGTTTTGAGCGTCGTAGGAACGACTTGCGGACAAGTGAAGTTTGATGATTACTTTACAACAAAAAGTATGCGGTTGGATTACTATCATGCCGGTAATGCAGAGGATGATTATTACTTTTTGGACGAGGTGATAGAGGAACCTTTTTGGGGTGGTAATAAGAACTATCTGGTGGACGACCGCAATATGGGCAATCATCAGTTCAAAGTTATTGATAAGGCATCGGGTAAGGTGATATTCTCCCGTGGCTTTAGTTCGTTGTTCTTTGAATGGATGACGACACCTGAAGCAAAAGTGACGAGCAAGGCGATGCCCGAAGGAGTAGTCTTTCCATATCCTAAAAAAGACGTGATAGTGGAACTATATACCCGTGAAAACAGGACGGGCAGGATGGTGAAGAAGTTTAGTTACGATATAGATGTTGATAGTTATTTTATAAGAAAAACCAGACCGACATTGACCACAATAGATATTCATCTTACAGGAGAACCGGATGAACGGGTGGATATAGTAGTCCTTTCTGAAGGTTATACAGAATCGGAAAAGGATTTGTTTGTAAAAGCAGCAAAAGAGTTTGCCGACCATATCTTCAGCTATGCACCCTATACCGAGAATAAGAATAAAATCAATATCCGTGCTGTTTGGAAACCCGGTCGTGAGTCGGGTGTTTCGATACCGGGTAAAAGACAGTGGCGCGACACAGCACTGAAAGCACATTATTATACGTTCGACTCCGAACGTTATCAGATGATTGAAGATTACCAAACCTTGTTGGATGCAGCTTCAAATGTTCCGTATGATATGATATATGTTTTGACGAATTCGGAGAAGTATGGCGGAGGCGGTATCTATAACTTTTACGGTATCAGTGCTGCTAATATTCCCGGTGCTGCCACCCGGAAGACCTATAGTCATGAGTTCGGACATCTGTTTGCAGGATTGGCGGACGAATATGTGGGAGGCACGGAAATGAGTGATATTTACTTTGCAAATGTAGAACCGTGGGAACCTAACATTACGACTTTGAAAGACTTATCATCAAAGTCTTGGTGGCAACTGCTGGCAGGCGCGCCTGTACCAACACCAGTAAAGGAAACGAATTGGGAACTAAATCCGCAGAATCCAAACTCGGCAGATTATAATCCTGAAAGTCCATGGCAGTTGGGTGTATATGAGGGTGGCGGTTATTTGGAGAAAGGAGTATATCGTCCGTGGCCTAACTGTATGATGAATTGGTTCCATCGCATCGATGTATATTGTCCCGTCTGTGTGAAGACGATTCAAGAAACCATCAATTTGTTTACAGAGTAAGGAAGAATCCTTACAATGATTATGGGGCCGCAGTATATTAGTCATAATCCGTAAGTCTTTCCCACGGATCTTTGTTCTCTATTCTTTCTTCTGTTTCATGTTGAAATTCAAATCACCCGCGTAAAAACCAAGTACCATTAATATAGTAAGCTTCAACTCCGTTATTACCAATAAAAATGTTTTTATCATAGTCAGAATACCGTCCAGTAAGAGGACCGTAACCAGCTACATAAATATTGACAGTTCCAAGAGCATGAGAAACAGGATCAGAATAAGAACTACTATCAGAGCTTCCAGAAAACATATCAGGAACACTTTTAATAAAATTATATATAACAAATACGTAAATGATTGCCCAGAAACAATAAGTGAGCGTCAGTAAGATGGCAGTATAAGAAAGAACGAATGTGATGACAGAGCATATGGCATATATTTTATTCTTGCAGCACCAACCGTAAGAAAGTGCAATAATACCCATGATGACAAGGAACGCTTTTTCGATAAATGCACTGAAAGGCATATAACCAAGTACTTCGCCACCAACCCAACTTAAAAGGGCTGCGATGAATGCGATGGGAAGAACTATAAATACCGATTTAGAAACCCCGTCTTTTTCACGAAAGAGGGTCAACAAGATGTCCATCATCTTGATTTGAATGCACAACGTAGTGGCGAGGATAATAAATGAAATGGTGGCAAGTATAAAACTTTTGTCCATGTCAAAGAACCATGTCCTGTCGCCGTTGTAGGTCATGAAGTACACGTATTCACAAATATTCAAAGCCAATAAGACACCCCAGTTAATCCAGCCATAAGGAGAAAAGAAGTAACACAGCATCGTCAAGATGCTTGCTCCAAGTAACATCCACAAACTCCAAATTCCGACAGTTGGAAATTTTACGTATCTCTCGGTATTTGCCCACCATGATTTGCTGAGCAATATACTTTTGTTTATACGATAACATTCATTGACCGTCATTACCTCAAAGTCGTTCAGATTGACATACGTACGTTCTTTAGAAACCTCAGGATACGGTATCTTAACCCAACCGTTATTGTCGGCATCACTCGGTTTTATAACGATTGCATCAAGTGGACGTTGTCGTTTGAAGTACCCTAAGACGGGACCATCTGGCGATGCGTAAACAGCAGTGGAGTCGCTTTTGTATTTATAGTATTTCTTAGAGAAGTCTATCTTATGCCCGCACGATGAGAAAAGAAGGGCAAGAGTGATGAATACGGCAAGTTTTATGAACGTTTTGTAATTGAAATTCAGTGCTGTCATTTGTATAGGTTTATGGTTTCAGATAATATTGGTTCTGTTTTATCTCTTCAGCTACAGCCGTATCAATAAAATTTGTGTAATCCAGTCCAGTCGCGATGCGTTGACGAATCTCTGTGGAGCTGATAGGGAAGAGTGGTGTGTTGACCATGGTAACTCCTTGTGGTAAGGTCGCAAGGTCAACGTCGTAACCCGGACGGGGGTAGATGATGATGCGGTGATGACTAAGAATTTCTTGCGGGTCTTTCCAACGGTCGAAAACTTGCCAATTGTCCGCTCCGATAATGAGGATAAACTCATGTTCGGGGAAGGCGGTGCGAAGCGCTGATAGGGTATCTACGGTATATGAAGGGCGTGGCAAACGGAACTCAAAATCGCTGACTTTAAGTTGTGGATGCTTGGCTGTAGCTATCTGCGCCAAATGCAAACGGATGTTTTCATCAAGCAGTTCCGTCGAACTCGTTTTTAGTGGATTGCATGGCGAAACCATGAACCACAGTTCATCGACAAAACCATTTGTACATAGATATTTGGCCAATTCCGTGTGTCCTTTATGAATTGGATTGAAGGAACCGCCGTAGATGCCGATAGTCATTGTTTGTCCTTTCTATGAGGTTGGAAATGACGGCGTGGATGACGCTTGCGATGTAACCAAATACATATCATGTAGGCTTGGAGCAATGCCAAAACAGCCATGATGCCGGCCATCCATACCCAATGGAATACTAACGCTACAATGCAAAGCACCAAACAAAGGATGCATAGTACAATGCTTGTGTTGAGATTGCGTTTAATGATATTCTCGTCCATAAAACTGACTATTTAAAGTTGTAAGAAAGTTCTTAATTGTGACAAAGCTTCTGCTTGTGCTTCTTCTAAGTTGTCGTTGATAACAACAGTATCGAACTTGGGGGCGAAACTTAACTCATATTCTGCTCGGTCAAGTCGGTCTTTTATTACTTCGGGACTGTCGGTGCCTCGTCCTTCCAAACGTTTGCGCAGTTCCTCGATAGATGGTGGTTGGATGAACATACTGAGCGCACGAGAGCCATAAAACTCCTTAATGCGGCATCCACCATGTACATCAACGTCAAAAACGACATTCTGTCCGGCAGATAATTGTTTCTCCACCTGCTCTTTCAGTGTGCCGTAAAAGCGGTCTTTATATACCTCTTCGTACTCTAAAAACTCATCGTTGGCAATGCGTTGACGGAATTCTTCAGGCGACAAGAAAAAATATTCAACCCCGTGTTGCTCGTTCCCGCGTGGCGGACGACTGGTAGCACTGATGCTGAAAGCAAGATTCAGGTTTTGTTGCATCAAATAATTGATGATGGTGCTTTTGCCACTGCCGCTGGGAGCGGAGAAAATAATCAATTTACCTTCCATGTGAGACTGTTTACATTACGTTAAGCACTTGTTCCTTGATTTGCTCCAGTTCATCCTTCATCATGACTACGATGTTCTGCATTTCTGCGAGGTTACTTTTGCTGCCGGTGGTGTTGATTTCACGACCCATTTCTTGAGCGATGAAACCGAGTTTTTTGCCCTGGCCGTGACCGTTTTTCATAGTCTCCATGAAATAATTGAGGTGGTTCGTAAGTCGCTGTTTTTCCTCGTTGATATCCAACTTCTCAATGTAATAAATCATCTCCTGTTCCAAGCGATTCTTGTCATATTCAATGCCGGGAATGGCTTCTAAAGCGTCTGTCAATCGTTGACGGATACGTTCTGTACGACATTGCTCGTAGGGTTCAATACTTTTGAGTAAACGACCGATATTCTCAATCTTTTCAGTGAATTTCTTTTGTAGTGCGATGCCTTCCTGAGTGCGGAAATCCACTAACTTCGCTATGGCATCGTTAATGATGTTTTGAACAATGTTCCATTCCTCGTCCTCTAACTCTTCAACTTCTGTTCGCGTCATGACATCCGGCAAACGGAGCAAGGTGGCAAACCAATCGGCAGGAAGTGGAATGTTCTTTTCTTCGCTGATGGTCTTGATTTGTGAATAGTAGTTCTCTAAAATTGCGCCATTGATAGGAGTGGCTGTTTGAGTTTCATCTTTTTCAACCCAAATAGAGAAATCCACTTTGCCTCGTTCAAGAACTTTGCTAATCATGGAACGGATTTCCATCTCCTTTTCGCGGTATAAGGGTGCAATGCGTGTGGATAGGTCTAAAGCCTTGCTGTTAAGAGACTTTATTTCAACGTTTATTTTTTTGTTTTTGAATACGGCTGTTGATTTGCCGTAACCTGTCATTGATTGTATCATGATTTAAGAATTATTTTATGCAAAAGTAGAAAAATAATAGGATAAAATTGTAATTTTGCGGAGTTATTGAAGAAAAAATACGATATGTCTTGCATCCTACATATAGAAACGAGTACCAAAGTATGTTCTGTCGCTGTGACAGAAGACGGAAATGTCCTTTTTGAAAAAGTAGATAAGGACGGTCCCTCGCATGCGGTGCAGTTGGGTGTGTTTGTTGATGAAGCCATTTCGTATGTTGACAATCACGGTATCCCTTTTGATGCGGTAGCAGTAAGTTGCGGTCCCGGTTCCTATACCGGTTTGCGAATCGGTGTGTCAATGGCGAAGGGGATATGTTATGCCCGTGATTTGAAACTCATCTCAGTGCCGACTTTAGAGTTGCTATGTGTGCCGGTGTTACTTTATCAGGAGGAACTGCCGGATGATGCTTTGTTATGTCCGATGATTGACGCTCGTAGAATGGAAGTATATGCTGCTTTATATGATAGGGCATTAAATCCGGTGCGTGGCATTCAGGCGGACATCGTGGATGAAACGACTTATCAAGATTTTCTTGAGACTCGTCCCGTCTATTTCTTCGGGGATGGAGCGGAAAAATGTAAAGAAAAGATAGTCCATCCTAATGCACATTTCTTACCCAATGTACTACCCATTGCCAAATACATGGGACCATTGGCAGAGAAAGCGGTGGCATGTGAGCAATTTGAAGACGTAGCATATTTTGAACCATTTTATTTGAAAGAGTTTGTGGCATCTACGCCGAAAAAACTGTTGTAACAAATGAATTATAATACCCAACGAAAGAAATTGCCGATGCCTGAGTATGGTCGGAGCATTCAAAACATGGTAGAGTTTGCACTAACCATTGAGAACAGAGAGGAACGTCAGCGTTGTGCCAATACGATAGTTGCCATTATGGGCAATATGTTCCCTCATTTGCGGGATGTTCCTGACTTTAAGCATAAGTTGTGGGATCATTTAGCTATCATGGCAGATTATAAATTGGATATAGATTATCCGTATGAGATTGTACCCAAACAAGAAGGAACATACAAACCGGCTCCGTTGGCTTATCCGATGAAAACTATACGCAGTCGGCATTATGGGAACTTATTGGAGAAACTCATCAAGTCACTTGCTGAGATGCCCGAAGGACCGGAGCGTGAGGAACTGACCATGTTGGTAGCTGTTCAGATGAAACAAAGTTTGGGCAATTGGAACAAGGACGCTATGGATGATGAGAAAATAGCGGCGGATTTGGAAGCATATACCGACGGTACTGTAAAATTGGATAAAGAGCGTTTTCAAGCCTTTTCAAGTTTATATGCAAAGAGTATGGCGCGCAGTACTTCTTCCAATCGGAATGCGCCCAAGAAAAATAAAAGGAAGAACTGATAAAGTTAGTAGTGATTCATAAATCCCAATAAAGAAATATGGCTTCATTCGTTATAGAGGGTGGTCATCGACTGACCGGAGATATAATACCACAAGGCGCCAAAAATGAGGCGTTGCAAGTGATATGTGCTGTTCTGTTATCCTCAGAACCGGTACGTATTAAAAATATTCCCGACATATCGGACATCAACAACCAAATCAAGTTATTGGAAGATATTGGCGTACAAGTTACTCGTAACAGCAAAGGGGATTATACTTTTTGTGCGAAAGAAGTGAATCTTGAGTATATTCAGAGTGAGGATTATTTGACGAGATGTTCCAAGTTGAGAGGCAGTGTGATGTTGATAGGTCCGATGTTGGCTCGTTTTGGTTGTGCGAAGATGGCGAAACCGGGTGGTGACAAAATCGGACGCAGACGATTGGATACTCATTTCTTGGGAATACAACGCTTGGGAGCTCATTTTGATTACGATGTCAACCGTGGTGTCTTCAACATACAGGCTGAAAAGTTGGTAGGAACGGATATGCTTTTGGATGAGGCCTCCGTAACAGGTACTGCCAATATAATTATGGCGGCAGTGATGGCTGAAGGTGTTACGACTATTTATAATGCGGCTTGTGAACCATACATTCAGCAATTGTGCCGAATGCTCAATGCTATGGGAGCGAAGATTACAGGAATAGCTTCCAACTTGCTGCGAGTAGAAGGTGTCAAGACGTTACATGGTACGACGCATACCATTTTGCCGGATATGATTGAAGTAGGCAGTTTTATTGGTATGGCTGCGATGGTTGGTGATGGCGTGCGAATAAAGAATGTCAGTTATGATAATTTAGGAATCATTCCTTACACCTTCGGACGTTTGGGCATAAAAATCGTAAAAGATGGCGATGACTTGTTCATTCCGCGACATGACCATTATGAGATAGAATCTTTCCTTGATGGCTCGTTTATGACCTTGAGTGATGCGCCTTGGCCGGGATTGACACCCGACTTGTTGAGCGTACTCTTGGTAGTGGCAACACAAGCGAAAGGAACGGTGCTGATTCATCAAAAAATGTTTGAGAGTCGTCTGTTCTTTGTGGATAAGTTGATTGATATGGGGGCGCAGATTATATTGTGCGACCCGCACCGTGCTGTGGTTGTAGGTCATGATCATCAGATTCGATTGAGAGGCGGACGTATGTCCTCACCGGACATCCGTGCAGGTATCGCTTTGTTGATAGCAGCTATGAGTGCAGAAGGCGTAAGTCGTATCAGTAATATAGAGCAGATTGACCGCGGATATGAGAATATTGAGGCGCGTTTAACGGCGTTGGGAGCATCTATCAAACGTGTTGAAGAATGATTCGGGAAGAGGAGGTTTATAAAATAGGAGTACTGACCAAAACGCATGGTGTATCCGGCGAGTTGAACTTGTCGTTTACCGATGATGTGTTCGACCGTGTGGAAGCTGAATATCTGGTGTGCCGTATGGATGGCATTCTGGTTCCTTTTTTTATGACAGAGTACCGTTTCAAAAGTAATAGCACTGCATTGGTGACGTTTGAGGATATTGACACCGAAGAAAAAGCCCGAAAAATGGTGGGTGTTGAGGTGTTCTTCCCGAAAGCATTGACGGATGAGATAGAAGATGATAGTTACACCTGGAGTTATTTTACAGGGTTTGAGGCAATCGACGAGTCTTCCGGGCATTTAGGTCAAATAGTCCGTGTTAATGATGATACGATGAATGTGCTGTTTGAGATTGTATCGCCTGACGGTAAAGATATTTTAGTACCGGCATGTGAGGAATTTGTAACGAACATAGCCCACAAGGAGCGAAAGATATATTTGAACTTGCCGCAAGGTTTGTTGACTTTGGAGGAAGAATGATGAAAAAAAAGAAAATCGCCATATTAGGTTCTACCGGTTCTATTGGAACTCAAGCGCTGCAAGTGATTGAGGAACATTCGGATTTGTATGAAGCGTATGTTCTAACGGCCAATAATCAAGTGGATTTGTTGATAGAGCAAGCTCGTAAATTCCAACCGGAGGTGGTTGTGATAGCCAATGAGGAAAAATATACCACGTTAAAAGATGCTTTGGCGGATTTGCCGATAAAGGTATATGCCGGAGCAGATGCGCTCTGTCAGGTGGTACAGGAGCAACCGATAGATGTTGTACTGACAGCCATGGTGGGCTTTTCCGGTTTGCGACCGACCATTAGCGCGATTAAAGCAAGAAAAAATATTGCTTTAGCGAATAAAGAAACGTTGGTTGTTGCCGGCGAGTTAATCGGTAAGTTGGCAAATGATTATAAGGTCAGTATTTTGCCTGTTGATTCAGAACATTCTGCAATCTTCCAATGTATAACCGGTGAGGTCAGTCCGATAGAAAAAATTATATTGACAGCTTCCGGTGGTCCGTTCCGTAATTTCTCTTTGGAGCAGTTGGCAAAGGTTACAAAAGCAGAAGCCTTGAAACATCCCAATTGGGATATGGGTGCAAAAATTACGATAGACTCTGCCTCCATGATGAATAAAGGTTTTGAAGTTATTGAAGCGAAGTGGTTGTTTGGTGTGACGCCCGATCAAATTCAAGTGGTGGTGCATCCGCAATCTATTGTACATAGCGCTGTCCAATTTGCAGACGGTGCAGTCAAGGCGCAATTAGGAGTTCCTGATATGCGTGTTCCCATACAATACGCGTTCTCCTATCCCCAACGCTTAAAAAGTTCGTTCGACAGGTTGGACTTCTTCAAGAATTCAACTCTGACGTTTGAGGAACCGGACACGAAACGTTTCCGAAATTTGGCTTTGGCATACGAGGCATTACGCAAAGGTGGTAATATGGCTTGTATTGTCAATGCAGCGAACGAAATTGTCAATAGAGCTTTTCTTGAGGAACGAATCGGTTTCTTGGAGATGAGCGAAGTGATAGAAAAAACAATGCAAAGAGCTACATTCGTTGAGAATTGCAGTTTGGAAGATTATTTACAGACTGATGTAGAGGCGAGACGAATAGCAAGTGAATATATTAAATAGTTGAATATTGTAATTAACGAATAAGTAATAATGGATGCAACATTAGTTAAAGCCCTTCAATTGGTGCTTTCTTTGTCGATACTCGTTGTACTACATGAGGCAGGACATTTTCTTTTCTCTAAATTATTTAAAGTAAAAGTAGAGAAGTTCTTTTTATTTTTCGACCCATATTTCCATCTGTTCAGTACGAAGGACAAGTGGTTCACGCGATTGTTCCCTAAATGTAAGGACCATGAAACAGAATACGGAATAGGTTGGTTGCCGTTCGGCGGTTATGTGAAGATAGCCGGCATGATAGACGAGAGCATGGATGTGGAACAGATGAAACAACCTGTTCAAAAGTGGGAGTTCAGAGCAAAACCGGCTTGGCAACGCCTTTTGATTATGATAGGTGGTGTGCTGGTCAACTTCATATTGGCGTTGTTTATTTATACCATGATATTGTTTTCGTGGGGTGAGCAATATATCCCCGTGAAAAACATGTCAATGGGATTCCAATTTAATGAGCAAGCAGAACAAATAGGTTTCCGTGATGGCGATATTTTATTGTCTGCCGATGGCGAGGATATTGTAAAATGGAGTGGGGACGTTTACCGTACAGTGTCCGAAGCAAGCGTCGTTAAGGTGTTGAGAGGTCAGGAAGAGGTAGAAATCTTTATGCCTGAGGATATGTCAATGTTAGAAATGTTGAAAGCTACCCCGGCCTTTATGGTTCCATACGTGCCGGCTGTGGTTGATTCCGTTTTGGAGTCTTCTCCGGTATATCAACAAGGAATGCGAAATGGAGCTCGGATAGTTGCGGTGGATGGTAATGCCATTGCTACATGGCAAGACTTTGATATCGTAATGGCTCAACGTTTGGAGCAATTAGCGGCTGCCGGATGTACTCATGAGGATAGTGTCAAGATGAGGCAAATGGATTTGGTGTATCAGGCAAAGGATGCCACTACCAATGATACCATCCATTTCGAACTGACAGAAGATTATAAGATGGGAGTCGTAAAACAGAGTATGTTAGATTATTATGAACCCATACAGGTGGAATATGGTTTCTTTGAGAGTATCCCTGCCGGTATATCCCACGGTATAGATGTTTTAGCAGGTTACGTCAGTGACTTACAATATTTGTTCACATCGGATGGTGCAAAGAGCGTAGGTAGCTTCATTACGATAGGCAGTATCTTCCCTGCAACGTGGGATTGGCTGTCTTTCTGGGAAACAACCGCTTTCTTAAGTTTGATGTTGGCATTCATGAACATTTTGCCGATTCCGGCTTTGGATGGTGGACATGTTATGTTCCTCATTGCCGAAATGATTCTGCGTCGTCCGCCAAGTGATAAGTTTATGGAGCGCGCCCAAATGGTAGGTATGGCTCTCATTATGGGACTGATGGTTCTTGCATGTTATAATGACATCGTGCGCTTTTTGTTATAAGGCAATTTAGATATTCGTATAATTTACCCGTTGTTTCTTGATTTATATCAATAAATGACGGGTAAATCTTTTAATTTGATTTTATTCTTTGCAAAATACTTTCAATCTGAATAACTTTACACTCAGAACAAAGGAAACATAAGTTATTAGGTTAGGTAAAAGGTAAAGGTAGTAGTTTTAAAAAGGTAAAAGGATTGTTCTTGCTATTCTTTAAGTCGTAAGGGGTTTTATTGTTTAAGGTTTCCCCGTTTAGGATTGAACGAGCAAGACGGAATGATTAAAAGTTGGTCTGATGATGAATGAACTCCCGCAGGATGCAGCAATGCTGATGAGTTTTATAAACATGAAGCTACGCGATTGTTACTCTTCTTTAGATGCGTTATGCGATGATATGAATGTCAATCGTGAGGAGTTGGAAACCAAACTTTCTGAATATGGTTACGAATACAATCCGTCGGCCAACAAATTTTGGTGAACACACACAAACACAATAATATAGAAATGAAAGGAGATAAGTCAGGTAAAGGGCGTATCTCCTTTTGCTTTTTGTTTACTGTTTTTTTAGTTTAAAAGGGATGTAGAATATAAAGGCGGTAATTTCGATTTGTGGAATTACCGCTTATGTTCTATGACAAAGTTTCATAAGTTATATACTACTCACAACAGATAGTAAAGTTTCAATATCATCGCATACGACAAATTTAGAATCTTGTTCCTGCCGTTTTCTTGGCTTGTTTCTGTTCTTCCTCACTAAACTTAACATTTTTCTTGTAAAATCTGACATGCCAACAAACATAATGTTATAAGATTCTTCAAAGTAACATAATTCGTCTGCTACAGAGCGAGATATGAAAACAATATCACTCATGTCAATTACATCATTTGATTTTAATATATTACATAATATTTGTAAAGAGCTACGTGATGTTATGTTTTCTCCTAATAAAGTTGATAATTTTATAGTATTTCTTTTCATCGTTCCATGTATTTATAAAGATTAACATTCTTTGCTTCACTCAAAGGTATTTTCATTAAAATTATGGTACCGTTCCACCTTATACTTTTAGGAAGTTCTATAAAAATGTTATTTTCAGCTTCTTCTCTGTGAAAAGCTCCTCCAGACAATATAAAAAAAGCACCTCCAAACCCTTTTACTAAAAGATTACTATTTGTTGATATTCCATATCCTCGGTTTTCTGCTTCAGGTCTATCTTTACTAGAATACCCTGCTTTTGCTAGTCGAAGAGCACTGGATTCGTATTCGTCTATTTTATCAAGATGTTTCTCCTTAAAAATATAACTTGAATAAATGCTTATTCCATCATCAGCAAGACATAGGTACAAAGATTTCTCCTTTTTAAGATATTGACTGAATATATAACCATATTTACCTTGTGAATGTTCTTCCATATTACATACAAATTCGCCAAGCATATAAGATAGATGTGATTCTATATTAATAGGAAGCTTTATCTGTTGTAAAATGACATCCTTGATTATAGATTGCATTCTCTCTATATTTTTATCAGAAAGAGAGAAACGGCATATCGGTGTATAACTCTTTTCTTTATAGCATTTTAAGACATTATTAAAATCGCCAATTTCACGCAAATCCATAAAGTCAAAGAATTTTATAGTGCTGAAATATGATTGAACAACATCATTCATGCCTTTACATTCAACATTCTTCTTATTACTGAGTTCGTACCTATATAACGAAAATGGGAAAACAAAAAATGGGTGAAAGAAATGTACATCTTGAAAATTCCATAATACTTTTCCTTCTAACTTTTCGCTTTCCGCTATGATTCGAAAAAGATGGTTGAATACACTACCTATTCGATCATCTCGTGTAACGTTAGGTATTATAACTTCTGACATATCACAAAGGTATTAAAAAATAATAATATCATGCCTACAGTTTTTATTTTATTTATTTTTTTAACCTTTCAGAGAATCCTCCAGTGATGGATACATTGTTTCGCTTATTCTTTTTTATTGATGCCATGGAAACCGAAAGGATATTGTAGTGGTTCAATCACAGGCTTATTGTATTGAATGCTCAAATAGATTGAAAAAGATGGCAGAGTGGACAAAAAGATTTATCTGACTGCTGTGAAAATTAAATAAAAGAAGTATTTTTGTGATATTAATTAACATAAAGTACTATGAAAAGCATAAGATTTATTTTTGTTGCGTTGATAACGTTAGGCTTACAATCATGTTGGAAAGTATATTATCAAGTATATGAAGTTGGTACAGATATAAATAAGACTGATAATGCTTTAGTTTATACTGATGAAAATTGCGATATTATTTATAATCTATGGGACAAATCAGGTTCGATGGATTTTATTTTTACCAATAAAACAGATACGGATATTTATATAGATTTAACCCTCTCTTTCTATATACAGAATGGAATGGCATACGATTACTATTCCGATAAGGAATATACATCGGCATCGTATAGTAGCGTTTCTTCAACGTCATCTCTTATGTCATCATACACTAAATATGGATATACACATTCACCCTATCTGTGGACTCCTACGACTATAAGTAGAGGTGGATATGTGTCTTCAACAGTTTCAGCAGGTCAATCAACGTCAGTAACGACGAGGATGGAGAAATTTATTTACGTTCCAGCTAAGGCCTCAAAACTAGTACGTAGTTTTAGTATTTCTGATTATATATATGCAGTGTGTGGTAATAATAAGTTTAATATGCCTTCTAAAATAAGTGAGAAGATTTCATATACATCAGATAAATCTCCGCTTAAATTTAGAAATAGAATTTCATATATTCTTAATGATGAGGTTTATAATGTTGATAATTCCTTTTGGATAGAATCAGTTCAAAATTACAAAAGTAAGTATCTAATAACTACAGAAATTGATGAGGATTGCATAACGCGTCTGAGGAGAAATAAACAAGAATTTAAGATATCGCGACCGGATATGTTTTATAATGATTATGTAATGAGGTCGGAGTATGATTTTGTTTTAGTTAAATAGTGTTTTAATGTAATAGAAAATAGCAGTAATATTGCTATTCTTTATATAATTGGTAAATATCTTAATAATAATGAAATACGAACTTAAAATTAGGCATAGAAATATATCAAATCAAGATTTACTTTCAGATTTACAGTTTGTTGCAACTCGTCTTAATAAAAATTCATTAACGTATAGTGAGTATGATTTATTAGGTAAATATGATAGTAGTACCATAAGGAGAAGGTTTGGTTCATGGAAGTTTGCTTTGGATGAAGCTCAATTAAAATATACACGTAAGAATTGTAAAAAACATGAATGTTGTATATCGGAAGAAGATTTTATTATTGATGTCAAAGCAATAGCAAAAAAGTTGAATCGTAAAAGCATAACATATAGTGAGTATCAAAAATATGGTAAATATGCGATAAATAAAATGACCAAGAGGTTAGGTGGATGGAGTAGAGTATTGCAATTAGCCCAACTAAATGCGACACCGTACAATTTGGGTAAAGGGAAGATGATTTCAGATATTGCTTTGTTGTTAGAAATAGAATCAATGTGGATTAAATTGGGTAGGCAACCAACAACAAATGATGTAAAAAATGGAGTGTCAAAATATAGTCTTAACTCATATATTAGACGATTTGGAAGTTGGAGTAAAACTTTAACCCTATTTATTCAATTCGTGAATGCGACTGCTGAAAAAAGTGAGGAAGAATCTAGTGCTAAAACTATTAATTTAGCGGAGCCTACTATAATTCATAAGACAAGACGTGAACCTAGTAATCGTTTAAAAATACAAGTTTTAATGAGGGATGGAAATCGTTGTCGTTTATGTGGAGTAGAGTGTAACGATGGATTTCACAATATTCATTTTGATCATATTATACCTTGGTCAAAAGGAGGGGAAACTGTACTAGAAAATTTACAAGTTTTATGTAATGATTGTAATTTATCAAAAGGAGATATGGAGTGATATATAAATCTTTTCATTTTACATAAATCAGTGTTTAATTGATGTGAATTTCTATAAATTGTTGCTATTTTGATATTACTGAACTCATCAAACTGGCGGACGTCCGTCGTCGCGACGACAGACGTCTTGCGTTTTGATGACGGACGTCCGTCATTTTGATAACAAAAGTTTTATGAATGAGAGTGAATTTTTCTTTGTGAAACATGACTCACGCGCGCGTGCGTGTTATACATAGGAAGTTTTTTCATGTTTCATGTTTCATTTTGTTTCAAAACCCCTTTGTGAATGCGGATTTCAGAGTGAAACATGATGTTTCACCATGTTTCATACAAAAGTGATAGTGTGGTAAAACGCTTTTTTGATGATTTTTTCTTAAAAAGGTACCCTTTCTTTATATGGTCTTTTACAGAATCGGAGTCTCCTCGTTCTTCCTTTGGTCTATTTCAATTTTACGTAGGAAGAATTTGACCTTAGCGTTTACTTCATCCAAATGTTGCTTTTGGTAGAACACTTTTGTGCGTTGTTTATAAAAAGCAGCACTTCTTACATTGGGACTTTCGGCTTCCAATTGTTGCAAAAAGTCCTCTTCTCTTTGTAATTCTCCTATGAGAACAGCTAAGGAATCTTGTGCTTCCATGAGTTCTGCGCTGTCCATGACGATGATGCCGGTAGCCCGAGCGTTGAACGCTGTCGGGAACTCTTTCCTCATATACAAGATGGTATCCTTCGCTTCAGCATATTTGGAATCGGTAATGAGTTGACGAGCAATAGCAATCAGTTGTCCTGCTTCGGTTTCCGGATCAACATCTCCTTTTCCTTGCGCGCATGCACAAAGCAGTAATGAAAGGAGTATATAATATAACGAATATCTCATGAGTGGCATTTTCGTCTTCTCTAGTGTTGCAAAAGTAGCGTTTTTTGGAGTAATAATTCAAGTAGCTGAGTAAAAAATAGTATTTTTGCATAGATTTTAGGAGTTTTTAATGATGAGAGAACTGACACGGGACGATTTGATTAAAATATTGGACAAAAAGATATTCCATTTGATTTCCGACGTTGCAGACGAGTTAGGAATGGAATGTTATGTTATTGGGGGGTATGTAAGAGATTTATTCTTGGAGCGTCCTTCAAAAGATATTGATGTCGTAACGGTGGGCAGTGGTATCAAATTGGCGCGGGCTTTGGCTGAAAGGTTGGGCAAGGGAGCGCATCTCAGTGTCTTTGCCAATTTCGGAACGGCGCAAGTTAAATATAAAGGTTTGGAAGTGGAGTTCGTAGGAGCGAGAAAAGAAAGCTATACACACGATTCCCGCAAACCGGTGGTTGAGAATGGTACATTGGAAGATGACCAGAACAGACGAGATTTTACCATCAACGCATTGGCAGTTTGTCTGAACAAACAACGTTTTGGAGAGTTGGTCGATCCTTTTGAAGGACTCTATGATATGGAGGACAGATTGATACGTACTCCATTGGACCCGGATATTACTTTCAGTGACGACCCATTACGAATGATGCGTTGTGTGCGTTTCGCCACGCAACTGAACTTTTATATAGAAGAGGAAACCTTCGATGCATTGGAGCGAAACAAGGAACGCATCGCTATTATCTCAAAGGAGCGCATCGCTGACGAACTGAATAAGATAATGTTGACACCGACCCCGTCAAAAGGCTTTGTCGAATTGTCGCGCTGTGGTTTGTTACCGTTGATTTTCCCTGAATTGGCTGCTATGGAGGGCGTGACCAAGATGAACGGGCGTGCGCATAAAGATAATTTCTATCATACGTTGGAAGTCCTTGATAATATTTGTCAAAAAACAGATAACTTGTGGTTGCGTTGGGCGGCATTGCTACATGATATAGGCAAACCTCGCACAAAACGTTATGACCCACAGATAGGTTGGACCTTCCACAACCATAATTTCATTGGCGCAAAAATGATACCCGACATCTTTCGGAAGATGAAACTGCCGATGAATGAGAAAATGAAATATGTGCAGAAATTGGTTGAGTTGCACATGCGTCCGATTGTCATTGCCGACGAGGAAGTGACGGATTCTGCAGTGCGTCGTTTGTTGTTCGAGGCGGGTGATGATATCGAAGACTTGATGATGTTGTGCGAAGCGGACATCACGTCAAAGAACGCCGTAAGAAAACAAAAGTTTTTGGACAATTTCAAATTGGTTCGTGAGAAGTTGGTCGATTTGGAAGAACGTGATAGGATTCGTAACTTTCAACCACCTGTAACCGGTGAGGAAATTATGGCAGTGTTTGGCTTGCAACCTTGTCGTGAAGTGGGCAGTTTGAAGTCTGCTATAAAGGATGCTATACTTGATGGGGTAGTGCCGAACGAGCATGATGCAGCCTATGAATTTATGCTGAAACGGGCGGAGAAGATGGGGCTGGAACCGAAATGTTAAAAGTTAAGAAGGGTAAAACCTTTTTACTTTTTCTAGTCAAAAATGATTCTTTCCTACGGAAACTCTTGTTCAACCGAAAGAGAATTTCTAACTTTGCTAGCAAGTAAATCTAATTATTAACTTAATACAAATTTTTATGAAGAAAACTTTACTCTCTTTCTTTATGTTTGTAGCAACAATCGCTACAGCATTGGCGAGTGACGTTACATTTGATTTTGTGGCTAACCCTTGGGGGTTGACCTTAGGTTCAGGCTCTGGTGCGACAGCTGAGGCTGGTAACGTTACAGAAATTACTCAGGATGGTGTGGTCTTGACATTCGATCAAGCTACAGCAAGCACTCCGACTCGTATGTGGGCCGGTCCTCAATTAAGGGCTTATAAGAATAGCACCATGACAATGACCGCTCCCGAAGGTCAAGTGATTACAAAAGTAGTGTGGACTGCAACCGGTGCTAGTTACAACCAGTTAGCTGTGGATGATACAGACATTGTGGCTGCAGACGGTTGGTCCGGTTCTGCATCTTCTGTTACTTTTACATTAGTTGCTAATGGTCGTTTTAAAACTGCCGTTGTAACTTTGGAGGCTGCCGGTGAAGGTGGTGGTAACGAAGGTGGTGAAGGTGAAGACCCTGAAGGTGGTGAAGGTGAAGACCCTGAAGGTGGTGAAGGTGAAGACCCCGTAGTTGAATTAAACACTTTCTTGGATCAAAGTTTTTCTTCTTCACAAGGTAGTTTTACATTGAATGATGTAACACTTCCTGAAGGTTCTACTTATGTGTGGAAGCATGACAGCAGCAAGGGATATATGAAAGCTTCTGCTTATGTTAGCGGTACAAATTATGCTTCTGAAAGCTGGTTGATTTCACCGGTAGTTGACTTGACAGGTGCAACAAACTGTGTGTTGTCATTCGAGCAAGCAGCTTACTTCTTCGGTGACCAAGAGTCTTATCTTGCAGCAGTGAGCGTTAAGGCTAAGGCTGAAGGTGCTACAGAATGGACTGATTTGACTGTCGAAGGTCCTGCAACCGGAACATCATGGGATTTCTCTGCAAGTACAGTTGCTCTCTCTGCTTTTGATGGACAAAAGGTACAAGTTGCTTTTGTATATACCAGTACAGCTGAAAAGGCAGGAACATGGGAAGTGAAGAATGTTGAGGTGGCCGGTGTAGGTGGTAATGCCATTGAAATTCCTGAATATACCTCCATTATGGAATTGAAGGATAATTCAACAGCCGATGCAACTGCCATTAAGTTTATATTCACTGATTTGTTGGTAACCGGTGCGAGTGGTAAGTATGCGTTTGTAACCGATGGTCAGGAAGGAATGTTGTTCTATGGAACCCATACTCTTGTTGCAGGTGACAAGATCAGCGGAACTTTAGCCGGTGATTTGACAATGTACAATGGCATGACTCAAGTGGCTAATCCTGATTTCGCCAATGTTACAGTAACCAGCCAAGGTAATGCGGTTACCCCGGTTTCTTTGACAATCGATCAAATTACGCAGAACAGCGGTTATTTGGTATACGAGAGCATGTTGGTCAACTTGGATAACGTATATTTCACAGCAGAGGCTCTTGCAAGTCGTGCAGTGATGATGAAGGACGAGAATGCCAACGAAATTAAATTGTATGATAACTTCAACAAACTGACAGAATTTGCATTCGATACCAACAAACCGTACAACGTGACAGCAGTCGTAGCACAGTATAAAGGTACTCCGCAAGTATATGTGCTTTCAGTAGACGATATCAAGGTGATTACAAATCTTCAAGAAGCGGTTTCAACATGGGCTTCAGAATCAGTTGTTATCTTGAAGGGTGAAGAATGGAATGTTACAAACGCGTTTACAACCACTTCAGATGCAGCGGCTACTTTCTCTTCTTCAAACGAAGAGGTGGCTACTGTCGATGCTGAAGGTAATGTTACAGTTGTGGGTTATGGTTATGCAGAAATCACAGCTGAAACAGCCGAAACTGCTAATTTCTTGAGCAGCAAGGCAACCTTTAACCTCTATGTTATTGAGGGTGAGGGTACATTGGAAAATCCATACACTGTGGCTGATGCTCAATATTACAATGATAAACTGACTGAAAAGGTTTGGGTGAAAGGTACTATCGTAGGTTATTATTATAATAATGCCTTCGTAGCAGGTACAGAGGCTGCGCAAGCTTCTAATATTGCTATTGGAACTGAGACATTGAACCTTCCGGTTCAATTGAAGAGCGGTTCTGATGTACGTAAAACTTTGAACCTTGTAGATAATCCAGACAAACTCAATACAGAAGTTTGGTTGTATGGAGATCTTCAAAAGTACTTCAGTGTAGCGGGCTTGAAGAACGTGACAGATTGCAGTGTTGATGGTGAGAATACATTGACAGCTATCGAGAGCGTGAAGGCTGAGACCAACAAGGAGCAAGTGATTTACTCTATCTCAGGTCAACGCTTGAGCCAACCGATGAAGGGTATCAATATCATCAATGGTAAGAAGATTATCGTTAAGTAAATAGTAAAGACGATTGTCAATATATAATTAACGGTGTCGGACACGTCCGACACCGTTAATTTTTTGGAGAAACGTACTCGCTGAACGTACTCCTTATTTATTGAACTTTTATTAACTTAAAATCTGCAGCAGAGAACCAAGTACCATTCCAATAACCCGTACCGCCCGAACGATTGGTAACACCGTAACGGATGATGCTGTCGTTCTTGACTTCGATGTTCTCAATGCGTATGCGACTCCAGCCATAACCCTTTCCGTGGTGTGCTTCTGCCAAACGCTTTACCTCGTCGGTAGCGGTGCTTGTGTTGTTCATTTTCTTCGTAGCTTCTTCCCATATTTCTCCGCCATATTGAGCATAAACGGGGAAAGGCGTTGAAAGACGGTCGTTACGATAGTTGTATGCGTATATTTCCGGACCGGCTCCGTCGGTACGAACTGCCGCCTCGAGAGTGTAGATACCCGGACTGGTGCGAACGGAACGCTCCAAGGTATAAACCATGTTAGGGTTGTTCGAATGAGTGTCGATATATTGTTTGCTGTAGTCACCACTATAGTGTTCGTGCATTTTAACATAGTGGTCGCCATGTTCGTGGGCGATAACTTCCCATCCATGTCCTTTGAGCCACTCCTTTTCCCTGTCAATATCAGTTTGATATCGTTGCGATTCGCGAAATGCTACAATTCTATCTTCTTCAGTAATTATATCTTTTGTCAAATTGTAGAACGATACGCAACCAAGAATCAAAGTGCCGAAGAATATACAAATATAAACCCATATTATACGTCCCATGGATTTACCTTTATTAAATAAGCGTGCGATGCAATGGGCAACAAGGTAGATAAAGATGATGGTTGCAATGATGAAAGCAACTCCTGAAATCCATGCATAGCCATTGGTACCTATAAAATTAAGTAGTATAGAGTCTGCGTCAACCATTCTTGATGCCAGTTCCAAGGGATGTCCGTACATGGCAAAACTCAAAAGACAAATGACAAATGTACATATCAACAGAATAGCGGTTCCACCAAAAAGCAACCATCCTAAAAAGATGACCAAAAGACATTTGATTAGAATCACGCATATTCGTATGATAACATCAAAGAGTGAGCCTCGTTTGCTATTTTTTACGTTTGTATTATTCGTCCCATCGGCATTGCCAACAATCTCTTCGTTGAGCGTTTCCATTGTTACTGGTTTACCTTGCATGCGCAGACGCTCTTCGGGCGTGTTGGCCTCCGGTATAATTAAGGCAAATAGGAAATATACTAATAATGCGGAAAATAATGATACGGAGATAAATGGGAGAGGTACAATGGTTAGTATGATTATAGCTAAACGTAACCAAAGCGGATCAATGCCCGCATAGCAGCCAATACCGGATAGCACGCCACACAGCATCTTGTCGTCGGGATTGCGATATAATTTCTTCTTGCTGATGTGTTTAGTGAACCAATCCTTTCCGCGATGTGCCTTGCTACTGTTTTCCCCTTCTTCCTCGTCTGTCGCATTGCAGAGTTCTTCGGGTTTCCCTATTCGTGCGATAATTTCCTTTACCAGCTCGATGCTTATCGGCTCTTTACCTTCTGCCTTTAGCTCTTGCATTACTTCGGCTATACGATGCTCTATATCATCGGAGATTTCTTCACCGCCTTCTTTGCCTGAAAAATACTTCTTGATATCGTTGATGTAACGATTGAGCAATTCGTATGCGTCCTCATCAATGGCATATAGTGTGCCAAAGAAGTTGATATTGATATTCTTTTTCATTGTGTAGATTTAATTAGTCGTTGATGTTTCGTTTTCCTCATTACCTTTGGTCTTGAGATGCTTTACAGTTGTGGACAACTCATTCCATGCGCTGTCGAGCCCCGTTAGAAAGAGTTCCCCTTCGGAGGTGAGGGCATAATACTTGCGCGGTGGCCCTTGTGTGGACTCGCGCCATTCGTAACTGAGTAGCCCATCGTTTTTCAGTCGCGTGAGTAGTGGGTAGAGTGTACCCTCAACCACAATCAGTTTGGCTTCCTTCAGTCGGATGATAATGTCGGAGGCATACGATGGTTCCTTGCTAAGAAGTAGAAGAACGCAATATTCCAACATTCCTTTCCGCATTTGGGATTTTGCATTGTCAACATTCATACCTTTCTAAATTATTTATAACACTCTGTTTCTTGTTAGTCATCAGGAACTTATGGCCATTGAAAGAGTCTTGCAAGTAGGACGAACCACTCCTTCAAGCTTCTGTGACTGCACAAATATATGTATTATATCAGTACTATGTATCGCATAGTACTATAATTTAAACTCTTTTAACAGAGAGAAGGGCATAGGTAAGACGTGCGGCGCACGGACTGAGTGCGTTGCACGTCATTCTGTTGATGTGTTATTGGATTTGAAGAAAAAAGTGAAAAGTAGTAACTCTATTGGACAAACAGCAACCGTTTTGAGGTATAAAAAAAGCGGACGTATCACAAACTGCAATACGTCCGCTTTTATAATAAGATGCTTACATATATCTTTCTACATGCCAGCCCTTATCTATGTAATATTTGAAAGTGGCACTGCCTTTCTCGCGTGTACCTTTCTTTACGCCTTTTAGGATTCTACCAAATGGTGTAACATCAGTAGCTTCAATGATGAAGTCACACGATGCTGTGCCTGATTTCTTCATCTCGTCATTGCATACAAGATTCATTACTTTATAAATCCCGATTTCCTGAGTTAGTACGTACACTGAGTTAATATTTATTTTAGCCAAAGCCTTTTGGTACTCATTAGCTTCCGTTGTTCCCGTATTGTTATTCATTGGAGAATCGTCCGGTTGGAATGCATCGTCAAAATTTTCCTCAAATTCTTCAACAGGAGCCTCTGCATTTTCGTTAGCTTGTGGATTTATAACAGGAATGGGACCTTCTTGAAGAACTTTGTCCTCAGGATATTCTTTAGTATCGACAGCTGCCACGAGTTCAGCCTCTTCTTCTGTTTGACTTGGTTTCTCTATAACGTATTTTTCGCCTTTATCTGTAAGTTGAACAGTTACAAACACGTGTTCCTTAACTCTTGCACTTCTCCAACGTGTTGCTGGAATATATTCGTTGATTTGTTCTGCTTTGTAGGTTATCACTTCGTTGGCAGCCAACTTTAATAATTTCAGGCGGTAGTCTGCGTCGTTCATCTCGTAGTAACCGGTTTCAAACTTCACAGTATGGGCATTCTCTTCGAATACGTCCATTTCTTCAAGAGCGTCTTCTGCTGCACTCTTCGTAAATTCACCGTCATTCCCACCGCATGAGGAGAGACTAACTAGTCCAAAGGCCATAAAACCCAAAAGACTTACATAATTTTTCTTTTTCATGATACTTAGGTTTAATTTATATAATTATAATAAGAAGTCCCTTATGGACTCCCCAAATGTATGTAAGTTTTTCTATTTAGACAAGAACTTCTCTCTTTTTCTTTCAGATTGTTGCCAAAATGGCTACAGTCAGCGTCCAAAGTTATTGCGTTAATGAGAAGCAAAGGTTTAAACCGAAGTTCTGTGTGATGGTAGAGTAGGCATTCAATGGCAAAAGTAGTTTAAGAACCCTTTCAATGGTGGTTAATCAGTTTCTCAAATCTTACTCCGTTTTTTTTACCACATACGTAGGCAACAGGAGGTAGTGAGCCCTGTCGAAGACCATCCAGATAGAGAGGCTCACCCTCGATGATGAGACTGCATTGAAATGTATCGCCTTGTTTCAGTCGCGTGTTTTCTGATGCCGTCACAAGAAATTGTAGATTGCCTAAGTAGATGACGTCACACCATCTTTTAGGTTGCCATGTCAGTCGCAGACAATCGTTTTTCTTCAACTCGGTGCTTACATTTAGTCGCCTGCAGAGAACAGGCGAACTCGGTAGGTCTTCTGTCTGACCTTGTGATTGGACAAAATTTTCCCAATCTCGGTAACCCAAAAAACGGCATAGTGTTGTGAGCGTGGCTTCGCGAGGTTCTCCGCCATCGTTCAGGTAGCCCCATAATCTTTTTAAGGTTGTGCTACTTACGATAATGCGTAAACGAGCGTAGATACATTTCCGAAGATAGTCGAAATCTTTTGGAGTTCTCAGACGTTGTCCTATAGCTGACTCGATTTCTTTACATAATCTGTTGCGCATATTCCTCCATCAATTTATTGAACTTGTCAATCAATACTTGTTGTCTCTGCCCATTATATGACATTAACGCCTTGTAGATTTCTTCTTTTTCGTTTTTCTCAAAATCCGCAGGCAATGTTTCCATATATTTAGTGATGGCATGTGTGCTTTCGTGTAGTCTGTCAAACAGTTCACCACGCATGTATATCACATTGCTCAGTGTATCCAGATGTTGCCCGAGACCTGTTTGTTCAATCTTCTCATCAATGAGTAACTTCCCTTTGCTAATGGCTTCATCTATACGTTTGTTCTTTTCGTCTTGTTGTTCTTGTTGCTCTTGTATTTCCATTAACTGATGGTTTGTCACTTTCAATTCCGTCTGAATGCCTGTCATTTGCGTCATTGCCAATAGGGCTATTATCAATGCTAATCCTATGAAACAACCAATGAGTATCCGCTTGCGTCGTTTGGTTCTTTTTTGAAGTTCCTCCAGTAGTTCACTGATGTTCGTGTAACGTTCATTGATGGGCGACAGGCATTTGTTAATAGTCGGGGCAAAGTTAGTACCCAAATCCATTTGTTGAAGTATGATGCCCAAACTGTAAATGTCATTTCGTACGTCCGGAACATTAGTGTTCATTTGTTCCGGTGACATATACTTGACTGTTCCTGCCGGTTGTTTCAGAACGGCATAATCTTTGGAATCTGCTAATCCGAAGTCTATCACCTTTACATGTTCTCCCAATCTTGAAATCAGAATATTTCCCGGTTTTAGGTCCCGATGTACAACTCCCTTGGCATGTATATAAGCGATGGCATTCATAATTTCGTTAGCCACTCTGATTCTTTCCGTCTTTTTCGTTTTTCCTTTCAGCCATTCGGTGAGTGTCGTGCCGTCGATATATTCCATTACGATGCACTCGCCTAAAGTCTCTACTTTCTCAAAGCCATGTACGTTCACGATATTCGGGTGTTGCGATTCCATAAGCAGTTCCATTTCTTTCCGCAACCGCATTCGGTAGGCTGATTGGTCGGCAACTGCACCGGTCAAACATTTTAAAATCCACCATCTACCATAGCGTTTCCCTTTAGCTACGATATTAACATCCGAGGTTTGCAAAATCTTTATATCCGTAAATTCACGGTTCACGTCTTCTACCGCATCTACAATATAGCCTGATATAGAAGTTTCTAATTTATCTGGTTCCATCATACTGCAAAAATACAAAGTTATTCTGAAACTTATACATTTTTGATAAAAAGGACTAATTTGGACTGCAGTCGTTCATCCTTATTTAACTTAATTTGCAAAAAAAATCAGTTCACAATGGAAAAGCTTTCAAAAAAAATGTATCTTTGTGCATGGTTCTTAATAATAAGGACTGCTACTTTGAGAATAACGTTGAACTTTGATCCGTCTGAAATCTGGAAAATTTCATACAAGTGAATGAGTGATAAGTTTGAAAGTTGTTCCTCTTGTGGTGTATGTGATGACAGTATGTCTTTTCATAGGGTGTACAGTATGATTATACCTACAAGTGTGAGCTGATATTTCATTCTTACATTCACGGGTATTTCCAGAACCTTCAGACTAAGAATGTCAAGAAGGCTCACACTCTTTGTTCCATGGAGTGTGAGGGCGTGAAAGGAAAGAAATGAGTATTAACTATAAATTATTTAATTATGAAAAAGACCTTTTTATGGCACTTGTTGCTTTTAGTTACTTTGTTGTCAGTGTATTCTTGTGTGAGCAAAGAAGATCAAATGACCGAACTGACGCATAAGTTTTTCAATTACTACAATGAGGAATCTTTTGATTCGTTACAGATGCTTTATCCTGACCTTGAACTGAAATATGCCGAGTTGGCATTTGACAACATTGAGGTGACAGAATTTAAAGATTTGGAAGATGATTTGTATCAAGTATCTTTGGTACGTACCTTTAGTGAGAACAATTCGTTGAATGATGTAGAAAAGTCGTTACTGACTTTGACTTACAAAGCTACTGAACCGAAGGATAGTCTGGCTTTCCCATACATTATTATTAATAGTACAGGACTTATCAACCCGGGATTGTTACCATATTATGTTTCTGCCTGTGGAGCGATAAAGAACAAGAAATATACCGATTTGGAATATAAGGAACGCTGTGGTTATGCGTACAAGATATATGTAAACAAAGCTGCGGAAATAGCTTATATGATTGAAACGAATGCCAGGATAAGGGGATATAAGAATTTTTATAATGGGAAGGCGAAAATTGGTGATGACAATAAGGCATACTTTACAATTCAAAATAATACGCAATACTCTTGTACCGGATTCAATGTTCATTTGGGACTAAAATCTTTGGGTAATGACGAGTATATGGGTGAAACTAGTGCTTTCTATGGTTCTGAATCAGCAAAGTTACTTCCTTATTCTACGAATCGCTATAATATGAACATACCGAATTCTATAAAAAGAAATAAAACATGGGATGGACGTTACTATTATAACTATGTGGCAACAGCAAGAGTAGAGGTGCCAGTTGAAGCTGTAATGAATAATAATGTGATTGCTTTTGACGGAACAGAATATGACAATTGTATAGATGAACTCAAAATGATTGAAGCAGAGGAGGCGACTGAAGAGGAAGAATCAGATAGTATTGAAACCGAGAATGTATAACTCATAAAAATAAGAATATGAAGAAGATTTTTAGCTTATTGGTGTTTTTTATGTGCTTGTTTCCCAAGGGAACGCTTGCGGAAGAAATTAAGTACGGGAGATTTGTTACATATGATGGTAAGGTTGATGCTTCAAAGAATCCTGAAGGTAAGGGAAAACTGATTACAGAGTACAAAGTTGAAAGAATGACGGAGTATGGAACAAAGAAAGAAGTGAACAAGGATGTTTTGCAAGGAAAATTCTCTCAGGGGAAAGTCGTTGATGCCAAAGTGCAATTCGCAAGATACAACGGTCCTTTATGGTTGAATACTGCAACTTTCAAAGGTGAACTTGACTATGAGATACTAGACAACAACAGTGTGAAATATACTTTATTGGAAGGTACTTTTACTTCCTCAGACCATTGTGATTATACCATCAGTCGTGATAATCCATTAGTCATTACACGTATCCCTTCGTTCGAGGGGTGTGAAACAAAATCCGAACCTTTATGTTATAAAACCAAGGGGGGAAATATTCAAAGTTCTAATTACAGCCGTTTTTATCAATCAATTGGTGAGATAAAAGAAGTGTACCAAGTTCAAGAGTACGTATTGAACAATCAATGGGAGTTGAGAAAGGGGGAAATCACACCAAAACCAGTTTATGCCGACGGAACAAAAGTAACTATTTATGACCAATATAATTTTGATATTGAATATGCCAATGGAGATTTCTTGAGGAAAAAAGGTGAAGAACTAGTGCTTCGTAAAACATGCCCTGATGGAGTTTTGGACTATAATAGTCATAATAAGGAAGCAAACATTGCCTATGCGGATGGAGCGAATTATAAAGGAACAGTTAGATTGTTTTATGATCATGGCATAAACGATGCTAAAGGACTTGTTGGTATAGATTCATATAGTTCGGAGAGGATAATTAATGATGTGATGAAAGCGCCTTCTCTTGAGAGTATGAAAATCTGTCCGGTTACCGGTATCATGGTCAAAAATGGCGAAAATATAGAATATAAGAATGGACTAACTTTGGCAGAGATAGAAGAACTGAATAGAAAAGCCGAAGAGGAGCGTAAGGCTGAAGAACAGAGACAAGCCGCAGTAATGAAAGCGAAGGCCGATGCCGCCAAAAATAAGAATCAGGCAATTAAAGTCATTTGTGAAAAGGCTTATTCCTATCCTAATATGAAAGTCAATATTGATGGTTTTATTCTTGAAGGAACATCTTATCCATTAAAAGGTCTAGAAAAAGCCGTTGCAGTACTGAAAACTTACGATTTTGGTGCACAAGGGAAAACCATGGCTCTTTATGTTTATATAAAATATGATGAAAGTACCGTCCAAGCAATGTGTTTCTCTACATCTGGAAAGAATGTGAAACTGATTGAACATAGAGAGAATGGCGGAATTGTTTATGGACCTAATTTGAAATTCCCTATAGCTTTAGTGAAGGTTCCTGTGAATGGTAATACCTCTTGGTCAGCAAATGTTAGTGGTGGCAATATTACTCAAAGTTTCTATGAGGGTATGACTGAGGATGAGTTCCTCTTGGAATTTAAAAATTCTATGATGCCACTGAAATTAATAGAAAGTAATGGTGATACAAAAGTATATCAACTTGTTGGAGCCAAGATGGACAAGAAATATTATTGGTACGGTGAGGATGATTATAATTATCAGTTAGGCTCAAAAGAAACCGGACGTTTCTATTTCAAGAACAACAAATTGACAAAGTGGTTCTTAGATTTGTAAGTTGAAATTTTGTTATAACAATAAAACGGTTATAAAAGTGAGTCCCGAAGTTTGTACAAAGACTTTGGGACTCACACTTTTTATTTAAGCAATTATCGGATAACAATAGATGTCCAATAGAATTCATTATCGCGTCAATGAGAAGCGAAGGTTGAAACCGAAGTCCTGTGTAATGGTAGGGTAGGCATTCGATGACAATAGCGGTTGATTGCGCTGACGGTCGTAGTATAAACTGAGCGTGACGTAACGACTGATGGTATAGTCGGCACTGAAAGAGGCTTTGATGGCTTTGTTTCCGCTAGTAGCTTCAGAAAGCGACGTTTGTATGTTGCGAGTGATTGCATCTTGGTTGCGGAACGAGAAGTCGAAACGTAAGTTCAGGTCGTGACTGATAGCGCGACTCTTGCTCGTCTTTTGATTTGTATTACGGCTTACGTTACGATTGTTAGTTGCATTTTTGCTTGTATTGCGATTAGCTTTGTTGGCCGCTCTTTTACGTTTGCTACCAAATAAAGAAGAGAACTTGAAGTCATTGATTTTATATCCCCAACCAATAACAAAGTCATCACTGCTTGATTCGTTGAGTTGAGCTGCAGTCATACTTAATGTCAAGACACGAGTTTTGCGGTACTCTACCTTGAAAGTCATATTGTTGTTGAGGGTAAAATCCAATCCTGCCAATGGGGAGAAAGACTCATTGATAGACACGCTGCTGATGTCGTACATACTGCTCGGTACGATGGCATTATCCGTTGTGTTTTGAATGAATCCCATATCACCCATATACTCCATCCAACTGCTGTAAGTGTTGTATGAACCAACCGAATAGATGCTCTTGTATGAGTGGTTAAGCGTTACACTCTTGAAGTGGTCGCGTAGCCATGGTAAGTATCCAAGTCCTTTGTATGAGATACTCCAGTTGGGCAACATTCGGGTAATCTTCGGGAAGATGTCCAATGGCGAATTGATGTCGCTACCACCTGTGTATGCTGCAAGGAATGCCGGTATCATGACGTCTGATGAGTATTTGTTGACCGTGCCATTTTCGGGGTTGAACTTACCACTGAGTCCTGTTGCTGCAGGATAAGTAGCGTTGGCATACCGGCTTTCAACTCTTTGCTGGAATGTGTTGAGATATTGCTGGAAGCGTTGGAAAGTCTTGCTACTATATCCGTTTTCAGCATTGCCACGACTTTCGAATGCTGATTTGATGGAAATGGTTGTCATATTGAAACTTCCGCTTTGTGTCGTAGGCATTCCGGCATACATATATTGGATGCTTTTGTTACTATTGACTGTACGACTGGCGTTCAAGTCTATTTTCAAATCGGGTATAGGCTCTAAAGTGGCTTTGATTTGCAAATCCTCCATTGCGTTAGTTGTAGCTGGCGTGCTGATACTATCATTGTTGAGCAACCATCCTCGTTCGTTAGCCTTGTCGATGTAGCTGTCACCAACGAAACCGAAGGCAAAATCAAGACCGGGTTGCATACCGCCACCGGTACGTTGCCCTAACATGTCTCCAACGTTTGGCATGAATCCCGGCAATGACATGGCGTATGTGTTCCTGTAGCTGACGCTTACGTTACGAACCATCATCAAGAAACGAGTAAGACCTTGTGCGTAGGGGTACCATGCTTTCTCACTAGCCTTTGGTTTTGCCATGACATTAACACGTAGCTTCATCGTGTCCATGTTAAGAATCTGAATCTTATTCTCGTCAATTTTCTTAAACTTGATAGGATACTTCTTTCCTTTCGGATCAACCGCCGTAACGCGGATTTTCTTACTTTTTTGATTGTGTGTCAGAACAACGGAGGTATCAGGTTTCAGTTTGATTTCTCCGGCGAATCCTTTAAATCGGGTATTCTTTAATTTGGCGTTAGCTTTACCTTTGGCATTATCTGCCAATGCTTTCTTTTCTGCTTCGTCACCATCTTTGCCTTCCGCTTCTGCTTTTTCTCTTGCGGCTTTTGCTTTGGCTTTAGCCTGGCTTTTCTCGCGATTGCTCTTGTCCTTTGCCTTTTTACGTTCTCCGGCAGAGAATTTCTTGTTCACCTCTTTTAAATAAGGAGACATATTGTAGAGCGTTTCCAAATTGAACTTGCCATTCACGTTAATAGAACGTTGATTATTGATGGTATTGCCATAATTCGTACCATCTTCCACTTCCATACCTTTGTTCCATGAGTAGTTGGCAGTGTAGTTTCCATCTAGGCTCATCCATGCAAAACATGGTATCTTTTCAAGAGGTACTTTGTATGAGGCTGTGAAGTCTTGTTGGTAACTGATAGGCGTACCGAAACTCAAGATGCTATGTTTTACCGAGTCCTTCCATGCTGTGTATTGGTCTGCATATAAGTCTTTATTAACAGGCACGTTAGGTTCTTCAATTTCAGCGTGCGTAGCTGAAGAGAAAGAGAACCGGAGCGCTTTGGTCAAGTCCCATCTGATACTGAAATCGCGATTCCACAAGAATTCTTTGGAGTAGGATAGAGGTAGCGAGGTAGCATCCTCCAAGTTGTCAATGTCTCTCTCCTGGAATTCGTAATAATTTCGTATAATATTGGTGTTGAAAGTCAAACTCTGTGGTAGGTAATTGAAGTTTTGGTCGCGAATAATGTCTAACCATTTACTCTTGCTCTTGATGACTTTCTTGAATGGCTCGAACGGTTTATAATTGGGAGAATAGCTATAATTGAAAGCTCCGTTCCATTGTTTGTCGGTTTCCCAAGCCGTAGTCTCGCCGGTCTTGTTAGATTCGCTGTGTGAATAACTGAACGAGAAGTTTGCAGGGTCGTATGGCATCGGATGCTTCGGTGTGGCAATATTGAATTTTACATTGCTCAAGCTGAAGTTTTTGTTGGTTGTCTTTGTTGTAGTCAGACTTTCCAGCGAGTCGCGCTCTTCGTCAGTAGCACAAGCATCAAGCGCATCTTTCAGAAGCATGTCCGTATCTAGAGGGTTGTATTTCGGACGGATGATCTCCTTATTATAAGAGTAATATATAGGTGCAGATAGGCGGACTTTCTCTGGTAATAATTTTCCTAGTTCAAAGTTGGTCGTGATGCTGTAATTGTACATGTCTTCTTGATTACGGTCGCTAACAGCATCCTCGATACCACCAAATCCGGCAGTCTCAATGTGTCCGGTAAGGTTGACAGAACCCAAATCGGAAAGTTGGATATTCAAGTTTCCTTGTGCCGCCCATCCGCCGTCATTTGTATATTCTTGCAAACGGAGCTCGTTAGCCCAAACTTCGACAGATTTGGTTTCTCGGGCATTATTACGGATACCTATCATAATGGTCTTTACTTCGCCAAGAGTAGGATTACCCATAACGCTGATTCGATTGTTCGGACGCTTCGAATCATATACAGAATAAAGAGTGGTGAGGTTGGTTCTGCCTAAACTCTTTTCTTTATTGCGTGACTGCTTGACATCGGTAAATATTGATAGGTCTATGTCTATCATGTTTTCTTCAGGCCAAACAGCGCGACACTGATCTGCCGAATATGTGTCATAATGTCCTTCCGGAGTCAATTGAAGTGGTATTTCGTACTCGTAGAAGTTGTTTTTGTAGTCAGAGCCTAAGCGGATGAAAAGACTTGTTTGGTTGTTCTCTGTTTCAGTCACATTCTCAGCGAGAGCATTGGCATGAACGAACATTTGGATATGTTTGTATTGTCTCATGTCAATGTTTGTGTTTTTATATACGGCTCTAGCGTCTCCGGGAGCTAAATTCTTTACTGTTAAGGCCAAAGCTTGCTCATTTTCTTCTGCCAACTGACTTTGTGCAGGGTCCACCACGCGACTCACTCCCGGAGGAAGAACATAGTTCACAGGTGTCTTGTCATTATTTTCCTCGATATTGACTGCGGAAATCTCAATACTTCCATTTGTTGTCGGCATTTCTCCTTGATAGAGAGCTTGTTCGTAAGAACGCCATTCTGCTTTCACCAAATCCAAAGTGGCAAAACGTAGAACGATAGGCAACTCAAAATTAGTCAAGAACATACGCATGAAACGGATGCTTGTAAAGTCGTTGATGTTTCCTACCTTCTTTTGATATTCATCTACAGGTACACGGAATTGGTACCAATTGACTTCCTCCGTATTACCATTGCGTAGTTTGACACTTGCAGTTCGTTTGTCAACAATGTAATTACGTCCAACTACGAAATCCTCCGGGCGGATACTGATTTTGTACTGGTAGTATTTCTCGTATTCGTTCAGTGTGTAGTCTTGGTTAATATCTTCTACGTCCGGTGTTGTTTTGTAGGAAGTGTCATACGATTCGTTTTCATTCTCATTTGAGCGTGAATTTCCTTCAGGTAGGTTAATGTACTTGTATCTATCAAGGATGCTACGCTGTTGAGCATCGTAGTCAGAACCTCTGAAATAATGATAATTATCGTTTGCCGGGTCAAGGAGTAATGAGTCATATACTGCCGGATTGACTTTGCCTTGAACAGCCATAAGGAACTCTTTGTATGCACCATAAGTCTTTTCCTCTTCGCTATTCAAACCGTCCAAACCGATGTCTTGTCGTTCGCGCGATCCGCTTTGATTATTGAAGGCATACACTACGCTTGTGGTATTAGGCACTCGTCCCCATGCAGTCTCAGTATAGTATGTTGAGTTGCCATCTATAGGCATACCGCTTTCAAAATATTTTTTGCCATCGTGCAAAATGTCTTCGCTGACTTCACCTAAGTTGATGTAGAAATCGCCGCCGTAGTTTCCGCCTTGCTCTCGCAGATAGATGAACGGATCAAGCAACCAGAACTCAACATACTCAATGTTTGCCATTTCAAAGTCATTGGTGTCAAGCTTACGCATCATGCCACCCCATTTCTTCATAGGATTGTCAAGTCGGCCTTCCTGTGTGATGTTAGGGTTAAGGTTGTAAGCTCCTCTCTCAGTAGGGTAGAACGCCAAGTTCATCACCGGCAGAGAGCTTGCAGAGTTATAACTGGTTTGGGTCTTGTTCGGGTATAGTTCCCTTTCAAAGACCTCTCTTACGTAATGGTTTGAAAGTTGGTTCAAGTCACTCTTGATATGAGCCGGGGTCAGTGATGAACTTTGTCGGGTGAATAGAGGGTCAACATAGTACCAACTGAGTAGGGCCCTGTTATAGCCTGAGCGAATGTCGTTTACTAATTTACTTTCATCAAAATCCGACGGAACACTTGACATCATCCAACTTGTAGGTTGCATCACGCTGATGCCGTTTTTGGTATTTTCAAAGTCGTCGATGTACGAAGCAGCCCCTTGAATCTTTTTATTTTGTCCGGCGATAAGTTGAGCAAATTCTCCGTCAAAACTGATTTGAGATGGAGCGGTTACATCAACGAAGGGAATCTTGTCCAATAAGTTCGTCAGCCATTGGCTTTCTTTTTTCCATGATAGATTGATGCCCCATAAAGTATTCTTCAAGGGTTCTTCACCCATATTGACTTTGGTTGTGAGCGGATGTTCATTCAAGAACATAAAAGTACCACCGATGGAAAGGTCTTTGCTGACATCATATTGCATGTTGAAGCCGACAAGCGTCTTGCGTTGCATGCCGTAATAATCGTTACTTTCAAGACTTACATTCACGTTTGTACCGGCATCGATGATGCTTTGATTGATGATGGTAACTACGCCCATAGAATAATCTACAGTATAATCTGTATTTTCCGTCAATGTGACACCGCCGGCTGTAACAACGACAGACCCTTGAGGGACATTCATTGCTCCCAAACTTATTTCTGCACCATTATTGCCTTTGTACTCACCGGTAATCATGTATTTGTTTTTCTCGGCAATCTGTTTGGCAATGGTTTTCGTAGAGTCGTATAGGGCATCAAAGCAATATTTCTCAGCCAATGCGTCGTCCTTTAGGTATTTTCTTAAATGTGAGCCGAAAGGTTCTGTGACTGGGAAGAATATACGTCCCTTACTGATGGTGTAACCTTCTACATAGTCGAACTGGCCATTGGGATTAGGACGATTGTTGGCATCCAAACGGTCGAGGTTCATCACTTTCAGTAATTTAGTATTTTTGAATTGTGCTTCAGGAAGATAGGAAACATATACACCTGCAGAGTCACTTTGGTATTTGATGTCTAATTTGAATTTATCTTTTTGTGTTGTTGTCGCGTTAAGACTATATACGTTCTTCATCATCAAATCCCAGTTACCCATTTGGGGAGTATTTGATGTGTTTTTTAATGTTTTGACAAAAAGTGCCTGAGTGTTGTCCGTCAAGTCGGATGATAATTCTCCTACTTGATAGGTTGTTCCGTTGTAGGTGTATTCAAAAGCTACTGCCAATACTTCATCAGGCTGAAGGTTAAAGTTCAATGAAACGTAACCTAAAGTTGAGTTAAGCGTATATTCTGATGATGATAACTTACGAGCACTTTGCAATTTCTCGTAATCGATACTTCCTTCAAAACCGGGAATGGCATCCAATACGTTAGACGTTTGACTAATGTCGCGCGCTGCTACATACTGTCCTGCCATAGAGGCATACAAATTATTGGCTTTATTGCTCGCTACATTCAATCCACTTTGACTCCATAATGTGTTGGAGATATGCTCAGATTCGCCTAGGTCCGTAAATGCTACAATGTTTCTGTTACTTTCGTAACTACCGGTCTTGTTCGTTACCCATAATTCAATGCGTTTGATGGTAACACCGGAAGTGATAGTCGGTAATTTACTCATATTAGCATCATAACGGTCGCGGAAGAAATGGGCGAGGAAGAAGTGGCGGTTTTCTTCGTATTCAGTTACGGAAAACTCGTAAGGATGTAGTTGAACACCACCTTTTGAAGATACGCTTTTCGATGAAGATTTCTTTTGTGAAACAACGGTTTGCAATTTAAGTTTTCCAAATTGCAAGTCCGTGCGCAGACCGAATAATGAGGATGCTCCTCTTATAAGGGAAGAGTTGGTCGGCAACGAGACGTTTCCCGCTTCAATTAACTTTACGATTTCATCCTCTTTTCCTTCGTATTTCAATTTCATGCTTTGAGCATCAAAATCAAAGGTTGCGTCGGTATTATAGTTCAAGTTTAGGTTTATTTTGTCACCGACCTTACCATTCATGCTGATGTTGATTTTTTCGTCAAAATCAAAGCCGAAAGTCTTACGACGACTTTCTGAGATGCTTGGGTTGTCGGTTTTCTTCATGTTTGCACCGATTTTCAGTTCTGCGGAGCCTTGTGTTTTCAGACGTACGCCACCGGGACCGAATATTTTTTCTGCCGGTCCTAAATCGAATTGCATATCGGTGAAATCAAATTTTTTCTTCCCGGAAGTCTCAAATTCTTCAGCGTTGCGTTGGCGATAATAACTTTGAAGAGATTTTTGTAAGCTCCATTCTTGATACTCTTTGTCAGTCATCAAGTATGGGGCGTTTAAGTAACTATCGCCTAATTTTGTACCAATGGTGTAAGTCCCGGTCTTCGTGTCGTAAACCGTATCGGTTTTAAGATTCTCCGGTTCGCGCAAATCCATGCTGCGCTTTTTGAAGTCATCTTCAGTGTTGGTTGCTGTGCGACGTACACTATAACGTGGTTTAATGGTGTCTTTTTCGTCTTGAACAGCTGTTCTTGTAGATTGAAATTCTTGAAACGAGCCAACGCCGGCACTAGCCCATGTGCAGATGCCGATAATCATCAGTAAAGAACAAATAATATGTTTGGAGGCTCCCTTCATTCTATTGTTACGGTGAGTTGCTAATTTTTAGAAACTTATAGTCTTTTGAGTGCGAGTTTGATGACGCGTTCTACTGTGGCGTCCGGCTCTTCTTTCAGAATAGCCATAACAACTTTTTGTGATGGTGCAGGCGAAAAACCCAACATCGTCAACGCAGCGATAGCCTCTTCCATGATTTCTTTGTGTTCGGGCGCTATTGTCTGTCCGTTAGGTTTGCTTGTCGTTCCTTCAATGTCAATACCGGTAATCTTATCTTTTAAATCCACAATAATGCGTTGTGCAGTTTTCAGTCCGATGCCTTTCACTGTTTTTAGCAATTTGTCATTGCCACTGCCGATAACATCAACTAATTCGGCAGGAGTGAGGGCTGACAAAATCATGCGTGCAGTGTTACCACCGATGCCTGATACTGTGATGAGGAGAAGGAATAAAGAACGTTCTTGACGTGTAGAGAATCCAAACAAAGTATATGCGTCTTCGCGAATAGATTCGTGAACATAGAGTTTGGCTTCTTGTTTGCCTTGAAGAGCAGAGAATGTGTTTAATGAAATGTTCAGTCCATAGCCTACACCGTGACATTCTATGACCGCTAATGTAGGTGTTAAATCTGTTAGTTGCCCTTTTACGTATTCTATCATATCAGTATTCTTATGCGTGTATAATACTATCTTTAAACGCATTCTTTACCTCTTTATTGTGCGTGCGTGAAGTTTTTTGCCTTTTTATTCTTGTAGATGGACTATAATGGAATGAAAAAGCCGGGTGTTAGTGAACCCGGCTTTAATGTGATGACGTAGTGTTTTCTTATTTTAGATATTCTGCTAAAGGGCTATCAATTTCTCGAAGTCCTTTGGCTACACTTTGAGCATTCAGCTGTGCGCCTTTTAGTGATGTATGGGTGTGATCACGTTTGTAGTATTCATTTGCTTTTTCTTTACCAATAGCATCAAGTGCATCTGCACTGATGTTATGAACATCTACGAATTCTACTGCTGTTTCGGCAACGACTTGACGATACCATTTCCCATAACTGTTGTTTCTGCGTTCTATTTTCCCGTTAGGCCATTCGTTACGTGGAGTAAGTGACAGTAAGATTGGAATACCGCCTTTTTCACGGACGTCATCAATGAATTTCTTAAGATACCAACCAAATGAGTATATGACTTGGTTTTGAACCTTGTCTTTGGTCTTAACTCTGTAAACATGACTCGTGTCCTGGGCGCAAGCGATAGTTCCACGTGCTTTTCCTTTGTCAATGTCGCCAATATCATTATGTCCGAATTGAATCAGAACGAAATCACCCGGGAGGATGGAGTTGTAAATCTTTTCCCACCGATTTTCTTCTAAATATGTTCGCGTACTTCTACCGGCTTTTGCTTCGTTGAATACGCAGATTTTATCAGTATCAAAGATGGTAGATGCCTGACTGCCCCAACCCCACATGCCATCCGTGGCTTTATCCTCATTCTTTACGGTTGAATCGCCGGTAATAAATACAGCAGGTTTCCCTTTTGGACGGGATGCGTCACATCGGGATGGGGTGATGTTGATTAAACAATCTTGCAAACCCTTTAGACTTGGATGCGTGCATTTTTGTAAGGTTTCAACGGCAGAATGAGCGTTCATGCGAGCACCGAAATCACTTGTGTGTATCTTGTCCAAATAGAAATGATAATTAACCTTCCATGTCGAAAAACTTTCAAGCTTTGTCGCTGAGGTTTCGTTCAAATCAAGGAAAGGAATGTCTTGTTCTTCTGCAATTTGTTTGGACCATAAACCAAATGTATTGTTGACACGTGCAATATGTCCCGGGTTCTTTTCATCCCAAGCATTACGAGGTGTTAGCGACACTAAAATAGGATGTGCTCCGAGATCTTTACATTCTTTGATAAAACGACGCATATACTCACCAAAACTATATACTGTCTCTTTCTCGCCGGTTTCTTGTATTGTAACATTGAGAGAATCAGTAGGACTTATACCTTTTATGGTGGCTCGAGCACGTCCTCTGTCAAAAGGTCCATTATCATTATGCCCTAACTCTATTATGACGTAATCGCCTTTCCGAATACCTTTCTTTACATCCGGCCATAATTTCCGATAGAATGTACGACTACTAGTCCCGCCTAAGGCATGATTCTCTACCGTTATCTTGTCTTTGTCAAAGTATTTGGAAGCATGAAATCCCCAACCCCATTGACCGTTGTCGCCATTACCTTTGGTTCCTGTTCGCATGGTAGAATTTCCAACAAGGAAAAGTACGGGGTTATTGCCATGACGTGAACTTCCTGAAATGGGGCGCATCGTATTAGCCTTTTCAAGACTGTCAAGTGTAAGGTCAACAACATTGTTGATGTCTTCCATAGGCTTGAACTTTTCTGCGTTTTGCGCAGTTAAAGAGTAGCTGAGAGTTAATAAACAGTATAAAAGAAAAGATGTTCGTTTCATATAAAAATGTGCTAATAGTTTGAGAACAAAAGTAAGAATAAAATGTGATAAGAAGAATATTTGTTCAGAATATAGTGGATTTTTTATCTTTTTAAGTGGTAAATGATTTGTCAAATGCAGTCATAATATTATATTTGAAGTCTTGAATTGAATAAACAGATTGTACAAATTAAATATTTATCATGATAAAAGTAGGAGATAAAATGCCCGATTTCTTGGGGCGGAACGAGAAAGGAGAAGTTATATCCATGAGCGCATTTAATGGAAAGAAAGTTGTGTTGTATTTTTACCCAAAAGATAATACATCGGGATGTGCTGCTGAGGCGTGCAGCTTACGTGATAACTATACAAATTTAAAAGCAGCAGGTTTCGAGGTCGTTGGTGTGAGCGTTGATAGTGCAACTTCTCACCAAAAGTTTATAGATAAGTATGCATTGCCTTTTACATTGATTGCTGATACCGATAAAGAGTTGGTACAGGAAATGGGAGTATGGGGTGAAAAGTCAATGTACGGGCGCAAATATATGGGAACCATGCGAACAACATTCATTATAGATGAAAATGGGATAGTTGAGAAAATATTTTCATCCAAAGAAATAAAGACGTCACAACACGGAAATCAAATATTTGACCTTTATAAGTAAGTAAAACGAACGAGCCTCCTTTACTGTCTTTTGTAAAGGAGGCTCACTCATTTTTATTTTTCTACGTAATTTTTTGCAACATTCAACGCTTCTTGAATGTTGTCACAAATGTTATCTCTACCGATTATATTGTAGAATCCGCTTTTCTTTAGCGTTTGGTGTACTTTTGGATTTACGCCGGACAATATGATGTGTACGCCGTCTTTATGGCTCATCTCGCATAGGTTTGTTAAGTTATGAATACCGGTGGAATCGATAAATGGAACCTTTCTCATGCGGATGATGCGTACTTTCGGATTATCCTTGGTTTGAGTGATGACCTCCTCAAATCGTGTTGCGATACCGAAGAAGTATGGCCCGTCAATTTCGTAAACCTCAGTCTGTGCCGGAATAGTGAGATGCTCTTCTTTTGTAAAGACAGTACCATCTGTATCGGTGGGAATGATTTCATCCTTGAACAAGTTGACTTCGGTTGTTTCCATAACACGCTCAATGAAAATAATACAAGCAAGCACCAAACCAATCTCAATGGCGATTGTTAAATCAAAGATGACAGTCAATAAGAAAGTCGTGATAAGGACAGCAACGTCCGCTTTTGGATTTTTCATCAAACCTTTAAATGTGCGCCAACCACTCATGTTATAGCTTACGATGACTAGGACGCCTGCCAAACATGCCATAGGAATGTATTGAGCCAAAGGCATGAGTAATAGGAATATAAGTAAAAGGACGATAGCATGTATGATGCCGGCAACCGGTGTACGACCACCATTGTTGATATTTGTCATAGTACGAGCAATAGCGCCCGTTGCGGGGATACCACCGAAAATAGGACACAGAATATTTGCAATACCCTGTCCGACAAGTTCCTGGTTAGAGTCGTGTTTGTCACCGATAACGCCATCAGCGACTGTTGCTGAAAGTAATGATTCAATAGCACCGAGTATCGCTATAGTAATGGCAGGAGACACCAATTGCTTGATGGTTTCCCAATTTAAGTCAGGGACATTCATGCCCGGAAGTTCTGCGTTAATCTTAAAACGGTCGCCGATAGTCTCAACGCTCGTTGCCCAACCATATTGTTTGAGGAAATAAATGCCTACAGTCATAATGATGATGGCGATGAGCGAACCCGGTATTTTTCGAGTAACCTTAGGTGACAAGGCGATGATAATGACACTGAGCAAGCCAACACCGGCCGACCACCAATCGATAGTGTGGAAATGTTTAACGTAAACTATCCATTTCTCGATGAAATCGGCAGGAACTTCGCTGATGCTCAATCCGAATAGGTCTTTAATCTGGGTCGTGAAAATAGTCAGTGCGATACCGCTTGTAAATCCAACGACAATGGGATAGGGGATGTACTTAATAATTGTCCCTAATTTGAATACACCTAGGAGAACGAGGAAAATACCTGCCAATATGGTCGCAATGAGTAGCCCTTTTTCTCCGTATTGTTGTATGATACCATAAATAATGATGATAAATGCGCCTGTCGGACCGCCAATTTGAACTCGGCTTCCGCCAAACAATGAGATGGCTAATCCTGCGATGATGGCGGTGATGATACCTTTCTCGGGGGTAACGCCCGATGCGATACCGAACGCAATGGCTAATGGAAGTGCAACGATGCCGACAATGATGCCTGCCATGACGTCGGCTGTGAACGTGGCTTTGTCGTATTGTTTGAGGTCGTCAAACAACTTCGGCTTGAAAACAAATTTACCTAAAGACTTAATCATAACAATCTATTTTAAATACCTTTCTTTTTCAGTGTGCAAAGTTATAACATTCAACTTTAAAATGAGTGCAAAATGCTAAAAAATGTTTTTATTTCTTTTGATTCTTAAAAGAAGTGGGTACTTTATCATGGTTTTTATAACACTATTCAGTGTTTTTACTCGCAGTATGGAATTTAAGTGTTATCTTTGCCGAAAATTCATTAATTATTTAATACTAAAAACAATTATCTTATGTTTGAAGGACAACCTAAAGGTTTATATGCCTTAGCTTTGGCCAACACCGGTGAACGTTTCGGTTATTACACGATGTTGGCAGTGTTCGCTCTGTTTTTGAGAGCAAACTTTGGTTTGGATGCCGGTACTGCCGGAGCTATTTACAGTACATTTCTCGGCTTAGTTTATTTCTTGCCGTTGGTAGGAGGTATATTGGCAGACAAATTCGGATTTGGCAAAATGGTGACAATCGGTATCACTATTATGTTTTTCGGTTATCTGCTATTGTCGTTGCCGTTGGGCGGAGATACTTTGGCAATGGTATGTATGTTAAGCGCATTGCTGTTTATCAGTTTAGGTACAGGATTATTCAAGGGTAACTTGCAGGTAATGGTTGGTAATCTTTATGATGACCCTAAGTATGCAGACAAACGCGACTCAGCCTTTTCTATATTCTATATGGCAATCAATATCGGTGCGCTTTTTGCTCCGACTGCAGCCGTAAAGATTAAAGAATACGCAGAAACAGCTTTAGGATATAGTTCTAACGACGCTTATCATTTCTCATTTGCTGTAGCTTGTGCTTCACTGATTGTATCAATGGCTATATATTATGCATTCCGTAGTACGTTCAAACATGTAGAAGGTGGCGAGCGTAAAGCTGGAACTGATATAAAAGAAGAGGAGTTGACACCGGAGGAAACAAAGGCGCGTGTGGTTGCTTTGTGTTTGGTATTTGCCGTTGTAATATTCTTCTGGATGGCTTTCCATCAAAACGGATTAACTTTGACATATTTTGCCGATGAATTCTCTGCAAAAACGTCAGAGGGAGTACAAAGCATGGCATTTGACGTTTGGAATTTGGTTACAATCATTATCATGGTTTATGCTGGTTTCTCATGTTTCCAAAGCAAGACAGCTAAAGCGAAACTTATTTCAGGTCTGTTGGTTTTGGCTGGAGCTGCGTTCTTAGGATGGAAATACACGCAAGTAAGCGGCTCTATCGATGTTAGTGCGCCGATTTATCAGCAATTTAATCCTTTCTATGTGGTGGCATTAACTCCGGTCAGTTTAGCAATATTTGGTTCTTTGGCTGCTAAGAAGAAGGAGCCGTCAGCACCTCGTAAGATTGCTTATGGTATGATTGTGGCAGCTGCAGGTTTCGCTATTATGGCATTCGGTTCTTTTGGTTTGCTTACACCCGATGCGCAAAAGGAAGCAGGTGATGCTGCAATGTTTGTTTCGCCCAATTGGTTAATCAGTACTTACCTAGTATTGACTTTTGCTGAGTTGTTGCTCAGCCCGATGGGTATCTCATTCGTGTCAAAGGTTGCACCTCCGAAATTAAAAGGAATGATGATGGGAGGTTGGTTCGTAGCTACGGCAGTAGGTAATATGTTAGTAAGCGTTGGTGGTTTCCTATGGGGCAACATTCCTTTGTGGATTGTTTGGACCGTATTTATTGTCCTTTGTTTACTTTCTGCTATCTTCATGTTTGCTATGATGAAGCGTCTTGAAAAGGTTGCGTAAACAAAATAATAATTCAGATATAAGGTGCGCCGCTGTCCGAGAACGGAGGCGCACCGTTTGTAATGTAAAGTAAATATGATAGAAAAGAAGGTCCCCTCAGTTTGGTTCTCATTTGTCCCTTTGGCTGTTTTGATAGGAATGTTGGTTTGTGTCATCACGGCATTCGGTAGCGATGCGTTGGCTGGTGGAAGTCAGATTGCCTTGTTGGTTGCATCGGCTGTTTGCGTTATATTGGGATTTTTACAGAAGACGATGAAATGGGAGGATTTTGAGCATGCCGTGAATGAGAATGTCAGTGGCGTGGCGCAAGCTATTTTGATACTTTTATTGATAGGAGCAGTTGGCGGTTCATGGATGGTAAGTGGCATTGTTCCTACGATGATATATTATGGTATGCATGTCATCGACCCTAATTGGTTCTTAGTTTCGTCTTGTGTTATTTGTGCGTTAGTATCGGTTATGACGGGTAGTTCGTGGACCACGATAGCAACTATCGGAATTGCTCTATTGGGCATAGGTAAAGCACAAGGTTTTAGTGAGGGTTGGATAGCCGGAGCTATTATCTCAGGAGCCTATTTTGGGGATAAAATCTCGCCGATGAGTGAGACAACAGTTTTGGCATCCTCAACAACAAGAACGCCTTTGTTTACGCACATCAGATATATGATGTATTCTACCATTCCGGCATTTGTAACAGGTTTGGTCGTATTTACAATCGCCGGTTTGATATTTACACCATCGTCTGAGCAGACTATGGAAACTTTTTCCACCGGACTGAAAACCGTTTTCAACCTGTCACCATGGTTGATGCTGGTTCCTTTGATTACAGCAATGATGATTGCTAAACGTTTGCCGGCAGTAGTTATTTTATTTTGTGCCACGCTGATGGCTTGTTTTGCGGCTATTTTTTTACAAACAGATTTAGTAGATAAAATTGCAGGAGGCGATTCGGTGACGTTGATGAATCGTTTTCGTGGCGTGATGATTTTAGTTTATGGTAGTACTGGACTAGAAACCGGTGTGCCCGAACTTAATGAATTGGTTGCAACAAGAGGTATGGCCGGGATGATGAGTACCGTATGGCTGATATTTTGTGCTATGATATTCGGAGCCTCGATGAGCGCTTCGGGCATGATTGAGAGTATTATGCGAATGTTCATCCGTTTGGCACATAATGCGTTCTCGTTAGTTGGTTCGACGGTCGGTGTCGGATTGTTTATGAATATAGTTTGCGCAGATCAATACCTGTCACTCATATTGACCGGTAATATGTTTCGTGATGTATATAAAAGGATGGGGTATGAAAGCCGTCTTTTAAGTCGTACCACAGAGGATGCAGTTACAGTCACTTCCGTTCTTATACCATGGAATTCATGCGGAATGACACAGTCCATGGTTCTCGGTGTGTCAACATTGGTATATTTGCCTTTCTGCTTTTTTAATTATCTGAGTCCTTGCTTTTCGTTGCTTATAGCTGCACTTGGTTATAAGATTAAAAGAAGACATTGTGAGGAGAAATTGTCATGATTCTTTACTATAAAGTCAGGTAAGTCAAAATCATACAACTATGTTTTGTGGGGCGAAATGATGCTATCTAAGTAATTGATTATCAAGATGAATTTTTTGGACGTCCGGCGTTAAATTTCCGGACGTCCAAAAATAAAATTTCGGACTGAGTGCGTCATGACGATCTCAGTCCGAAATTTTTCTTTTCTACTGAACACGTTTATTTGTGAAAAGCATATAATTAGTTTTGTAAAAGGTTTTCAATATTATTTTTCTTCCCAGATTTCACTTATTTCTTTGCGTGTTTTTTCGGGGATTACATCATCTGCAGGAAATCCGATAGGAATAATGGCAACAGGATATAAATGTTCCGGAATTTGAAATAACTCTTGGCAAAGTTGTACTCTGAAGTTGCAGACCCAGCATGTACCCAAACCTTGTTCTGCTGCTGCCAAACAAATGTGTTCAATGGCTATGGCAGCGTCAATATCAGCATGGTTCTTACCATCGTAACGTCTAGTCCATGCCTCGCCTTGATTCTCACACACTAAAATATATGCCGGTGCTTCCTTGAACCATTCTCTGTCATAACATTGCTGTAAACGCTGTCTGTCTTCTTCGTTCGTGAATGTGATAAATTGCCATGGTTGCTTATTGACAGCCGATGGGGCAAGTCGTGCACATTCTTTTATATATTCCATTTTTTCGGCAGGGATAGCGTCCGGCTTATATGCGCGTACCGAATAGCGCATTTGGCAAAGTTCTTTGAAATTCATGTTTACTCAGTTTTAAAGTTTGATAAGCAAATGTACGTAAAATATAGTAAAGAATATGCTTACCTTGAGAAAAACTTGATGACAGAATTTTAAAAGGAGAGCAAGTTATTAGTTTGAGATATAAATTTTCGTGCTATTTCGTTGTTATTTTCTTGCGGAAAGTCTATCTTTGTGGATATAGCAAATAGAAAAACACAGGTCATGGACAAGATTGGCGAATACATTCAACGTATAGAGATAGACTCATTATGGAGTGGTCAGAAGCACATCGTTTGGGATTTGCACCGTAAAGTCAATATATTGAGTGGTGTAAACGGAGTGGGTAAAAGTACGATACTGAATCGTGTCGTTTCGCGTCTTTTACAAGCAAATAAAGACGATGTACCCATGAAAAATGAGGTTAAAATAACATATTATCCGAAGGATGCCACTTCTATACGTTTTGATGTTATCCGCAGTTTCGATCGTCCGTTGATACAAAGTGGTTTGTTGGAGAAATTAGCGGATGACCGCGTATCAACAGAACTTGATTGGCAACTCTATTTATTGCAAAGACGTTTTCTGGATTATCAAGTGAATATAGGTAATCGCATGATTGAAATGCTTACGAGTGGAAATGCTGAGGCTCGTGAAATGGCACAACAAGCCGCTATTGCGAGGGTGCAATTTCAGGATATGGTGGATGACTTGTTCAGCGAGACCGGAAAAAAGATAGTTCGTACCAGTAACGAAATACAATTAGAGCAATGCGGAGAGATACTTCCGCCGTACAAATTATCGTCCGGTGAGAAACAGATACTTGTGATTCTTTTGACCGTATTGGTTCAAGACAGACAACCATATGTATTGTTTATGGATGAACCGGAAATCAGTTTGCATGTTGAGTGGCAGCAGAAACTCATCTGTTTGGTTCGTCAGTTGAATCCGAACGTGCAGGTTATATTGACGACACATTCGCCTGCTTTAATCATGAACGGTTGGTTAGATGCGGTAACTGAGGTGACGGATATAACCCGGTAAACGAAATATGAGCGGAGTATGGCTAAAAGATTATCCGACAATCTGAACTCCTTGTACATCGGTGCTGCGAATAAATTAAAACCTAAAACAGCACGTCGTAAAATTGTGGCATACGTAGAAAGTTATGCCGATATCTTCTTTTGGCGTGCCGTGCTCGATGAGTTTGAGAATGACGAACGCTATTTTGAGGTAATGCTACCATCGCGCAATTCTTTAGGGAAGGGTAAAAAACTTGCTTTGATGAACCAGTTGGGGCCTCACTTGGGTAGTTATATGATAGCTTGTGTCGATGCTGATTACGACTATATGTTGCAAGGTGCCACGTCCATGTCGGAAATGATTATCAATCATCCTTTCGTATTTCATACGTACGCTTATGCGATAGAGAATTATTTGTGTTACTCGGAGAGTTTGCATAGAGTTTGTGTTATGGCAACCCTGAACGACAGACAGTTGGTCGATTTGGAGGGTTTTATGCGTGAGTATTCTCTTATTATTTGGCCCTTGTTTGTTTGGTCCGTTTGGATGTATAGAAAGAATCGCTATCGTGAGTTTACTTTGACAGAGTTCGGCAATCATGTCGGTTTTAACGAAGTCAATGTGTATCATCCAGAGAATACATTAGAAGCGGTTCGTCGCAAAGTCAATAGGAAGGTGGCATGGTTGCAGCATCGTTATCCGCAGGCAAAAAAAGATTACGTCGCATTAAAGGAAGAAATTATTTCTTTGGGTGTAACTCCGGAAACTACTTATTTATATATACAAGGGCATACGTTGTTTGACAATGTGGTTACCCCATTGCTAGAACCTATTTGTACACTTCTTAGGAAAGAACGCGAACGTGAAATAAAAGTGCTTGCAGGGCATGATGTTCAGCGTCAGAACGAATTGTCTTGTTATATGCACAATCAAACTTCAGTACAAGAGATGTTACAGAAGAATGAAGGTTTCAAGAATGCACCGCCCTATGCCCTGTTAAAGCGGGATATTCAAAATTTTCTAGACCAGTTGGAGAATAAAGAAAGTTAAGAGAAATACTTATCCAATTTCTTGATAAACATATTCTGACAGAAAACGACTACGCTGTCACCGGCTTGTATTTGTGTCATACCGTTCACTTGCATTCCCTCGCCGTCACGGACTAAACCTCCTATGGTGACACCGGAAGGCAATCCTAAATCTTTTACCGGTTTACGAGTTACCTTAGCCCCTTCCTTGACTTCAAACTCTGCTACGTCGGCATCGGCAACAGTCAAACATTTGACGTTTGTCACGTCAGAGTCTAACATCATTTGGTAGATGTGGCTTGCAGCAATCGTTTTTTTATTGATAATAGTCCCTATATCTAATTTTTCGGCCATAGATACGTATTCAAGGTTATCGACCAACGCAACTGTCTTACGCACACCTAAACGTTTAGCCGTGAGGCATGCCAATATATTGCTCTCACTCTGTCGGGTTAGAGCGACAAATGCTTGGGTACGTTGTATGCCTTCAGCCAAAAGTAAGGAAGAGTCGCGTGCATCGCCATGTATAACCATCGCTTCATTGTTGGTAAGTGTCTCGTTCAGTTCTATGCATCTTTGTGCATCACTTTCAATGATTTTTACATCCATGTGGTCGGCTGTAAACAATGCGGTGTGGAACGCAGTGCGACCACCGCCCATAATCATGACATTCTCAACATCTTCGTATTCTTCTTTCCCTACGATTTTTCGGATAAATTCAATATGCTTCTTGGTCGTCATGAAGTACGCCACGTCATTGAGTTGCAATGTTGTGTCGCCATTTGGGATAATTGTTTCGTCTCCTCTTTTGATAGCCACGATATGATAGCAAGTGTTCGGGCCGCATAAAGATTTGAGGGGGATATTTAATATTTCTGCCGTCTCGCGTAATTTGATACCTAGCATGATAAGTGCGCCATCGTGTACTTCCCACCATTGTCGTACCCAACTGTGTTCAATATTCTCAGCAATATCGCGAGCCGCAAGTATTTCGGGAAAAATAAGTGAATTGATTCCAAAATTTTTGAACACTTCTTTGTATTCAGGATTTAAATATTCGGCATTGTCAATTCGTGCGACTGTTTTTTTTGCTCCGAGAGAATGTGCCAACATACAGCAAGTGATGTTTTTCATTTCGTCGGGTGTGACAGCTATGAATAAGTCCGCATGCTTAGTGCCGGCATCTTTAAGTCCATGGATGGAATTAGGTTTGGCATTGAGTGTCAGAAGGTCAACATTATCGGCGACTTTTGACAATTTTTCTTCGCTCTCGTCAATCAGCGTTATATCCTGATTTTCTTTGGCAAGTAGTTGTGCCAAGTGAGTACCCACCGCACCGGCACCGGCAATGATTATTTTCATGTTGTTTCGGTTGATATAATGGAACGAAGTCTGTTTACGATTGTGTTGCAATCAATTCCCACCATTTGTTGTAATTGTTGCACAGAACCATGCTCGATAAAGCTGTCCGGCAAGCCTAAACGTATCATTTGTGGTGCAAATCCGTTATCGGACATATATTCTAGAACAGTTGAGCCCAAACCACCACAGATGACGCCGTCCTCAATAGTGATTATCTTTTTGAATTTATTCCCTACTTCATGAAGAATGTCTGTATCAATAGGTTTCAAGAATCTCATATCGTAATGTGCGACGGAAGTTGATTTACCATTGTCGGCTTCTTCCTTTTCAAACATCTCAATGGCTTTAGCTGCATTAGCTCCGATGGGACCAAGTGAAAGAATAGCAATATCCTTACCATCTTTTAATTTTCGTCCTTTCCCTATTTTGACTTCTTCCATTGGACATTTCCATTCGGTATGTGTTCCTCTTCCACGTGGGTAGCGGATGACAAACGGGCCTTGATTTGGTAGTTGGGCTGTGTACATCAGACGACGCAACTCCATTTCGTCATACGGAGAGGAAATGGTTAAATTAGGAATTGGTCGTAAAGCGGCTAAGTCAAATGCGCCATGATGGGTAGGACCATCCTCGCCAACAATACCGGCTCTGTCAAAGCAGAAGACCACATTCAGTCGTTCAATGGCGACATCATGAATAATATTGTCATAGGCTCGTTGGGCAAAGGATGAGTAGATGTTACAAAACGGGATCAACCCATCTTGTGCCATTCCACCGGAAAAAGTGACGGCATGTCCTTCGGCGATACCTACGTCAAAAGCCCTTTCTGGCATAGCTTTCATTAAAATGTTCAAAGAGCAGCCCGAAGGCATTGCCGGTGTTACGCCGATGATTCGAGGGTTATTTTGCGCTAATTCAAGTAACGTCTCACCAAAAACGTCTTGGTATCTTGGAGGTAAGTTGGTTGTGTCGGTTTCTTTCCGTTCGCCTGTTTCTTTGTCAAACTTACCCGGAGCATGCCAAATAGTAGCAGCTTTTTCTGCTGGTTCAAATCCCTTGCCTTTTGTAGTGTGTATGTGTAACAACTTTGGCCCTTTCATGTCTTTTAAGGTCTGCAAAGTATGCACTAAGTCAATGACATTGTGTCCATCGCTAGGACCGAAGTAACGGATATTCATCCCCTCAAAAACATTCTGCTGATTACTGATGAGCGATTTAAGTGAATTGTTGAAACGAATCAGTTTTTTGCGCCTGTCGTCATTGAGCCATCCCCAGTTATATAATTTCCTTGAAACCTTGAATCGCAATCGGTTGTAAAAACTGCTGGTGTGTAATTGGTGAAAGTAATGATTCATCCCACCTACACTGCGGTCGATACTCATATTGTTGTCGTTCAATATGATAAGTATGTCATTGGGACTTGATGAGGCATTGTTTAATCCTTCAAAAGCCAATCCTCCACTCATTGAACCATCTCCAATGACTGCCACAATGTGACGTTGCGTTTCACCTTTGTTGGCAGCTGCAATGGCCATTCCCAATGCAGCGGAGATAGAGTTGGATGCATGTCCGCAAGTAAATGTATCATATTCACTTTCCGAAGGAGAGGGAAAAGGTTTCAAACCATTCAGTTTTCTATTGGTATGGAACATTTCTCTTCGTCCGGTCAGTATTTTATGACCGTATGCTTGGTGACCAACGTCCCAAACGATGCGGTCGTATGGCGTGTCGTAAACATAATGAAGCGCCACCGTGAGTTCTACAACTCCTAGACTTGAGGCAAAATGACCGGGGTTGTCAGCTAATTCGTCAATGATGTTTTGGCGCAATTCGTCGCACACTTGTGGCAATTGCTCAATGGGAATCTTTCGCAAATCTTTAGGGAGTTTGATTTGCGTGAGTAACTCGTATGTATTTTTGTGACTCATTAACTTGATTTAATCTATGCAAAATTAGTACAAATTCATATATCTTGCTTATTTTTGCAAGAAAAATTACCGCTAATAAATTGAAGTACGCCATAGATGAAGTTGCAGACAAAGGTAAATATCGATAAAATGGGAGTTTTAATCCGACCGGATAGCAAGATGTGTTTCTTAGGTTCTTGCTTTGCAACTCATATAGGAACACGGATGATGGAAGTAGGATTGAATGCTCATGTAAATCCTTTCGGTGTATTATATAATCCAATAAGTGTGGCAGTGGCTTGTGATTTGATGTCCGGTCGGCATACCATTTCAAAAGATTCTTTTTTTGAGGATAATGGAATGTGGCATAGTTGGTTGAATGATAGTTCTTTTTCATCCGAATCATTAGAGTCTGCTTTGGCGAATGTAGAGAAAGTTTGTCGAAAAGAACACGAACGTTTGAAAACTCTAGATTATCTATTCATCACATTGGGGACTAATCGATACTATGAGTTGATTGGTTCCGGACTCGTCGTAAGCAATTGTCATAAGCAACCCGATAGAAAATTTGTTGAGAAACAGATGACAGTAGATGAAGTGGTGAACGTTTTGCAGCAATCGCTGAATAAATTATGGAGTGTTTTACCATTACTGAAAGTCGTCATAACTGTAAGCCCTTATCGGTATGCTAAATATGGTTTTCACGAAAGTCAATTAGGAAAAGCTGTACTACTATTGGCTGTTGATGAACTCTGTCGTCGTAATCAAGGTAAATGTATGTATTTCCCTGCCTATGAAATATTACTAGATGAACTGAGAGATTATAGATTTTATGCGGAAGATATGTTGCACCCCTCCGACGTAGCCGTGAACTATATATGGGAGAGATTTCAAGAGGTTTGTTTCTCAGAAAGGACAATAGACTACATGAGTCAATGGCTTAATATACGTAAGGCTTTGTCTCATCGACCGCTTCATCCGGAGTCGGAAGCATATCAAAAATTTAAAGAAAAGGCAATGGCGGAACTCAAACAGCTAAAGGAGAAATATCCGCATGTAGAGGAATTGACAACATATCAAGTTTTTGAATAAAAGATTAGGAGTGATGATGGCATATACATTAGAACAGATAGCTTCGTTTGTAGGCGCTCGCTTGTGCGGATGCCAAAACAAAGCAATGAAGATTGGCAGATTGTTGACTGATAGTCGTTCGTTGTGTTTCCCTGAAAGTACATTGTTCTTTGCGTTGGAAACGGAGCGAAATGACGGACATAAATACATCAACGATTTGTACAAACGAGGTGTCCGTGCTTTTGTGGTCAGTAGGTTGCAAGATGAATGGACAACGTTAACAGATGCAACATTTTTACAAGTGGTCAGTCCGATTAGAGCATTGCAAAGATTAGCTGAGCGACACCGTGAGTCATTTGACATTCCCATTATTGGAATAACAGGAAGCAATGGCAAGACCGTAGTGAAAGAATGGCTTTATCAGCTATTGTCAAAAGATAGTGTTGTAACACGTTCGCCGCGCAGCTACAATTCCCAAATAGGCGTACCTTTGTCTGTTTGGGCATTGACAGAACAAACGGAAATAGGCATTTTCGAAGCCGGTATTTCTCAGCCTCATGAAATGGATGCATTGCAGTCCATTATACAACCTACAATAGGAGTGTTTACTTATTTGGGAGAAGCGCATCAGGAAAATTTTGAATCGTTAGAACAAAAGGTAACAGAGAAACTAAAGTTGTTTAAGGATTCTAACACTTTGGTTTATTGTAAGGATGATATACGTTTGACAAAGGTCCTTTCATCAGTTGCGTTTAAAGGAAATACTTTTGATTGGTCCTTTAAGGATGAAAACGCAACTTTATATGTGTCTTCATCAAAAGTTTGTAATAATAGAACAGAGATAACCTATATTTTCAAAGGGACATCCCATAGGTATAGCATCCCATTTATAGATGAAGCGTCTAAAGTGAATTCTATAACTTGTTTAGCAGTGTGCTTGCTTTTAGGATTAACACCTAATAACATAGCCGAGAGAATGGCGATGTTTGAACCTGTAGCTATGCGTTTGGAAGTTAAAGAAGGACGTTCTGGTTGTACGCTGATAAATGATAGTTATAATTCGGATTTGAATTCTCTGGATATAGCCCTAGACTTTATGAATAGGCGCTCTGATGTTAATAATCGGAAGCGAACATTGATATTAAGTGATGTAGAACAAACGGGTGAGGATGTAACGACTTTTTATAGTAAGGTAGCACGCATGGTCAAAAGTAGAGGTGTCGAAAAGTTTATTGGTGTTGGCCAGCATTTAAGTTCCGTGCATCATTTGTTTGAAATGGAGGCGTATTTTTATACATCAGTAGATGAATTGTTTGCGGCGCAAATATTGAATCAGGTGCGTAATGAAGTTGTCTTGATAAAAGGTGCAAGAAGTTATCGGTTTGATGCGATTGCAGATTATTTGTCACAAAAGGTGCATGAGACTATTTTGGAGGTCAATTTGAATTCGGTTGTTGCCAATTTGAATTATTATCGTGGATTCCTTAAACCGACGACCAAGGTGGTATGTATGGTAAAGGCGTCTGCTTATGGTACGGGTGCGGTAGAGATCGCGAAAACATTGCAAGAACATCAAGTGGATTATTTAGCAGTTGCAGTAGCTGATGAGGGTGTAGAACTCCGTAAGGCCGGTATTACTGCAAATATTATGATAATGAATCCCGAAATGGGGTGTTTTAAGACATTGTTTGAATATGACCTAGAACCGGAGGTGTATAGTTTTCGACTTCTGGATGCTTTGATAAGAGAAGGTGAACGTGAGGGAGTAACGGATTTTCCTATACATATTAAATTAGATACCGGAATGCACAGACTTGGGTTTAATCCAGAATCAGAAATGTCGCTCTTGGTTGAGAAACTTAAAAGGCAAACAACGGTATTGCCGCGTTCGATTTTTTCTCATTTCGTAGGAAGCGATAATGATGAGTTTGATGACTTCTCAATTCGACAATATGATTTATTTATGAAAGGTAGCGAAGAGTTGAGAAAAGCTTATAGTCATACCATATTACGTCATATTTGTAATAGTGCGGGTATTGAACATTTTTCTCAGCTTCAAATGGATATGGTGCGATTGGGACTTGGTTTGTATGGCGTAAATCCGCGTAATAATGAGATGTTGAGTAATGTCAGTACGTTACGTACGACTATTCTCCAAATTCATGAAGTCAAAGCTGGTGAGACTGTAGGATATAGTCGTAAGGGTGTTCTGAAAAGAAATAGTCGAGTTGCTGCATTGCCAATAGGATATGCCGATGGTCTGGATCGAAAATTAGGTTGTGGTGTTGGTTATTGTATGGTGAATGGGGAAAAAGCACCTTATGTGGGTAATATCTGTATGGATGTTTGTATGGTAGATGTGACGGATATAGAATGTAAAGAGGGTGATACTGTTGTTATATTCGGAGACGATTTGCCTGTCACGATACTGAGTGATGCAGTAGGAACTATTCCTTATGAAATACTTACGGGTGTAAGTAACCGAGTAAAAAGAATATATTTTCAAGATTAAATGGGCAACATGTAAAAAGAAACCGCTGATGATTCAATCACCAGCGGTTTGCTTATATATGCCAAATATGTTTTAACTTAAAAATGAAATAAGTACACCGGCTGCAACAGCAGAACCAATAACGCCAGAAATATTGGATGCCATGCAGTAGTTGAGTACATGGTTCTTAACGTCGTACTTTGTTGCAATCTCATTACAAACACGGCTGGCCATAGGGACAGCACTTAATCCGGTAGCTCCAATAAGTGGATTGATTTTTTTCTTGGAGAATAGGTTGAATGTTTTCACCATAAAAATTCCGGATGTAATTGATAATGCGAATGCAAGGAAACCGCCAATGACAATTCCGATGGTTTGAATATTTAAGAAAGCATCTGCTGTCATGGTACCGCCCACACAAATACCGAGGAATATGGTAGCAGCATTCATGATTGAATTGGACGCTGCGTCAAACAAACGACTGGTGTCCGCACCGATTTCCTTAATGAGATTTCCAAACATTAACATTCCAACCAAAGGCACAGCCGATGGCACGAAAAGAGCAACCACTGTTGTTACAGCTATTGGGAAAACAATTTTCAGAACACGCAAATTCTTTATCTCGGTGGTTGATGGATTAAGTTTTTCCTGCTCTTTCATGTTAATCATCAACTCTTTCTTTGTACAAGTCATTCTAACCACTAATGGTATGATAACCGGCACTAATGCCATATATGAGTATGCAGCTATCGCTATGGGTCCTAAAAGATGAGGAGCCAACTTGATAGTTGTAAAGATGGCGGTAGGTCCATCTGCGCCCCCAATGATACCTAATGATGCAGCTTCTTGAGGCGTAAATCCCATTAAAATAGCTACCAATAGAACTGCAAAAATGCCGAATTGAGCAGCGGCACCGAATATGGATAATCGAAGATTGCGTAGCATCGGTCCGAAATCGGTTAATGCGCCGACTCCCATAAAAATAATAGGCGGTAGGAATCCGGTCTTAATGAGCATATAATATAAGAAATTCATCAATCCCAATTCGTGGGCGATGTCATGCAAAGGCATGTCCCATATAATTTTCTTACTACCATTCGCTAACGTAACGTATCCATCAGAGTCAGCTTGGATAACACCCATTTCACCACCGGGGAAATTGGCAAGGAGTACACCGAATGCAATGGGAACAAGTAGTAATGGTTCGTATTTCTTTACAATACCTAAATAAAGTAGGATAAATGCCAATGCGTACATAATCAGAAATGAAGGGTCAGCTACGATGTTGCTGAATGCCGTCATTTCATACAATTTTTTCAGTATTTCCAATAATTGTTCCATGTTCGTTATTTAGCGATTTTCATGATTACGTCGTCTTCTTCTATGGAATCTCCGGGTGTGGCTATAATTGCGGTAATGACACCGTCAAACTCTGCACGAATGGCATTGTAAGTTTTCATAGCTTCAATATACCCTAAAGTGTCACCTACAGAAACTTTATCACCGACTTTTTTTGGTGTTTCTTGAGTGTTCTTAGTCAGATAGAACTTTCCTTCCAATGGGGCTAATATTTCTTCGCCTTCACCGCTTTGTGCGATTGGAGAGTTTACATTGTCAGTCGTGCTTTCTGCAGGAACTTCACCATAGGCAATATCAACTTTAAATGATTGTCCGTTTACAGTTACGGTAATAGTTTCCGGTTGAGGAACACTGTCTTTGGTCGGTTGGTTAGTTTCGTTGCGACGTTTTTCCAAATCGGCAATAAAGTCATCCTTTGCCTTGCCACTTTTATATGCCTCATATTGTGATGGGTGCATGGCATATTCGAAAAGTTCTTCGTCGTCTTGACCTAAATCCCAACCTTTCTCCATCATTAACTTTTTGTACTTGTCCAATTCATCTGGATAGTTAGTTTGTGGATCTGTATCAGAGAAGATACGACCTTGTTGCTCCGCAAGTTTCTTGATTTCCGGTGCAACTTCTCCCGGTAAACGACCAGCCTTTCCAAGTATCATATCCCAAATATCATCGGCAATCATGCTCCAACGCTCTTTGCCTTTTTCCATTTGAATAACATTCATCAATGCAAGGTTCTTTACATATTGACTAAAAGGAGTTACCAAGCAAGGATAACCTACTTTAGGCCAGATGTAAGCGACTTCATCAAACAACTTAACAAGCAAATCATCTTCGCTAAGCTCTGGTTGCCCATGTTTGTTTTTCCATTTATTAAGTGACTCAAGGTTTGTCTCTAAATCAGCCATGAGTGAACCCATCATGCCACCAGGTAAGCCTGGAGCAATGAGCAATGAATTATTGATTCTATTTAATGGATTGCAGTAAAAGCCTAGGAAGTCGTCCATCATTTCCTGAATTTGTGTACGTACTTCCATGTAGGCTGCCATATTGATTTCCTTTACCTTGAATCCGGCATCTTTCAACATTGCTTGGACTGCGAGGATATCAGCATGACCGGTTCCCCAGGATAGGGGTGCTACGGCTGTGTCAATATAATCGCAACCATTCTTACAAACTTCAAGGATGGATGCCATATTGAATCCCGGTCCTGCGTGTGAGTGGTATTGGATTACAATATCTTCTTTATATGCTTTGATGCCAGCGCAAATTTTACCCAATGTTTCAGGACGACCAATGCCGGCCATATCTTTTAGGCAGATTTCGTCAGCGCCCAAGTCAATAAGTTGTTTTGCCATATTGACATAGTACTCAACGGTGTGGATGGGGGAGTGTGTGATGCACATACTACATTGAGATATCATACCTGCATCTTTGGCATATTGGATGCTTGGTGCAATGTTACGAATGTCATTTAATCCACAGAAAGTGCGAGCGATGTCTGTACCTTGTGCTTTCTTAACTTTATAGAATAAACGACGTACATCCGCAGGTACCGGACTCATACGAAGTCCGTTAAGGGCACGGTCAAGCATATGAGTTTGGATGCCCACTTCATGGAATGGTTTAGTCCATTGGCGTACTGCATTATTTGGATTCTCTCCAAAAAGTAAATTGACTTGCTCGAATCCACCACCATTGGTCTCAACACGGTCGAAACATCCCATTCTGATGATGGCTGGAGCAACTTTGATAAGTTGGTCAACTCTTGGTACGTATTTACCGGCACTTTGCCACATGTCGCGGAATACCAAGCTGAATTTTACTTCTCTATTTCCCATTGTGTATTTATTGTATTTGTTGTTTTTGTTACTAGATTTCTATTTAGATACGTGTTATGTTCTTAATTTGTCCTTTGCCGTTAGTCAATTTTGTTACGGTGGCTTGGATAATAGACATAGTTTGAGTATCTATTGTTTGTGGAGCGCTTTTGGTTGATTTGTTTTTCTCGATTACGCTTTCTTCGGGAACTAGTTTGTTAACTATCCAAATGAGTCCCTTGCTAAGTTGAATGACTACCATTAAGATGACAAAAACTGTAATCATACCCACAGCCATTAGCTGTAATGCAATTCCTATATTCTCCATTTGATATATGATAAATTGTTATTAAATGACTATTTAAATGTTTAGTTTGATTTTTCAGTGTGCGAATTTACTAAGAATTACTTTCGAAATAAATACTTAGGGCGAGAAAAATACTTAAAAAATGCTATGACCGACAAGTAAATTGCTAATGGTTATAAAACTATAAAAAATAAATAGACTTGTTTTTTCTTGTTCACAATAAAATTATGTAAACTTAAATATACGAAAAAGAAACGCATGAAAATTTTAGTTTTGAATTCATGCGTTTCCTTTCTATCTTACTGCCTCTATCGTGATTCCAGCTTGCGGACAATCAACTCCCATAGGAGGGCTCTCTTTACAAAGTGAAAGGGTTATTTTATTTATTAGTGGAAATTTTTCAAAAAGGCTATTTGCTATTCTGCCTCCTACATGTTCTAATAATCTTGATGGAATCGCCATTTCATTAGTAATAACTTTGACAATGTCTGCATAACTGACCGTGTTGGATAAATCATCAGTTAAAATTGCATCGCGAAAATTAACATCGGCTTGTAAATCTAAATAAAAATGGGCTCCAACTAAACGCTCTTGCGGATCTACGCCATGGTAAGCGTAAATCCGCAATTGCTGTAATGTAATGATACTCTTTGTTATTTGCATAATATTATCCACATCTTGACGCTCCACAGTGTTTACATATAAGGCAACCTTCTTGGTAAACTAAGGTCTCATGACCGCAATTAGGGCATTTAATACCTTTTGCTTCAGTGCCGTCGGATATGTATTTTTTCAAGGCGCGTTCTACTCCGTTTTTCCATGTGTTGATACTTTCGCTTTCCAATTGAAGTGAACCGACAAGTTTGATAACGTGATCAAGTGGCATACGATAACGTAATACGCCGGAAATCAACTTTGCATAGTTCCAATATTCTTTGTTAAACTTTTCGGATAAGCCCTCGACTGTAGTCTTGTATCCTTTCTTGTTCTCGAATTGGAAGTCATATCGTTTGTTGCCCTCCTCATCAATATTCTTGATGATACGTCCTTTCATAACACTTTTTGGGAGCATGATACCTTCGTCATCGTCTTGGATACCTGTGAATATTTCATAAGGATAACCATCTAGCAAGCCAACGAATGCAACCCACTTTTCTTTGTTGTTTTGGAATCTTACTACATCACAATCAAGTATTTGAGGACGTTTTTCAGTTACTTCCGGACGTTTGCAAGGAACTTCTGCTTCTTTCTTTTCATTCTTAACTGAAATCATCACGCCAGAACGAGAACCATCGCGGTAGATTGTACATCCTTTACAACCTGAGCGCCATGCTTCTACATATAAGCGGTTTACCAATTCTTCGTCAACATCATTAGGGAGATTGACAGTTACACTGATACTATGATCCACCCATTTTTGAATTGCACCTTGCATCTTAACCTTCATTAACCAATCTACGTCATTTGCTGTAGCTTTATAATAAGGTGATTTAGCGACTAATTCATCAATTTCTTCTTGTGTGTAGTTTTTATTGGTGTCATACCCGTTGGCTTCCATCCAAGTGAGGAATTTGTGGTGATATACGATATATTCTTCAAATGCATCACCGGTCTCGTCAATAAAATCTACTCGTACTTCGGGGTCGTTAGGATTAACCTTGCGACGGCGTTTGTATACCGGTAAGAATACCGGTTCAATTCCGGAGGTAGTTTGTGTCATCAAACTAGTAGTTCCTGTGGGGGCAATGGTTAGACATGCGATGTTGCGACGACCGTATTTTACCATATTTTCGTACAATTCTGGATCGGCTTCACGCAAGCGGCTGATGAACGGATTGTTCTTTTCGCGTTCCGCATCGAATACTTCAAATGAGCCACGTTCTTTAGCCATCTGAACAGACGAACCGTATGCTTGTAATGCAACAGTTTTATGTACCTCTACAGAGAAGTCTGTAGCTTCCTGTGTTCCATAACGTAAACCTAAAGCAGCAAGCATGTCACCTTCAGCTGTGATACCGACACCTGTACGGCGACCTTGTCCACTCTTTTTATAAATTTTTTCCCACAAGTGACGTTCAGTACCTTTAACTTCGTCTGATTCAGGGTCGGATTCGATTTTTTTCATAATCATTTCAATCTTTTCCAACTCTAAATCAATGATGTCGTCCATTAAACGTTGTGCTAAACGTACGTGTTTTTTGAACAAATCAAAGTCAAAATATGCTTCAGGTGTAAATGGATTAACGACGTATGCATATAGATTTATAGCTAATAGACGGCAACTATCGTATGGGCAGAGTGGTATCTCTCCACATGGGTTTGTGCTGACTGTACGGTATCCTAAATCTGCATAGCAATCAGGTACAGATTCACGTAGAATTGTATCCCAGAACAATACTCCAGGCTCTGCGCTCTTCCATGCATTATGAACAATTTTCTTCCATAAAGCTTGTGCGTCTATATCATTTGATACGATTGGGTTGTCGCTATTAACAGGATATTGTTGCTTGTATGGTGTACCTTCAGTTGCAGCTTTCATAAATGCGTCATCTATTTTTACTGATACATTTGCACCTGTAACCTTACCTTCAGTCATCTTGGCATCAATGAAGGACTCTGCATCAGGGTGCTTGATACTTACTGATAGCATCAGTGCACCACGACGGCCGTCTTGTGCTACTTCACGAGTAGAGTTGCTGTATCGCTCCATGAACGGAACAAGACCTGTCGATGTTAATGCTGAGTTCTTTACAGGGGAACCTTTCGGGCGAATGTGTGACAAATCGTGTCCAACGCCGCCACGTCGTTTCATTAGTTGTACTTGCTCTTCATCAATACGAATGACACCACCATACGAATCAGCTTCCCCGTCTAATCCTATAACAAAGCAGTTAGAAAGTGATGCTACTTGATGATTGTTTCCGATTCCTGTCATTGGACTTCCAGCAGGGATGATATACTTAAAGTGGTCAAGTAATTCAAAAATTTCTTCAGATTTAAGTGGGTTCTCGTATTTGTTTTCAATACGCGCAATCTCATTAGCAATACGCCAATGCATATCTTCTGGTGATTGTTCATAAATATTACCAAAAGAATCTTTCATTGAGTACTTGTTTACCCATACTCTAGCTGCCAATTCGTCACCTTTGAAATACTTTAGAGACGCATCAAAAGCCTCCTCGTAGCTGTAAATTTTTTCCTTCACTGCTTTAATTTTTTAAGTGGTTATTATTAGTTTTTCTATGTTATATCTATGTAGATTAAGGCGTCCTTTGTGATAGAGCAGTGCAAAGTTATATATCTTTTTGGTATATACAAAAGAAAAACTTAAAAAGTTTGCATTAAATAAAAAGTTTTCCGTTTTTAAAATGTAAGCAACTAGTAATCAATCTAAAAGATGTTTTATGTATGTGTAAAAGTTTTCCAAAATAAATTTTTATTAAAAGAAAAAGTGTTGAATGGTTATCTATTGTGGTGATTTTGATTATCTTTGTATTAGGTAAAAGTTAAAAAAAATAATGAAGACAGTTATAAGTAGAAAAAGTATAAGAAAGTTTGCAGAAAGGCCTGTAGATAGTACGTTATTAAACACCTTATTAGATGCCTCAGCAAGAACTCAAACTATGGGGAATTTACAGTTGTACAGTGTAGTGATAACGCAAGATGAAAAAAATAAACAAAAATTATCGCCATTGCACTTTAATCAGCCGATGGTTGTGCAGGCTCCTGTATTATTGACGGTTTGTGCTGATTTTAATCGTACTGTTAAATGGGCGGAATATAGAAAAGCACATCCCGGTTATGATAATTTTCTTTCTTTTATGAATGCAGTAAGTGACGCATTGTTATATACGCAAACGTTTTGTAATTTAGCTGAAGCGGAAGGATTGGGTATATGTTATCTCGGGACAACACTCTATTCATCTTCTCAAATCATAGAAATACTAAAATTGCCTCGTCTGGTATTTCCTATAGCTACTTTAGCGGTTGGATGGCCGGCAGAAAATCCCAATCAGACAGATAGGCTGCCACTTTCTGCTATAATACACAATGAGGTATATCACGATTATACAGAATCAACTATTGATGACTTATATAATTATAAGGAGAACTTGCCTGAGAATAAACGTTTTATAGAAATAAATAATAAAGAAACCTTAGCACAAATATTTACTGATATAAGGTATTCAAAAAATGACAATGAGATGATTAGCGGTACTCTTATTGAAGCTTTGAAGCAACAAGGATTTCTTTAAATGTGTAATTAGTAATACAGATTTAGAAGATAAAGGCATGAGTATATCAGATACTTATGCCTTTTTTAGTAACCGTTCTATTTCTTCAACTTTTGCTTTGAATGCTTTGTCAACATGAATACAATCTTCTACGGTACGGCATGAGTGTAATACGGTGGCATGATTCCTATTTCCAATTATAACACCGATGCGTGCATATGACATCTTAGTGTGTTTTGAAGCTAGGTACATTGCAATCTGTCGAGCTTGAACAATCGGCTGTTTGCGTGATTGACTTAATATGTCTTCAAGACAGATTCCAGTGTAATCACAAACAATTTTTAAAATAGATTCTATAGTGATTGGTTCTTTGTCTGTTTTTACCGAACGTTTTAAAATCTGCTTGGCTAAATTTAAATCAATATCTTTGTTAAGTACAACGGAATGCGCCATGAGAGAGTTGATAACGCCTTCTAATTCTCTGACACTATCATTTACGTTCTCTGAAATATAATTGATGACCTCCTTGGGAATCTTCAAACCTTCTCTACGTATTTTACTTTCCAAAATGTCATGTCTTAGCTCTTGGTTAGGCTTTTCTAATTCTGCTAGCAACCCCCATTTAAAACGTGTCAAAAGTCTTTCCTCCATACCCTGTAATTCATGTGGAGGCCGGTCAGATGTTAGAATAAGTTGTCTTCCGTTTTGATGTAAATGATTGAAAATATGAAAAAAAGTATTTTGAGTTTTATTTAATGAAGCGAATTCTTGAACGTCATCTATAATCAAAACGTCAATAGTTTGATAGAAGTTGATAAAATCGTTGACAGTATTCTTTCTCACTGAATCTGTATATTGCACTTGAAATAAATGTGCAGCTACGTACAAAACACGTTTCGTCGGGTGTAATTCTTTTATTTTTGCTCCAATGGCATTGACTAAATGCGTCTTTCCGACACCAGAAGGCCCATATATAAATAAAGGATTAAATGTCGATTGTTTAGGATGTTCAGCTATGGCTTGTCCCACAGAACGTGGTAATTTATTGCTGATACCTTCAACAAAATTATCAAAACTATAATTGTAATTTAGTTGTGGGTTTAAATCTTGATATTCTTCAACTACTTTAGCTCCTTCTTTATTTGCAGTGTTGCTCTGTTTTTTTGTATTTCTTTGTCGCTCGTCAGTTTGTTCGGCCTTTTCATTAATTTGCATTCCTTTGTTATTGTCAAGAATGCAATACCCTAATTGAATTTCTGAACCAAATATGCGTTTGACTGCAGCAATTATAAGTTTGCCGAAGTGTTCGTCAAGATAATCGTAGAAAAATTTGCTTGGTAGGCCGAAAGTAAGTTTATCTTCACAGTATGATACAATTTGAATGGGAACAAACCACGTCTTATAGTTGTTCTCATCAATATTGTTGCGAATAATGCGCAAACAATTTTCCCATAATTGATGGGGTGACTCTACCATTAACTCAAATTTATGTACTGTGAATAAAATATGCTTCTCGTTTGCAAATTTCGTAATATTATGTCATAAAAACAAGACCACAAATAAGACAAATGAGTAAGATAATTTCTAAAATCCTTTGTTTCAGAAAGATAAGAATAAAAATATTATTTCAATTTTTCTTGCATTAATATAACGTCTTGATTATCCTATAATAGAATTGTGAGTGAGCTTAGGAAATAAAAATGAAGTCAGGCGCACCAGACTTCATTTTTATCTTTATAATATAATAAGGTGTTATTCTTTCCTTCCAAAAAGTGAGAAGTGAACATATCGTTTTGGATTTTCCTTCAAATCAATTAGTAGATTATTTGCGTTTCCTGCAGTGTTACTTAAATTGTTATACAAAGCACTATCGTTGAGAAGTAGACCTAGTGAGTTGTCCGTTCTGTTCATCTTCTCAGTCATTAGTTGTACGTAATTTAATGTGGTATCAACTTTACTCATTGTTGCTTGTAAGTTGAGTTGATTGATATTCTCAGTAAGTGTAATGACGTTATCTCCTACGGTGTTCAATTTGCCCGTTAATTTGGGTAAGTCGTTTTTCATAAGGATATTTAGTTGCTTGCTACTTTCATTGAGATTCTCTGTGATGTGTTTTGCATCTTGCAAAATTTCCGGAATGTTGGGGTTAGCTACCAATGTGTTTAAAGTAGTCAGCAATGTATCAACCTTTCCTAATATTTGTTCCATTTGAGGAACCATATCGCCTGCTTTATCCATTAGTCCAACTTCATCTTTTCCCTTGATGGTATCACCTATTGAATAGCATTCATTGGATTTAAAAGCTAGGTCCAAATGTAAATCACATCCTCCTAACATACCGGTAACTAATCGGGCTTCAGTTCCTTTCGGAATTCTCATATTTTCGTCAACGCTTATTTCTATAAGAACGTGCCCGGGATTTTTGTAGTTGTATATAATGTCGCTAACAACTCCTGTTTTATAACCGTTTGCAAAAACCGGACTAGATTTTGCTAATCCCTTTATGTCAGCAAACTCAATATAGTATGAATTACTGTTTTTAAAGAGATTGATGCCTCTAAGAAAGTTTAGTCCCATAAAGAAAATAACAATAGCTATAATTCCTATCAAACCTATTTTGGCTTCTTTTGTAAAGTATTTCATAATCTTATTATTTATTCTTTTTAAATTCTTCAATAGCTTTATTTACGTCTATTTTTTTCCCATTCTTGAATGCTATAATGAAAGCACCTTTAAAAACTTTGTTCGCTTTGTTTTTCAATTTTAAAGCCTCATTATAGTTTGTTGTTGCTCCATATGTGTACTTATATAATCCGCTCTCTTTATAATAATCTACCGGACTTATTCCCTTAAATTGTGAACTTGTTGTTGGGATGCTTTTTGAACTTGCCATTAATTGGACTTTGAATATAGGTTTATTACTATCTTTGTGTTGAGAAGTTTGTGCAACCTTATTGTTCCCCTTTTCTTTTTGTGTTGTGTTGTTGGATGTACTTCCTGAATTATTATAAGGCTGCATTAATTTGGAGTGTCGTTTCTTATATGCTTTAAAAGCATTATAAAGGCTTTGGCTCATTTTTTTGATACCGCTTTTTGAGTTGAGGAATTTTTCTTCATCTGGTGTTGAAATATATCCCAATTCAACGAGGACACTTGGCATACTGGTTTCTCTAAGAACAAGGAAACCTGCTTGATGGACTCCTTTGTCAATTCTACCGGCTGTTGATTTGAACTCTTTCTGAATGTGTTTGGCAAAATCAACGCTATGTTCCATGTTTTTGTCTTGCATAAACTCAAAAATGATGTAACTTTCAGAAGAGTTTGGATCAAAACCTTGATACCTTTCTTCATAGTCGTTTTCGACTAATATGACGGCATTTTCTCGCTTTGCGACTTCTAAATTCTCATTTGCTCTTGCCATACCCAATGTGTAGGTCTCAGCTCCGCGTCCTATTTTCTTTTTAGGTAGGGCGTTTGTGTGTATGGAAACAAATAAATCGGCAGAGGCCTTGTTTGCGATTTCGGCTCGTTTACCTAAAGTTAAAAATACGTCAGTTTTTCTTGTGTATATAACTTTTACATCCGAGAAATTGTTTTCTATTAGTTGCCCGAAAGCTTTTGCTACAGATAGATTGATATTCTTTTCTTTAGAGAAGCGGCCTATTGCACCTGGGTCTTTCCCACCGTGCCCAGCGTCAATAACGATTGTGAATTTCTCATACTTATTCGTTTGGGTATTGGCATGTAAAAATTGGATTCTTCCGCAATATGCAAAGAAGAATAAGCAGATTGTAATTAGAACCCTTTTTGTATTTATTCGTCTCATTTTCATTGCAAAGATAGTGTTTTTTGTCAAAACAAAATTCGTTTAATCTGCTTTTCTATGGATAAAATCTCATAAATAATGGATTTTATAGGAGGAAATAGCAAGCTTCTTACTCTCTTTTGAGTATATTTGCGTTACCTTAATTATAATATTTATGAAAAATATATCATTTCGGCATTTGTTAGTGATTGTTATGTTGATAAGTTTATGTTTGTCAACAAATGTTTTCGGAAAGGAAGCGGCTAAGACATATGAGACATTAGATAGAGGGGTGGTAGCAGTACGTATAAATCCGGATACAGTGTTGGTTAGTTGGCGTTATTTGTCTTCTGATGTGTCTCGTATTGCTTTTAATGTTTATAGGGATGGATGTAAAGTAAATAGTGAACCGGTACAAATATCAACACAATTTTACGATAGAAACACTTCTAAAAAAGCGACTGTTTATGAAGTGCGCCCTGTGGTAAGGAAAAAAGAACTGACGAATGGATACGGTTCCTATTGTTTGCCTTCTAATGCACCTAGCGGTTATATAAATATACCATTACTAAAACCAGAAGCACAGATGTGTCCTGATGGTAGAATCTGTAACTATTCGGCAAATGATGCCTCTGTCGCTGATTTGGATGGTGATGGAAGATTGGAGATAATATTGAAATGGGATCCTTCCAATTCTAAGGATAATTCGCATAATGGTTATACGGGTACGGCTTTTCTAGATGCCTATAAAATAGATGGAACTTTTATGTGGCGTATTAATTTAGGCCGTAATATTAGGGCAGGTGCACACTATACCCAGTTTATGGTTTATGATTTGAATGGAGACGGTAAGGCAGAAATCGTGGCGAAAACGTCGGATGGCACTATTGATGGTTGTGGACAGTTTGTAGGTGATTCATTAGCGGATCATCGTATGAAGTATCAAAAAAATAAAAATAATCGCTACGGTTACATTGCTTATGGGCCCGAATATCTAACTGTTTTTAATGGGCAAACGGGGGCTGCAATGTCAACGGTTGATTATATTCCATCACGAGGAATCATGCGTCATTGGGGGGATAATTATGGAAATAGGAGTGAGCGTTATTTAGCAGCAGTTGCCTATTTAGGCGGGAAACATCCCAGTGTTGTGATGTGTAGAGGTTATTACACGCGTTCTGTTTTAGCAGCTTATGATTGGGATGGAGATGTCTTAAAACCAAGATGGGTGTTTGATACGGATTCTTTAGAATGGCGTAGTTATGCAGGTCAAGGCAATCATAATCTCCGTGTTGCTGATGTTGATAATGATGGTTTTGATGAGATTATATATGGTTCGTGTGCTATTGACCATGATGGGAAAGGTCTTTATAATACAGGTTTAGGACATGGAGATGCGATTCATCTTACTTCATTTTCATTAGATAGCAAAGGGTTACAAGTTTGGGATTGTCATGAAAATAGGCGTGATGGCTCTACGTTTCGGGATGCGGCTACCGGTGAAATAATATTTCAGATACCTTCCAATATAGACGTCGGCAGATGTATGGCATCTGATATAGACCCCGTAAATGTAGGTCTTGAAATGTGGTCGTCCGATTCAAGGGGAATACGAAATATTAAAGGAGAAACGATAGCAGAACGTCCCAAGGCCTTGCCCGTCAATATGGCTGTTTGGTGGGATGGTGACTTACTCCGAGAAATGTTGGATAAAGAATGTATAAGTAAATACGATTGGTTAAAAAAAGAATGCAATATCATAACAAGATTTGAAGGATGTTCTTTCAATAATGGTACAAAAAGTAATCCGTGTTTACAAGGTGATATATTAGGTGATTGGCGTGAAGAGGTGATAGTGCGAACCGAAGATAGTTCTTCTTTACGCATATATATTTCTCCACATCCTACAAAATATCGTTTCCATACGTTTTTGGAAGATAGGACATATCGTTTCAGTATAACGACACAAAATGTGGCTTACAATCAGCCAACCCAACCTGGTTTTTATTTTGGAGCAGACCTAGAAGGAAGCGGAATAACATTCCGTGGCTACAAGTTCAAAAAGTGATATTAATTTTAAAATAAATAAAGAATATGAAGAAACAAACGTTATTGATTATTGCATTGTTTTCAATGTTTTTAGCACATAATAAAACTGCGTTGAGTACTTGTTATATGGTGTCGGAATCAGTTAAATTTGATTCAAAGACAGAAGTGCTTAGTCCTGATAGTATGACTTTTTTAAGATTTGGGCTTGTAGGTGGTAAGCCTTACTTTGAAGCTGGGTATCTTAAGCAGGGTGATAATGGGAAACATGAAGTATTGATGCTTGAACAATCTCCATTAGGATTGATTACTAATATTGGTGACTTTAGTAGTAATATGAAGGTATTGAAAACACGAGTAGGAGAACGACAGATTAAGTATGAACTCTCACGTAGCAAAAAGAGTCAAGTTGATATAAAGGCAAAGGAGCTTTTTGTTCAAATGGTAAATGCTAATAAACAAAGGATTGAAGTTGAATTTGTAATAGAGAATAATAACATAGCATTTAGATATAATATTCCTATGCATGGTGAGACGGCATGTTTGGTTGTAGAAAAGGAAATGACGGGATTTAATTTCCCGGCCCATACAACTACATTCTTGTCTCCTCAGTCATCTGCACAAATCGGATGGAAAAGAACAAAACCGAGTTATGAGGAAGAATATAAGGCTGATGCCCCAATAACGAGTCGTTCACAATATGGATTTGGTTATACATTCCCATGTCTTTTCCATGAGGGAGAAGATGGTTGGGTCCTAGTGAGCGAAACCGGATTGACAGGAAAATATTGTGGCTCACGTTTAAGTGATGCTTCATTAGAGGGAGTTTATATTATAGAGTTCCCAATGGAAGGTGAGAATAATGGTTTTGGTAGTACAACTGCTCAAATGGGTTTGCCTGGTTCTACTCCTTGGAGAACCATTACTTTAGGTGAAACATTACATCCAATTGTAGAAACAACAATTCCATTTGATGTAGTAAAACCTTTGTATGAACCTATGATTGATTATAAGCCCGGACGTGCAAGTTGGTCATGGATTGTCTGGCAAGATGCAAGTATGTGTTACGATGATCAGAAGACCTTTATAGATTTGGCAGCTGATATGGGTTGGGAGTATATTTTAATGGACGCATTGTGGGATACACAAGTCGGTCGTACGCGTATGGAAGAACTTTTTAAATATGCACAGAACAAAGGCGTAGATGTATTCTTGTGGTACAATTCCAACGGAGGTTGGAATGATGCCCCTCAAGGCATGAAACATTGTATGGATAATCCTATTAGTCGAAAAGCTGAGATGAAATGGTTGAAAGAGCAAGGAATAAAAGGATTGAAAGTAGACTTTTTCGGAGGCGACAAGCAAGAGACAATTAAACTATATGAGGCCATATTGAGTGATGCAAATGATTATGGTTTGCAAATCATATTTCATGGATGCACTTTGCCACGTGGGTGGGAACGCATGTATCCCAATTATTGTGCAAGTGAAGCTGTTTTAGCAAGTGAGAATATAGTATTCCAACAGCATTTCTGTGATGAAGAAGCATTTAATGCGTGCTTGCATCCGTTTATTAGAAATACCGTCGGAAGTATGGATTTCGGAGGAACGTTCTTAAACAAACGAATGAACCGTAACAATGATGGCGGAACAATCCGTAGGACTACGGATATATTTGAGTTGGCAACAGCGGTTTTATTCCAAAGTAGTGTACAAAACTTTGCTCTGACACCGAACAATCTTAAGGAACAACCTAATTTTGAAATTGACTTTATGAAGCAAGTGCCGACTACATGGGACGAAGTACGTTTTATTGATGGTTATCCAGGGAGATATATTGTATTGGCACGAAGAAGTGGTGCCGATTGGTATGTCGCTGCTATAAATGCAGAACAAGAAATGAAAAAGATTACAGTAGAGTTACCAATGTTTGCAGGAAAGGCCGTGACATATTATCATGATGGTAAGAATGGTAGCACTCCGACAATGCAAGAAGTAAAAGTTAGTAAGAATGGTAAGTTTAAACTAACGTTACAGAAAAATGGAGGAGCTATATTAAAAGGGAAGGTTGAGTAAAATAGTTAGATATAAGAAGAAGGAACTCTGTTTGAGTTCCTTCTTCTTATATTATTAAAATCTAGATAAGAGGCATTCCTTCTTCTTTACACCTTTTTCTCATATCGTCGGGCCAAATGCTAGATTGTGTTTCTCCTACATGAGCTTTATGTAGTAAAATCATGCACAACCGACTTTGCCCGATGCCGCCACCAATTGATTGGGGAAGTGAACCTTCCAATAATCTACTATGGAAATATAATTTTTTACGGTCTTCCTTACCGCTCAGTGCTAACTGTCTGTTGAGAGTTTCTTTATCAACTCTGATGCCCATAGATGATAATTCAATAGCGCGTTCCAATATAGGATACCAAATGAGTAAGTCGCCATTCAAACCGGCAAGGCCATTAACCTCAGAAATGGTTGTGTAATCATCATAATCAGGAGCGCGCATATCATGCTCTTCACCATTGCTTAATTTCCCACCTATACCAATTATAAATACAGCACCGTACTCCTTACAAATAGCATTTTCTCTTTCTTTTGGAGACAGATTAGGGTATTTTTGTAGTAATTCCTCAGAATGTATAAAATGTATATCTTCCGGTAAGAATGGTTTTAATTGAGGATATGTCTCACATATGTAATATTCTGTACGTAATATAGCATTGTATATTCTGCTAACAATCTTTTTTAAGTATTCAGTATTTCTGCATCCTTCCGGCATGACCCTTTCCCAATCCCATTGGTCTACGTAGAGTGAATGTAAATTGTCCATTTCCTCATCTGCTCTGATGGCATTCATATCCGTAATAATACCATAGCCGGGAGCCACATTGTATTCAGCAAGTGTTACGCGTTTCCATTTCGCTAAGGAGTGTACCACTTCAGCTTGAGCCTCATTCAAATCTTTGATAGGGAAAGTTACAGGTCTTTCAATACCACTTAAATCGTCATTCATTCCCAATCCTTTGAGGACAAAAAGTGGCGCAGTGACGCGTCGTAAGCGTAGTTCTGTAGAAATGCTACTCAAAAAAAAGTCTTTAATCTTTTTGATGGCAATCTCTGTTTGTTGTAAGTCAAGTGCGGCTTTATAGTTTTTAGGAATAATCAGTTGACTCATTGTTTTGTCGTTTTCTTGTTTACTTTCAAATTGCGCTACAAAGATAGTATATTTTTATTATGATGAAAGTGAGGCGTCTTATTTTTCTGTCTATATGATAAGAATCATCTTTATCTTTTTAAAGTCTACTCTTGGGCATGTATCTTTTTTTTCTTACTTTTGCATCACTTTAAGGCTCCGTAGCTTAGTTGTATAGAGCGTCAGATTCCGGTTCTGAAGGTCGAGGGTTAGAATCCCTCCGGGGTCACAAAAGAATAAATCTCACAAACTCTTTCAGCATTGGTTTGTGAGATTTACCTTTTTATAATGCTTCTATATTAATTGTCTTATTTCAAAACTTTCTCACCATCTACAATGTAAACACGGTTTGGATTGTTTTCCAACCCTTGTAGAGCATTTTCTTTTCTGACGTTTTTACGTACCAAAACTCCGTTGAGGTCGTAAACATTTACTTCTTTATTGTTGTTTGTAACTTCTTTTATGCTATTCAAGTCATTAGGGAATAGTAAGATGTTCTTATTGCTTTGTGCTGCTTCTTCATTCAAATAAGCATGATTGGCAGTTACAGAAATGTCTTCAGCAGTGTCCACTCTATAAAATCCTGTTTGGCTTTCTTGGCATTGCAATACATAAGAATCAACTGGGGCGTAGATGTCACAAAATGTTCCTGTAAGCAATCCGGATGTATATGACATATTTTCAGTGTCTTCCGGTACTCCAGAGAAAGTGTATTCGCCACTTTTACCATTCACTATGTACGGTGTGTTAGCTTCTATGCTATTTACTTGAGTCAAATTGAGTCGGTCGCCATTGATGTCGGAGCAAGAATTGAATTTTAGTTGACTCGGTATTTCATAATCAAAAGGGAGCATGAAAGTCGCGCAACCACATTCAGATACGTTCAAAGAAAACTCTTTTGTTAAGCGATACAATCTAAAATGATCAAAGATACACCAATCATTGGTGACAGATGTCGTCTTTTTTACTCCTATAGTTGCCGTACCGTCAGTAACGTCAAATTCAAGTTCTTGTGTGTAAAGTCCGTTTGCAAATGCAACAGATGCATCTGTCATCTGGTTGGGAATCAATCCATGAATGGTGTTGACACATGAAGGACCATTCATTTCTTTTGAACTTGCTTCTTCAAAAATTGAAACAAGGGGCTGTGTCACATCGTTAGCGTAAAGTAGGGCATTTAATTTTTCATTTCCGTTTTTGCGTAGGTTAGCGGCATCAGCATATCCACCGCATCGATAGAATCCTTGCATGACAACTTTATAGCGTCCGTTGGGCAGTCCTGTGAGTTTTTGATAAACGTTAAAAGTTGTATTCCATTTTTCTGCACAAAGATTATTGGCATAACCACCAATTGCAGGAGTACCTTTCCACGCACTTCCGCTGTTGCTATTCTCAAAACCGGCATCAATAATTTTATTTGAGAATTCGTCGGGTGATAATGGGTTAACATTTTTCCCCACTTGTGTCTCTTCCCATACGATTTCGTTGTTGGCTACATGTACAAATATCCACGCATTGGCATTGACGGATATAGTTTTAGTCAATCGTTGACCATTGGCGTAAATGACAATATCGACATTTTGAATTTCTTCTTTCATGTTGTTTATATATACTGCACATGAGTCGTCCTCAGCTTGGTATGCTGTTACGTTATCAGCCTTTGCGTACACACGCAATGTATTGGCGAAACTACGTTTTTGAGCGCATGTCAATGTTGTAGATGAACCGTTAGTGCTGATGTTGGTAGAATTGGTAAATACCGGTGCTCCATCTGTTGTTATAATGTTATTAAGGGTACAAGTCTCTGTCCCAAGGAAATTACTAACTAGTATATATCTTACACTGTCGGGATCGCTTACGATAACTCCGTTCCATCCCGTAGGCACCGTTTCTGCAAGCGAAATTACTTGTGTAGATAGTTGTGCGGTAGTTGCTGAATCTACATTATTATAATATATAATGTGTCGTTTATCTATAACGCTTGTTGATGTAAACGAGCGAGCAGTATTAGAATATGCCGGGTATATGCGAGCGATGTAAACTGAATTGCTCAGTTGTCTGTCGCCAAATGCCATTTTGTTTCCGCCCTTGGTTGAAACGATACCTATCTGATTGTCAATATTCACCCAATTGCTGTTGAATGTCTTGAGAGAAGCCCCGTTAGTCTGGATACGACCTTTATTGTAATATAAAGTACGTTGCTCTTTAGTGAATGGATCGACACTGATAGCCATCAAACCACCATATTCTCCGGTGATAGTACCATTTGTCTTGCCTTTGACGTAATCCATATAGATAAACGCGTTACCCGGTGTTGAGTAGATACTGAAATTGTTATCTATAGTTTTGTCATTGACGTCCAATCGACCATTCATCGTATAACTATTACCATTCAACTCATAAATACCATTCGCTGTGGGTGTGGCATTGGTCCCTTTGCCACTCACAGTGTACCAGCCGAGAATATTTCCCGTATTATTTGCTTTATAAGGTACAATAATTTTATTCATATCCGGACGGTTGGATGCCACATACCCGGTATAACTTCCTAATCCTGTACTCCATGAGAATACGCTGAAACGGTCTGGTGTGTTTGCGCGGACAATGTTTTGTGTCGTAAAAAGATGTGCCTGTTCATTAGCTTTGCTGAAATCTTTCCATGTGGTAGGTGTCATGTCCTCTGTCGAAGCTAATTCGTGCATCAAATAAGTCATCATTACACGATGTCCTTCCACACCCATTCGGCGCGGACCAATATCACTATTGAGCAACCAACTGCCATCGGTTGTGGTTGATTGGCGTGCCTTGATATGTTTGTATGCCATATTCTCTAGCATCAACGCATCCGGGTCGCGTAAGAAACAAGCCAATGTTGAGTAACTTGTTATTTGGTCATAAAGAAACATACTCCAGTCATTGCCGTTTGGCATGGCCAATTCTCCATCTGCAAGTGCCAGATGACGCAATACGTGGTCCATGACATTTTGGTTGTTATGCATTAAGGCATTGGTCTTCCATTTAGGATTCTCGCCTTGGAACATTAGGAGCGCAAGGTTCGCTTCTCCTAATTCTTGAATAACGACATTTTGGTATGATGTGTGGAAATAATTGTGGTTTTGTAAGGTATAGTCATTATATAAGTTAGGCCCAACATATAAATCACTTATTGTTGTTGCGTCGTAGTCGGGGTCAATAATAGTATTGTCGTTGGCATCATTGACTTGTGAATAAGAATTGATGGCGAACTCGCGTAATCGTTTGTACCACTGTGGCGCAAGAGCATCATTTGGGTACAAGCCTAATGCACATGCTAGTACGCAAGCTTCCCAACCATTTTCTTCTGATTTGGTGTCGCCATTGAAACCCGTTGGAATGCTACGACCTAATTCGTAATTACATTCCGCTTTAATCATATTGTAGATGTATTGCTTTTGGGTGTCGCTAAGTTCGGCATCAAGAAAATATGATGAATATGCCAATGACATGGCCCATAATGAACTTTCCCATACGGCATCGCTTGTGCTTAAAGAACCCCAATATGCGTTGTTTGAAGTGATTTTTAGCTTGTTGGCTTTGTGAGTTGAGTAACCAAAAACAAGTGATTTCATTGCCATGTCCTTTACGTCGGTCCATGTTATGCCACTTGGAAGTGTGACTTTGCCTTGACCATATTTATATAAGAAGGCGCACAGCATGGAGAAGTCTGCATTGGTACGTACACCATCTTCATTGTTTTGTCCTGCGCTGTTGGCTTGGAAATATCCACACGCTTCATTTACACTGTTGGTGGCGACGCAGTTGTACCATATATTCTTTGCGTATCGCATAGAGTTGGCTATCATTTGAAGTAAATCATTCTGCATCGTGGCTTCATTGACAAAATCGTGCGTAATAGTTCCTTCGGTAGGTGATGCCAATTCGTCTTCAGTTCCACCTTCTATGTTTGGTTTGTCAGGATTGATAGTTCCATTAGGTAATTTTGTTAGTGTGAAGTGGTCGTATGCGATACAACTACCGCCACTCAGCCAAGTCATGACTGAAGAAATCGTGATAGAACTCTCTTCTTTAAGAATGAATTGTAGACTTTGTTCGCTCCATGCTGAACTCGTCATAATACCTGTACTTCCGCTTACGTATGAGATAGTTGCATCTGCGAGTGTTGCTGATTTGCTATCTTTAATAGTTACATACGCATTTGATGTAGCTGAGTTGGCATAAAATGCTTTTGTGTAGAACGTGATTTTATATTCTCCCGCAGTTAGAGGCGTGAGCGATGTTTGTTTAAGTTCAGAACTAGCTGTAGTCCATCCTACGCGTTGGTAATAGGCGTAGCTTCCGTCTTTCATGCTTGTTTTTCCGAAATTATTGTCGGTGTTACAGTCTGCGCTGATGAGCAGTGCAACACCCGGATTGGTTGCAGTCCACCCTTTAGGACTTACATTCCAACCACGTAAATCCGAACCTCCATTGTTCACTATGTTACTTGATGTTGATGTACATGATGAAGCGTCATCTTCAAATGAAGGATTACTGAAATAAGTTTCTGTTACATTCTCTTGAGCATATCCTGAAAAGCAGAATAGGCATACTCCGTAAACTACAAGGGCTAGTTTTTTTATAGTTGTCATGGCTATTAAATTTAGTTCTGCCGTCAAAGATACGAGAAAAGAGGACGGGCGCAAAATTTATAAACGTTTAATTTACAATTAAGTTGAAATATTTAATTGCTCGTGTATGTTGCGGAATAGAATAAGAATGCGTATTTTTACGCAGAATTAAAAGTATAAAGAATGAATTTGATAGAGCGTTTCTTAAAGTATGTGGCTTTTGATACTCAGTCGAGTGAAGAAGGCAGTGGTTGCCCAAGTACGGCAGAACAAATGTTTTTTGCTGAATATTTGAAAAGCGAATTGGAGTCAATAGGACTGGAAGAAGTAACATTGGATGATAATGGTTATCTGTTTGCAACATTGCCATCAAATGTTGATAGTCAAGTGCCGGTGATAGGGTTTATCGCCCATATGGATACATCGCCAGACTATTCAGGGAAAGATGTTAAGCCTCGCATTGTGAATAATTACGATGGTACGGATATTGTATTGTCTGAGGAAGATAACATTATAACTTCTCCACATCAGTTCCCAGAACTCCTAGACCATATAGGGGAAGACCTTATAGTGACTGATGGGCACACACTGTTAGGTGCCGATGATAAGGCTGGCATAGCTGAGATTGTTCAAGCCATGATTTATTTGAAACAACATCCGGAAATCAAACATGGTAAGATACGTGTCGGTTTTAATCCTGACGAGGAAATAGGTATGGGTGCGCACTTGTTTGATGTTGAGAACTTTGGTTGTGAATGGGCGTACACCATGGACGGAAGTGAAGTGGGTGAATTGGAGTTTGAGAATTTCAATGCAGCCGGAGCAAAAGTAACGGTAAAAGGCTTGAATGTACACCCTGGTTATGCAAAAGGGAAAATGGTAAATTCTATGTACATCGCCTCTGAGTTTATTTCATCTATGCCTAAGACAGAAACACCGGAACAGACTGAGGGTTATGAAGGTTTTTATCATCTCGTTGGTATCAAGGGTTCTGTTGAAGAGACAGTATTGTCATATATCATCCGTGATCACGATAGACAGAGATTTGAACAGCGTAAGTCTTTTGTGCATGAATTGACTGACAGGTTCAATGCTCAATATGGTGAAGGGACTGTGACAGCGGACATTCATGATCAATATTACAATATGCGCGAAAAGGTAGAACCTATGATGCATGTTATTGATATCGCTCGTGCAGCAATGGAAAGTGTGGGGATTGAGTGTAAAGTAAAGGCTATACGTGGAGGTACTGATGGCGCTCAATTGTCATTCAAGGGCTTGCCTTGTCCTAATATTTTTGCAGGAGGGTTGAACTTCCATGGACGTAACGAGTTTGTCCCAATTCAAAGTATGGAAAAGGCTATGATGACTATTGTGAAAATAGCCGAATTGACAGCATTAAGATAATTGTATAAAAAGTAAGCCCTATCTTTGTTTAGACGTTCTGTTTATAGAACTTTCAGATAGGACTTACTTTATAGCGCTTATTGTATTACGTTACGTAGTTTTTTATTCTTCGTCCTCCTCGTCATCAAAATCAAATAGGAGGTCGTCCAGAAATTCGGGTGCTGTAAATTCGTCCAACGACCTTCTTTCTTTTTTGGTCGGACGTCCTGTCCCGCGCGCTCGGTCAATGAATCCGCTGATACGGTTCATTTCTAAAAGTTCATATTGTTCCGGTGGAGTAACGTTTTCAAGGACTTCCGGAATAAGTTTTGCACCGACACGTTTCTCTATGGTCTGCTTTACAAGAAAAGAGTAAGTGACAGGAGGCTTTTTGACACTAATTACATCACCAACTTTAATCATTCTAGAAGGTTTAAGTTGGTTGCCATTCAAAGAAATTTGCCCTTTCTTACAGGCGGCAGCAGCTATAGTACGTGTTTTGTAGATGCGTGCAGCCCAAAGCCACTTGTCTATTCTTGCTTCTCCCATGTTTATTTTTTGTTGAATTGGTTCATGGTGATTTGAATACCGGCAAGGCAAAAGCTCTTTATCATCTGGCAAGCCAAATCCACACGCTCATCCATCGTTTTTAAATCTTCTTCAGTGAATTGTCCCAAAACGAAGTCTATTTGCCCTCCTCTTGGAAATTCGTTGCCAATTCCGAAACGTAGTCTGGCATAACCTTGAGTGCCTAATGTTGCTGCGATGTGTTTCAACCCGTTATGCCCGGCGTCACTACCATTGGGTTTCATGCGAAGCGCACCAAAAGGCAATGCCAAGTCATCTACGATAATTAAAACCCTTTCTAGTGGAATGTTCTCTTTAGTCATCCAATATCTTACAGCGTTTCCACTCAAATTCATATAAGTAGATGGCTTGAGTAATACGAGTTGTTGCCCTTTGACCGATAGGGTAGTGACTGCACCGTAGCGCTTGTCCTCAAAAACGAGATTGGACGCCTTAGCAAGGGCGTCCAACACTCTGAATCCTATATTGTGCCGGGTTCCATCGTATTCACTTCCGATGTTGCCCAGTCCAACTATCAGATATTTCATTCAAATAGTTCTCTTAATTATTTCTCAGATGCGGCAGCAGCAGATCTTGCGCTACGTGTCATCTTAACTTGACATACGACAACTTCCTTGCTTGTAATCAATTCCAAACCTTCGAAGCTCAATTCGCCAACTTTGATAGTCTTACCTAAACCTAAGTGAGTTACGTCGATGTTCAAACGCTCAGGAATGTTTGTGTAAAGAGCCTTAACTTTCAATTTACGAACAGATGCAGCCAAACGACCACCGGCCTTAACACCTTCAGCCAAACCGTTCAACTTGATAGGAACTTCCATTACGATAGGTTTGTTCTCAGTGATTTCATAGAAGTCAACGTGCAAAACGTTGTCTTTTACAGGGTGGAATTGAATTTCCTTTAGAACAGCCTTACATTCTTTACCGTCGATGTTCAAATTTACGGCGTAGATGTCCGGAGAATAAATCAAATTACGCAACTCATCGTTTGTTGCAGTAAATGATAATGCTTGAGGTGCTCCGTTTTCGTTCTTAGCTTCACCATACAAGTTACAAGGAACTGCGTTTGCCTTGCGAATGTCGCGAGCGGCTTTCTTTCCAAGTGCGGTTCTTACCGTACCTTTTACATTGATTTCTTTCATTTTTTAATAATTTTTTTTGTGTTACTCTAAATTAAGTTCTTGCTTAATTCGCCATCACACGATGCGCTGCACCATACGACTGCGCTGAAAAGCGGTGCAAAAGTACGGCTTTTCGTTTAAATACACAAAGATTTTGCTATATTTCTTTGATTAAAATTCAATATCGAATTTAATATCTTCGTTGACTTCTGTCGGTTTCTTTCTTTCGATGGGTTCTTGATTGTCGCGAATATATCCTACTGCTTCATTCAGTCCGGTTAAGAAGTTGTCGAAGTCTTCTTGATACAAAAATATTTTGTGTTTCTCGTAATTAAAGGTAGGGTTGTTAGAATCGCCACTGACGATTTTCTTGCTTTCAGTCACAGCTAAAAAGAGTTCCCCTTTTCTATTCCTTTTTACGTCAACATAGTAGATTCGTTTTCCTGCTTTTACGGCTTTTGAAAAAACGATGTCTTTCTCCATCTCGGAATTACCTTTAAAATCTTCCATCTTGTTATTGTTAATGATTATTCATCCTCAAAATTGGATATATTTTTCAAAACTTCCAAAAAAAACAGCACAAAGATGCTAAAATTCTCTATAAAAGCTGTAAATTTGTGTCGAATTTAGTATTACAGAGGTATGATAAATAGAGAATTGATTCGCCTTAAGGTTGTTCAGATTGTATATGCATATTATCAGAACGACGGCAAAAATATAGATACAGCAGAGAAAGAATTGTTTTTTAGCTTGTCAAAAGCTTATGATTTATATAACTACCTATTATTGTTAATGGTAGAAATAAATAGGATTGCAGTCCGTGCTGTAGAGACAGCCCAAAGTCGTTACGAACGTATTCATGAAGGCTTACCTCCAAGTCGTAAATTTATAGACAATCGTTTTATACTTCAATTGGAAGAGAATAAGCAACTTCTTGATTTTCGTGAGAACCAGAAGAAGAATTGGACTGATGAAGAAGAGTTTGTACGCTCTCTGTACAAACAAATCATTGAGTCAGATTATTATAATGAATATATGGCGTCTGCAGAATCATCTTATGCGGAAGACCGTGAATTGTGGCGCAAAATATATAAAAACGTCATCTTCAATAACGAGCGTTTGGACTCTCTACTTGAGGACATGAGCCTTTATTGGAATGATGACAAATATATTGTTGATACATTTGTGTTGAAGACCATTAAGCGCTTCGAGGTTGAAAATGGGGCTGAACAAGACTTGTTACCTGAGTTTAAGGATGAAGAAGATCGCGAGTTTGCACATCGTTTGTTCCGCAACACATTGCTTAACGCTGATTATTATCGCAAGTTAGTGAGCGACAATACAAAGAATTGGGAATTCAATCGTATCGCATTGATGGATTTGGTGATTATGCAAATTGCGTTGGCTGAAATTTTGACTTTCCCAAATATCCCGTTGAACGTTTCGTTGAATGAATATGTGGATATAGCGAAAATATACAGTACGCCCCGTAGCGGTCTTTATGTCAATGGATTGTTGGATGCCATATCCAAGAAACTTATTCAGGAAGGTAAATTAAAAAAGGAAACGAACTAGTAATCAAAAATATCTTTAAGTCATGAATTTTTTAACAGTATTATTGCAATCACAACAAGGTGGCGGAATGTCTATGATTATTATGATGGTAGTTATCTTTGCCATCATGTACTTCTTTATGATTCGTCCGCAGAACAAGAAACAAAAAGAAATCCAGAACTTCAGAAATAGTATTACTGCAGGAACAGACATTGTAACCGCCGGTGGTATTTATGGAAAAGTAAAGGAAGTGAATGATATGGATAACACTTTGATGGTAGAAGTTGCGAACGGTGTAAAAATCAAAGTCGCAAAGAACTCTGTTTATGCGAGTGTTCCTGTTGATCCGGCAACCGGTAAATAATAGTCAATGGACTATGTAAAAATCCGAAAATATTACGTTCAGGTCAAGGACTTCTTATTGGGGAATGCCAATAGGGAGTTTTTGACCTTTTTGATTTTTTTATTGATTTCTTCTGCTTTTTGGTTGTTACAGGCCTTAAATGAGACGTATGAAGTTGAGATTAGTGTGCCTTTAAACCAAGTCAATGTCCCTAAAAATGTTGTTATTACTTCCGAACTGCCTGAAGAGTTGAAAGTGGTGGTTCGCGACAAAGGAACAGTGCTGTCACGCTATTTGTATGGTGTTGAAGTACCACCGGTAGATGTAGATTATAATACTTACGATACAGGTCTTCCCTCTGGGCATGTTTTGGTGGATATGAGTACGATTCAAAAAAGAGTACAGTCTCAGTTTTTGGCATCCACGCAAATTGTCTCTATTAAACCCGATACGTTGGAATACTTTTTCAATCGCGGAGCGAGTAAGCGCGTTCCTGTGAAATATATAGGAGTGGTGTCAAGTGAGCCGGAGTATTATATAAAAAGCGTAACGTTCAGTCCCGATTCTGTTGATATCTTTGCGCCTCCAACCGTTCTTGATACGATTACTGCTGCGTATGTAGTGACATCTAATTATACCGAGTTGTCGTCAGCACATCATTCCACTGAAGAATTGCGTAATGTGAGAGGTGGAAAATTTATTCCGGATGCGGTTGAAATGAATGTTGAAGTGGATATGTTTACTGAGAAAACAGTAGAAGTCCCGATTGTGGGAACCAATTTCCCTGGAAATAAGATTTTACGAACTTTTCCTTCAAAGGCAAAGGTGGTGTTCCGTGTCGGTATGAGTCGTTTCAAAGACATCAGTGAGGACGATTTTGTTATTTCCATTCCTTATGATGAGGTGCTTAGTAATAAATCTAAAAAGCTGAAACTCAACTTACAGTCATATCCACAGGATGTCACAAACATTAGGATTCTTCCGCAAGAGGTGGACTACTTATTGGAACAATTGCAAGATGATGTCGAGTCGTAATACATTGAAATTGGCTATTACAGGAGGAATTGGATCCGGTAAGAGCTACGTGACCGCATTATTGAAAAAGAGACATATACCTATATATAATAGTGATGCAGAGGCCAAACGATTGATGATGGTGTCATCTACTATAAGAGAAGGCTTGTGTTCTTTAGTATCTTCTGATGTTTATTGCTCTGATGGAACATTAAATCGCACTTTGTTGGCTGAGTGGATGTTCGCATCGTCCGAACGCGTTGAACAGGTAAACGCATTAGTACATCCTGTTGTCAAGGAAGATTTTTTGCATTGGTCATCACAACAAGATGCTCCAATAGTAGTGATGGAGTGTGCTATTCTTTTTGAGTCGGGCTTTGATGCATTAGTAGATAAAGTTTTATTAGTTACAGCGCCGGAACAAGTACGTATTGAGCGTGTTATGAAGCGCGACAATGTCAGTGCCGAACAAGTTTTGGCGAGAATCGCAGCGCAAATGTCAGATAAAGAGAGGAGCCAAAAAGCCGATTATATATTAAATAATGATGGTGACGGTAATATTGAAATTGCGCTCTCGACCATTTTGAATACAATAGAGAACGAACTCTTGTCGTATTAAGTTTTTTTAGAATGAAGATTTTTGAAAGTAGGATGTTTAAAACCTATCTTTGCAACCGTATAGACAATAATTAAAAGAAAAAAGATATGTTAGAAACTATTTTAGCCATTTCCGGGAAACCCGGTTTGTACAAGTTGGTTTCACGAGGAAACCGTAGTTTGATTGTTGAAACGTTGGATGCAGAAAAGAAAAGAATGCCTGCATTTGCTGCTGATAAAGTGATTTCTTTAGCTGATATTGCTATGTACACTGATGCCGGTGAAGTGCCATTGCGCGAAGTGTTGAACAGTGTTAAGGCGAAAGAGAATGGTGCCGTTTCCACTTTTGACTATAAGAAAGCATCACGCAACGAGCTGGAGGCTTATTTCGCTGAGATTCTTCCGAATTTCGACCGCGAGCGTGTCTATGCTGCCGATATAAAGAAGTTGGTAAGTTGGTACAATATTTTGATACAAAATGGCATAACCGATTTTGATGAGGCTTTGGAACCGACAGACGGTGAGAATATTGACGACCGCAAGGCTGAATAATATCGCTGATAATATATAAAATATATAAAAAAAGTAACGGGGACTTTACGATAGTGTAGAGTCCCCGTTACTGTATAAACAAGATTATGAGTTAGGATTATTCTTTTCCTTTAGTAACAATCCATCCCTCTTCATCGAATGTGAGCGGACGTATGAACAATTTGGCGCGTCCGTTTTCGTCCTTTTCGTAGGCGTGTGAGATGAAATATACCTGTCCGTCAAAATCATATACCGAGCAGTGACCTACACCGAAGAACTCCTCGTTTGGTCCATACAGGTAAGTACCACCGCCTTTTGTCATAGGTTGTCCTTTTTGGTCATAATACGGACCGGTAATTTTCTTTGAGCGTCCGTAAACCGTTTTATATGTTGAGCGTTCGCCACGGCAACAATAATCGAAGCTCACAAATAAATAGTAATATTTCCCATGTTTGAATATGAATGGTGCCTCTACAGCATTCGCTCCGGCTTCAATGGTGTCCTTTCCTTCTATGGTGTAAAATTCCACTTTGTCAATCTCGTCAACTGAAATTTTGCGACCAATACGTCTTGAGATAGTAACAGGCCTGCTTACAGGGGTTCGAAAATCTTTTTTTGATAGTTTTATCAACTGTATGCCATCCCAGAATGAACCGAATGTCATGTAGGGATTACCTCTTTTATCTACAATCAAGTTGGGGTCAATGGCATTCCAGTTGTCCTTATGGCGATGCGATGCAATAACCATACCTTTGTCTTCCCAACCGAAATCCGGTGATTGAGGGTCTAATGTTTTATTAACAGCCAATCCTATTGCACTACCATTTTTACCGAATGTGGAACATGAGTAGTACAAGTGCCATAACCCTTTATGGTAGCTGATGTCCGGAGCCCAAGTGTGACCGCGGTATCCACGAACGGTGTCCATGGCCCATTGCGGAATCTCTTTCAAGACTGACGGTTCAAATTTCCATTCTTTCATGTCGGCGCTTGACATCACACCTACACCCATACCTGTGGCAAACATATAGTATCTGCCGTCCTCACCCTTTGCCATGACCGGGTCGTGAACATCGGGGTGTAGGACCGATGCGGGTCGGCGCCATCTGCGTTTTGCCTTGTTGTCTTGATTTTGTTCGTTCTGTGCCAAGCTTTCCAAACTTGCAATGCTTAAAATGAAGCATAAAAGTAAAAATGTCTTTTTCATAATGGTTAGAATTAGTTCCGTGTTTTTTATCGGTTTATGTCTGCAAATATAATTTTTTTGATGGTCTTAGACAACAAAAACACTTCCTTTATCGTTCTTTTTTCTTCCCCTGTGATGGGGCATTATGTCACTTTTTCTCCAAAAAGTTTGTGAGTTTGCCAAAAAGTTCTTTTATTTGCAACGAGTTTGTATAATTTATTTAACCAATTAAAAGTATATTGCCTATCGAAACACTCTTACTTAACGAATAAAATTAAGGAAGAATGAATAATCTAGTCCGGTTTACCGACGAAGTGTTGGTTAAACTTTATGCGGAAGGCAATAACAACGCATTCAATGTTTTATTAGAGAGGTATCAAGAGAAACTTTTCTCTTATATATTGTTCGTAGTACGCAATCAAGATGCTGCCGACGACATTTTTCAAGATACGTTTATGAAAGCCATTGTGACCATTCAACAAGGTCGCTACGTAGAGAATGGTAAGTTCCAAGCATGGCTCACTCGTATAGCCCACAATCTTATTATTGACTATTTCCGTCAAAACAAAAATGAGAACTGTGTGTCAAACGACGATGTGGAGTACGATTTGTTCAATGACATGAAACTATCCGAAGCCAATGTTGAAACGAAGATGGTACATGAACAGGTTCTTGACGATGTGAAGATGCTGATTGAACATCTGCCTCAAAATCAAAAAGAAGTTGTATTCATGCGTTACTATCAAGGTCTGTCGTTCAAAGAAATTGCTGAGGTAACGGGAGTTAGCATCAATACGGCATTGGGCCGTATGCGTTATGCTCTGCTCAATTTGCGCCGTTTGGCAATAAAGAAAGAACTTCACTTGGCCATCTGATAAAAATATCTCAAGATTTATATACTAAAAGGTCTGCTTGTGCGTTTCTATAATAGAAACTTAAACAGGAGGCTTATGGATATAAAACTACACGAAACAATTCAAGGACCATCACGCAAAACATTGGCATTCTTGCGCTTGTTTGCACAAAATTATAAGGAACTTGAGTACGGTGACGGTGAGTTTGCCCGTATGATGTTAGGTTAAACCCTTCCTTGACGAATTAACTTTTTAAGTCCTACATGCTTGTTCATGTAGGATTTTTCATATAACTTTGTGCTATGTAGTTCCACTAATCTCTATGTGATATGAAAAATCTTGTGGCTCCTTCCTTGTTGTCCGCTAATTTTGCCGATTTGGCATCGGACATGGAAATGATAAATAACAGTGAGTGCGATTGGTTGCATATTGACATTATGGACGGTGTATTCGTCCCGAATATTTCTTTCGGATTCCCGGTGTTGAAATACGTTGCTCAATTATGTAAGAAACCATTGGACGTGCATCTGATGATTGTGCAACCGGAGAAGTTTATCAATGAGGTGCGTGATTTGGGAGCGTATAGTATGAATGTTCATGTTGAGGCTTGTCCTCATCTGCATCGTGTCATTCAGATGATAAAAGAAAATGGTATGAAGGCGGGTGTGACATTGAATCCTGCAACGCCGGTCTCAACACTTGTGGATATCATAGAGGAGTTGGACATCGTGATGTTGATGTCAGTGAATCCGGGCTTCGGAGGTCAGAAATTCATTACACATACACTTGATAAGGTGCGCGAGTTGCGCGCTATGATTGATAATAGTGATTCCCATGCTTTGATTGAGGTGGATGGTGGCGTGAACCGCGAGACTGGTAAATGGTTGGTCGATGCCGGTGTAGATGTGCTTGTTGCGGGTAGCGCAGTATTTAAAGCCGTTGATCCTGAGGAAGAAATCTGTATCCTGAAAAATCTATAAAGTCTGGCAGATACGTTTGCATCGGTATGGCGTAAGTATCCATTTCTGCGTTTGGCACTTCCGCTTTTGTTAGGTCTCGCTCTGGGTGAGTCTTTGTTGAACATCACACACACAGGTGAGGTAGCTTCCGTAATTCTCTTTTTATTGGTTGTCGCAGGAATAGTATGTTTGTATTTCTCCTACAAATGTTCTCTGAGAGGAAACCGGTTTGTTTCTATCCCGGTGATAGGACTGGGTGTTTTCTTGTTTCTTTCTTTCTTCCTTTTCGGTACATGGCGTTCTGTAAGTTCTTGGAATGCCGTAAAAGTAAAATGGGCGTCTGAACCTATGACTTATAGGGTCGTTCTTGTGACGACACCTCAAATAGGAGCCCGGTGGGTGCGTGTCGATGCGCAAACGCTAGATATAGCATATAATTATCCTGATGCGAGTAAAAAAGTACGCTTGATGATACAGCGTGATTCTTTATCAGAGCGTTTGCAGGTAGGCGATGCGCTGACATTCCATGCCCGCATTCAGGAATTGACAAATAAAGAAACGATGACATTTGATTATGCTCGTTATATGAAGATAAAGGGCTTTTCGGGACAAGCATTTTTGAATATAAGTCGGTGGCAATGTGAATCGGTTCCCATTTATGGTGTTCCGTTGATGTTGCGTGCAAGGATATTTGCATTAAAGATACGTGATAAATTGGTCAGTTTATACAAACAAGCGAATCTTTCAACCGAATCTTTAGCTTTGTTTCCGGCATTGACATTAGGTGAGCGTTCAGAACTTGATAATGAGATCAAAGAACTTTATTCAGATGTAGGAGTCAGTCATGTGTTGGCGTTGTCAGGGATGCACCTTAGTTTTTTGGTCGCGGTATTCAACTTGTTGCTTTTGCGTTTTTGTAGGCGGACTATTTCAAAACTGTTAGGTGTTGGTTTGATATTATTTTTTGTATGGAGTTATACGTTTATAGCAGGTCTGCCGGCATCGTTGGTACGTGCCTCAGTCATGTATTCATTGATGTTGTTGGGTTCATTTTTGGGACGTGAAGGGTTTTCGTTGAATTCATTGTGTGTCAGCGCAGTGCTGATGCTGACTGTCAGCCCTATGTTGCTTTGGGATGTTGGGTTCCGTCTGTCTTTCTTGGCGATGTTCGGTATTTTGTGGCTTTATCCAAGGTGTGTAAACCATCCAGTTATGCAATGGCGATATACGAAGTGGGTGGTACAAAGTATGTTGGTATCGTTCTCGGCACAATTATTTACCATTCCTTTAGTAGCATTTGTATTTGGAACATTTGCGCCATATTCAGCATTGGCGACGTTGGTGATAACGCCACTTACCGCACTGTTGATATATTTGATGCCGGCGTTAGTTTTGGCCGTTAGTACGAATATATTGGTTGTACCGGTAGCTTTTATGATTGATAGCTTGGTCGGAATGCAGAACGGAGTATTAAGATTCTTTGCAAAACTCCCTTATTCGGTCATAAATATTGATTATTCCGCATGGACATTGTGGGCTATATATGCGTTGTTGATGGTTCTTCTTGTAAAAAATGAATTGCGTCTTGTAGTGTGGATGAAGTGCATGCTTGTAGCGATGATTATCTTGTTTTTAACGCTTGTTATTTCGTGATTTTTATAGTCAAAATGGAATGAAACATGGTGAAACATCATGTTTCACTCTAAAAACCGCGTCCACAAAGGGGGTTCGACACAAAATGAAACATGAAACATGAAGTGACAAATGTATAGTAAACACACACGCGCACATACGCGCGCAATATGTTTCATTTTTCTTACTCGTACATCAGCAAAACGACAGACGTCCGTCATTCAAACGCAAGACGTCTGTCGTCACGACGTCGGACGTCCGTCATTTTTTCAACCTCGGTATGCTGAATTAACTTGGACTTTCCGAGTGAATTGTCTCTCCTTACAAACTTTTGGTTAATTTGTTTATTCCGTCATTTTGTTTTATATTTGCGACTCAAAAGTGTGAAGTACATCGTATGTTTAATAAAATATTATCGGAATCGGAAACTCATGATTTTTTAGCGCTGATACAAGGCGCTGAAAATATAGTCGTGACTTGCCATGTGTCGCCCGACGGTGATGCGATGGGGGCATTATTAGCTTTCTCGCACTATCTATGGCGGAAGGGTAAGAAAGCGATTCCGGTTGTACCAAACATTTTTCCTGACTTCTTAAAGTGGATGCCGGGTACAGATCAAGTAAGGGTATATGAAAAGCACGAAGAGGAATTGGACGAAGTACTAAAGGACGCCGATTTGTTTGTGTGCTTGGATTACAATGAACCGTCACGTTTGTTGGGATTGGAAAAGCCGGTCATGGCATCAAATGCCCCGAAGTTGATGATTGACCATCATTTGAACCCCGCTGATTTCTGCAAATGGGTGTTGTCACGCCATGAGATGAGCTCAACTTGTGAACTGTTGTTCAGAGTGTTGGCGGATGTTGATGGAGTGGAGAATATAACGAATGAAGAAGCGACATGCCTTTATACCGGAATGATGACCGATACAGGTTGTTTTGCATACAATTCCAATCGGAGTGATATTTATTACATCGTAGGCCGGTTGTTGGAGAAAGGAATAGATAAAGACAAAATCTATCGCAATGTGTTTTACAATTATTCTGCCGACCGACTGAAACTAATGGGATATATGCTATATGTCAAATTGGAATTATTCCCGGAATATCACGCTTCGTTGATGACGCTGACGCGAGAGGAGCAAAGGCGTTTTTCTCACAAGAAAGGCGATACGGAAGGCATCGTGAATATGCCTTTGCAAATCAATAAATCAAAATTGTCAGTATTCTTGAGAGAGGACACCGAGCGCAAGGTAATTAGAGTGTCAATGCGTTCGGTCGATGACTTTCCATGCAATAAAATGGCTGCGGAATTTTTCAATGGTGGCGGTCATTTGAATGCAGCCGGTGGCGAGTTGACTTGTTCTATGGAAGAGGCGGAGCAGTTGGTACGCGTCGCTCTGAAGAAATATGCTGCCTTATTGACAGGAAAATGTAAGAATTAAAGTAAGTACATGAGAATATGAGAAAAGTGTTATATACATTGATGGTACTCTTGTTTGGCTTTTCATACCAAAGTTGTAAGGATGAAGAAACGTATGCCGAGCAAAGGGAAAAGGAACGTGATGCCATAAATTCTTTTATCGGACGTGACGTGACGATTTATTCAAGTGATGGCGAACCATTGATTCATGTCGGTAAGATAAATACCATATCCGAATCAACTTTTTATGCACAGGATAGCACGACCAACTTGGAGCGTAATGAATATGTGGTATTCGAGAATAAAGGTGTCTATATGCAAATCGTGCGAAAAGGTCCGGGTGAGAAACTGAAATCCGGAGAACGCAAGCGTATTATTTGTAGATATACCGAATTCAATATTTTGAGGGATTCGATACAGACTTCCAATAATTCTACTTATTGGCAGACCAATCCGGACATCATGGATGTGACGAACAATTACGGAACATTTACCGCTTCATTTAACACAAAGATAAATGGTGGTGGCGCAATGTATAATTACTACGGTTCAACTGTGGTTCCTGCCGGTTGGTTGATACCGCTGACTTATATCAATGTCGGTCGTCAATTGACAGCAGACGAGGGTATAGCAAAGGTACGCTTGATTGTTCCTCATTCGCAAGGACATAGTGATGCTTCATCTAACGTGTATCCGTGTTTCTACGAAATTACGTATCAAGAGATGCGTGATTAGTCTTCGATGAATAATAAATCACTCATAACGCCATCGGAAACGAAGATACCTTGGCGGGTCAGTTTGAGCAGTCCTTCAGGGTACTGCTCTTTTTCTTTGATGATTTCAAGCAGACCATTGTTGAGATGTTTAGACGCGTTTTTTAAGCAGTAGTTGGTTAGTTGGTCGCCAAACTTCTTCCGAAGGTGGAGCAAATCCAGTCCGTCAGAAGTGCGTAGAGCAGTGATGATAAGGTCGTTGTATTGCTCATAAATGGATAATTCTTCCTTTTCTATCCATGATGCGTGAATAAAGTCTGTTGGTGTTTTGCAGTGGCTCACATCTTGGATATAGTTGTGTAGATGCGCGCTATTCCATTGTCGGTGCGTACCGTCATACGAATGAGCCGAAGGACCACATCCCAAATAGGGTATGCCTTTCCAATAGGAAGAGTTATGACGAGAGCGGTAACCGATGCGGGCGAAGTTGGAAATTTCGTAATGTTCAAAGCCGGCAGTCGCAAGGTGGTCGATAAGTGTGTTGAACATCGTGAGACTCATTTGTTCGGATGCTTCTTCTGCCTGACCTTGTTGGCGCATCTCATACAGACGCGTTCCCTCCTCGTAGATAAGTGAGTAAGCAGATATGTGCTGTACATTCAATTCGGTGGCAATATTCAAGTTGCTCGCCCAATCATCAAGGCTCTGTTTAGGCAGACCATAAATGAGGTCTATACTGATATTGTCAAAACCTACATCTTGACAAGTCTTGACAGCACGAATGGCCTGTTGACTATCGTGTCTTCTATTAAGTAAATGCAAATGTGGGTCTGAAAAAGTCTGTATGCCGATACTTAATCTATTGATGGGTAAGTGGCGAAGTTCCTGAATCTTCTTGTCTGATAAATCGTCGGGGTTACATTCGATTGTTACTTCCGCATCCGATGCAACAGGGTAGGTGCAATATATAGTGTCAAGTATTCTCGCCAACGAAAGAGTTTCAAGAGTCGTGGGTGTCCCCCCACCGATATATATGGTTTCAATCAATGGCAGTTCACCATTTACTTTTAAGTAATCGGCACGTAGTGTGATTTCGTTGACTAGAGCTTCGATATACGGTTTTTGCACTTCCATACAGGTCGTGGAATAGAAGTCGCAATAGATACAACGCTTTTTGCAAAAGGGGATGTGAACGTAAATTCCTGCCATATATATAATAAGGTGTAAACCGCTTTACAAAGATAAATAAAAGCTGTGGGATAAAATAATTCAAAAACATAATTAACAAATTGACGAAAATGTTGCGTCCAATTGAATTATTTACTAAATTTCGCATCATTTATATGTTAACTTTAAATTTTACACAATGAAAGTATATCAAACTAATGAGATTAAAAACATAGCCTTGTTAGGAAACGACGGCTCTGGTAAGACAACCCTTACAGAAGCCTTGCTCTATGAGAGCGGGCTGATTAAGCGTCGCGGAAGAATTACCGCAAAGAATACGGTAAGTGACTATTTCCCGGTAGAACATGAGTATGGTTACTCAGTTTTCTCCACAGTTTATCATGTTGAGTGGAACAATAAGAAGTTGAATATCATAGATTGTCCGGGTTCTGACGACTTTGTTGGTGCGGCATTAACAGCCCTTAACGTGACTGATACAGCCATTCTTCTTTTGAATGGTCAATATGGTCCGGAGGTTGGTACACAAAACCATTTCCGCTATACAGAAAAGTTGGGTAAACCCGTTATCTTCTTGGTTAACCAATTGGATGATGAGAAGTGTGATTATGATTCTATTCTTGAGCAATTGACATCTATATATGGTAGTAAGGTCGTTCCGGTACAATATCCGGTTAAGACCGGACCTGATTTCAATGCTTTGATTGACGTTTTGTTGATGAAGAAGTATTCATGGGGTCCGGAAGGTGGTGAACCGACCATTGAAGAAATTCCTGCTGAAGAAATGGATAAAGCCATGGAAATGCATAAGGCATTGGTTGAGGCTGCGGCAGAAAATGATGAGACACTCATGGAGAAATTCTTTGAAAGTGAAACTCTTACAGAGGATGAAATGCGTGAGGGTATCCGTAAGGGGTTGGCTGCAAGAGGTATGTTCCCGGTATTCTGCGTATGTGCAGGAAAAGATATGGGTGTTCGTCGTTTGATGGAATTCTTGGGTAATGTCGTTCCTTTCGTTGACGAGATGCCGAAGGTACATAACACAAGAGGTGTTGAGGTTGTTCCCGATTCTAACGGTCCTACATCACTTTATTTCTTCAAGACTGGTGTTGAACCGCATATAGGTGAGGTACAATATTTCAAGGTGATGAGTGGTAAAGTTCATGAAGGTGATGATTTGAACAATGCCGATCGTGGTTCTAAGGAACGTATGTCACAGTTGTTTGTTTGTGCCGGTGCTAATCGTATCAAGGTTGAGGAATTAGTGGCAGGCGATATAGGTTGTGCCGTAAAACTTAAGGATGTCAAGACCGGAAATACTTTGAATGACAAGAATACAGAAAACCGTTTCAATTTTATTAAGTATCCTAACCACAAATATTCACGTGCCGTACGCGCTGAAAATGAAGCAGAGACTGAGAAGATGATGAACGCTTTGAACCGTATGCGTGAAGAAGATCCGACATGGGTAGTAGAGCAAAGCAAGGAATTGCGTCAAATCCTCGTACATGGTCAAGGTGAGTTCCATTTGCGTACATTAAAGTGGAGAATGGAGAATAATGAGAAAATCAACATCAAGTACGAAGAACCACGTATTCCTTATCGTGAGACCATTACTAAGGCAGCACGTGCAGACTACCGTCATAAGAAACAATCCGGTGGTGCCGGTCAGTTCGGTGAAGTTCACTTGATAGTAGAACCATATTATGAAGGAATGCCTGAACCTGAAGTTTATCGTTTCAATGGTCAAGAGTTCCGTATCAATGCCCGCAGTAAGGAAGAAATTCCATTGGAGTGGGGTGGTAAATTGGTATTCATCAACTCCGTTGTAGGTGGTGCAATTGACGCACGTTTCATGCCGGCTATTTTGAAGGGTGTGATGCAACGTATGGAGCAAGGTCCGTTGACAGGAAGTTATGCTCGTGATGTACGTGTGATTGTTTACGACGGAAAGATGCACCCGGTAGATTCTAATGAAATCTCATTCATGTTGGCAGGACGTAATGCTTTCAGTCAGGCATTTAAGGAGGCAGGTCCGAAGATTTTGGAGCCTATTTACGACGTTGAGGTATTTGTACCAAGCGACAAGATGGGTGACGTGATGAGTGACTTACAAGGACGTCGTGGTATGATTATGGGTATGACCAGCGAGAACGGTTATGAAAAATTGGTAGCTAAAGTTCCTTTGAAAGAAATGTCTAACTACTGTATGTCATTGAGTTCTATTACCGGTGGACGTGCTTCGTTTATCATGTCATTTGCAAGCTACGAACTTGTGCCGATGGATGTACAGGATAAGCTGATGAAAGACTTTGAGGCTCAATTAGAAAAGGAAGATTGATATTTTAAGTAAAACATAAGTTGGATTTCCCCAAACAGTTGCGTAAGCACCGTTTGGGGATTTTTTTTATTATTAGCGAAAGGAACTTTGCCCCAATTTCCGCAGAACTGTATTTAAATGATAAAATCCTCAGTCGTTTTCACTAAAAGTGAAGGGCGACTGAGGATTGACAACCTATTAACTACTCTATAAATCGATTTTACCAAATACCGTCCCAGATAGTTTGTTTGTTAGATTCTGCCTCTGTAATGTTATTGATAGAGGCATCACCTTTGTATATCAGTCCGAGTTCTTCGGAAACAACAGAGGTTGCCATCATGTTTTCCGCCTTAATAATGGTGTAGTGAGTGGAAGGGGCGGAATATGCTCTTTTGTGTTTCATGTTTAAAAAATTGTCTTATTTAATGTATTTCTTTCCGTTAATGATGTATATGCCATTGCTTAAGTTGTTAAGCGCAGTTGATTTCTTAACGGACGAACGTACCTTTACGCCTTGCAAGTTATATACATCGACATTTTGATGGTCTCCTTCATTTGAAATATCATCAATGGACAATATCGTACCATCAATATCAATCAGAAGACTATTGACTTTGACAATGTCATCAGTTGTGATGTATGCTCTAAAGCCTTTTAGATTGACCGTATTCTCTTGGTCTGCCAAATAGAAAGCATTGCTATTGATAAAATAGCAATCTTGCGGAACGAAGGTTTTTGTGTAGTTACCGGTCATGTTTACTCCATTGACAGATATGGTTTGCGGTTCAGCGTCTGAGAATGTTACTTGTTCTAGTACGATGTGGTTAATGTCCTTATCTACTTTTACAATGTAGGGTTTACCGGCAACAATCCCTTCAGCAGGCGAAAACTTTAAAGATGTTTGTGTTCCATTAACCTCAACGTCGGTAAGTTCACGGGCCTCAATGATGCCACATTCGTTCATTTGAGGGACGCTCATGCCAAATGGCACACAAAATGTATTCCACTTGTCGGCAAAGAGGGTGCGAGCTAGAGAAACATTTTTTACTCCGCTGGCAAAAGTGTAAGTATCATTGTTTTCGTCCAGTTCTACACAGTTGAAAAAAACAGTCAATTCAGGATATTTTTCTAATAACTGACGTAGCGAGTAGAAAGAAATGTCATTGAGTTCTGCACTTCCGTCTGCGGCGGTAGAAGTGAGTCCGAAGCAAGTGTTCCAAGTTCCGTTAGACTTGAAATAGAAAGCCCCGCCGGTAGCCCAATCGGCAGAAAAAGCAGTTTGGGTGATATCCCAAACTGCATAACAATTCCCTTCAGCGTCTTTGTGTGTGATGATGGGTAATTCGCTTGTTGCATGATTCCAACCATTGAGCCACCATAGATTACATTTAGAGGCGTCGGTTGAAAAATCCAATCCTTTGATAAGAAAGTATTTTTGTGCCCCTTCTAATGCATATATATTGTCGTAGGCAGCGTTGAAGTTGGCAGCGACATTATGGTCGCCTGCCATACTTGTACGCAAGGTATTGTTAGTTTCATCGTAAGATATATCGCTTCTGCCATCTACTTTTGTCCATTGATTACTGACGAATGTATATGGACTGGCTGTGATGGCCTCTGCTTTTGTTTCCATCCAAACACGCATTTTGCTTACGCCGCGGTTGCTCCATGCGTAGTATGGTATCGCTGTTGCTGCCACATTGTTGATAGCATTTACGCCACTTGTTTTAGCATTGATTTGCAATGCTTTCATTGCATTACCGTTGATAGCGTAATCTTTTACATTGATTTCTACATTTTCGTCGATTGCTATGTTGCTTAGGTCTGTAGTGTTGTCGTTAGACTCGATACAATAAACAATAGGTCCACGTTCCAATGCCATTTTACCTTGATTGGCTGCTACATTTTGGTGTGAAGTAACACGATGAATTTCCATTGGGAAATTGATGTCTATTTCATCACCTTCATTCCATGAACGTTCTATTACGACGTAACCTTCTTCGTTGATGGTGTAATCCAACTTGTTGCCATTAACTTTAATTTCAGTTCTCTTACCGTCGTCAGCAGTGTAAGTATAAAGATTGCTTGGTACAGGACGGTTTTGAGTCCATCCGGGAATACGGATGAGAACTGCGAAGTTAGATGCGTCAACAGGATTAACTGTGATTTTTACTGCACCATCCCATGGGTATTCGGTGGTTTGAGTGATGTTTACTCTCTTGCCATCGCCCAATGTCAATTCGGCATCTCCTTGCATAAAGAGGTTGACATAGACAGAATAATCTTTGCAGGCATATACATAACTTGGTACTGATGCCATGAAGCGACAGAGGTTGCTTGGACAACATGCACAACCAAACCATTCAGCACGAGTCTTATGCCCATCTTGATTGAATCCCCAAGAACCGTCGGCTTCAAGAGGGTTAGGATAGAAGAAAGTTTTGCCGTCCAAACCTACTCCGGAGATGACTCCATTGTAAAGAGAGCGTTCCAATACGTCATAATACTTGGATTCTCCATGATTCAAGAATAAACGGTGGTTCCAATAAACATTAGCTATAGCAGCGCATGTTTCACAATATGCTTCTTTGTTAGGTAGTACATAATTGGCGTCGAATGCTTCACCGTCGCGTTTCGCACCTATACCGCCGGTGATATAGTATTTCTTTTCTACGACGTTTTTCCATATTTCGTCAATTGCCGTTTGGTAGTCCTCGTTTCCGGTCAAAGCTGCGATATCTGCCATTCCGGAGTACATATAGGTTGCTCTTACGGCATGTCCTACTGCTTCTCTTTGTGCAACGACTGGAATGTGTGATTGGCTGTAATATGAACGCATGACTCCTTTTGTTCCTCTTAGGTCAAGGAAATATTTAGCTAGTGCCAAGTATTCTTTCTTACCTGTAATGCGGTAGAGTTTTACCAATCCCATTTCTACGATTTGGTGACCGGGTTCGTAATGCAAACCGCCATGTAAGAAGTCTTTAACCAACAAGTCGGCATTTTTCGTCGCAATATCCAATAATGTGGTTTTGCCTGTGGCGTTGTAATGAGCGTATGCAGCTTCATACAAGTGTCCGCAGTTGTACAACTCATGACTGAGGTTAGGATCCCATTCCCAACGGTTAGCACCCATCCACGGATGTGGAGCATTAGGATTTACCGCGGTGCGAGGTGTGTATAGATAACCATCTTCCTCCTGTGCTTGTGCCATTAAGTCGATAAGATAGTCCATTTCATCGCTCAACTCTTGATTGGGGTTGACTTGAATAGAGTAGGACATACCTTCAAGGATTTTATATATATCTGTATCATCAAAAGTCAATGCGTTTGGATCGAAGTAGCCATCCATCAAACCGGCAGCTTTCTTGAAGTTGTCAACACGTCCATGTTGGTAGCATTTTTCTAAAGCAACAGGGATTGTCACTTGTTGGTTTTGAATCATGCGAGGTTTCCAGAATTTGTCGGTCAAATGAACTTGAGTGAAGTTGACCGGTGTGATATTATAATCTTTATATTCGGTGATATCTTTAACTTCATAATCATATCCTGTATTGTAAACTTGCCAATTGTCTAAATAAACCAAAGTGGCAGTCTTGTCACGGTCGTTATTGACCCATGTATTGATGAAAGCATCTTTTGCCAATGTGAAATGATACTCAAATTCTTGCCATTCTCCATTGGTGTTAGGAATCGTGATACTTGTCAGTCTAGTATCAATCTGAGTGGCATTAGGTTCTGAACAAGTCACAATGTTTTGCTCGTATGGTGTATAAATACCTGTATCGAATGTTCCGTTAGTGTTTATCCAAAAGTGGATAACGTTGTCACCGGCAGTAAGGTATAATCCTTTTTGTACAATAGTGCTTTGAACAGAACTTTCGCAGGCGATACCTGTTTTCTCACTTGCGTCAAATTTTAAACAGGTAGCACCGCACTTTACTTCCGGATATTCTGCCAAAGTTACCACTTCCGGAGCTTTATTCCAGGTAACAAGGCGTTCGGTAGTATAGAAGTTAGGGTCATAAATTTGGTTGCCGTTATGTTCTATGAATCCTTCGTCCATAGACGTCATAACGGGAAGTTTATATGTAGTACTGCCGGAAGTACATACTAAATAAGTAAGTTCGGTTTTAGCACCGTCAACAGAAGGGTCGAAAGCAAAACTTAAATTTATACCGGTTTCAACTTCTGATTTGGTATAGTGAGTTTTATTGGGAGTTAATGAAAGACCATTTAAATCCTTCTCAAATGAAATAGAAACTCCTTCTTCAGCAATATTCATACCTTTAATGTTGATGACGGCCTTTTGATTGATAAGTTGCTTGCCGACAACGATGTTCTTCTTCTCAGTTACAAATGTCGGTTCGGTAACGGCAATGTAGGCTTCCCATTCTGTAACACCTAGAGCGGAATAGTTTGTGCCGTCGGTTGAAGCGTTCATGAAAAGACGTAATTTATTGGTAGTGACAGGTTCGAATTCTACTTCATTGACACCTGCGGGATTTAAAGGATAAGACGTTCCTTCTTTTAAGGTAACATCCACCCATGTACTATTGGTATTGTCCCAATATTGAATGGTGTATGAAGTCGGCATTCGGACGTTATCTCCTCCATTAAGATCGGTCTTATCATACCAAAACCAAATGGAACTGCCACAGAATGTCATTTCTGTGCCCCATTCGTATGCAATCCAACGAGTTGCCGGTCGATAACCGTCCCATGATGCCCATGTTTCGTTGTTTGGAAGTTCTGTACCAACTCCCTTTGTCCCGTTGTTGATAGCGTTCAGGTTGTTCCATGCCGCGGTAAATTCTGCTGTAGGCGTAGCTTGAGAAGCAACGTTGATAGCATTGCTGATTTCCCGTTTTATAACGGTCGTCTTTTTGGTAGGTTGTAACATGGCATACGCAGTGTTTAAAGCGAATCCTAATGCAATGAAACAAATCAAACCGTAAAAATAAGTTCTTTTCATCATAGTTTTTTTAATAAATTGATTTTCGTTCTACTTTTTTTTGCAAAACTATTATTGATGACTTAAAGAAGCGTGACAAGGTGTGCCAAATAAGGGATAAGGGTGTTTTTGCGACAAAAACACCCTTATTTTGATTAGAAAACACCCTTGCTCTTGATTTATTCTTCTGATTTATTCTTCTTTTGGTATTCGGAAGGTGATATGCCGAACATATTTTTGAACGCCGTTGAGAAATGTTTTCGGTTTGTATAACCGACGGCATTGACCACTTCTGAAATGGTTATATTGGGATTGCTAAGCATTTCAGCCGCATTTTTCATTTTTATCCCCTTGATAAAGTCTGAAGGTGTTATACCGGTGATGGCTCGAATCTTCCTTGCTAAGGTGGAGCGTGACATATTTAGACAGTCTGCCAAAATCTGTACGTCAAAATCAGTGTCAGACAGATGATCTTCTACAATTGTTGTAGCCTTGCTTATCATTTGTTCGTCGTATGATGTTACAATGGATTTGGATTGTTGCCCATCTTGTTCAAGTCCAAGAACCCATGACATCCGGTCAATAATTTCTTTCTTGTTTTTGTTGTCTTTATATCTGAGATAAATACGAGCCGATATAAATATTGTCCCTAGCAACAATATTATATATATAAGGTATGCCCAATAGGTTTCGTAAAATCGTGGCATTTTTTCTATGATGATTTTGGTTTCTTTGTTGCTCCATACCCCGTTGCTGTCTGTACATTTTACACAGAATGTGTGTTTCCCCTTAGGAAGGTGAGAGTAAGAAATGCTATTTTTACCTTCTTCAATTAAAATCCAATCATCATCCCAACCTTCTAACTTACAAGCATAGCGGGGTAACGCATTGGCAGAGAAATCCAGCGCAGAAAAATAGATTTGTAATTCTCTAATATCTGAACTAATTTGTATATGTTCTTTGGTGTGGATTGTTGGATGTGCAATACCATTCCATATTGATTCTCCATTGATTTTTATATCAGAAATGTGTGTAAGAACATTCTGAGGGGCTTGCTCTAAATTGGGGGATGAGGTAAGTGATATGATACCATTTACACCTCCAAAATAGAACGTGTCATTGTTGAAAGTATAGGTTGCATTAGGATTCAATCGTCCGAGTAAAAAACCTATGTTTCCTGTTCTATATGTTTTTTTAGCTCCGTTCTTGGGGTTGAATATGCCAATACGTTGATGCCCCATTGTCCAAACATGATTATATTTATCAACGAAGATTTTGTTGACTCTACTGTTCTCGTTACCACATTGAAAACTATAGTCAATCCATTCCTGTGAACTGATTTTGTATGAATAAACACCACCTTCTTCAGTACCAATCCATAGGACGTTATCGCTGGTAATGGCTATTGAAGTGAAGTTCATGGCAGATGCGTGCCTTAATATTAAATTTTGGTTTTCTATGGTATATAATCCTTGTTTAGGGATGGCAACCCAAATATTATTCTCTGTATCTGTAACAAATCCTATCACTTCTTTATTTTGAATGGATATAGTCTTGATACTGTCATGGTTGATGTCATAACAGAATACTCCTTGCGTAGTACCAATCCACATTTTTTTGTTACAGTCTTCAAACATCGAAGTGATGCTTCCTGGATTTTGTTGGACTTCATGTAGGCTGAATGCTGCTCTTCGTTGAATACTTTCTCCTTTCTTCCTTATTTCATATACAGTTCCCCAATCTGTCCCTATCCATACATTATTAGTTAATGTTGAAGGCGCAAATAAGAATTTGTCACTTAACGCTACATTCTTAAGAGCCGGAATTTCGGAATGTAATGTCAGTCTGTTATTTCGAGGATTGTAAAGACACAACCCGAATCGTTCCTGTAAAAACCAAAAGTCACCATCGGAATCAACAAAGAGAGAGAGTATTGATGGGTTGCTTTTTAATCGTTCTTTTAAAGCAGGTAAAGTATATTCTTTTGTAGTGGTTTTGTTGAAATCAATGATGAAACTTTCTATGTCAAATGCCGAAACCCACAAACTACCATTTTTGTCTTTGTGTATTTCGTAAAGCAGTTTGTTGCCTTGATGAATAAACGGGATTGTATTGATTTCTTTGATTCGTTTATTGGACGTTATCTCGAATGCGTGTATCCCTCTTTCGGTTGTTAACCATAAGTAACCGGTAAAATCATCCTTTACCATGTGGTAGGTGTTTCCTATAGGTCTGTTTTGTGCGTCTTTTGGCAATGGCATAGGAGTATATATACTATCAGTATTTTCAGACTTTGGCTCAAAGCGAATGATACCGTTTCCCCATGTGCTTACCCAATAACAGTCGTGATTGTCATCATAAATGATTTTTTCAATGTCTCGATAGGTGGGATGGGGGTAGAATGGAATCAATTCATCCTTTTCCTTATCCAATTTATACATTCCGGTGCCTGTCGTTGATATTATCGTTTCACCTTGAGGGGATTCGTATATTAAATAGACTGTTCTCGCTGCTCCTTCAAAATGGAGTGGATATTGTTTAATCAGTGTGCCATCGGAGTTTAAATGATGGAGTATCCCGGGTGTGCTGACCCAAATTGTTCCATCGTTCGTGCAGTATATGCTATAAATCCAAAGATTGGTAGTGTTTTTTAAATTTACTTTTCGTATTTCGTATGTCTCCTTATTTAATATATATACGCCTTTAAACGTACCAAACCATATTTGCTTATTATGGTCTTCTGTAATATAAGTAATATAGTTGTCTTCAAGGAGGTTGGGTCTTTGGGTGTCTGAACGAAATGTTTTGATATCATACCCGTCGTATCTGCATAACCCGTCAAACGTACCGTACCATATATAACCATCAGTATCTTGAAATATTCTGTGAATGGCTTTGGTCGGTAATTGGTCAAGGATAGGAATCTTTCGACTACTTATTTCTATTGTTTCTGTTTGTTTGGACCAACCGGATAATCCGAATTGAAGTAAGAACACGGAAACAATGATGTATTTTATAAGGTTACTTTGCATAATATTAGTATATAGTGACAAAATTAGCAAAATTAAGTCTCAAAGCGAAAATATGGGACAAAAATATTAACAAATAGGCTTTGTACTAGCAGTAAGTATATACTTTAGGCGCTAGATGTGCCTTATACGTGCATTTGTTGCCGTTTTTTGGTTAATAGTGTTAAAAGAAGGAATAATAATTTTGTCAGTATACGTCGTATTTTTTAAGGAAATGTAATTTTGCAGACATGAAAAAGTCAACGATTTGGATAGTAAGCATTATTATTGGTGTCTCATTCTTAGGACTCCTGATGTTACAGATGAGATACATTGAGCAGATGGTTAAGATGCGCAAGGAGCAGTTTGACGAATCTGTTATACGTAGCTTGAATTATGCTTCCCGAAATCTGGAACAAAATGAGACTTTTAAATATTTGGAAGATATTGTAAGAAACGATATTGGCGAGGATTCTCTGTCGGATTTGTATATTGGAGGTGTAGAACGTAATGTAACTACTAAAGGAACAGATAAATCAGTACATGGAAACGGAGATAAGATTTATTCTGATTTTGAAATACAGACCATACTCAAGCGCCCATCCGCTACACCTAAAGTTTTGCGCGTAGAAAGAAGCAAGATAGACGATGCAACACGGGCTTTTCAGAATTATGTAAAAAATGCCTACGTGTATCACAAAGGAATACTTGATGAGGTGGTCTATTCAATATTATATACGGCTAGTGAAAAGCCCTTAGAAGAACGAATAAATTTCCGTTTGTTTGATCAGGATATTAGAAATGCTTTAGAAAACAATGGTATAAACATACCTTATCATTTTATTGTTTCAACCAACGACGGTAGAGAAGTGTATCGTTGCCCGGATTACGAAGAAAAGGGAGACGAGTATTCATATTCTCAAGTGTTGTTCCGAAATGATCCTGGCGGAAAAATGGGTGTGGTAAAGGTGCATTTCCCCGATATGAATGCCTATTTGTTTGAAACGGCTGGAATGATGATACCCGCATTGGTATTTACTATCATATTGTTTGCGACGTTTGTTTTTACGATTTATGTAGTGTTCCGTCAAAAGAAAATCACAGAAATGAAGAATGACTTCATAAACAATATGACTCATGAGTTCAAGACACCTATTTCTTCTATATCGTTGGCTGCACAAATGTTGGCAGACAAGTCCATAAAGAAGAGTGATGCCATGTACGAGAACTTGTCGCGTGTCATCAATGATGAAACCAAACGATTGAGATTCCAGGTAGAGAAGGTGTTGCAGATGTCTTTGTATGACCGTGATAACATTGCGTTTAAACAAAAAGAATTGGACGTACATCGCTTGCTCACTAGTGTGGTGAAAACATTTACATTGAAGGTGTCTCAGAACGGTGGAACCATATCAACCGACTTTAAAGCTATTATTTCGGATATTTGTGTTGATGAAATGCACTTCACGAATGTGATATTTAATCTGATGGATAATGCAGTGAAGTATAAGAGAGATGATGTGAGTTTGCATCTGGAGATCAGGACTTGGAACACCGGCGATAAATTGAATATTTCGGTCGAAGATAATGGAGTCGGAATACAGAAAGACGACTTGAAGCGAATCTTTGATAAGTTCTTTAGAGTACATACAGGAAATAAGCACGATGTTAAAGGCTTTGGATTAGGCTTAGCTTATGTGAAAAAGATAATTAGTTTACATAATGGAAGCATACGTGCAGAAAGTAATTTTGGACATGGAACGAGATTTATAATAACATTACCAACTATTAAAAACTAAGATTATGGAAGAGAAATTGCGTATATTATTGTGCGAGGACGATGAGAGTCTAGGCATGTTGTTGAGAGAGTATTTGCAAGCTAAGGGTTATGATGCAGAATTGTTCCCCGATGGTGATGCAGGGTATAAAGCATTTTTGAAGAACCGATACGATATGTGTGTATTGGACGTGATGATGCCTCGAAAAGATGGTTTCCAATTGGCACAAGAGATTCGTCAGGTAAATACTGAAATCCCTATTATCTTTTTGACTGCAAAGAATCTTAAAGAGGATATCTTTGATGGTTTCAAGATTGGTGCGGATGATTATATTACCAAGCCGTTCTCAATGGAAGAATTGGTATTTCGTATGGAAGCCATTTTACGTCGTGTAAAAGGCAAGAAAGTCAAAGAAACCAATATGTATAAATTAGGTCAGTTTACCTTTGATACACAACGTCAGATATTGGCAATCGGTGATAAGCAAACTAAATTGACAACTAAAGAAAGTGAATTGTTATCTTTGTTGTGCGCTCATGCAAATGACGTTCTACAACGTGAATTGGCACTTAAGACGATTTGGATAGATGACAATTACTTTAATGCACGTAGCATGGATGTTTATATCACTAAGTTGCGTAAACACTTAAAAGATGATCCTGCAATTGAGATTAACAACGTTCATGGAAAGGGTTATCGTTTGATAATCCCCACAGAAGAGTAAAATAATGATAAAAATAAATAATCCCGAGACGTCTCGGGATTATTTATTTTTATGTATAGGAAAAAGATTATTCGATAAACTTTTTACTGATAACGATGTGAACAATTAGTCCGGCAATCATTACACCTAAGGCTAATGCGTGTAACCAGTTATAATCTCCCCAATTGAAAAGGAAACTTAATACTAAAATAATAGTTCCCAAGATAATGAGTAGAACTCCTAAGTTCTTTAATAAAGTATTCATAGTGTATTTTTTATATGTTTTTCTAATTGTAAGTACAAATTAAAGCATAAATATTTAAACACAGAAACTTTTCAAGAAAAAAGTCTATGTAAAAGTAGTTAACCTTGTGTGTTTAGGAATACTTTTCTCAATACTTCCTGACTGATGGTTAATTCTTCTGTTGACAAACCTTTCAGCGCTTCTTTAAGAGTCTTGTTGGCAATGAATCTTGATCGATGTTCTAAATCGCGACCGATTTTAGTCAAGTGGATAAGATTGGTGCGTCTGTCCGTCTTGCTTGAAATTCTTACGACTAAGTTCAGTTTTTCCATGTTGTCGATGAGTCTCGTCATGCTGGGCTTGTCTTTATAGGTTGCATTACACAATTCTTGTTGTGTCACACCGTCTTTTTCCCATAGATAAATTAGGACAGTCCATTGCTCCGGGGTAATGTTTACCTCGTATTTTTTGAAATTACGCGACAGCTGCCTGTTGATTGCTGCAGACACTCTACCGTTGAGAATCGCGAAAATTAATCCAATATCAAACTTGACGTTTTGCATTATAATTCAAATTTAGTTGCAAAGGTAAATAAAAAATACAGAGAATGAGCCGATTAAAATGCGTTTTTTCATAAAAAGATGCATTTTGTGCAATTTTAGGTTGTAGATAACTTGGAGATAGCTTGAAAACAATCGTTTTAATCGGCAAGGAGATTATTAAAATGAAGTATCGTAATGATTTTTTTGTGATATAAATTAAAATTGCTAACTTTCACACAAATTACTAATATATACAGCATATGAGAAAGATATTCATTACTACGATATTTATTCTTTGCGCCATTTGTGGAATGAGGGCACAAAGTGATACTGTGACGGTTCATGTGGACGGCACAACGAGTTTGGAATCTTTGATGGAAGATTACGATGAATGCAGTATACGTTATTTAAGCATCACGGGGAATTTATCGGAAGATGATTATGCTTATATACGGAATAATATCCTGAAAAGTCTGAAAGTCTTGGATTTAAAGAATGCAGAAATAGATAGCCTTCCCAAGAATGCTTTTAATTGCACACTTGAATATACTAGTTCTGAATATATGCCTAAAACTCAAATTATTCTTCCGAATATATTAGAATATGTTTCGGATAATGCTATTGCGCTAAAAAAAAATCGTTGGGAGCCTTCTACGTTTGTTATAACCGGTCAATACCCTAAGTTTGCGGATTATGATTGGCGCAATAGTTACCCTGAAATTATATTACGAGTTTCAGAAAATAATTTATATTGTAAAGAGGTGGAAATGATACATGAATATTATGAATGGGAACCAATGAATGTTCGTTTTATTTGTTCATCCGACACTACGATTCTCTATTGTCAAGATTATTGCAGTATATATGGTGTGGTTGAAGGTGTTCGCATTATTTCATCTAGTGCATTTGAGAATAGAATTATAGGTGAAGGTCAAGTTACATATTTGCCTTCCACATTGGACTCTATTGGTAATAGAGCTTTTTATAATGTGGATATGATAGTTTCAACTTGTTGCGGACCTGGAATTAGTCATTTAGTATGTATGGCAGTTAATCCTCCCAAGTTAGGAGAAGAAGTTTTTGGAGAGCGTTATACAGGTTCCGTTTATTTATATGTTCCTGATGAAAGTATTGATTTATATAAAAATACAGAAGGGTGGAAAAATTTTGTAAAGATAAGACCCATGAGCCGTTATTATCCAATCAAGGGTGATATTAAAGAAAATGCAAAACGTCCAAATTCCGTTGAAGTAAAATATAACGAGGATGGTTGTGTGTTGCAATTGTCAAAACCTTCATCCCGAGTAATGGTATATGATGTGGATGGCACACAAATTCTTAATAAGAAAATAACAAGTCAAGCCATCCAATTAAACAAATCATTACTCAACAAACCGTATTCTTTGGCAGTCATTGCCTTTACTGATGGAACAACAGAGGTGATAAAACTAAAATATTAAAGGCGTAAGAAAACTATTTATTACTACGATATTGGAGTAGAAGTAAAGTTTTGAGTAGAGAGATACTTTTGTAAGTATGTAATATTTAGTGTCTGAAAATTTGTATAATTAAGGAGAAAGGTGTAATTTTGCACCGCATTTTGAAAATTATCATTATTAATTAACTAATTAGCGGACTATGAATCAGTACGAAACCGTTTTCATTTTAACTCCCGTTTTATCTGATGATCAGATGAAGGAAGCGGTCAGCAAGTTCAGAGATTTCTTGACCAACAATGGTGCTGAGATTATCAATGAAGAGAACTGGGGCCTGAAGAAGTTGGCTTATGCCATTGAAAAGAAATCCACTGGATTTTATATCCTTATGGAGTTCAAGGCACAGCCTGAATTAATTAAGAAGTTGGAAATCAACTATCGTCGTGACGAAAGAGTACTTCGTTATCTTACTACTAAGATGGAGAAGTATGCTGCTCAGTATGCAGAAAAGAGAAGAAACAACAAAACTAAAAAGGAGGATTAATCATGGTAGAACAATCAGAAATTAGATATTTGACTCCGCCGACAGTAGATATCAAGAGAAAGAAATATTGTCGTTTTAAGAAGAGTGGCATTAAGTATATCGATTATAAAGATCCTGAATTTTTGAAGAAATTCTTGAATGAGCAAGGTAAGATTCTTCCTCGTCGCATCACCGGTACATCTTTGAAGTACCAACGTCGTGTGGCTCAAGCAGTGAAGAGAGCTCGTCATTTGGCACTTCTTCCATTTGTAACCGATATGATGAAATAATAAAGGAGGATTAAGTATGGAAATTATATTGAAAGAAGATATTCTTGGCTTAGGCTTCAAGAACGACATTGTAAATGTAAAGGCTGGTTACGGTCGCAACTATCTTATTCCTACCGGAAAGGCAGTTATCGCTTCTGATTCTGCAAAGAAGATGTTGGCAGAGGATTTGAAACAACGTGCTCACAAACTTGAGAAAATTAAAAATGATGCTCAAGCTTTGGCTGATAAGTTGGCAGAAGTTGCATTGACTATTCCTACAAAGGTAAGTGCAACAGGTGTTATCTATGGTTCTGTAAATAGTTTGCAAATCGCAGACGAATTGAACAAACTTGGATTTGACATTGACCGCAAGATTATTCTTGTTAAGGATGTTAAGGAAGTCGGTTCATACAAGGCTACAGTAAGACTTCACAAAGAAGTTTCTGTTGAGATACCTTTTGAGGTTGTAGCAGAATAATCTTATAAGCGCTTTATATAAAAATAATGAATTAGAGGCATACAATGGTATGCCTCTAATTTTTTTATGCCCCTTCCTTTACCATAATAATTAAGAAGTTCAGTTGCAAAGAAATAGTGTATGTCTGCAATAGGACAAAAAAATAGAGACCATACCTAGTATGACCTCTCATTTTCTGTTTAGTTCGTATTCCTACGCCGAAAATTATTCAGCAACAGGAGCAGCAACAGTAGTGTCAGCAACAGTAGTGTCAGCAACAGTAGTGTCAACAACTTCTACAACAGCTGAATCACAACATACTGAATCACAAGCCTCAGCTTGAGCTGTTTTGTTACCGCAAGATGCGAAAGAAATAGCTGCGAAAGCTACGAACAAAAATGCTAATTTTTTCATTTTTTTCTTTTTTTAAATCTGTAAAACAATCAATTGCTTATTAAAACAGTGCAAAGGTATATACTTTTTTAATAACTTGTATGCTTTAATCACATTTTTTTTACTTTTGAGTCTCTTTTTTTGTATTTTTCATCGTGATTTGCCTAAGTTCTGCGCACAAAAGAAATATATTTCGTATAATTATGTAACTTTGTGAATAAATTGAATAAAGCAGTATAAGAAAAGCCTGAGATATGTCGGTTGAGACAATTTTAAAAGATAAGAAAGCAGTTTACTATACCTTGGGGTGCAAACTGAATTTTGCAGAAACATCTACCATTGCACAAAATTTAAAACGTGTAGGTGTGCGAAAGGTGCGCGATGGCGAGTGTGCAGATCTGTGTATAGTGAATACGTGTTCAGTGACAGAGGTTGCGGATCATAAATGCCGTCAGGCCATCAGTAAGTTGGTGAAGAAACATCCGGGTGCTTTTGTTATTGTAACAGGATGTTATGCACAACTTAAACCTGAACAAGTTTCAGGTTTAAATGGAGTTGATTTGGTGTTGGGAGCCGAGCAGAAAGGTGATATTCTGCAATATATAGCCGAGCGCATTGAGTTGTTATCAAAAAAGCGACAGATTTCTGAAGCCTGTCACGAACTCCATACTGTTCCAACCAAAGATATTAAAACTTTTGCTCCCTCGTGTTCCTGTGGAGATAGAACGCGTTATTTCTTAAAGGTACAAGATGGTTGCGATTATTATTGTACTTATTGTACCATTCCTTATGCACGCGGAAGAAGTCGTAATGGAACAATCGCTTCCATGGTAGAGGCAGCGAAGCAAGTTGCAGAAAATGGTGGTAAGGAAATCGTTTTGACTGGTGTGAATATCGGTGATTTTGGAAAGACTACGGGCGAGAGTTTCTTGGAACTTATTAAGTCACTTGATGAGGTGGAAGGTATAGAGCGTTATCGCATATCTTCTATTGAACCCAATCTATTAACATCCGAAATTATAGAATATTGTGCGCAGTCAAGAGCCTTTATGCCTCATTTTCATATCCCTTTACAAAGCGGAAGTGATGATGTGCTTAAGTTGATGCGCCGTCGCTATACGACATCTTTGTTCTCGGAAAGAGTAAGTCAAATAAAAGCGTTGATGCCGCATGCCTTTATTGGTGTTGATGTGATTGTTGGAACTCGAGGCGAGACAGAAGAGTTTTTCAGGGATGCTTATCACTATATAAAAGGTTTGGACATCAGTCAACTTCATGTGTTTAGTTATTCAGAACGACCTAGAACGAAAGCCTTGCAAATACCACATAGCGTATCTGCCGAAGACAAGCACCAAAGAAGTCAGGCGTTGTTGGATTTGTCTGCCCAAAAATTGAACAGCTTTTATAAGCGTTATGTCGGAAGTGAAGCTCTTGTCCTTGTTGAAAAGTCCAAACGTAAAGGTATTATGAATGGTTTTACTGAGAACTATATTAAGGTAGAGATGAAATCTGCTTTGGACTTAGACAATCAGATTGTCAGGGTTTGTTTAGGCGATTACAATGAAGACAAAACGGCATTATTGGCTGAGATTATTGATTAACACAAAAAAAGATGGAAAAGGTTGCGGTTATTATATTGAATTGGAATGGTGCGAATATGTTGCGTCGGTTCCTGCCTGGCGTACTACAACATACAAACGCTACTGTTTATGTAGCAGATAATGCATCCACTGATGAGTCTTTGCAATTGCTTGCAACTGAGTTTCCACAAGTTCCAATCATACAGTTCCCTAAGAATTTAGGTTTCGCCGAGGGTTATAATGAGGCAATCAAAAAGGTAGAAGCGGAATATGTTGTTCTGTTGAATTCCGACGTTGAGGTCAAGGACGATTGGTTGGCGCCTCTAGTGCAATATATGGATGTTCATACCGACGTTGCTGCTTCTCAGCCCAAGATTTTAAGTTGGTATGCTCCTCATCTTTTCGAGTATGCAGGTGCATGTGGAGGCTATCTCGATTATTTGGGTTATCCTTTTTGTCGTGGTCGAATATTCGGAACATTAGAAGAGGATAAAGGTCAGTACGATAGTGTTGTACCCGTATTTTGGGCAACCGGTGCGGCACTGATGGTACGCAAAGATGTGTACGAGGAGGTTGGCGGATTGGATGCGCGTTTCTTCGCTCATATGGAGGAGATTGACTTTTGCTGGCGTTTACGCAGTAGAGGATATGGTATAGTCTGTGTTCCCACCTCAAAAGTCTATCATGTAGGTGGTGGAACTCTTCCAAAAGAGAATCCCTTTAAAACCCATCTTAACTTCCGCAATAATCTGTATATGCTTTATAAGAATTTGCCGGATCAAAGTTTAAAGTCGGTCATGTGCATGCGGTATTGGTTAGACTTGTTGGCGGCATTGCAATTCACCCTAAAAGGCGAGTGGCGTTCAGCCCGTGCAGTATTTAAGGCGCATACAGAATTTAGGAAAAACAAACATCTATTTGTCGCTGACCGCTCTGAGAATATAGCCCGAACAAAATGCAAACAGATAAAAGAACTAGTTCCTTATTCAATTCTTTGGGCATATTATGCAAAAGGGAAAAAGCATTTCTCCCGATTGCCTCAATAGTATTCTTATTTTCACTTTTTTTAGCAGAACTCTTGACAGAAAGGTAATATTGTTGTATTTTTGTGGGGAGATTTAACAAAAAATAAGTATTGAGAGCGTCTATTTATATTTGTTTCTGTTGGTTGTTGTTCCTTTCATCATGTGAATGGAATGCAACTTCATGGAACATGCACGAAACAACAACTGAAAAAGAAAGAATCTATCGTTACGACCGCTTGGTAGATGAATTCGTGTCATTAAATAGTTTCTCTGCTCTTCAACGAATGAATACTGAATATCCGGCATCCACACGTCTGTTGATAGAAGAGGTGCTTACTATTGGGTCTGTTGAGGATGCCCATATTGAGCGCCGTTTACGTGATTACTTTTTAGACTCTACCATGCAGGTTTTGTTGCAAGACGTTCATAAGAAATATGCCAACCTGTCCGTAGAAGAAAAAGAAATTTTTTCTGTTTTTAATCAGATAAAGTCGGTAGATTCTACATTCCGCATTCCTCTCGTTTATACACAAATTTCAGGACTGAATCAGAGTATTGTTGTGGGAGATAGTATTTTAGGTATCAGTCTCGATAAGTATCTGGGGAGTGACTACCCTCTATATAAGAAATATTTTTACGACTGGCAGTATCAGAAGATGAACCGTAATCATTTGGTGCCGGATGCGCTGTATTTTTACCTTTCACATGAGTATCCCTTAATAGATGGCGAAGTGCATACTCTTCTTGATTATATGGTAGATTATGGTAAATTACATTGGATTATAGCCCATTGTCGTGGTATTTCCTTAACGCGTGAAGCCGGGTTTGATGAGCAAAAAGTAGCATGGTATCGCCAAAATGAGGGTAGAGTATGGCATTGGCTCAAGGAGAACAATGCTTTTGCTTCGGCAGATAGAACCATGATAAAACGTTTTCTGCAACCACGTCCTAACACCTTATATATAGGTAAGGACAGTCCCGATCAGATTGGTCTGTGGTTAGGTTTGCAAATCGTCCGCAATTACATGGAAACACATCCTAAGATGACGATGAAAGACTTGTTGCACATGACCGATTATAAAACCTTATTTCAAGAATCCGGTTATAACCCCGATAGATAAATAATGGAAACAGCACTTTATTTAATTCCGGTCACTTTAGGAGATACACCCATAGAAAAGGTGTTGCCAAGTTATAACGCGGATGTTATCCGTGCCATTAAGCATTTTATAGTTGAAGATATTCGTTCAGCACGCCGTTTCTTGAAGAAGGTGGACAGTAGCATCAATATTGATGATTTGACGTTTTATCCGATGGGTAAGCATGCATCAGCCGATACGTTTGCAACTTATTTGCGACCGTTAGAGCAAGGGCAGTCTGTAGGTGTTATTTCAGAAGCAGGATGTCCGGCTGTGGCTGATCCGGGAGCGGACGTAGTGGCTATTGCCCAGCGTAAAGGTCTGAAAGTTGTTCCTTTGGTGGGACCTTCTTCTATGATTTTGGCAGTCATGGCGTCCGGTTTTAATGGTCAGAGTTTCGCTTTCAATGGTTATTTGCCGATAGAACCCTCTGATAGGGTGAAGAAACTAAAGCAGTTGGAACAGAAGGTCTATACTGAACATCAAACTCAGTTGTTCATAGAAACACCATATCGCAATAAAAAAATGTTCGATGAGATAATGCGTACTTGTCGTCCTCAAACCAAACTGTGCATTGCTGCTGGCATCACATGCGAAGAAGAGTACATCAAGACCTATACTATCCAAGAGTGGAAGAAAAGGGAACTTCCCGACATCTCTAAGATTCCTGCGATATTCCTTATATATAAGTAGAGTTAAGAATACATTAAGAGGGCGACCGTTTTTAAGTCGCCCTCTTAATGTTTAATGTATAATGCTTTATATTATTTCAAGCTTTCCTTGAAGAAGTTCGTAATGCTTGTAAACAAGTGGATTCGTGTGTTGCCACCAAATATGTTGTGGTTGCGATTGTTGTAAGGCAACATCATGAACGGTTTGTTTGCTTGCACCAATGACTCCGCATATTCCATCGCATTGCGGAAATGTACGTTGTCATCCGCAGTGCCATGACAAATCAAGAGTTTACCATGCAACTTGTCTGCTCGTGTCATCGGGTTGTCATTGTAACCGTCTGCGTTCTCCTTCGGTGTGCGCATGAATCGTTCTGTATATACAGTGTCATAGAAACGATAACTTGTTGGTGCAGCTACAGCTACTCCTGCAGCGAACACCGGCTTGCCTTCACTCATACTCATCAATGTGCAGAAACCTCCGTAGCTCCATCCCCATATACCGATGCGTGTTGCGTCAATGTATGGTTGTTGACCGAGGTAGAGGGCGGTTTCAACTTGGTCCTTAGCCTCAAGTAAACCTAATCTTAGATAAGTGCATTTTTCAAATTCTGCGCCTCGGCCACCTGTACCTCTACCGTCCACACAGACTGAGATGAAACCCTCTTGTGCCAAATATTGTTCGTAGAGTGTACCACCCATATTGCCGGCACTCCATGAGTCAACGACTTGTTGTGAGCCCGGACCGCTATATTGGAAGATGATGACAGGGTATTTCTTGTTGACATTGAAGTCAGCCGGTTTCACCATATAACCATTTAGTTTTACCCCCTCACCGGTCGTGAATGAGAAGAACTCACGTTGACCCAACTGCAATGTTTTTAATTTATCGTTCAATTTGGAGTTGTCTTCCATGACTTTCAAAGTCTTACCGTTGCGGTCGCAAAGAGATGTGATGTAAGGTGTATTGATGTTGGAATAAACGTCCATATAGTACTTCATACTTTTGCTGAATATAGCACTGTGTGTACCTTCACTCTTTGACAAGATGGTTGTCTTGCCTTTGTTATCGGTGCGGTAGATATGTGTTTGAGTTGGTTGGTCGGCATCACATGCAGAATAGTAGAAGTTACCAGACGCTACGTCATAACCATAGAAAGTCTTGACCACCGTTTTACCGCTGTTCACTTTCTTGACGATAGAACCATTGAAGTCATACATGTATAGTTGGTTATAACCATTACGTTCGCTCATGAGAACAAAGCGGTTAGGGTAAAAAGCCAAACTGTGGAACACATTCTCATTGATGTATTTGTCCACGTTGTCGCGCAAAATCTTTTTACATTCTGTTGAGCGTGGGTTTGCCATGTAAATTTCCAAGCAGTCCTGATGTCTGTTAAGCGTGAAGACGGCTAACTTTGATGGGTCGTTGGTAAAGTGAATACGTGGGATATAACCTTCCGCATCAAGTGGCAGTTGCATGGTGCGAGTGACACGAGCTTTGATGTCAAAGGTATGAACGCTGACTGTAGAGTTCGTCGTTCCTGCCATTGGATATTTGTACTCATATCTTCCGGGGTACTCAGCATATTCCTCTTTGGCAGGATGACTGCCTTTGTACCACGGGAACGAGAAAGTGGAAACTTTGCTTTCGTCGTATCTGATCCATGCTATCATGGTATTGTCGGCATTGAAATCGAATGAGCAACTGCTACTGAACTCCTCCTCGTTTACCCAATCGGGAATACCGTTGATGACAGCGTTAAATTGACCATCCTTTGTGATTTGGCTCTCGCTATTATTGAACAAAAGTTTGATAAGAAACAGATTGTTATCTCTGACAAATGCCACTAAGTTACCATCGGGTGAGAATTTAGGAGACTGCTGTGCGCCGTTGGCTGACAGCGGTGTCAATGTCCTGTTGGCAATGTTATATAAGTAATATACCGCAGTAAATGAGCGTCGATAAATAGGTTTGGTCTCGGTTTGTATCAATATGTTCTTTTCATCGGGAGACATGATATAACCGTCTATGCTCGATAGGCGGACGTTTCGTGCCGTAGCCACGTCAAAGATAACCTCCTTTTGTTCTCCGTTCTTGAAGGAATACTTGACGATTTGTGTCTTGTCCGCACTCATTTGGGAATAACTCTCGCCGTCGTTCAAGGGATTAACCCCGTAAATTCTTTTTGCACTATAAACTCCTTTGCATAGGTCTGCAATGGTAAGTTGCTCCGCTTGTATTGTGGCAGAGAATATGCAAGTCATGCATAACAGTAAGGTGAAAAATTGTCTTTTCATATCTTTATGTTTTGTTGATTATCTGATGTCTTCAAAGACAAAGATACGACAAAGAAATGAGAAGAGAGTTAAAAACCGAAAAATATGATAGACGATGTGTTATTTTGCTGTGTAAGTCATGAATACGATGTATGTACCGTCTGCGTGGATGGTGATACTTTCGGAGAGAGCCTCGTTGAGTGTGCCCTGCCACCAATTCGTAAAGTCGTAAATTGGGTAGCGCAGTCCTTCGCTCTTCATGTGGTGGGCGTTGATGTTAAAGATAGACACCTGTTGTCGGCAGAACGAAGGCAGAATTTTCTTTCCTCTACAAGGGATAAAAACACCATAGTCTGTGTAAATAGTGATATCCACACCCATTTCTATGTATTCGGCAAGCAGACTGATATTGCCTAAAGTATGGTCCTCACGTTTTCCGGTCGCTCCAACAATGGCTATTTTATTAAAGCCTTTGTTCAACAAAAACTCTACAGCCTTAGTTTGGTCGTTTGTCTCTTGATTGCTATTCCTATGGATAATCTCATTGTACGTTTTTAGGATGTTGTCGCTCAAAGAGTCGCCATCGCCTACAATGGCATTGGGAACATACCCCCGACGGATGTATTCATCAGCTGCACCGTCACAACATACGATATATGGAGTTTCTTTTAGGATTTGTAAAGGTAGAGCGGCGGTGGGAAAGTCGCCGTTACCGAGTATCACTGCGTCGAAGTGTAGGTCGTAGAGCATATTGATAGGTTGCTTTATCATCATTGATTTTTCATCATTTCCAACCATTTCTTATATCCAAAAACGGCAATAATGGCATATAGTGCATATAAGGCTGCTGTGAAATATAACTCTTTGTAAACGTACAAACCGGCACTCACAATATCTACGATAATCCATACAGTCCACTGTTCAACATACTTCTTTGCCAACATCCACATCCCGATGATACTCAGAGCCGTGGTGAACGAATCCATCCAAGGCACGTTGCTGTCTGTAAAACGAATCAATATCCATGCAATGAGTAGGAAGCAACCACTGAATATAAGTGATACGTATGGCACCAGTTTTAGTGGGAAATGTGTGATAGGGAGAGGGGAGTTTGTGCTATCGTCAAGATCGGAAGTATTGTCTCCTTTTTTGCCATACTTCCATAATACCCATCCATAGGCAGCAACAACCAAATAGTAAATATTGATGCCGAAGTCGGCGTAAAGTCCTGCTTGATAATAAACAACCAAATAGATGGCGGGCATGATGATGCTCACTATCCAAAGATGAATGCTGGCTTTGTATTCCAACCAGATGTATAACAGTCCGACTACCGTGCCAATAAATTCTAATGCTGCTTCCATAATGTTTGCAACAGACATAATGTTTGGCAAAAGTATGAAAAACAGATTAGATGAACAAGCAAGAGGGTAAAAGTGTTTATCATCACCTCATATTATATAAGGTAGTTACGTAAGGAAAAGACGTAAGAGGTGTTTTTTATGTTTTTGTTTGTGGGAGTGTAAAGTTAAGACTACTTTTGTAGAGCTGTTTGAACAACAAACTTAATCGTACAATATGAATCCGACTTTTTTATACACTGACTTTGGTACATATCTTCGTGAGCAATTGCCGATAAAGGTACAGAAGATTTCTATCAATGCCGGTTTTACCTGTCCCAATAGGAATGGCGATAAGGGATGGGGTGGGTGTACGTATTGTAACAATCAGACGTTCAATCCGGCTTATTGTAAGACGGAACGGACAGTGACAGAACAATTGGAAGAAGGTAAGCGGTTCTTTGCTCGTAAATATCCTGATATGAAGTATCTGGCATATTTCCAGGCATATACGAATACGTATGGCGACGTAAAGACGGTTATCAGTAAGTATGAAGAAGCTTTGGCAGTCAATGATATTGTCGGCATAGTTATCGGTACACGTCCCGATTGTATGCCCAATGAGTTGTTGGAATATTTAAAGGAACTGAATAGCCGTACTTTCTTGATGGTGGAATACGGAATTGAGAGCGTCAACGATGCGACGTTGGCACGCATCAACAGAGGACATACGTATGCAGAGACCATTGATGCTGTGGAACGGACTGCTAAAGCCGGTATCAGAACAGGAGGACACGTCATTTTAGGACTGCCGGGCGAGGAACATGATGAGTTGATGCGTCAAGCAGCGGTTTTGTCTGAGTTACCATTGACTACACTGAAGTTACACCAATTACAACTGATAAGGGGAACACGCATGGCGCATGAGTATGAGCAAAGTCCGAAAGATTTTCATCTCTATACGGCTGATGAATATATTGATTTGGTCATTGATTATGTGGAGCATTTACGTCCCGATTTGGTTCTGGAACGTTTCGTTTCCCAATCTCCCAAAGAACTGTTGATTGCACCTGATTGGGGACTGAAAAACTATGAGATAACAGAACGTATCAAGAAACGGATGCGTGAGCGGGCAACCTATCAAGGGCGACTCTATACAAAGGTAATCGGTTAAAAACTTCTTCTTTAATGTTTTTTTCCTTACTTTTGTACGTGTTGGACAAAAGTGAACTAATTATTAAATGATAATATATATGAAACACACAAAAAACGGAATCAAGAGAATGTTGGCGCTGTGTCTTTTCAGCGCGATGTTGTGGCCTTTATGCGGTCAAACTCAGTCCAATTCGGCAGAAGTTATGCGACTGATAGAAAAGGCTAACGACTATTGGCAAGCCAATAATTCGCCAAAGAAGTGGGCTTTTTGGGACCATGCGGCTTATTATACAGGTAATATGGAAGTGTACAAACTGACCGGTAAGGCGGCTTATTACGATTATAGCAACCAATGGTGTGAACATAACCGTTGGCGTGGTGCCAATAGCAATGACAAACGCAACTGGAGATATAAGACTTACGGAGAAGGTCAGGACTTCGTCCTTTTCGGCGATTGGCAGATTTGTTTCCAAACTTATATCGATATGTATAACTTGAATCCGGCCGATTACAAGGTGGCTCGTGCCAAAGAAGTGATGAGTTACGCTTGCCACATGAATGAGAATAAATTTTGGTGGTGGTCGGACGCATTATATATGGTTATGCCGGTAATGACCAAAATGTATAAGTTGACCGGTGACAAGATGTACTTGGATCGTTTGTACGAGAATTATTTGTGGAGCGATAGTTTGATGTACGATGCTGAGGCTCAACTTTACTACCGCGATGCCAAGTACATTTATCCGAAAGTCAAGACAGCCTCAGGTGGAAAAAGTTTCTGGGCACGTGGTGACGGATGGGTATTAGCGGGATTAGCTAAGGTACTTGCAGATATGCCCAAAGATTATGAGCACCGTGACTTTTTCGTAAAGCGTTTTAAGGAATTGTCACAAGGTGTGGCACGTTGCCAACGTCCCGATGGATATTGGAGTCGCAGTATGTTGTGCGAGGAAGACGCTCCGGGTCCAGAAACAAGCGGTACAGGATTTTTTGCATACGGTTTGATGTGGGGTGTCAACAATGGTTATCTTAACAAAGCTGATTATGCAAAAGTGATAGAAAAGGCTTGGAATTATTTGGAGAAGACGGCCTTGCAGCCGGATGGAAGTATCGGTTATGTACAACCTATTGGTGAGAAACCCGACCCAACCCGCACTGTGAATGCCAAGTCACAAGCACCATTTGGAACAGGAGCATGGTTGTTGGCAGCGTGCGAACGTGTGCGCTATTTAGATGCAACGGTGAATACAAATAACAATTCACCAAAGGTAAAAGTTTCGGTAACTAACGAAACCAATGACAATAGAAACAATGTAATTGAATTGGACGCAAAGACCGTGTTTAACAAGTTAGGTATTTGTGGCGGTTATCAGTTCGTGGTACGCGATGCAGACCGCACTGAAGTTCCTTATCAAATAACTCATGATGGTAAAATTCTTTTGTATGTCAATGTACGTCCTAATACGACCGTAGAGTTGAACATCATGAAAGGTGTACCAAGCATATATAAATTTGCAGCCTACGGCAGAGTGTGGCCAAACAGAGAGGACGACCTCGCATGGGAAAACGACCGTAATGGTTGGAGAGCCTATGGTCCGGCTATAGAAAAGAAAGGACAACACATTTATGGCTTTGATGCCTTCAACAAGAATGTGCCTTATCCTATGTTGGAAACATTCTACAATAGCGAGTTGACTTCATACGGATTGCAGGACCGTCTGCGTAAGGCAGGACGCGGCAATGAGTGTAGCGAATTGCATCGAACACTGACTTATCATCGTGATCGCGGTTTCGGTATGGATGCTTATACTGTTGGTGCCACTTTGGGTGCGGGAACGCCGGCGTTGATGGAAGGCAACCAATTAGTTTATCCCGGTTGTTATAAGAATGTAGAAATTCTTGATAATGGTCCTTTGCGCTTCACTGTTAAAATGACATTTGCAGCAAAGAAGATGGGCGTGAATGATATTGTCGAGGAAACTCGCGTAATTACGCTTGATAAAGGTACGCATTTAAATAAGTGCGAAGTAAGCTACGCAGGATTGACAGAAGCGCACAAAGTGGCTGCAGGTATTGTGGTACATAAGAGTGATGATAAGGCGTATGCCATGAACAAAAAGGAAGGTTATGTGGCTTATGCCGATGCGATGGATCATCCTGAAGTGATGAACGGACAAGTATATATAGGTTGTGTGTTCCCGACACTAAAGACCGTTAAGTATCTGCCGTTGGAAAAAGAAACAGCAGGGGGAGTAGGTCATGTGGTTGGTATTGGCGAATACATTCCGGGTCAAGCTTACACTTATTATTTCGGTTCGGCATGGAGCAAATACGATATGCCTGACTTCAATTTGTGGCAAGCAACATTGAAGAAGTATGCAAAAGATATGAAAAACCCGTTGAAAGTCAGCATACAATAATCAGTAGCAGATATAAAGTAGGCGAAGAGTTGCACGACGTCGTGCAACTCTTCGCTTTTTATGATGTCTAAAGTGTCGTAAAGATAAAACCTCAATAGATGATGGGTGATTGTGCAGGTTCACAAGAATGTGTCATTATGACAATTTTTGGGCGCTTTATTGATAACTGGAAATGAGCTGATTACAAAAGAGTGAAAATCGGACGTCCGTCGTCGTGACGAGAGACGTCTGTCATTTAAACGGCGGACGTCCGTCATTTTGTTGACGAACGTCCGGAATTTTTCTGCTTTCAGTTAAGCTGTTTTATCAGGTGCTAAAAGGGGGAGATTATTGACTGATTTCGTCCCATTTGGGAGGATTGACTTCCATCAAATGACGTACGAAGAAGTCGTAACGTTTGTGTTCGCCGAAGCGTTCGCCCATACTATGACCGACGCCCGGGAGTACTACCAATTCAAAGTCCTTGTTCGCTTTGATAAGAGCGTTGACAACTTGCATGGTAGATGCCGGATCGACATTGTCATCCAATTCTCCTACAACAAGCATGAGCGGACGAGAAAGTTTGTGTGCGTTCTCTACATTGGAACTTTCTACATAACTGCTGTCAATCGGGTAGCTCATCCATTGTTCGTTCCACCAGATTTTGTCCATACGGTTGTCATGACAGCCACAACTAGAGTAGGCGGCCTTGTAAAAATCAGGATGGAAAAGTACAGCGGCCATTGCCTCTTGTCCGCCCGCTGACGCTCCGAAAATACCTACTCTTGTACTGTCCATGTAAGGATATTTTTTTGCGGCAGCTTTAATCCATTCCATACGGTCAGGAAATCCTGCATCTTTCAAGTTCTTGTAGCAGACTTCTTCAAACTTCTTTCCGCGGTAAGACGTTCCCATTGCATCCAACTGCACGACGATGAAACCTAATTCGGCAAGTGCTGTCATGTTCCAATTATAAGGATTGAAACTCTTCGGGGTGTATGCGTCACCGGGACCGGAATAGATATATTCTACGATAGGGTATTTCTTGTTAGGGTCAAAGTTGGTAGGACGTTGGATGATGCCCCACATAGGAGTCTTTCCATCCCTTCCGGGTGCTACAAATATTTCCGGAGCAACCCATCCGGCATCTTTAATCTTACTAATGTCGGCATGAGCCACTTCTTGGCTTGTAATGGTATTGTCCTTATTGATGGCTGTTACCATCGTGATGGGAGCTTCATTCACTTTCGAGTATTTATCTATGAGCATGGTGTAATCATGGTTGAACACGGCAGAGTGATTCCCGTCTTGTGGTGTCAAACTGACCATGTTCTTACCATCGAATCCTATCTTGTAATAATGTACGTGGTATGGGTCTTCGTCCGGGTTCACGCCACTTGCTGTAAAGTAGATGGTCTGGTTGGGCTCGTCCACTTTGAGGACACGGCGTACCACCCATTCCCCTTTTGTAATTTGGTGTTTCACTTTACCTTTAACAACGTCTATCATATAAAGGTGTGCCCAATTGTCGCGCTCGCTCATCCATATCAATTGTTTCCCGTCTTCCAAGAAATGTTGATAGGTGCGGTTGTAATTGACAAATGTCGGACTGTTTTCTTCCACTATCGTGCGCACCTCGTTTGTGGCCGGGTCCATCTCCAGTAAACGGTAGTACTTATGTCCGCGTTCGTTATATGTGAATAGAATTTTATTGCCTTCCTTATTCCAATATGGACCATAAAGGTCATACTGTTTTGAGAATAGAGTGGTTTCTGGTATTGAGACTTTACCGGTTTCTACGTTGAAAGCACATGGCAATTTGAAACGTAGTTCATCGCCGGGTTTTGCATATTCTTGCTTATGCAGAATGGGTTGCAGTTGATTCTTGGGAGAACTTTCAACATAATAAACGAAGCGTTTCTCAGCCGGACGAATTTTGTTGGTGCAAACGTATTGTCCGTCAGGACTCCATTTGATGTAACTAGAGTAATAATTACCTTGTGTTCCGTCATTGCTCAAAGCACGTTCGTTCTTTCCGTTGCTGTCGCTGACATAGACGTTGTCATTCTTGATGTATGCTTTCTTCTTACGGTCGGGTGAGAATACCGGATCTGCTCCCTTCTCGTCGTCAACCTCCATCCAATGACGATTCCTTCCACGTCCCGGTCGGTTGGGGCGTTGTTGTTTTTTGATTAAATAAGGCTCAGCATCGGTCACTCGTCCTAATTCCCATGTTTGATTATCCAACACGAAAGAAATAGTGGAAGTCGTGGCATCGTTAACCTTGAAGTTCTCCAAACGGACACTATTTCTTTTAATTTCCCGTCCGGTTTCTTTGCTTAACAAGGCGGCTAAAGCTTCCATGTTAGCTGCTTTCACGTCGGTTGTGCTGACATCTGGTGAGGTCTGTCCGATGTAATAAGTCAGTCCTTCAGGTGTGTATGCTGTATAATGAAATATGCCGTTCCCTTCCCATTTAATATTCTCGGCATTGCCGTAAACATGAGTGGCGTTGAACTTGTTGTATAGTGAGTATGCACGTTTGTAGTCATCAATGGTTCCTTGAGCCTTAGCCATTACGGGGGCTAATAGTAAAGCAGAGACAATGACTTTTAAAATACTGTTTTTATACATTCCTTTAGGGTATTAAATGGTTAATTGCGTTGTGTAGCTTGTTTATTCTCTGTGTTTTTGATGAGAGTAGCGAAGTCTTGCGGAGAAACTTCTACAGGACCGCTCATGAATTCCGGTATGTTGTAACTCTTCATAAACTCACGGTGGAAATTGGGATTCTCCTGTGGTAATTCAAATGGTTTGCGTCCCTTGCCGTTCTCATCAATGTAGGCAATAAATGGACGGGTGAAATTGCCATCGTAGCGACGGGTGCTGAAAATGAGCCAACGCCCATTGCTGCTATATGAGTGGTAACTTTCCACGTCATTTGAATTGATTTCGTTCATTCGACGAACTGTATTATTTTCCAAGTTCATTACATAAAGGTCAGCATCCTTGTGCCATATATGGAACACACCATATCTGCCCATTGCGAACATCAGGAATTTACCATCGGGAGATATTCTAGGTAAGGTCGCGCTTTTGTCTATTTTAGCAGCATCGAATACCAATTCTGCCTCGCCAAGAGTACGCTCTTGTTTATTGTACGGGCGACGGTATAGGTTGTATTTCATATCTTCGTATCTCAAGATGATTTCACGCATGATGTCACCGGTGTCCTTACGAACAAGGTGGGCAGATGCGTAATATAAATATTTGCCGTCGGGACTCCACCAAGGGAATACTTCGTACTCATTTGAATCGCCAATGGTACGTGTTACTTCGTTGCGTTCTACGTCGTACAGTATCAAGTCGCTAGCCCAATCTTGTACCTCAATTTTATTGGCTGCGCGTGTGTGGAAGGTCTGTCCTGTATTGTTTACTGAATACGCAATGAGTTTCTGGGTAGGATGCCATGCCGGATAAACGCCATTGGATATGAGTGAGTCCGTCTTGATGGTAACTTTAGACAATTCTCCGTCGTAGGCGATGATTGTACCTCCTTGATGGTGGCGGGCGTGGAACTGCATACGAGCAGGATTATAGTTTTGATAGGAGTGACAATTGATGCACTGCCCATTCTCAACAACCGTATTACTCATATTACCGTAAATGATATTCTCGTCAAAATTGGTAATGTTGCGTTGGTTGATGCTCAAATCCCTATAGGTGACGTATGACGGACTAATCAGACGATAGGAAATGTAGGGGTCTATCTCCTCTTCGGCAACGTATATTTTAAATGGATTTGACCGTGTCCACTTCTCTTCGCGAAGCATGAAAATCTCAACAGTTAGTTGGTCGCCTTTCGCAGCGTCTAACATCTTTTTCCATTGTGACAGTCCGGGAGTGACTTGACGTTCGTCCGTTACCCATTCGCCACCGGGGTAAATGATACGAGTGACATAAGCATCGGCTTCTTCATCAATCATAAAGTGTAGGGGAGCGATGTTTGAAGGAACGGTGACGTTCGTATATTCAGGATATATAACTGCTTTTATTTTGCTTTCATCATAAGTGTCGGGAACTTTCGCTCCACAGCTGAATAATGAAACGATGAGGCTCAAACAAAGAGTGATATTAAGTATCTTTTTCATGATTAGTAAGTTTGAAGTCCATTAACTAAGAAATAGAAATAATAGAATGTATTGCCGAATTGTGGGCGGAAAGCGACTGCCATTTGTGCTTCGGACATACCTCTGCAATGTTCGGCAAATTCAGTAAAACGTTTGTAGGTGTCCTTGACCTCTGGGTCGAAAGGCATCTTGCTGATATTAACTTTATTCTCTAACGTTCCATACAAATAAGCGGCTTCTTGATAGTGACGTGGCATGTGCTGGCCTACATGCAACTCGGCATATTTGAAGAAGCGTGGCCAGAACAAGGAGATGTCCTTCATCTGAAGGGCTGCCAATAAAGTTTGTTCCTGATAAACAGGGTTATCACTTGTGGCGTGTGAGAAGATAGTGAGCAGATACATTTCAATGACGCTCAAGTCGGACGCCAATTCATCCTTAGGTGGCAAGAGGTTGATAATGGGGTTGAACTCTCCGCTCTCACGCATCTTTTGGGGATTATAGAGATATTCGGAGTATTTCTCAGCCCACTCCTTATGGAATTTAGTTTGCTTGAGAATGTTCAGGTATTTTTCGGCAACCTTAAAATCTTTATTCACTAAGCAGGCCTTTGCCATATATTTCAGATATTCGACTTTCCACCCAAAGGTTACACCATCTTCCATACACCATCGGTAACAGTAATTCTCCTGACCGTAATGATAATAGAGAGTTTTACCTCCGATTTGTACCAGTCTCACTTTGAACGGAGCTTTCGGATGTGCGCCGCCCTCACGATATTGGAACATTTCGTTGCCGGCTCTACCTAAACGGAACAGAGCCAAGTTTTTATTCATGACCATCATGCGGGTAGGTTCTTCGTTACCTTTAATATAGATTCGCAGAACTTCTTCCCAATCTAAGTTCTCAATGGCACGTGACATTTTAAGCTCCTTTTGGAAATTCTCATTGACATACCACGTGTTTTTAAGGAAGAAGAAAGCACCGACTAATATACCTACATGAATAAGGAGGATGATAATCTTTCTTTCTATTTTGGGATTGAAGTTGTACAATGCCGCACTGACGATAAACGTCGCGATAAGTACATAGAATGGTATTTTATATTCTTCATAAACCTCGCCGGTCATATCAAAACATGGCAATGCAGCGGTGTAGATGTCACTGATGTTTGTTTGTGCGTAGAAATTCCAGGTTATAATGGGGACTCCAATTGCTAACAACAGTCCTACGACATTAAGAACAATGCGTTGAGTCGTGGTTTTATCTGCAAAGCGCCAATACATCAACATCATACAGATAGTGCCAAGCATGGCATACGCTCCAATGAGTGAATAACCGAATGTTGACCATAGAATCATCCAAACAAAGCTTGCAATGGGGTATTTTTCTGTTTTACTGAAAATCCAAAGAGCAAGTGCCACTAATAGACAGCCTATCGTTGCAGAGAAGAAATATCCTTGCAATTTGATGTAAAAGATGAAATAACCCATCTGTACGATGCTTGCCAACAAAGCAACTGGGATGATTAACGGAAGGATATTACACAGCCCCTTGAACTTGAATGACGAACGCAGCAAAAAGAAAATAGCTGCCCACATAGCCACCAAAATGGCGCATCCCCATGCCGGATAGTAGAAGAACTGGGTAAAATAACATCCTAACCACGAGAGTGTTCCGCCCGGATATTCAGAGAAAGTACGATAAAAAGTGCTTCCGGGAACGAACAGGTTAAGTTCTTGAAGTCTAAACAAAGTTTCGCTTTCATAAGTCCATAGAAAAACTCCCATTATTATGGGGAGCAGTAGTCCGTAGATGGAATTGATCCATGCGATTTGTTTGATTCTTTCTTTTAGATTAAGTTTTTTGTGTTCCATATATTATAGGTTCATTATTTACTTAAGCGTTTTTTCATGCTCAAAGTTAATGAATATTGGTTGTAGAATAAATATATTTAATGGAAAAGTTTGCTTTTAAGTGGAAAAACGAACAAAAACATTATCTTTGTACGCAGAAAAACATTTTATTAACAAACGATGTCACAACGGCATCATAAAAACAAATTACTATGATAAAACGAATAATGCTATCTTGCGCGTGTTTGGCTGCGTTGTCGGTCAGTGCACAAAAAGGTAAACCTTACTGGCTAGATCCGGAGGTGAATGAAGTGAACACAGTAGCACCAAGAGCTGCTTTCTTTGCTTATGAGACTGAAGAATTGGCTTCTCAAGGAGAAAAGAATAACTCTGAACGCTATATGTCACTTGAGGGTAAATGGAAATTTAATTTCTCAAAGGATCATGACAAAGCACCCAAAGACTTTTTCTCTTTGAAGTACGATGATTCACAATGGGTAGATTTCCCTGTTCCGGGATTGTTTGAATTAAATGGCTATGGCGATGCTATTTATGCGAATACCGGTTATTCATGGAAAACTCAATTCAATAGCAATCCTCCTTATGTAGAGGAACTGAATAATTATACCGGTTCATACCGAAAAGAAGTCGCTATTCCCGCAACGTGGAAGGGAGATAACATTTTCTTACACGTTGGTTCTGCAACATCCAACATTACGGTATGGGTAAATGGTAAATTTGTAGGTTATAGTGAAGATAGCAAAGTATCTGCCGAATTCGATTTGACCAAATATCTGACTCCCGGTAAGGAGAACTTGATTGCCATGCAAGTGATGCGTTGGTGTGATGGTTCTTACTTAGAAGACCAAGACTTCTGGCGTTTTACAGGTATCGCCCGTGAGGTATATCTCTATGCGCGTCCGAAGAGTTATGTTGAAGATCTCTTTATAACTCCCGATTTGGTAAATGCTTATAAAGACGGACGCTTGGACGTAAAAGTCAATACTGTAGCTGCAAAGGGTAAAACTTTAGATGTTGTATTGAAAGATGCTAGCGGTAAGCAAGTGGCTCAACAAACTGCAAAAGTTGCAGGTAATGGTGAAGTCAACTTGACATTCGACGTTCAAAATCCGATGAAGTGGACTGCAGAAACTCCCAACCTTTATACACTTGCTGTTACATTGAAAGATAAAAACAATGTTGTTGAGAGTATCTCTAAGCGTGTTGGTTTCCGTAAGGTTGAAATCAAGAACGCACAAGTGTTGGTAAATGGTCAACCTGTGTTGTTTAAGGGAGCCAATCGTCATGAGTTGGATCCGGTGACAGGTTATGTGGTGTCTATGGAACGTATGTTGCAAGATGTCAAGATTATGAAGGAATTGAACATCAATGCTGTTCGTACTTGTCACTATCCGGACGACCCACGTTGGTACGACTTGTGCGACGAGTATGGTTTGTACATGGTGGCAGAGGCTAACATCGAGAGTCACGGAATGGGTTATGGCGAACGCACATTGGCTAAGGAGCCGACTTATGAAAAGGCTCACTTGGAACGCAACAAAAGTAATATCGAAATTTATAAGAACCATCCTGCAATCATTTTCTGGAGTTTAGGTAACGAAGCTGGTTATGGCCCGAATTTCGAGAAGGCATACGATATGGTTAAGGCATTTGACCCAAGTCGTCCTTGTCAGTATGAGCAAGCCGGACAGAATGGTAAAACCGACATTTTCTGCCCGATGTATTACGATTATTGGCATTGTGATAGATATTGTAACAATGACAACCAACGTCCGCTTATCCAATGCGAGTATTCTCACACAATGGGTAACTCCGGCGGAGGATTCAAGGAATATTGGGACATGATACGCAAATATCCGAAGTATCAAGGTGGTTTTATTTGGGACTTTGTTGATCAAGGTTTGCGCGTAAAGAATAAACAAGGTAAGACGATTTACGCTTATGGTGGCGATTTCGGACGTTATCCGGCAAGCGATCATAACTTCAATTGCAACGGTATCATCAATCCGGACCGCAATCCAAACCCACACGCTAATGAGATTCGTTACTATTATCAAAACATTTGGGCAACGGCAAAAGACCTTAAGGCTGGTGTTGTAGAGGTTTATAATGAAAACTTCTTCGCTCCGTTGGACTATGTAGTGTTGGAATGGACTTTGATGAATGAAGGTCAAATCTTGGCCAATGGTCGCAACACATTGAACATTGCTCCTCAGCAGAAAGTAAATGTGAAATTGGACGGATATGAGTTGCCTCAAAATGTTGAGGGCGAAGTGGTCTTGAACATAGACTTCAAATTAAAGAAAGCGACTCCGATGTTGCCGGTAGGTTATGTCGTAGCACACGAGCAATTTGTTGTTAAGGCATACGAGTTCCCGACAGTAGAAGGTATTTTGAAGGCGGCTGTAACTAAGGAGAACGTAAACGAGACATTGCCTGAAGTACAGAAAGAAGATGTCAATGCCTGGTTGAAACTGACAGCAGGCGATGTAGCAGTAACTTTCAATAAGTGGAATGGTTGGATTGATTACCTTGATGTCAACGGTGAACCGATGTTGGAAGAAGGTTATGCCATTACATCAGACTTCTGGCGTGCGCCGACTGATAATGATTATGGTGCAAGTATCCAAAATAAGTTGCGTGCATGGAAATCACCGCATCAAAAGATGACGTCGTTTGAAGTGAATGATTTGGCAGATGGCGCAGGTAAGCAAGTAGTTGTTAAGTACGATATGCCTACAGTGGAAGCACAATTGGTAATGACTTACACTTTGACCAATAAGGGAGAATTGATTATCAATGAAGCGATGACTGTTAACAAAGAAGCAAAGAATAAACCGGAATTGCTTCGCTATGGAATGCAAATCGTGATGCCTAAAGAATATGATAACTTGTGTTTCTATGGTAAGGGTCCTGGTGAGAACTATATTGACCGTAACAATGGTGACCGTTTAGGCGTTTACACAAGTGCAGTGGCTGACCAATATTGGGGATATGTTCGTCCGCAAGAAAGTGGTAACAAGACACAAGTTCGTTATTGGAAAGTGACTAATGAGTACGGCAAGGGGCTTGAGTTCTATGGTACAACTCCGATGGAGTGTAGTGCTTTGAACTTCTTGGCAGAAGATTTGGATGATGGTGCAGATAAGGGAAGGCATCAGAGTCATTCAGGCGACTTGACACCGCGTGACTTTACAGTCGTTAAGGTTGCAGCTCGTCAGTTGGGTATGGGTTGTGTGAATAGTTGGGGCGCATGGCCACGTGAAGAGTACCGTATGCCTTATAAGGATTATAACTTCACTTATGTGATTCGTCCTTTGTAAATCCAAAATCAATCAAATAATTGTAGAAGCGTTCGATGTAATCCGTCGGACGCTTCTTTAATTATATAATTATAGGAGTAATAGGAGAGGATGGCAGAATTAAAGTATATAGGCGCTTTCATCTTGTAATCCAAACATCACAAAGCAACGATAAATAGTCAGTGCTAATGTTGAGATTCTTCCTTTCGGTTTGGAGTGGAATGATACTTTGAAATCGTGTCCTTATTTTAATCCGTATCTTTTATGTCAGAGTGATTCTTAAAGGTATTATAGTCTGTGTTTGTCCTTTCTGTTTATTCTTGCTGTGATTTGTGATAATATATAATCATTAAGGGTGCGCCCGTGTTTGGACGCACCCTTAATGTGTTTGTTTTGTATAGCTATTGATTACGGTACGAGTACCTTTACTGCTTTACCATTTGCTTTGACGATATAGATACCGCGCAAGCGAGCTTTTTTAGAAACTTGCTGACCTGTGATAGCATAGATGCTATAGTTGTCTGCGTTTTCTACAAAGATTTGTCCGTTGTGAACTCTTACTTTTAGGTCATTACCAACTTTTACGTTGGAAACGCTGTTCCCCCAAGTAGGGTCTTCGCTAATCGCAATCCATCCCATTTGGTCACCATTGGTGGTTGCTTTGTCAGCAGTTGTGTTAGTGGTTGTTCCGTCTTTCTGTCTGATAATGTTCATTGCGGCTTGTGCTGTAATGGATTCAGTACCTACAGTAATTTTAGAATTACGGAAAGAAGAGAGACGATAAACGGACGCAACATCGTAGTTGTTGGTTTGCGGACCGCATATTACGTATGGATTTACAAGTGGTGTTCTTGTACCTTCCGTGTCGGTAAAGTAAACCGCTCTTGCACGAGAGCCATCCACTAAGTCGTCATAGTTGCGTCCTACTGACAATATCTTACCATCACCGGTCTTTGCCTCGCCCGGAGTAGCGGCAATATAGTACACATATTGTTGGGTTGTGCTGGCGATAGAAGCGTATGAACCTTCTTGGCGTGCCAATTTAACCGCAAAGCCCTCGTTAGTGATATCTAATATCTTAATCATGTACGGATAACGAGTAACTTTTGAAACAACGTTTGCAATGACAACCGGTGTCACACCCTCTTCGAATGGAGTGGAGAAAGCCACCCAAACGCTATCTGTTCCAACTCTGCTTGCGCTTTTGCCTACCACCATTCTAATGTTATCAATGTTGTGTTCGCCCAAGCCCATCACGATGAAATCTGTGGTTTCTTTGTTAGTCAGTGTTTGTAAATATGAACCAAAATTCCATGGGAATAAGTTGAACGTGAACTTGCCATTATCATTAGAAACAGATGTAACCGTGTTGACCGGAACAGCCGTGGTGTTTTCGTAGGAAATCGGACCTGTAAATACAGCCACATCAGTAGCACCTTCAATCGGTGTGAAAGCTGTGCTGATTTCGTCTGTATTGCTGATCTCAAGACGACCATATTGGATGCCTGCTGTTGCGTCAGCACCAATCAATGTTAATGTTTGTTCGCCCGTGTAGCGAGTCTTTCCATCGGAGTCAACATTGCGCACGCGGTAAACGTAAACGCCCTTTTCAAAGTCATCCGCGAATGTTTCTGTATAAGTGTAAGATGTTTTTTCTGAACTTGCATATTCCTGTACGGTTTGCCATTCTCCACCGTTGAAACTAAGTTCCAAATAAGAGATATCTGTCAATTCACCGTTAGGATTGTTCCATGACAATTCTAACTTTTTGGTACGGTCGGTATAGGTCATGTTGAAGTTTGCAGGACCTTTGTAAACCACTGTCGGAACAAATTCATACGTTCTGTTATAACCGATGTTGGAGTTCATCTCGGCAAAGTATTTTCCTAGCTTTGAAATACCAGAACCATATCTGTATATCTTTGAGCAGTCGCGCTCGGAGTTCCAATAGGCATAACGCTCGATATATGGTGCGCTGTTCCAATTGTCAAACACAGGCTTCATTCCGTCATAGTTCTTTTGTTGGTTGGCTGTAGAGTAGGAATCCCAACCATCAGGAGCTTCCGCAAAGATACCATTGTTATTCCATGAAGCACCCCATACAAACTCTGAAATCCAGATAGGACGCTTGTATGAGTCGTACCAACCTTTCACTTGATTCAACAAGTTCCATTGTGGCCAATAGCAGTGCAAGTCAAGAACGTCACAACGCCATCCGCGTGCATCGATAGAGTCCATGAAATTGCGCAACCATTGCAAACTGCCGTCGTGTGAAGATGGAGAGCAAAGGCGCTTACCTGTAGCCATCAAATCCTCCCAAGTAGCCAATACAGCGTCTAAGTCCTCTACACCGTGGTCGGCAGAGTTACCCGGCTCATTGTTGGTTTTCAAGTGCGGAGAATAAGTCAAAGTTCCGCAGTTACCCGGCCATCCGATTTCAATTTTATGAGGTACGCACTCGCAGTCGATACCTTTGTCTTCGCCCGGACCGAATGAGTAACACCATGATGCGTTTAAGGCATTGATGATTTCAGTACCGGTATCGTTGGCAATACCTTTCTTCTCAGCGTCGTTCCATTTGAAAATACGGTAGGAAGAAATACGCTTGTCAAGTACAGTAGGGAGAATAGGTACTTCAAGGTCTGCATAGTCGGCAATGAAACAACGGCTGTAACCGCGTCCGCCATTACCGATAGCGAAAGTTACCATGTAACCTCTCTTCAACTTGAAACTGCGAATTTGGTTGTTCAATTTGGCTGCGGTCAATGTGTTCATATAACCACCGCTATGTTCCAAACCGAATTGGTTGCATGACTCACCACCATAGTTTTGCTCGGAATAGACCGTCAATGGTTTGAAATCCGCACCGTAAGGCATGATGATAGCACCCTGACCATACATCTTGACTTGACAAGTGGTGCCGTTGACAGCTTCTTCACCGTTAATCTTAATGTATTTCAAATATTCTAAAGCCTTGCTGGGGCGAATTTTTGAGAAAATAACCACAGCGTGTTCGGTGTTGGTGATGTTGATACTACCGCTAGCTGTAAACGGCGTGGTTGTTGTAATGACGTAATCTACGTCAGTACTTATCGTTACAGCGGAAGTGACTTGTGTCACTCTGGTCGTCGTATTCCTTGCAATAGCAGAGCTGATAAGGTTGACAGCGACAGCAAGGGTAAATAACAATCTTTTCATGATGGCAAAGTTTTAGTATTAGTTAGTTTCTTATTTTGTATTAGGAAAAGCCTTTTCAAGGCGTTTCAATTCTTTCTTTGTAATGGTGATGACTGTTCCGTGACGAGGTGTGAACATACCCTTTGTTGCAGTGTCTTGCTTGCGTTTGAAGGTAATCAAGTCCTTGCTGGTGCAGAATTGATAATGTCCGTCCATATAGCAATCATACATCATCACCCAGTCGCCGTCAATCAATTGGAACACGCCGGCACCTTCAACAGCTTTGTGAGTGTCCTCGCAATTGTAGGGGAGAAGACCCCAAGAGGCGAAGTTGTGCAAGTCTTTAGTGATGTATTGTCTGTATCCTTTCTTGCGTCCGCCTTCTGTCTTGAAGAAAACGTGGTACATGCCGTCCTCGTCTTGGATGATGTCGGTGTCAATAGCGGCACTGTGGAAATCGAACAATACTTTCGGTTCGCCTTCTAGGTCGCTGAAGTCCTCGTTAGCGTATGCCCAGTAAACTTTGTCGTATGGGCATTTGCCGTCATCGGTAAGGATAGAGAAGTACACCATATACTTCTTAGCTTTCTTATCATAGAATGTTTGAGGAGCCCATACGCGAGTCACATTGGCAAACATTGTTCCTGCGTATTTTTCAGGGAAGTGAACGGTGTGGTGTGACCAATTTACCATGTCCTTACTACGCATCAAAACCATACCTCTGTTAGAACTCCAACCTTGGCTGGAACGCATATCGGTAACGACCATGTAGAAATAGCCGTCAGGACCTCTAAGGATGTGCGGGTCTCTTACACCTTTCTTCAATGAAATGGTGTCTGAAGAAATGATAGGTTTACCGTCGTTCAGCGGTGTGTAGTTGTAACCGTCGTAACTGATGGCATAACAAATCTGTTCTTGTTCAGGGGCGTTACCCGTGAAGTATGTAAACAAATAAGCTACTTTCTTTTTTGCTTGTGTAGGAGTGATGAAAGTGAATAGACACAAGCACATCAATGTGATGTTAAGGATAGTTCTAAAATTTCTTTTCATGATAAATATTTCTATAGTTAATAAGTAAGCAAATGTAGTAAAAATACCATTTAACTCTTTTGTCCGTTGAGATAAGTTAAATAATATTAACATATAAGAGGCACTGTCCCTTTTATATGTTTATGGTATGCTGCGTAATCACCTCATTGATACCGTTATGGTCGTCCGGATGGAACCAATGTATTGAGGTATCGCGCTTGAACCAAGTCATTTGCTTGCGTGAATAGATGCGGGTGTTCTGCTTGATTTTTTCAATGGCAGTAGCCAAATCCCAAGTACCGTCCAAATAATTGAATATCTCCTTGTAACCTACGGTGTTAAGAGCGTTGGTGTGTCGGTATTCCGCCACGCGTTTCACTTCGTCAATCAAACCTTGTCGAATCATTTCATCCACTCTGAGGTGGATGCGTTCGTACAGTTCCTCGCGGTCACGTCTAAGTCCTATCTTGATAATCTCAAAAGGGCGTTCTTTGGGTTGATTGGTGCGGAATGAGGAATAGGGCTTACCTGTCATGTAACAGATTTCCAAAGCATGAATGACCCGTTTGGGGTTCTTGTGGTCAACTATGTTATAGTATTCGGGGTCAAGGACTTTAAGTTCTTGATTGAGTTGCTCCAAACCGACCTCTTCGTATCGGTCCATGAGGATGCGCCGGGTTTCATCATCGACGGTCGGGATATCATCGATGCCTTTACAGACAGCGTCGATATACATCATGCTTCCTCCTGTGAGCAAAGCGTTTTGATGTCCTTCTTGGTTGAAATGTCGGTCCAATACTGCGAGAACGTCTGCTTCATATTGTGCAGCGCTATAATAGTCCGTCAAACTATGTGTCCCTACGAAATAATGCTTGACCCGCTGTTGTTGTTCTGCAGTCGGTGCGGCTGTCCCAATAGGTAAGTCGCGGAAAATCTGGCGTGAGTCGGCATTGAATATAGGGGTATTAAGAAACTCAGCCATTGAGAGGCTGAGTTCTGTTTTGCCTACGCCGGTAGGACCTATCAATACAAATAGTTTGGATTTCATCAAGTTATTCGTATGGATTTCCTTCACTGATTTCAAAACCTTCAGGGTCAAACTCCTCGTCTTCAAATCCTTCACTGCCGTAGAAATCCTCGTTCATATCATCGGCTGATTTAACGGGTTCTTTCGTAATAAATTCATCTATACCAAGAGATTGTACGGGCGCTTCGCCTCGTTGTCGACTGCATACGGGCTGTTCCAATGTTTGGCGGTATGCAATTTCTGTCAGTTCAATAAAGAACATACGTTCGGATAGTGGGTCGAAGACGTAAGCCAAACGTTGGCCTTCGTCCTCAATCAACTCGCTCAAACGCGTATCTTTCATGACAAACAATTCGTCTTCAGACAGACTTGTTCCCATATCTTCCAATACGACTTCTTGAGTCGGTTCCCATTCGTCATCACAAATAAAGAAACTTGTCACTTGATTGTCCTCATATTGACATGAGTCCAAAATGATTTTGTGAAAGTCAAGAAACGTTGCGTCAGAATCAATCTTGATTTCTCTTGCGAAGTCTTCCACTTCACTGGATATGACCGTGAATCGATAGAGCATATTGAAAACAATAATTAGTGAACGAAACCGCGTTTGCAGTCTTCAATGAAACTAACGATATATTCTATTTCCGGACTCATCGGAACTTCCTCACGAATCTTCTTCAATGCGTCAGCGAGTTGCAAACCGCTTTGGTAGATAATTCTGTAAGCGTTGTGGATGTTCTCAATCAATTCGTTGCTGAAACCGCGACGACGAAGTCCAACGAGGTTCAAACCGCAGTATGCAGCCGGCTCGCGTGAACACATGATGAACGGAGGGATGCTTTGGCTGAAACGTGTACCACCGCCAACCATTGTATAACCACCGACACGACAGAATTGATGCATCAACACACCGGCACTCAAAATGGCATTGTCATCAATGATGGTTTCACCTGCCAACTTAGTACTGTTACCGATGATACAACCGTTACCCACGATAGCGTCGTGTGCGATATGAACACCTTCCATCAATAAGTTATTGCTGCCGACGCATGTTTTGCCTTTAGCAGCAGTACCACGATTGATAGTAACATTCTCACGTATTTTGTTATTGTCGCCCACTTCTGCTGTTGTTTCCTCTCCGACAAACTTCAAGTCTTGAGGTACGGCACTGATGACAGCTCCCGGGAAGATGGTATTGTTGTTGCCAATACGTGCTCCGTAAAGTACTGTCACACTGTTCATCAAAACGTTGTTATCGCCAATGACAACATTTTTGTCAATGAAGCAGAAAGGACCAATCTCGCAGTTCTCACCGATTTTGGCTTCCGGATCAATGTAAGCCAATGGACTGATTTTACTCATATCTTATCTGTTTTTTATAATTTGTGCTGTAAATGTTGCTTCTGTCACCACGTTTTCACCTACGAAAGCATAGCATTTCATGGATACGATGCCATGACGAAGTGGTGCTGCAATCTCTGCTTTAAATAGTAGGGTGTCGCCCGGTACTACTTTCTTGCGGAACTTCACTGAGTCAATCTTCAAGAAGTAAGTGCTGCAATGTTCCGGTTCTTCTATCGAGTTCAATACTAATAAACCACCGGCTTGTGCCATTGCTTCAAGTTGTAGAACGCCCGGCATTACTGGTTCTCCGGGGAAGTGTCCTTGGAAGAACGGTTCGTTGCTGGTGATGTTCTTGACTGCTACGATAGAAGTCGGACCCAATTCAATCACTTTATCAACGAGTTGCATCGGGTAACGGTGGGGAAGTAATTCGCGAATACGATTGATGTCCATAACGGGAGCTTTGTTGCAATCGTAGATAGGCGCTTGAATTTCGTGAGCGCGGATCTCTTTGCGTATCAATCGTGCGAACTTATTGTTGATGGTATGTCCCGGTCTAGTGGCAATGATACGTCCTTTGATAGGCTTGCCGATAAGTGCCATGTCGCCAATGATGTCAAGCAACTTATGGCGTGCGGGTTCGTTTTCCCATGCCAATGGCTTGTGGTTCAGATAACCTTTCTCCGTAGCGTCGTGATGTGGCACGCCTATGGTATCAGCCAATTGATTCAATCTCTCTTGAGACATCTCGTTTTCATAAATCACGATGGCATTGTCTAAGTCACCGCCTTTAATCAAACCGGCAGCCAACAGCTGTTCTATCTCGCGAACAAATACGAAGGTGCGGCATGGGGCAATCTCAGTCTCAAAATTTTCCATATTGTCCAAAGTAGCGAATTGGCTGGACAACACCTTTGAGTTGAAAGCAATCATGGCAGTGATGCTGAATTGCTCATCCGGTAAAATTGTGATGCAAGCACCTGTCTCTTCGTCCTTAACCTCTAATTTTTTGTTGATGATATAGTAATCTTTTGCAGCGTTCTGCTCAGCGATACCTACACGTTTGATATGCTGTACGTAAATTTCTGCACTACCGTCAAGGATGGGTACCTCAGGACCATTGACTTGTAACAGACAGTTGTCAACGCCCATGGCATAAAGCGCAGCGAAAGCGTGCTCAATAGTGCTGCATCGTGCTTCGCCCCGACCCAAAACGGTACCACGAGTGGTCTCAATAACGTTCTCTGCAATGGCGTCAATGATAGGCATACCTTCAAGGTCGATGCGTTGAATTTTATAACCATGATTCTCCGGTGCAGGATTAAATGTGACGGTCAGGTTCAGACCTGTGTGTAATCCTTTTCCACAGAGAGAGAAACTTCCTTGCAATGTTGTTTGTTTCATTATCTTAGTTTTTTGATTACTTGTTAAGTAGATTCTTTAACTCTTCAATTTCGCGTTTCATGCGATTGACATCAGCCCACATCTCAGGCAAATTCTTGAAGACTGCGCTGGATTTCCAGAAGTTGCGGGCGTCTATTGACGGACTGCCTTGAATGGTAGTACCTTCTTTCTTGATGCTGTTAGGGATGCCCGACTGTGCTCCTGCCATCGTGCGGTTGGCAATGGTAGCGTGTCCGCTGATGCCGACTTGTCCGCCAAACATACACCATTCGCCAATCTTAGTAGAACCGGCTACACCGACTTGAGCTGACATCACGGTGTTGGCGCCCACTTCTACGTTATGAGCGATTTGTACCATGTTGTCCAACTTCACGCCCTTACGAACGTATGTTGAGCCCATGGTTGAGCGGTCCACACATGAATTGGCACCAATCTCTACGTCATCCTCAATGGTCACGATACCGATTTGGGGTATTTTGTCATAACCATTCTCCGTTGGTGCGAAACCGAAACCGTCGGCTCCGATGACACAACCTGAGTGTAGGATAACACGGTTGCCCACTTTACAATCGTGGTAAATAGAAACGTTGTTATAGAGCAGACAATCTTCTCCAACCGAAGCGTTGTCATAAACTACTGTATGCGGATAGATTTGTGTACCCTTGCCTATTTTTACATTTTCACCGATATATGCGAATGGCGCGATGTAGCAATCTTCTCCAATAGTCGCAGTCGGTGCTACGAAAGCCAGAGGGTCAATGCCTTTCTTCTTTGGTTTGCTCATTTCATATAGAGCAAGCAATTTAGCAACAGATTCGTAGGGGTTGTCCACACGAATTAAGGTCGGGTTGACGGCTTTCTCTAGTTGTAAATCACGACTTACCAATACAATGCTGGATTGGGTCTCGTAGATGTAATTAGTGTATTTAGGATTGGCAAGAAATGAGATGGCACCGGGGACGCCTTCTTCTATTTTTGCGAAGGTATGTACTGTCGCATTCTCATCTCCTTCGATAGTGCCTTGGATAAATCCTGCAATTTGTTTTGCGCTGAATTCCATAGGTTGTATAGTTTTATGTCATTACTATTTTTGCAAATTTCGGCAAAAAAAATGAATTACGACCTATCTTTTGACATAAAAAATGGTGCAAAGGGGAATAAAAATAGTTTCAACTTGCTGAAAGGGTAATAGACTTTAGTCTATAGGGTGTGTAAAATCTCCTGTCTTATGGCAAAACTGAGGCGGTTAATTTATTGGTTTCGTTACAACCTACTAAACTTTAGCTCGTCGCAAAATAATAATCCGATGAGAAGAAAATCTCACCGGCTTACTTATGGTTTATCAATGCTGGGAACAACGCTTAAAGTAATTCTTTCAGTTGTTCCGCCATTTGTTGTTGCATTTCTTTAGCCTTTTCGCCGGCAACGGTAGCAAAGTTCTCTGTGCTGTCGGCATAGATGATGGCGCGACTGTTGTTCACAATCAGTCCGCAAGTGCTGTTCATGCCATATTTGCAAACGTCTTCCAATGAACCGCCCTGTGCCCCTATACCGGGAACGAGTAAGAAGTGGTTGGGAGCAACCTTGCGGATGTCCTCAAACATTTTACCTTGAGTAGCACCCACTACGTACATCATGTTCTCGTCGTTACCCCATTCTTGACTCTTTCTCAGAACCTTTTCAAACAGACGTTCGCCACTTTCATCGGTCGTTAGTTGGAAGTCGTGCGAACCTTTGTTGCTTGTCAGTGCCAACAGGATGACCCATTTGCCTTCGTATCCCAAGAAAGGCGTGACACTGTCTTCTCCCATATATGGAGCTACGGTCACAGCATCAAGGTCGATTTCCTCAAAGAATGTGCGGGCATACATGGCTGATGTGTTGCCGATGTCGCCACGTTTAGCATCTGCTATAATGAATTGGTCGGGATAGTTTTCGTTAAGATATTTGATTGTTTTCTCAAACGAAATCCAACCTTTCACACCCATGCTTTCATAGAACGCCAAGTTGGGTTTATATGCGATACAGTACGGTGCGGTCGCGTCGATAATAGCCTTGTTAAAAGCGAAGATAGGGTCTTCTTCATTCAACAAATGTTGTGGAATTTTCTTGATGTCGGTGTCCAATCCTACACAAAGGAAAGACTGTTTCCGTTTAATGTTCTCAAAGAGTTGTTGTTTGTTCATTGTTAATAGAATATTAAGGCTTGTCTATAATTCGCTTTCTTTCATTCTCTCCGCATTCTCTGCCACAACAAGTTGGTCGATACAGTCTTGGATGTTACCGTCCATGAACGACGACAGGTTCTGCATATTGTAACCGATGCGGTGGTCGGTGATGCGACTTTGCGGATAGTTGTATGTTCGGATTTTTGCCGAGCGGTCGCCGGTAGAAACCATGGTTTTTCGCTTGCTGGCTATGTCATCGATATATTTCTGATGTTCCTTGTCGTAAATAAATGTACGCAAGCGCGCCAATGCACGTTCTTTGTTTTTGGGCTGGTCGCGTGTCTCAGTACATTCAATGAGGATTTCTTCCGTTTCGCCGGTGTTGGGATTCTTCCACATATATCTGGCACGCACTCCGGATTCCACCTTGTTGACGTTCTGACCACCGGCGCCACTTGAACGGAAAGTGTCCCACTTGATTTCGCCTTCGTTGATTTCAACGTCAAATTCTTGTGCTTCGGGCAGTACCGCTACGGTAGCGGCCGAAGTGTGAACGCGTCCTTGCGTCTCGGTGGCGGGCACTCGTTGTACGCGGTGAACGCCTGATTCGTATTTCAATGTGCCATATACCTTTTCGCCCGTCACGCTGAAGATGATTTCCTTGAAACCGCCGGCTGTTCCTTCATTAAAGCTGGATATGGAGATTTTCCAACCTTTCATTTCGCAGTACTTTGCATACATCTTGAACAAGTCGCCTGCGAAGAGGGCTGCTTCGTCGCCACCGGTTCCGCCACGAATTTCCATAATGACATTCTTATCATCCTCCGGGTCGGCAGGGACTAATAAAAGCTTTATTTCTTCTTCAATTTCCGGTAGGCGTTTTTCTGCGACTGCCAATTCTTCTCTAGCCATTTCTTTGATTTCAGGATCGTCTTCCATTGCAATCATTTCTTTGGCGTCTTTTTGGTTGGCGAGGCAAGCCAAGTATTCTTGTCGGGCATTCATGATGTCGCCCAAGTCCTTGTATTCTTTCGTCAGCTTAACATACCGCTTTTGGTCGCTGATGACATTGGGGTCGGTGATGAGTGTGGCTACTTCCTCGTAGCGACTTACCAATCCTTCTAATTTGTCTAATATGGAATTTTCTGCCATTGTCGTCTGTTGATGTTTTAATGATGAGTGATTTAGTAGTTGAACTCTCCGAATTCACTCTTGATAGTCAATGAACGCGGACCTTCTTCTACTCGTCCCACTATCTGTGCGTCAATGTTGAAACTATTGGCTATGGCAATGACTTTTTCGGCATGTTCCGGTGAGAGATAAACCTCTAAACGGTGTCCCATATTGAACACTTTGTACATCTCTGCCCAATCCGTACCGCTTTCTTGTGCGATGGCCTTGAAGAGGGGCGGAACGGGGAACATATTGTCTTTGATTACCTTGCAATTCTCGCCTACAAAATGAAGTACCTTTGTCTGTGCGCCTCCCGTACAATGTACCATACCATGAATGTCGTGGCGCATCTCGTCAAGCATTTTCTTGACAACGGGAGCGTATGTGCGAGTAGGTGATAAAACGAGTTTGCCGGCATTGATAGGTGCGCCCTCAACGACATCTGTCAGTCGGTAACTTCCGCTGTAAACCAATTCGTCGGGAACTGATTTGTCAAAACTTTCAGGATATTTTTCTGCCAGATATTTGGCGAACACATCATGGCGGGCGCTGGTCAGTCCGTTGCTGCCCATACCGCCGTTGTATTCTTTTTCGTAAGTAGCTTGACCACAACTGCTCAAACCTACAATGACATCACCCGGACGGATGTTGGCGTTGTCTATCACATCGCTACGTTTCATACGACAAGTTACGGTAGAATCCACGATGATAGTGCGTACCAAATCACCAACGTCTGCCGTTTCTCCACCGGTAGCGTAGATGCCGATACCCATCTCACGCATCTCTGCCAATAATTCGTCAGTACCGTTGATGATAGCGCTGATGACTTCACCCGGAATCAGCATTTTGTTACGACCGATAGTGGAGGACACTAAAATATTGTCAACTGCGCCCACGCACAATAAATCGTCGGTATTCATGATGAGGGCGTCTTGTGCAATGCCTTTCCAAACGGAAATGTCGCCCGTCTCTTTCCAATACATATATGCCAATGACGATTTTGTTCCGGCGCCGTCAGCGTGCATGATGTTGCAATATTCGGGATCACCGCCTAAAATGTCGGGGATGATTTTGCAGAATGCTTGAGGAAATATACCCTTGTCAATGTTCTTGATGGCGTTGTGTACGTCTTCTTTAGCTGCGGATACACCGCGCATCATGTAGCGTTGATTGCTCATATCTAAACTTTATAAGTTGTTATTGGTTGCAAAATTACTTTAAATCTGTCGTGTTGACAAGATTTCGCTGAAAAACTTCACGGTCAACGTTGCACTTTCCCCTTTGTGACGATTGATTGGTCGTATTCGGAGGAGCGGTTCTCTACCGGTGTATGGTTGTATTTTTCAACAAAGTCTTGTACTCTTCTTGTGTACTCTTCGGGATAATTGAAGTAGGCTTCTGCATGACCGGTGTTGGGAACGCGCCAATACTCTTTGATACCTTTTTTGTTGGCGAATAAGGTGTCGCCCATCCATGTAGGCACAAAACTGTCGTTCGCACCATGGATAAACAACATCGGTCGTTGGCATTTTTTGATTTGTTCCAATGGGGATGCTTCTTTGAAACTCCACCCGTATCGCCATTTCGTCATACCGCTCGCCAAATGCAATAGAGGAAATGTAGGTAGTCCGAATTGCTGTCTTAACTCTCCGGCATATTCGTCCCAAACGCTCGTATAGCCACAGTCGTCCACGAAACAATTGACGTAGTAGGGGAGAACTTCTCCACTGACACACATCGTTGTGGCGCCACCCATGGAGATGCCATGTACGACCATGTCCGTAGTTGTGCTGTCATTAGAAAAAAGTTGATGGGCTACATCTATCCATTGTATTACGTCTTGGCGGTCGTTCCATCCCATTTGTATGTGCGTGCCATCACTTTCTCCCGAATAACGTAGGTCGGGAAGGAGGACGTTGTAGTGTAGGTCGTGGTTGTACAGATAGGCGATGTGCAACATCCGTACCGCATTGTCGGTGTAACCATGGACTACTACGGCTGTCTTTGAGGTGGTGGTATCTGCATAAAGATAGAGTGCGTGGAGCAAGGTGCTGTCATTATGCGCAACGATAAATGTGTCCCTGAGGTCATTGGTTTGTTGAAGACTGTCCAACCAGTTCTGCAAAATCGGATAGCGTTGCAACATGAAATCATACGAGGTGGGGATATTCTTGCCTCGCTCGTTTCCACTGGCTTGTAGTGCGTACCATTGTAAATAGAAAGTGGCGCCAAACAATAAGATGATAACAACTATTGCAGCAGCGCAACATGAATATATGATTCTCTTAACGGCTCGCTTCATAATCGATTACTCGTTCCAAAAGTTCCAACCGGCTCGAGCTTGCAAAATCAGCATTTCCAGACCGTTTTTCGTTGTAGCTCCTTGCTCTTTTCCCGACTTCATGAAAAGAGTTTCGTCGGGATTATAGACCAAATCGTATAGGATGTGATGACTGCCGATGAATTGGTACGGCAAATCAGGGCGCTCGTCCGTGTGGGGAAACATTCCTACGGGCGAACAATTGACTATGACGGTATATTCCGCCATAATGTCCGCAGTCAAATCCGAGTAGGTGAGCATACCTTCTTTAGGGCGACGGCTGACAAAGCAGGTCTCAATCCCTAACTTATACAACCCATAACGGATGGCTTTCGATGCACCACCGGTTCCCAGTATCAGCGCTTTTTTGTGAAAGGGTTTAAGTAACGGGCGGATAGAATCGGTAAAACCAATAACGTCCGAGTTGTACCCCTTTAAATGTACTCCTTCGTGATTTCGACTGATTTTGATAACGTTTACGGCGCCGATGGCTTGAGCGTCTTCGCTCAACTCGTCTAAATATGGGATGATAAGTTCTTTGTAAGGGATGGTGACATTCAGACCGCGCAAATTGGAATATTCCTCAATAATTGTAGGAAATGATTTAATGGTGTCAATATCAAAGTTTCGGTATTCCGCATCAATCATTTCATTCTGAAACTTTTCGTTGAAAAACTTTTTTGAGAATGAATGACCTAGAGGATGACCGATTAAACCGTATAAGTCCATGTTGATAGATTATTTGGTGGCAAGATACATCGTGCTGATGCCGAAAGTGAATCGTTTGAATCGGACGTCGCTGAACCCTGCTTTTTTAAGGATGCCTTCCATGACTTCTCCTTGAGGAAAGGCTGCCATCGTAGCCGGCAAGTAAGTATATGCGCTGTTGTCCTTTGAGATAATTTTTCCTATGGTCGGCATGATGATTTTGGCATACAGCGCAAACAGTTGTTTCATAGGAAAGCGACGTGGTGAACTTAGTTCGACGATAAGTAGATGACCGCCGGTTTTCAGGACTCTGCAAATTTCTTTCAGTCCGGTGTCCAGACTTTCGAAATTTCGTACCCCGTATGCTACTGTGACGGCGTCAAAACTATTGTCAGGAAAGGTGAGGTCAGTACAATCTTCTCTTTGGAAACGGATAATGTTATCCAAACCAATCTCTTTGACCTTATCCTTACCGATGGCCATCATGCCTTCTGAAATGTCTGCACCCACAATACTTTGGGGTTGCAACCTTTTGGCAGAGAGGATGGCAAAGTCACCTGTCCCTGTAGCGATGTCAAGGATGTGTTGCGGATGATAGGGGCGTAAGGCGTCGATGGCAGTGCGTCTCCATCTTTTGTCGATACCCAATGACAGACAATGGTTCAATAAGTCGTAAGAGTGGGCGATGTTGTCGAACATTTGTTCCACCTGCTCACTCTTATGACCATTCCCTTCGTAGGGTTTTATCTTTTCTTGTTCGTACACCGTGGTATTATAGGTTGTTCAAATATTCGGTGACGTTCTTTTCAATACGCGCATACAAATCTTCGTCCGATTCTTTACAGAAGGTTTCTCCTGTGATATGCTCATACAGCTCGATGTAACGATTGGAAATACCTTCCACGATTTCGGGTGTCATTTCCGGAACCGTCTGACCTTCTTTGCCTTGGAAGTTGTTGTCCATTAACCATTCGCGAACGAACTCTTTGGAGAGTTGCTTTTGTGGTTCGCCGGCATTGAAACGTTCTTCATAACCTTCTGAGTAGAAGTAACGGCTGCTGTCCGGTGTATGAATTTCGTCCATCAAATAGATTTTGCCGTCATGTTTTCCGAACTCGTATTTGGTGTCAACCAAAATTAAGCCTCTCTCAGCAGCAATTTCGCTGCCGCGCTTGAACAGGGCGAGGGTGTATTTCTCTAACAATTCGTATTCTTCGGGTGTAGCCAAACCTTGAGCGAGTATTTCCTCTTTAGAAATATCTGCATCGTGTTCGCCAATTTCCGCTTTGGTGGTCGGAGTAATAATTGGTTCGGGGAATTTTTGATTCTCCTTCATGCCTTCAGGAAGTTTTACACCGCAAATCTCACGAACACCGCTTTTGTATGCGCGCCATGCTGAACCGCAAAGATAACCACGCACAATCATTTCTACAGGGAAACCTTCGCAACGGACGCCGACAGTCACCATTGGGTCGGGTGTGGCAAGTTTCCAATTAGGACAAATGTCTGTAGTGGCATCCAGGAATTTGGCTGCGATTTGATTCAACATCTGTCCTTTGAAGGGGATACCTTCGGGCAATACGACATCAAAAGCTGAGATACGGTCGGTGGCTACCATTACCAATTTGTCTCCTACGCTATACACGTCGCGTACTTTGCCATGATACACTCCTGTCTGACCGGGAAAGTTGTACTCTGTTGCTGTTAGTGCTTTCATTTCGTTATGTTTTTAATAATTATTTAAATGCTGGTTTTAATTGTCACCCCAACCTGTCGGGTCCATATATACGGTCGTTTCTTCGGTTGTAATCTGACCGCTTTTCTTTTTTCTCGCAGTGGTCACTTTTTTCTCATGCTTTTCGTAGGCTTCTACGATGCGTGTCACCAGTTTATGACGGACAATGTCTTTTTTGTTCATCTCTATGAATGCAATGCCCTTAATACCTTTTAATATATTGGTCGATTCAATCAGACCCGAACGTTGTGAATTGGGAAGGTCTATTTGTGTCATGTCACCCGTTACAATCATCTTGGTGTTCATACCCATACGGGTGAGGAACATTTTAATCTGTGCCGGGGTGGTGTTTTGTGCTTCGTCAAGGATGACGACGGCATCGTTCAGTGTTCTACCGCGCATAAAGGCTAAGGGGGCGATTTGAATGACGTTTTGCTCTATCATTTCCTGTAGCTTGACAGCGGGAATCATATCTTGAAGTGCGTCATACAAAGGCTGTAGGTATGGGTCGATCTTTTCTTTCATGTCGCCGGGGAGAAAACCCAATTTTTCTCCGGCTTCAACCGCCGGTCTGCTCAAAATAATCTTGCGAATTTCTTTGTTCTTGAGAGCTTTGACGGCTAGGGCGATACTTGTGTAAGTCTTTCCGGAACCGGCAGGACCGATAGCAAATATCATGTCGTTCTCTTCGTAGGCCTTAACTAATTTTTGCTGATTTTCGCTACGGGCGGTAATGGGTTTGCCATTGACACTATATACAATGACGCCTTCCGTACATTCCTTTTCAGTTTTTTTGCCTTTGATGATGCAAATGATGTCTTCTTCTTTCAGACTGTTATATTTGGCGCAATGTTTCTCTATCGCAATAATGTGTTCCTCAAAGGCACACATTTCTTCCTCATCGCCCATTACCTTAATAATATTACCGCGCGCCACGATGCGCAATTTGGGGTACAGGGCTTTGATGATTTGAATGTTCGCGTTGTTTACTCCGTAGAATATTACGGGGTCGATGTCTTCTAATACGATATGCTTTTCTATCATGCGCTTAAATTTCCGCAAATTTAAGCATTAAGTTTTTATTTCGCTACGTTTTTTCTATCTTTGTGCCACTTAAAAATAAAAATATGTCACGAAGACTGAGAAAAGAAATATTCTTAGGGGTTGCAGCGTCGGTTGTGTTGATATTGGCTGTCATCAGGTGGATAGAGCCATCTGTTGCAGAACCAAAGGAAAAAGTAAACGAGGCAGTTGAAGAACAGCCGACTGTAGTGGAGGAACAGGAAAAGAAAGGCGTCGTTGAATATAAATCTAAACGAAATGATGCTTTCAAGGCACAGTCGTACAGCATTCCTCGATTTAAGGATGCCACCGGGCGTGTCGTTAAGAATAGGATTTATAGTGTACCCGGATTTAGTAGGACATTCCCCGATTTGCAAGATGTGCAGATTGTGGCAGCTCAGAAGTGGGGCGTAACACCGGTAGAAGATAGAAAGGAGGCCGAACTGCGTAAGGATGAATTAGTATATGTCGGGAGTAATCCATATTACACCATGGATGATAAGATGAATTATTCCATCCCTTATTTAGTGCCGCGTGCAAGTGATTTGTTACAGAAAATCAGTCGTAACTTCTTAGATTCGTTGGCGGTAAAAGGTATTCCTTTGCATACGTTGATTGTGACGTCTGTGTTGCGTACGGAGAGTGATGTGCGTCGTTTGCGAAGAGTGAATGTCAATGCGTCGCCCGAAAGCAGTCATCGATATGGCACTACGTTTGATATTTGTTACAATCGTTATAATGTAGTTCAAAATCCCGAAGGTCCGGAACGTCGTGCTGTGAGAAGTGACTCGCTCAAATGGGTACTTTCAGAGGTATTGAGGGATGTTCGTATGGCCGGCCTTTGCTATATAAAATATGAGGTAAAGCAAGGCTGTTTTCATATAACTGTTCGATAAAGATTAAACCTTTTTCTGTATTAGCAGTCATATAAGCATAACGGTAAGTTAAAAACAAAAACTAATAATTATGAACAGAAAAGGTATAATATTGCTAGTGCTTGGTATGTTACTAAGTGTAACAGTGGTGAACGCACAACGTCAAGGTAATGGCGATTTTGAAAAACGCGTGGCTGAATTTTTAGAGCGCAGAGCCGATCGTTTGGCAGATGATTTGGGTTTGGAGGGAGAAGCAAAGACTTCTTTTAAAGAGACTTACAAGAATTTTCAGCAGGAACTGATGGCTGTAATGGCAGCAAGTAGGGAACAACGCACAGAGTTGGATCGTAAGAAAATTGATGATTTGACTGATGAGGAAGCAACACAGAGAGTCAAGACGATGTTTGACCGCAAAACAGAAAACATCGTGAATCTGTACAATCGTCTGGAGATAGAAAAGAAGTATTACAATGAGTTCGCCAAGACGATGACCAATAAGCAACTTTTGAAAATCTTCGAGCAGGGAACAGGATTCCGCAACCAGCGTAATGGTGGTTACAGACAGAACAACCGATTTGGCGGCGGACAAGGTTTCGGAGGCCAGCAAGGTGGTTTCGGAGGTGACTTTGATGGAGGATTCGGCGATAATTAAATAGATAAAGACAGTATATTTTACATGGTGTGAGTGGAAGGATGCTCTTAGACGAAGCGACGTCGGGGTGTCCTTCTTTTATTATATTTAGGTAGTGATGCTTAAATAATTTCTGTTGTTTTAATGCAAATGTTCATTCTGAACGTGTGTAAAGGGTCTTTGTGTTAGACTTGATGAAGTACAGATTCTTGTAAAAACCCCCATTTTTCTTAGTGAACCATGATGAAACATCATGTTTCACTCTAAAAACCGCATCCACAAAGGGCTTTTGGAATAAAATGAAACATGAAACATGATAGTGAAACCTATAGTAAATAATGCGCGCGCGTGCGAGAATGATGTTTCATGTTTCACTCTTAGTTTCTGCGCTCCTTTCGTTACAAAACTGACGGACGTCCGTCGTCAAAACGCAAGACGTCCGTCATCGCGACGCCGGACGTCCGCCATTTTAGTGGGGCTGTATCAAAATAGAAACACGCTATCAAAGTGTCGTGTCATTCCGAACCGAAGGGAGGAATCTCAACATTGCCACATGAGATTTCTCGTCGCTTCGCTCTGTCGAAATGACAAAATGATAGTCAAATT